>JABFFZ010000052.1 GCA_013112725.1 Chloroflexota bacterium
TCCAGACCGGTGCGACTTGAGCCTGTTTCAATTGGGTCTTGACTTGTTGGAGCATTTTCTTAATGAATCCATGGAAATTCCTGTGGCTTTCTCTATGCCGCAGGCATCACATTAAAAATGTACGGTAGTGAATACTAGGATAGTGCTACGGCCGTTTGTCAATTACCATAATGTCCATTATCATCCCGCCCAATGGACTCGCGACGTCGCACCTATACCTTGTTGATTGGTATTATTTTATTGACCATTCCGTGTTATTGTGCCGGGATTGCCGCCTTGTTGTTAGCGGATGGAGATCGCGTAACCGCTACGCCAACGGTCGTAACCCTGACGCCAACAGGCGCCGATGCGGCTACCATCGCACCGTTGCCAGGTACGCTCACGGCCGTGCCCACCTCCTTCCTTTCGCCCACACCGCCAACTACCGCTACTCTGCCGCCCACACCCACCCAGTTCACCTCGCCGACTCATACCCCTTCCATCACGGCCACGTCCACGGCCACGGAAACTCCCACCGAGACGCCAACCAGCACACCCACGGAAACACCCACGGAGACGGCCACCGCCACACTGACGGCTACCCCTACCTTCACCCCCACCGTCACCGACACGCCAACAGAAACGCCCACGGAAATGCCGACCGAAACGGCCACGCCGGAAACAACGCCAGAAAGCACGCCGCCTTCTCCTTAAAACCATCACTTAAATTGCCGATGGAGCAAAACAGGAAAACGTGATAAAAAAGAGTATGGACATTCATAAACTGCTCAAAACCCTGACTGAAACGCCCGGCCCCTCTGGTTATGAGGATCAGATTGCTGCCGTCATTGAAGAATTATGGCAGCCCTATGTGGACACTATCACACGGGACCGGGTGGGCAGCCTGATTGCCACCAAACGGGCCACCAAAAACGGCCGTACCCCACCCCGCCGTATTCTCTTAGCCGCCCACATGGACGAGATCGCCCTGATGGTGCGGGATGTGGAAGAACACAACGGCAGTGGCTTTTTGCGGGTCACGCCCATTGGCGGCGTGGATACGCGGCAGGTGTTTGGGCAGTTGGTGGTGGTGCACGGCCGTAAAAACCTCACCGGCGTCATTGGCTGCCTGCCCGCCCGCATGTTGCCCGAAGAAAAACAAGACAAACCGTTTGATTTTGAAGACCTGCTGGTAGATATGGGATTGCCCATCGAAACGGTAAACAGCCAGATTTCCATTGGCGATTTCATCAGTTTTCGCCAGCCGCTGCTTAAGCTGATGAACAAACGGGTGGCGGGTAAATCATTGGATAATCGCGCCTCGGTCGCGGCCGTCACTGTCTGCCTGGAACAGTTGCAGCAGCGCCAGCATACCTGGGAAGTGATCGCTGTTGCTACCGCCCAAGAGGAAACGCGGCTGCTGGGCGCATACACTACCGCTTTTGCCGTACAGCCAGACGCCGCCATTGCCATTGACGTCACCTTTGGCAAAGGACCGGGCGCCAACGAACACGTCACCCATGAACTGGGCGGTGGTCCGGCGCTCGACCTGGGGCCAAACGTGCATACCGGCATGTTTAACGCCCTGAAAGCGACGGCCGAAGAGATGGAACTTAACATCAACATTGAAACCCACCAGCGCGCCAGCGGCACCGACGCCCACGGCCTGCAGATCGCCCACGCCGGTATTCCCACCGCCATCGTCGCCATTCCCCTGCGCTATATGCACACCATGGTGGAATCAGTGGCGCTCAAAGATGTGGAACGCGCCGGCCGGCTGCTGGCCGAATTTATCGTTGGGTTAGACGAAGAATTTCTAGGCAAATTGGCGACGGGGGTGATGGAAGAGGAGAAAGAAAGTAAATCGTAATCCGTGAACCGATTGGCGGCTACGGATTGCGCATAACGATAATGAACGAGCTACTAAAAAACCTGACCGAAGCCGTAGGCGTTTCCGGCGAGGAAAAAGAGATTTGCCGGATTATTCGTGACCTGATTGCCGACCACGTAGATGAATGGCACGTGGACACGATGGGCAGCCTGATCGCCCTGAAAAAAGGAACCGGCGCGTCGCCGCTGCGGGTGATGGTGGACGCCCACATGGATGAAGTGGGGCTGATGGTGACCGGCTTTGACAGCAACGGCACCCTGAAATTTGACACGGTGGGCGGTTTTGATGACCGTACCCTGTTGGGCAAGGTAGTGCAGGTGGGGCCGGAAAAGGTGATAGGGGTGATTGGCGGCCGGCCGGTGCATCTCTCCACCCCGGTGCAGCGCAATTCAGTTGTCAAAGTAGACGCCATGCGTATTGATATTGGCGCTAAAAATGAAGACGCTGCCAAGGGCAAGGTGAAACTGGGCGACCGGGCCGCTTTTGTAACGGCGTATGAAGAATTGGGTCCAACGGCCGTAGCCAAAGCGTTCGATAATCGGGCCGGCTGTGCGGCGTTGGTGGAACTGCTGCGGGCACGGCCGTATCCCTTTGACCTGTACGCCGCCTTCACCGTCCAGGAAGAAGTGGGCTTGCGTGGCGCGCAGGCGGCGGCGTATGGCATTGACCCCGATGTGTCCCTGGTGCTGGAATGTACGCCGGCCTATGACCTGCCCAATAAAAATGACGTCAGTCCCAATGTGGCCCTGGGCAAAGGCCCCTCCGTTTATGTGATGGATGCCGTCACCGTGCAAGATCCGCGCCTGGTTCGCCATATTTTGCAAACGGCCGTGACCCACAACATCCCCTACCAGATTCGGCAGCCCGGCGGCGGTGGCACCAACGCCGGCGCCATTCAGCGCACCCGCCGCCCCATCCCCGTCGCCACCATCGCCGTACCTGGCCGTTACGCCCACACCCCCACCATGATGATCAACCTGGACGATTACGCCCATGTGGTGAAACTGGCACAATTAACACTGCAAAGTTTAACAACGGAAATTGTGAAACGTAATTAGGTAATAGTATGAACAACCTGATCAAAAAACTCGTAGAAGCCTATGGGCCTTCCGGCTTTGAAGACCAGATACGCGCCCTCATCTGGCCGGAAATTGAAAAGTATGCCGATGACATCTCGGTGGATGCCCTGGGCAACCTGATTGCCCACAAAAAAGGAGACGGCAGCGGCCTCAAGGCGATGGTGGCAGCGCACATGGACGAAATTGGTGTCATGATCACCCACATCACCGAAGAAGGCTTCTGTCGCTTTACCAACATCGGTGGCGTCTATCCCCATACGCTATTGGGCGGGCGGGTGCAGTTTGCTGACGGCCGTGTCGGTATCATCCACAGCGACCGCATCACCGACCGCAGCAAAATTTACGGCCTGGACAAACATTTCATTGACGTGGGCGCCACCGGCCGTGACGATTGCCCGGTACAGGTCGGTGATGCTGCCGGTTTCCACCGCGAATTTGTGGCCAACGGCAAGATGCTCAGCGCCAAAAGCATGGACGACCGCATCGGCTGTGTGGTGGCCATTGAAGCCATGAAACGGCTGAAACAAACGCCGCATGATGTCTACTTTGTGTTCAGCGTACAGGAAGAAATTGGCACACGTGGCGCAGAAGCGGCCGCCAACCACCTGGACCCCGACGTAGGCATTGCCCTGGACGTGACCTTAACTGGCGACGTGCCCGAAGCCATCCCCATGGCCGTCAGTCTGGGCAAGGGCACGGCGATCAAAGTGAAGGACGCGGGCATGATCGCCCATCACGGGCTGGTGCAGCTCATGAAAAAACGGGCCAGCGAAGCGTCCATTCCCTACCAACTAGAAGTGTTAACCGGCGGCTCCACTGACGCCCGCTCGATACAAATTGCCAATGGCGGCGCGGCGGCCGGCTGCATCTCCATCCCCTGCCGCTACGTCCACTCCCAAAGCGAAACCGTCCACGCCGACGACGTAGAAAACTCCATCAAACTCCTCGTCGAACTCCTCGCCAAACCAATTGAGCTTTAATGGCGAGTCACAACCTCTGAAAATGACGAGCCAATGGAAGACCATCTGCTTAAACAGATATTTTTGCAAAAGACCGGCGTCAATAACGAAGAGAATGCTTCAGGCAATTCATTGAGAGCTGCGTTACGGCGAAATCACACGTACATTCCAGGTATTGGATTTTACGAGCGGGCTGCACTACGCAGCCGGTGGAGTGAGCTTTTGCGTGAAATTTCTCGTCAGTACAGTTATCATGTTGATGATGCTTTGCACGTGCGTAACATCGCGCACATTAGTGATGTTTTATCAAATGAGTTTGCCTCGATCCTCTATGGCGAGAGATTGCGTATTGGAACGTCTCAGAAGGCTCTCAATCTCTACTTGAAATTTCTCTGGTGTCTTGAACTCAATACGACGCCTCCCCCTCATTGTCCAATTGATAGGCTGGTTCTATGGCAAGTTGGCATTGTAGATGCCTGGACAAAACTGGATTCAAGAGAAACATATATGCAATGGATTGACACGTTAAGAAACTTTGCACTCGCAAAGGGTTATGTGACGTTGCTGGATTATGAACTTGAACTCTGGAACAATGCCTTCTAATTACGACCGTCTCTCATCCTGTTCCCATCATTTGCCGTTTATAGTCGTCTATTCATTCCGAAGTCTATAGGTTGCTTTCACTCAAGCATGCGCATACAATTATCAGCATGATCTATCAATGGGATCCGCGCAAAGCTCGCAGCAACTAACAAAAACATGGTATCCGTTTTGCTGACGCGGTCTCAGTGTTCGCCGATTATTTTGCTATCACGGTTGAAGATGAGGATGCTAACGAAGAGAGATTTGTCACCATCGGCAGTGATGCGCGTTTGGGCAGGTTTTAGTTGTTGTATATACGCTTCGTGGGGATGAAACACGTTTTATCTCAGCGCGGGAGGCAAGCCCACATGAACGTAAACAATATGAGGGTGAACGATGAAAGAAGTGTATGATTTCAGCCAGGGGCGGCGGGGGGCAATTGATCCCCTGCCGCCAGGCAAATCCCGTATTACGATCCGGCTGGATAACGGTGTGATTGAGTGGTTTGGGGTGCAAGTAGAGAACGCGGGTGGGGGCAATTACCAGACCTTGATCAACCAGGCGTTGCGCGAATACATCTGGCAAAACCAGGAAGCATGGGAAGATACGCTGCGCCACGTGATTCGGGAAGAGTTACGGCCGACCATTCAGGAAGCTGTGGTGAAATAGGCATGACTTTTATACAAAAACTCGTGACAAATCTATTGCCGGCCAAATGGGCCGCCGACATTCAGGCGGAGTCGCAAAGGTGGCTGCTGCGCTGCCCCGCCTGTGGCACAGCCCAGTCGGTGTGGGAGAGGGGGGGGATTCGTTATAAAGCCCGCTCAAAAGGCAGGCTGGTATATGCCACATGTGCCACCTGCGGCCAGCGGCAAAACATGTCGCTGGAATGGCAGTCGGACGAGTAAAAGCAGCCATCTATCACGCTAACGCCCTTGCCGGTATAATACGCCCCCATGACAATCAGCAGTAATCCTATTGTGCAACTGCAACCCGGCGCGGGAGAGGTACTCACGGCCGTAGCCCACCAACAATTCCTCACCTCCCAGGCGTACCGCTTACAATTGGCCGCCGCCCACATGCTGCTCATCGGCGGTTTCGACGAACTCATCTGCCTGGACAGCCTGCACTTCGACCCCTTCCCTTACCAGATTAAAGCCGTCCAGGCCGCCCTGCGCCGTTTTCGCGGACGTGGCATGTTGTGTGACGAAGTCGGCCTGGGTAAAACAATTGAGGCCGGCCTGGTCATCAAAGAGTACCGCCTGCGCCAGATGGCCGAACGCATCCTCATCCTGACCCCGCCCGGCCTGGTGCAGCAGTGGCGCGAGGAACTGGCGCAGAAATTTGGCCTGGATGACTTTGTGACCAACAGCGACGACGTGTTTCGCGCCGCCGGTGAAGAAGCCTGGCGCAAATTCCCCCACGTTATCGCCTCCATTGCCGCTGCCCGCCTGACGGGAACGCGGGAAATCATCACCAGCCTCATCTACGACCTGGTGGTTATAGACGAAGCCCATCACCTGAAAAACCGCAGCAGCGTCACCTGGAAATTTGTCAACGACCTGCAAAAACGGTTCATCCTCATGCTCACCGCCACCCCGGTAGAGAACCGGCTGGAAGAGCTATATAACCTGATAACCATTCTCAAGCCGGGGCAGCTCAAAACACCGCAAGAGTTTCGCCGCCAGTTTGTGGTCAAGGGGGATCCCCATTCACCCAAAAATCGCGGGCTGCTGCGGGAATTGATGGCCGATGTGATGATTCGCCACAGCCGGGGGCAGGTGAACGTGAAGCTGCCGCCGCGCCGGGCACACACCGTCCGCCTGGCCCTCTCGCCGCCAAAGCAAAAGCTGTATCAAGAGGTCAGCAACTTTGTGCGCCAGGTGTTGTCAGAAGGGCGGGACAGCGGTGCGCGCAAACTGACTCTGGGTATCTTGCAGCGCGAGATTGGCAGCAGCGCCACGGCCGTGGCCCGCACCCTGCACAAACTGGCCACCCAGCCCGCCTGGAAAAGCCACAAAAGCCGCCTGCTCTCCCTGGCCGATGACGCCGTCGCCATGAGCGATTGGGCCAAAGCTGACGCTCTGCTCAAGATTCTCCATTCTGCCCGGCAAGATAAGGTACTCATTTTCACCCACTTCCAGGCTACGTTAGACGCGCTGGCCGAACGGCTCACGGCCGAGGATATTGCCTTCATCCCCTATCATGGCGGCCTCACCACCGCCCAAAAAGACGAAGCCATTCGCCGCTTTGAAAATGAGGGGCGGGTGCTGCTTTCCACGGAAGCAGCCGGGGAAGGGCGCAATTTGCAATTTTGCCATCTGATGGTCAACTTTGACCTGCCCTGGAACCCGCAGCGCATCGAACAGCGCGTCGGCCGTATTCACCGCGTGGGGCAGACGAAACAGGTGGAAATTTTCAACCTCTCCGCCGAGGGCACCATTGAAGATTACCTGCTGCACATCCTCGACCGCAAGCTGAATATGTTTGAACTGGTGATTGGCGAAATGGAAATGATTTTGGGCTACCTGACCCAGGAGCAAGACTTTGAAGAGATGCTGCTGGAAGTGTGGCTGCACAGCGCCGACCAGACCGCCCTGGAAACCAGCATGAATGAACTGGGCGACCGCCTGCTGGCGGCCCGCGAGACCATGCGCCGCGTGCAAGCCTTCGACGAAACGCTGTTTGGCGAAGATTTTGCGGCGTGACGAGTGATGCGTGACGAGTGATGCGTGACCGGAGGCAACCCCTCACGCATCACATGTCACTCGTCACGCCAAGCCCCACAATATCCTGAAGAACCCATTTTCATATGAGCGATTTGGAGCAGTTTGTTTTGGATTATGTGCAGGAGGCCGGCGGGCTGGTAGAACCGCCGGCTTATGGCGTGTATGAGGCGCTGCTGCCGGAACCGGTGGCCCGGCGCTGGCGTATTCCTGCCTATTTGCAGCTTACCTTTGCCGAAACGGAACGGGGTGACGCGTTCCACCTGGGCTATAACCATCCATTGGTAGAACAGATGGTGCAGGAAGCACACGGCCGTACCGCCTCCGCCCGCCTCTACATCAACGACCTGCGCCTGGACAAAAGCGGTATTGATGATCTGGCCGTCAAAAGCTGGGTCATTTTGAACGGCCGTGCCCAACTGCAAAAACGCGCCACCAGCAGCCGCGTATGCCACACCTATATTCGCTTCAACTTCAAAGCTGCCATTCTCAGCGACGAGAAACAGGAACGGCTGGTCTCCGTTTTGATGGACGCCTACACTGGCAGCCGGGTAGCCAACGCCGGGTTAATAGAAAGCCGGGCCACGGCCGTCGCCCCCGACGTCACCCTCGCCTCCCTGCCCGCCGCCCCCCTGCGCTGGCAGCGCCAAAAAGATAGCCCGCCCCTGAAAGCGCCGCTGGCCGAAACCACCTTGCAGGCGTTGTTAGAGCAGGCGCAAACCGCCATTTTACAGGAAATGCAGGCCGACCTGGCTGCGCTGCAAAAGCGCGTCTCCCGCTTCCACCTGCTCGACGAAGCCCGCCTGACCGATTATTACAATTCCCTGGAAAAAGATTTACGCGCCCGCCTGCAAACCGCTTCTGCTGATCGCCAGCCTGGTTTGCAGGATAAATTAACGACCGTGCAAACCGAACGCCGCCACAAACTGGCCGACCTGGCCGAACGATACCAGGTGCAAATCAACTTGACCCTGCTCAACCTGTTGGTCATCCAGCAGCCCAAGATCATCCAGCCGGTGGAGATTGCCAACCGTAGTACCCGCATCAGCGTCTACGCCGTATATGACCCGCTGCTGCGCCAGCTAGAGCCGCTGCACTGCCAGGTGTGTGGGCAGCCCGGCCACCGGCTGTACCTATGCCACAATGGGCACCTGGCCCACGAGGAGTGCCTGGCCCCCGCCTGTATTGATTGCAAACGGGTCTTCTGTGGCGACTGCGCCCACGAAGTAGATGAATGTGCCGTCTGCCGCCAACCGCTGTGCCGCCACAGCCAGATGATCTGCCCCACCTGCGGCCGCCACACCTGCCAGGCGCACCGGGAATTGTGCCATGCTAACGACGGCCGTCCCGTCGCCCTGACCGTACCCACCGTAGCGGCGCCAGCCGCCCCACCCCCGGTTGCCAAAACGCCTGCGCCCGCGCCTGCTGCCCCCAAAGGCAAAACCCCACCGGCAAAAACCAAACCAAAAGTAATACCGGCGCCCCCAAAGCCACAATTGCCCAAAGGCACGCCCAAACCGGTGCGCATGGAGGTGATTTTGCATCACAACGCCGTGGCCGCTTACCTGCTGGGCAAACGAGATCGGGAGATTGCCACCCGCGTCTGGGAATTGGTCCCGGAAGAAGGGGGAATTCTGCGCAATTGCACCTGTGAAAAGGGGGCGCCTGCCGGGCAGATGGCATGATATTACGGCCGTTTGAAGTCCGCTTCATCGAAAAGCAAATGAAGGACGAGCTGGCTGCCTTCGCTGCCGAGTATTACCTGCCATTGTCCAAAATCCATTATAATCGCCTCTCTTCGCTGAACGGGCAGCCGTATGGCGTGGGCCGGTTTGAACTATTCGGCCTCTGGAAAAACGAAGAGGCGTTGGCCGAAGCCCGCGCCGCCTTTGCCCGACTTTGAAAAATAAAAACGATGGTTAGTGGCTGGTACAAGCCACCAACCACTATTTCCAGGACAGAATATGGCCAAGACACGAAAAAGAAGAAAAAGCCAGCCGGTAAGCAAACGGCCGATCCCCAGCGTTATGCGCGAAGTGGCCGCGGCGATGGAACTGTTTGAAAACGGCGAAGTGGAGGCGGCTCAAGACCAGCTACGCAAGCTCTCTCGCCAATATCCACGCAGCGTCCCCGTGCTGTATGCCTTGCTCGAAGTGACCCAGAAGACACAGGATTGGCGTCTATTTGCCCTGACGGCGGAGCAATTGCTGCCACTGGAACGCGGCCAGGATCGGGCCGAGACGTTGAACAATCTGATCTTTGCCCACACGCACTTGAACTATGGGGCCATTGCCTGGCAATACGCCCAGGAATTGATAACCCGCCATCCCCATTACGAACACATCAATAAAACCATCGCTTTTAAGGAAGCCGTTGAACCCGTCCTGTGGCGGGAAATTGAAGAAACGATGGGCGACAGCCCGTTTACGCCAGAGGAAAAAATGGAACTCAGGGTTTTGCATGACCGGGTTCGTTTCCTGACCGAATCAGGGCGCGCGGCGGAAGCTATACATGCCGCCAACACCTTTCTGGCAAAAATGCCAGACGTAAAGCCCGTTCTCAACAACCTGAGCCTGGCCCATTTCACCGAAGGGAATGTGGCGCAGGCCATTGCCACAGCCCAAAAAGTAATTAACCAGGACCCGGATAATTTCCATGCTCTGGGGAACCTGGTGCGTTTCTGCTTTTTAACAGCCCAATTTGACCAGGCACAGGTTTATGCGTCACGGTTACAGCAAGTCAATAGCGATAATCCCGATCTGGCGGCCAAACAGGCCGAAGCCTTCTCCTACCTGGGCGACGATGCGAATGTATGGGCCGCCTATGAACGGGCCAAAGCCAACGGCGTGGAAGATAATCCGCTGCTTTTGCATCTGGCAGCCGCGGCAGCTTACCGCCTGGGAGATGAAAAAAGCGCCTGGTCGTTGTGGCGGCAGGCAGTGAAACAGTTCCCTAACTTTGACATGGCTCAGGCGTGTCTGGTGGAAAAACGACGACCGACAGGGGAGCGGAATGTGCCCTGGTATTGGCCGTTTGGCTACTGGTTTCCCCAAGATTTTGGTCAACTCCTGGCAAAGCATCTGGGCCGCACCACCCGTTCGAAGGATAATGAGATATTGCAGGCGATGCGCAGGTTGCTGGCGGAACGGCCGTACCTGCCGCAACTCTTTCCCCACATCCTGGAACGTGGCGACCGGGCTGCCCGTGAATTTGTCTTGAACTTCATTCGCACGGCCAAAACGCCGGAACTACTGCAAATCCTGTATGACTTTGGTCAAAGCCCGCATGGCGCCGATGACCTGCGCATGGAGGCCATGAAGTACATCAGCCATAATTACCCGGAATTGCTGCCGGAAAACAGGCATGTTTTCATGTGGCTTCAAGGGCAGCAACGGGAACTATTTATGATGGGCTTTGAGATTACCGGCGAACCAGAAGAAGTTGCCGACATTCCCCAAAAGATTCTGGATAAACACGAAACTGCCTACGACTTACTCTTGCGCGGAGAATCAGCGGCAGCCGAAGCATTGTTGCACGAAATCATCGCCGCCGCCCCTGATTTTCGCAGCGCCTATACCCAGTTAGCCGCCGCCTATGAACAGCAGGGGCGCACCCAGGAAGCGCGGACATTGGTGGAAGAGACCCATACCCGTTTCCCTGACTATTTCTTTGCCAGCGCCAACCTGGCCGTTATGCTGGCGCGAGAAGGGCGGATTGAAGAGGCGAAGGATTTGTTAGACCCGCTCTTGCGGCGGCAAAAACTGCACATTAGCGAGTTTAAGGCTCTGGCCCGCGCCGAAATGGAAATTGCCCTGGCCGATAACCGGCCCGAAGTCGCTCGCAACTGGCTGGACATGTGGCGGCGCGTGGATAAGGACGCCCCGGAGATCCGGCACTGGCAAAATCGTATTGATGGGCCAGAGCCGTTACTCGCCGGATTTCAAAACCTGATAAAACGGCGTCGCAAGAAATAAAAACCATGAAATTCCACCATCTCTTGGCGGAATTTCATGGTTTATAACGAACGATAGGCTTGCAGAAAACGGCCGTACACCCCCTGCAAATACGGCCGTACCCGCGCAATCGGTTCGTGGGCACTGCCCATCAGTTCATCTTCTGGCAGCGTATTGATTTTCTGCCAGACATACGGGTTGGGCATCTCTGCAAACCATTCGGCAAAAAGGGCAAACCAGTTCACCAGCACATACAGGCAGCGCGCCGCCGACAGGGCCTGCCGCACCGCCCGCCCCTGGAACGTTGGCCCCAGGCGCGCCCGCATCCCAATCAGGTAGCTGTCTACCATCGTCTCTTCAGACAACGGCCAAAACGGCCGTACCCCCATATTACAGCGATCCCCATCCGCATACAGCAGTTCAAACTGCTCCAGAAAATTGACTAGATCACAAATCCCCGGCCCAATGGCCGCCTTTTGCCAGTCCAGCAAATACACATCGTCAAACAGCGACAACTGCCAGTGGTAGGAGTGGGGCGCGCCATGCAGCAGCGTCGGTGGTAGCTGGCGCAGTGGCTCTAACATTGGCGCCGGGTCGTCCAGCAAATCAGCTGCCGCCGCCAGATGGCTTTCACCCAATATGCCGGGCCAGCCACCCAGCGCCCGCATTACCGCCACCCCATTGGCCGCTTTTAGCAGCAGCGGCGCCAATTGCCCGGCATGTTGCAGGGCGTGGTCAGAGAGCATAGCCGCCGGCCCCTGGTCAAAATAGATGGCCTGCTCCTGGCGCAGTTCTTCCCAGGTATAGGGCGCGCCGCCCAGGAAGTGGGGCAGGCCTGCCCGTTCCAGCGTCTCTTCCTGGCCCCAAAAGACGGCATGATAATCCGCCAGCCGGGTAATGATGGCCTCCACATCTTCCAGGCCCCACCGTTCCGGTGAAATGTCGTTGGGCACGTCGGCCAACACCAGCCAGCCAATTTCGGTATCGTCCGGTGGGTGAATGAAATAACAGGGGGGCGTCAGGCGCGGTAGTTGGGGCGCCAGGTGTTGGTAAAACTGTACTTCCAGTGGTGTGGTACGTTTGCCAATGACGGTAATGGGGTCGGAATGGCCTTCCAGCGCCAGCAGGTAGCGGCTGACACGGCCGTGATGCGACGGGAAACGCAGCGGTTTGCTGGACACGGCCGTGACCACCACGTCCGCCTTGCCCAACCGTTCCCGCAGCAAAACCGACCACGCCAGCGGGTCCCGTTTCTGCAATTGTGCTGTCACCATTCGTGATTCTTTCATTGCCCGGCGATTGTAGTGAGAATTGAAATGGCTGGCAAGGACAAAGCAAAGGTCGGTGCTTAGAGATGGAACAAGCCCCGCAGATGTAGCGTTATCGTGTTACAGCCACGCAGTAAACACAGGCATAGGATGGTACAATGCAGGCAAGTTCAACCTGAGGAGGAAAATCATCATGCGCATTTTAGTTTTATTCACCATCTTGTTTGGCCTGATGCTTTTGGCCCAGGGCACGGCCGTCCAGGCCACTCCGGAGGCAGTAGAAGCTCACGGCCCTACCATTCGCGCCAGCGTCAGCAGCGGCGGCGGGCAGGGCAACGCTGCCAGTTCCCGCCCGGCAGTTTCCGCCGACGGCCGTTACGTTGCCTTCAGTTCCGACGCCAACAATCTGGTCAGTGGCGATACCAACGGCGTGACCGACATCTTCGTGTATGACCGCGTAAGCAATACCACCCAGCGCGTCAGCATTCGCACCGGCGGCGAGCAGGCCAACGGCCCCAGCTTTTCCCCGGCCATTTCTGACGACGGCCGTATCGTCGCCTTTTCCTCGCTGGCCTCCAACCTGGTCAGCGGCGATACCAACGGCCGTGCCGATGTGTTCGTCCACGACCGCCAGACGGGGCAAACCAGCCTGATGAGCGTGGTCCTGAACGGCACGGCCAATGGCGACAGCCGCGACCCGGATGTTTCTGGCGACGGCCGTTACGTTGTCTTTGCTTCCAGCGCCAGCAACCTGGTCGGCGGCGACACCAATCAGGCGGACGACATTTTCCGCTGGGATCGGGTGGCGCTGATAATGGAACGCATCAGCGTAGACAGCAATGGCGCACAGGCCAATGATTTTAGCCGCCACCCGGCCATTAACGGCAATGGGCAGCGCATTGTCTTCACCTCCGATGCGGGCAATCTGGTAGCCGGTGACGGCAATTTCACCGCCGACATCTTCCTGCGGGACACATCCACCGGCACCACCAGCCGCGTCAGCATCACCGACGGCGGCGGCGAGGCTAACGGCACAAGCTGGCTGCCGGACATTTCCGCCGGCGGCCAGCACATCGTCTTTGTCTCCTTTGCCACCAATCTGGTGGGTAATGATAACAATGGTTACGCCGATGTATTCTTGCGCAACACCGGTACCGGGCGCACCCATATCATCAGCATCGCCACCGATGGTACCCAGGGCAACAATTGGAGCGAGGATCCATCAGTTTCGGCCGACGGCCGTTACGTCGCTTTTGATTCCTTTGCCACTTCCCTCAGCCCCGGCACCAGCCCCGATTTACGTAAGCTGTTTGTGCGTGACCGCACCACCAACACGCTGCTGTTAGCCAGCATCAGCACCCAGGGCATTATTGGCAACCAGGCCAGCCGGGAAGCGGCGCTGGCGGCCAATGGCCGTTATGTTGCCTACACCTCAGACGCCACCAACCTGGTCGCCAATGACACCAATCAGGCAGCCGATGTTTTCTTGCATGATTTTATTGGCCCGCCGACTCTGAGCGTGGACTTTTCAGCCGGCGCGCCGGGCAGCATTTTTGTATTTAGCGGTACGAATTGGCAGGCGAACAGCACGGCCGTTGTCAGCGCCAATGGCGTCACCCTGGGCAATGTGAATACCGACGGCAACGGCAACCTCACCTTCCAGATTGTCACCGGCGGCGCCACCCAACAGGGGCTTTATATCATCTCCGTCACCCAGGGCAGCGCTCAACTGAGTCGCAGCATTCTGGTGCGCGATGATGCTCCCTTGCGGCCCGGCAGCGGCGGCGGTTTTGGCCTGCCCGACGGTATCGTCCTGGACGAGTTCATCTATCTGCCCATCATTCGCCGTTAGTGGGCCAGACCCGAAGGGTTTCAAAAACCGGTTCTTTGGGAACTCAGGGGGTTGATAGGCCCCTTCGACAAGCTCAGGGCAGGCTGTGATGCGTGACGAGTAATGCGTGACCAGAGAGACCACACGCATCACTCGTCACATGTCACGCCGAACCCCATGAAATCCTGTAGAGCCGCATTTCAGCGTATTCAACTGTTGTTCACGGCCGTCAGGCCAGCCATAGCGGTAATTGCATTCCAATTGCCGGGGAGGAACGATCATGTCAAACCGTGCATCCATTTTGCTGTTGGTACTGGTGATGGGGCTGCTGCTGCCTACGGCCGTGTCCCGCGCTCTACTTACACTGTCATCGGCTGAAGGGGTGGGGGTGGATACGGCCGTTGCCCCCAATAACGACCCCATCCCCCAGGGCGCTGAACTCATCGCCAACTGGTACAATCAAGGCGACCAATTCATGCGCAAAGGGGCCGGCATCATCAGCTACTACAACCTTGCCGTTTTTGGGCAAAACACCTGCACCGCCTTCGGCGATCCCTACTCACCACTCAACAGCCCCTGGGCGCCCGGCACCTACACCTACACCTACCACTACCGCATCCGCATCCCCGCCGATTACAAACAGCGGGCAGGCACTGCCGTCCTCCGCGTGGAGCTATTTGACCCCGACTCCATCAACGTCAATGCCAGCGGCCCGTTCAACTTTACCCGCTCCCAGGCCGCCCAAGATGCCGGCCTGCCGGCAACCGGCAGCGGCACTTGCCAGATGACCAATAACCGCAAGAATCCGTGTCTGGCGGCTACCGGCAAACTGGCGCTTTACCAAAACGGCACATTACCGCTGGAAGCCATCAACCCTTACTGGTTCATCCGTGTAGATGAAAATCGTGGCCTGGTTACACCAGGCCAATGTGGCGAACCTTCCAGTTACATCGCGGCCTATAACCTGAACGTGACCACTGTCAGCGGCGCATCGGAAAACGCTTTTGAAATCTGGGCCGCCCCCCCCTCTTACGTTAGCACTGTACCCGGTAGCGTGAATGCCCGTAACCTGCATACCCTGAACAACCCCGGTTCTCACCACGCCAAAGGCGTCACCGTTCAGGCCATACAAAACCTGCCCCTGAATTCCAACTTCCCCTTCCCATTGGACATCCCGCTCACCTACGTAGGACCAGAACATGCTGGGCAGGAGATAACCGTATCCTTATTTGATTATGATCAAAATGATACGCCACCGCCCGTTACCTTTTTCTTTGATTCTATGGGCATATCTGACTGGTCGTTGACGTTTGGTATGCCCGGCGTACCTGACCCAGACGGGCAGGTGCGTAACTGTACCCCTAGCCTAACGTGTAATAATGTCTGGGTCATGCCGCCTTATAGTATTACCGTTCCCGGCGGCGATCCGGCGGCATGTGACTACAGCAATCCCCAAAACGACCCGAACTGCATCCCCTTCCCCGGCGGGCGGCTGATGGCTCGCGTCACGGTTGGTTATATGGATACCTACCAATGGGAAGTAAAACCACCGACCCTGACGCCCACGGTAGATCCCGCCGTAGGCTGCGCCGCCTTCCCCATGACCATCCACGAAGGCGCGCGCTCCGTCACCCAGGCATACTATGAAACCATTACAGGGTCGCCAAACTTTTACCCCAACCCGGCGCTGCCCTACAGCAGCTTCTTCGACCACAGGCCAGACATCCCGCTGCCAGACGCGCAACAAGGAGACCTATTCCTGATGGAAAACGATGCCGGTGGTTTTGGCTGGCTGAAGTGGAATCAGTACGTTCCGTCAGATGCCGCTGTCCTGGAACATGGCCTGATCTGGCCTGGGGATAGTAAGGATTATGTGACGGTGGCTCCAGGGCCGCCGCCTGATCCCCCATTCCCATACCCGGTTTATGGGTACATAGATTACAACGATCCCTTTGATACCAGCATGAACCTGGGCGATTGGGTCATGGCCCATACCGGCGCGGCCAACAGTGCGGCGGTACTGGACAGGCTGGAGGGGCATATTGATTGGGGGCGGGTGCTGCGCCTGCCTATCTATCAAAATTTTGCCGGGACGGGTAGCAATGCCCGTTACCAGATGTCTGGCTTTGCCCTCTTCCGTGTGGCCGGTTATCTACTCTCAGCAAATGGGCAGGAGGGGTCATACCTGCTGCTGGAATTCATCCGCTGGGACGATAGCTGCGGCCAGGTGAACGTGCCGCTCAGCACGGTGGACATCCACGGCCCGGCAATTGGTTATGCCAGTACCGATTATGCTTTCACGGCCGTGCCCACCCCCTTCTACGCCACCACACCCATCACCTACGTCTGGCAGGCCGACGGGCATTTGCCCATCACCTACACCGGCGGCATCAGCGATGTCATTAACCTTAGTTGGCCGCTGACCGGAACGTATGGGCTGACGGTCACGGCCGTGAACCCCCTCGGCGGCCCCGTTACGGCCGTCCACTCCATCCTCATTGAACAACTACAGCCTGATCTGACGGTGATCGGCGCGCCGCAGTTGGTGACGCCGCTGCCGGTGGGCGCGGGATTGCTCGTCAGCTTCACCGTTACCATCGCCAACGTGGGCGATGCCGATGTGGACACGCCGTTTTTTGTGGATGTATTCATTGACCCCACCGTTGTCTTGACGACGGGCATTCCCATCAGTGAGAGCAGCGGCTTCACGGCCGTGCCCGCCCTGGCTATGGGTGAAAGCGTCACCCTCACCCTCAATGCCCCGTTCGGTTTCCCTGAATTGCCACCCACGCACACCGTCTACGCCATGGTAGATTCGGTGCAAACCATCGCCGAAAGCGACGAGACCAATAACGTCTCCGCACCGCTAACCGTGACAGACGTGCGTCCCTTGCTGGCGGGCGTCACCATCTTCGGCCCGGCGTTGGGGCTGACCGGCGAGACGTATACCTTCACGGCCGTCGTCACCCCCACCACCATCACCGACCCCATCACCTACACCTGGTACCTGGGCGACACCCCCACCCTGACGATAACCAACGACACGGCCGTGCCCATCACGCTCACCTTCCCCGTCACCGGCACGTTTGACCTGCTGGTCATGGCCTCACACGGCTTCAACACCGTCACCGACACCCACACTATCCTCATTACCGACACCCTCATCACCGACCTGGCCGTCATCGGCACGCCGCAGTTGTTCACGCCTGGTTTGGTATCACCAGAGCAGCCTGTCAGCTTCACCGTCACCATTCAAAACGTGGGTAATGTGCCCCTAACCGGCCCCATCCAGACGGACATCTTCCTGCACCCGGCCATCGTCCTCAGCGATTCCATTCCCATCACGCAGAGCAACGGGTTTGCCATGATTGCCGGATTGGGGGTGGGGGAAACGGCCGTCTTCACCTTCACCATCCCCGCCGGTTTTGGCCCCGGCCCGCTTTACCGGCAGGTATACGCCATGGTAGATTCCCTGCAAACCATCGCCGAAGCGGACGAAAGCAATAACGTTTCGCTGCCCCGGCAGGTGGTGGTGGGTTGGCCGTCGTACTTGCCGGTGGTGATGAAGTAATTATGTAATTGGGTAATTGAAGGGGCCAATTACCCAATTACTCAATTACGCAATCATCCAATCTCCATGCTACAATGCCCCCATGACAACTCCCACAACCTTTGGCCGGTATGAAATTAAAGAGCAGTTAGGGCGCGGCGGCATGGCCTCCGTCTTTCGCGCCTACGATCCTCGCTTCAAACGGGATGTGGCCGTCAAAGTGCTGCCCCGTGAACTGCTGCGGGATGACCCCCAATTCCGCGCCCGCTTTGAGCGGGAAGCGGAAACCATTGCTGCCCTGGAACATCCGGCCATCGTGCCCGTCTATGACTTTGGCGAAGAAAACGGGCAGCCCTACCTGGTGATGCGGCTGATGAGCGGCGGCTCGCTGGCCGAGCGCATTGCCCAGGGGCCAATGCCCACCCCTGAAGCCGCTCACATTTTGCGGCGCATTGGCTCGGCGCTGGATCAGGCGCATGACAAAGGCATCATTCACCGCGACTTGAAGCCGGGCAATATTCTGTTTGACCAATATGGCGAGGCATACCTGGCCGATTTTGGCATTGTGCGGCTGAAACAGGCGGGTGGCACATTGACGGCCACGGGTGGCATGGTGGGTACCCCCGCTTACATGAGTCCCGAACAAATACGGGGCAGCCAGATTGACGGCCGTACCGACATTTACGCTCTGGGTATCATCGTCTTTGAAATGCTCACCGGCAAAAAGCCTTACGACGCCGACACGCCGGCTATGATGCTGGTGAAACAGATCACCGAACCGATGCCCCGCGTGCTGGAAGTAAACCCTGATCTACCGTCCGGCTGCGAATACGTCATCACCCGCGCCACTGCCAAAGAAGCGGACGGCCGTTTTGCCAAAGCGGGCGAAATGGCGGACACACTGGCCTCGGCCCTGCAAGGGCAAACGTTTGATTTACCGCCCACACAAGTTACCGCTACGCAGGTTACCCCTCCTCTCCCGGTAGTTGATCCCACCGTTGTCGCAGCCACACCACTCCCACCGCCATCCATACCTACTGCTGCCCGTCGGCTGCCGTTGTGGGTCTGGCTGGTGGCAGTGGCTGTCTTGATCGTGGTGTGTGGTTATGGTTTGCTGGCGTTGCTTCGCTCTCGCTTCGCCCCCGTTTTGCCAGGGGAAGGGGCACAGACTGCCACACCTGCTGCCGAGATAGTAACGACGGACACGGCCGTTTCTGCCCCCATCACCCCTGATAATATCAACCAGATGGCTGTTCAGCAGCGGCTGGGCCGGGGCACACTGTACGCCGCTGCCCTCGGCCGGGATGGCAACCGGCTGGCGCTGGGCAGCAGCATCGGCGTCTGGATTTATGACGCGCATTCACTGGAGCCGGTTCAGTTGTTAGCGGGGCACACCAATCGAGTCACGGCCGTCGCCTGGTCGCCAGACGGCCGTCAGGTCGCCTCTGCCAGTGCGGACGCCACCATCCGCGTGTGGGATGTAGACTCCGGTGAGCAGGTGCGCATCATCCAGGGTGATGACGAGTTCATCGCTCTGGATTGGTCGCCGGATGGCAGCCTGTTGGCGACCGCCACCTGGGGCAGCCCGATCATGTTATATCATCCGGTCAGCACCCAAAAAGTAGGGGAACTGGTGGGGCACGAAGGCAGTGTCATCCGGCTGGCCTGGTCGCCAGATGGAACGCTGCTGGCTTCAGCGGACAACAGCGATGCAACCACCGTGCGTCTGTGGGATGTGGCGGCAGGGACGGAAACGGCCGTGCTGACCGGCCACACCGATGAAATTGCCAACCTCACCTGGTCAGCCGATAGCGCCCGCCTCATTTCCAGCAGCTTTGACGCCACCGCCCGCGTCTGGGGCGCAGATGGCACGGAACAGCTTGTTTTGGGCGGGCATGAATACGGCGTCTATGACGCCGCCTGGTCGCCAGGCGAGACGCAAATTCTGACGACCGGCGGCGATAACACCGTGCGCCTGTGGGATGCGGCGACCGGCGGCCAGATGCGCGCCCTGCCCAGCCCCCTCGGCCCGGCCATCCGCCTGATCTGGCTGCCCGCCACCAACCAGATCATCACCTTCCTGGCCGATGGCACAATTTTGCAGGTGGATGCGGCCACCGATTCAGTGGTTCAGGAAAATCACGAGCATACGGCCAGTGTGTCCAGTGTGGCCTGGTCGCCAGATGGCCAGTTGTTAGCCAGTGGTGGTGATGATGGCCTGGTGCACCTGTGGCAGCCGGCGACAGGCGAGGAATTGGATTATTTAACAGCACATGATTACGGCGTTTCGGCCGTCGCTTTTTCTAGCGATGGGTCGTTATTGGCCTCGGCGGGGGGCGATGGCTTTTTGCGGGTGTGGGATGTGGCGGAATTGCGGGAGGTGGATGAGTGGGCGGACCCGGATTATGGCGGCTTCAGTGCGCTGGCCTATGCTCCTTATACTCCCTGGCTGGCGGCGGCGGATTGGGATGGTCATGTCTGGATATTGGATGCGACTGATCTGACGGTGGTGCTTGATTGGCAGGTGTTTACAGAGGGGCCGGTGACTGATCTGGTCTGGTCACCGAATGGCTCTATGCTGGCTACGGCGGGAGAGGATACGGCCGTGCGCCTGTGGACGGTCGGTGGTGAGGCCGTTGGTGATGACCCTACGCTGTTTGCGGAATTGGCCGGGCATGATGATATTGTGAGCGGTGTCTCCTGGTCGCCGGACATGGGGGAGATAACAACGAGCAGCCATGACTACCTGGTGCGCGTCTGGCCGGTGGTTGACAGTGAGGAGGTGTGGCAACAAGACCTGCATGATCTGGCCATGAGCGTGGCCTGGTCGCCTGCCGGATTCCCCCTTGCCGCCGCCCGGTATGATGGTACGGTGTTTTTGTTTGATCCGCGGAATGGCCGTGAACTGCGCCAGCTTTCCGGCCATGTGGGACCGGTAGAGAACATGGTCTGGTCGCCGGATGGGGCCTGGCTGGCCTCCGGCAGCAGTGATGGCACGGTGATTGTTTGGGGTGTGGGGCCATGAGATGGGTTCAAGCTTGATTAGCGTAAATTGACAGGGGCCACGGCCGTTGACTACAATCCCCACGATTAACAGCCGGAGGGGAGGCTTTAGCCGAAACAAACGGCTAAAGCCTCCCCTCCGAGGAAGAACGGAGCATGAAACCATGACCCAGGTGACACAACTTTTACCACCGGCGGATCAAACCCATCCCTGGCCAGAACAGGGGCAGTGGACGTATGAGGATTATCTGCGTTTGCCGGATGACGGCCGTCGCTATGAACTCATTGAAGGAGTTCTTTATATGGCCAATGCCCCCTTTTACGATCACCAGTTCGCCGTCTTAAAGATTGCCTCAAAGTTAGAACAGTTCATAGAAAGTCAGCAATCAGGAGTGGTAATTGCCGCTCCGTTTGAAGTGCATTTGCCGGGCATCGCCAAACCGGTGCAGCCCGATATTCTCTTTATCCGCACCGAGCGACAGCCCGCATCTGGTACACAAATTTTTGAAGGCGCGCCCGACTTGATCGTCGAGGTGCTATCCCCAGGCAGTCTGCGGCTGGATCAGTATGTGAAATTTGGTGCATACGAACGGGCCGGCGTGCGCGAATATTGGATTGCCGACCCGAAGGCCCGTGTCATTACCATTTACTATCTGCCGGAGAACAGCCCGGAATACATCCTGTCCGGCCAGTTCACGACAAACGAGACCCTACAGTCTAAACTCCTGCCCGGATTGGCATTTGTGGCAGGTACAGTTTTTCCAGCCCAGTGATTCTACGGGAAGAAACCTGTTATGAACGAAACCGAAAACGAAATTTGGGAAGCGCTGCACCGGCACATCAATAGCATTTTTACGCAAGATGTGGAAACGTATCGGGCCACCACCAGCCCGGAGTTGTCATTATATGAATGGTTTGTCACCCCGCACCGGCAGGATGGGTTGGATTTTCACCTGTTTATGATTGAGCATAGTTGGGCGGGCACAAGCGGCGATTTCCGTTATGATTTGTGGGAGCCACGTTTGCAGGTGTATGGGGACACGGCCGTCGCCAGCTACACCTTTATGCTCACCATCGCCGACGCACAAACCGGGGCCATCAGCCACCGCCACCACAACGAAAGCCGTGTCCTGGTTAAGGACAAGACCGGCTGGCAGGTTGTCCACGTCCACAAATCCCCCACCTGGCAGGCCCCCCATCACTCACCTGGATAATAAAACGGGAGAAGAGGCTTCAGCCGAATCATTGCTATGGAGAATTATTTATTGAAGAGATCAAAGGTCATTTTCATTCTTGTTATTGCTGTTGTTTTGTTGGTTACGGCCGTGTTCTTCTGGCGACAGCGAAGTACAGCACAAGCCATCAGCCTGGACGCCGATTTGCAAACCGTCATTGCCCAACAAGGGCTAACGCCGCTGGTTGCGCCTGCCCCGCCTGATCCGGCACTGGTCGCTTTGGGGCGGGCGCTATTTTTTGATAAGGAACTTAGCGGTAACCGCGATACCTCCTGCGCCACCTGCCATCACCCGGCGCTGGCAACCGGCGACCAACTGCCGCTTTCCATTGGTACGGGCGGTATCGGGTTTGCCAGTCAGCGGCAGTTGGGCGACAATCGGGACTTTGTGCCCCGCCATGCCACTGAATTGTTCAATCGTGGGCTGCCGGAATGGACGACCATGTTCTGGGAAGGGCGGGTAGAAGGCAGTGCCACCGCCGGGTTCAAGACGGACGCCGGCGACTACCTGCCCTCCGGTTTGGACAGCGCCCTGGCGGCCCAGGCCATGTTTCCCGTCACCATTCGCACGGAGATGCGCGGCGGCTGGTATAACGTAGCCGGGTATGCCATCCAGCCAGGCACCGTCCTGGATGAGGCAGCAGCTTATGACCAAAACCTGCCCACCGGCTGGGAAGATACGGATGTGTTCGGCCAGCCGAACGAACTGGCGGCGATTCCCAACGATGCTCGCTTTTTCCCGCAAATCTGGGCGCTGCTGATGGAGCGACTACTGGCGATCCCGGCTTACCGGGAGTTGTTCCGGCAGGCGTACCCGGACGTGCCGGCGGCGGAACTGGGTTTCCAACATGCGGCCAATGCCATCGCCGCTTTTGAAGCACAGGCGTTTGCTTTTACCAATTCACCCTGGGATCGCTACCTGGCGGGGGATGAAACGGCGCTGACGGACCAGGCGAAAGAGGGGGCGCTGTTGTTTTACGGCCGTGCCGGATGCGCCGCCTGCCACAGTGGGCCGCTGTTCACCGACCAACAGTACCACAACATTGGCGCGCCCCAGTTTGGGCCGGGCCGGGATGATTTTGCGCCGCTGGATTACGGCCGTTACGCCATCACTCAGGCCCCTGCCGATAAATACACTTTCCGCACCCCACCGCTGCACAACGTAGCCCTCACCGCTCCTTACCTGCACAACGGCGCCTATGATTCGTTGACGGCCGTGATTGAACACCATCTACAAACAGAAGAGGCGCTGCGGGCTTTTGACGGCCGTGACCTACCTCCTGAACTGCGCGCCACCCTGCAAAACTATGCCGTTACCATTGACGACATCCTGCTGACACTTTCCCCTCAACTGCCCCAAACAGAACTAAGTCGCCGCGAAATAGCCCAACTGGTGGCTTTTCTGGAAAGCCTCACCGACCCCGCTGCAACCGATATGAACCACCTTTTCCCCGCCACTGTCCCCAGTGGGCTGCCTGTAGATGACAGATGACAGGTGGTAAAGCGGCTGCATACTCAATTCCTGGCAATTAAAATCACGGCTACAGAGGGCAAAGCCCACCCTTCACAAGGCTCAGGGCAGGTACTGCGTGGGCTGGGCGCCAGTCGGCGAAGGCCGACTTCGCTTTCTGTTGATGCAGATTTATCTGCCACATTACGGAATATGCGATTACCCTACGCAGGCAGGCATTCCTGTTATTTGCCAGGACATCATAAAAGTGAGATAATGCCGCGTGAAATTTTCTGTTTATTGGAAATGGCAATTTCTAGTGGCAAGCGGGAGCAATAAGTGGGGATTTATGCGCAGCTCAACAATGTCTAAATACATTAAAGCTGCCAAGGAGGTAGTGCTGGTCAATAGATCCACCTGACTTGAACAACAGTTGAAACATTTCTCATCACTCCTCCGGGCACACCTTGTTGTGTTGGAGTCTCTTACTGGTCACTACCCCGCCATGTTACATGCAAAACAGCATTCTCATTCATGTGTAGGGTATCTAGGAGGATAATAATGAACAGTAAACGGTCATGGCGACATATGCCATTTATGTTTCTTGTGGGGTTGATGGCGCTGATATTACCCAGTGTTATCATGGCCCGTACCATCGGTGAGGAGAGCAATCCCCCAGCGGATAAAATTGAGCTTCTTGTTTTAGAACAACTAAATAGCGAAAGCAGCACAGACTTTTTCATCTGGATGAACGAGAAAGCTGATCTCAGCCCGGCTTATAATTTGCCAACCAAAGAAGCCAAGGGCGCGTTTGTGTTTAATGCCCTGCGTGAAACGGCCGAACGCTCCCAAAGCGATCTTCGTGCTTATCTGGATGCGCAGGGAATTCGATACCACTCTTTTTACATTTCCAACAAGATATTGGTTAGAGCCGGGACAGAAAGCCTGGTCATGTCCATAGCCAGCCGCCCGGATGTGGAAAAAATTACGGCAAATCGCCAATTCCAACTGCAAGAACCTTTCATCAATCCGGCTGCACCCGAAAGCAGTCAAGCCATTGAACCCAATATCACCTTCATCAATGCCGATGACGTATGGGCGATGGGTTTTACCGGGCAAGGAACGGTTATGGCCGGTTTGGACACCGGCTTGCAATGGGACCACCCGGCCATCATCAACCATTATCGAGGCTGGAATGGTTCATCCGCTAACCACAACTACAACTGGTGGGATCCCACCGGCACTTACCCCAGCGCCCCTGGCGATGGTCATGGGCATGGCACACATACCACCGGTACCATGGTGGGCGACGATGGCGGCGCTAACCAGATTGGCGTAGCGCCGGGTGCGGAAACCATTCACTGCAAAGGTATGGACGATGGCGGTGGTGGCAGCGTATTTACCTTCAGTAGTTGTTTTGAGTTTTTCCTGGCCCCCTGGGATCTGACAGGAAACAACCCGAATCCCAGCCTGGCGCCAGATGCTATCAACAATTCCTGGGGTTTTTGGGGTGGTGGCGTTCCTGACTTCCAGGACGAAATTGCGGCGCTTCAGGCTGCCGGTATCGTCGTTGAGGTTTCTGCCGGTAACGAAGGCTCTTCTTGTCAGACGCTTCGCTCGCCCGGCGATTACGGTGAAGTTCTGACGACCGGTTCCGTCAACCATGCGGGTGGTTCCCTGCCCGGCACCCTGACGGGTTTCAGCAGCCGCGGCCCTTCATCCCTGTCCGGTGAATACATCCCGGACATTATGGCCCCCGGCGAAAACATTCGCTCTAGCGTTCCCGGTGGTGGGTATCAGGGCGGCTGGAGCGGCACCAGCATGTCTGGGCCGCATGTCACAGCCCTGATTGGCCTGATGTGGTCGGCCAATCCTGGTTTGCGTGGGCTTATTGCGGAAACTTACCAGATCATCAAGGACACGGCCGTGCCCCTCACCGGGCAGGGTGGTTCCGGCTGCGGCGGCGACTATACCACCGGCCCCAACAACGATTGGGGTTTTGGCAGCATTGATGCCCTAGCAGCTGTGAATACCGCCATCCTCTATGGCAATCCCGGTACATTAAATGGAACTGTTACCGATTCGGGAACCGCAGCCCCGTTGCAGGGCGCGCATGTAGCCGCCGACCGGGGCGATGGTGTTGTTTTCCACGCTGACACCAATGGCGTTGGTTTCTATTCCACCATCGCCTTTAGCGGCACCTACACCGTCTCCGTCAGTAAATTTGGCTACTTCCCGCAAACACACCCCGGCATCCAGGTCACGGAATTCCAGACTACCACCCTGAATGTTCAACTTGTTCAGGCTCCTAGCTTTACTGTGGATGGTGTCGTAACTGATGCGACTACCGGCTGGCCGTTATATGCCCAGATCAACATCGGTCAGGGCTTCCCGAACAACCCCGTCTGGACAGACCCCGTAACCGGTTACTACAGCGTCGTTCTGCCTGCCGGAACGTATGACTTCACAGTCAGCGCCTTTGTCCCCGGCTATGATTCCTCTACTGTACAGGTGGCCGTCAGTGGCAACACCACCCAAAATGTTACCCTGGATGCCAACCTGTTCACCTGTACGGCGCCTGGTTACACCCCTGTCCCCTCCGGTAGTTTCTCTGATGATTTCGAGAGCGGCTATGGCAACTGGACGTTGACCGGCCTGTGGAACCCGGAAAGCCAGTCAAACACCTGTGGTTCTCTGGTAGCGCCCTTCCCCAGCCCCACCAATGCCGCCTACTACGGCATTGATGGCACATGTACCTACAACAATGGCAGCGCCAACAGCGGCGCCATGACACTGAATTCACCCATATCGGTTGGCCCCGGTTCGGTGCTGTCCTTTTGGAGCTATGAGCAGACCGAATGTGGCGGCAACTGTGGCTGGGATGCCCGCCAGGTGCAAATATCCACTGACGGTGGCACCACCTGGACTACAGTTATTGACGGCGATACCGAAAATGTCTGGCATCAACGAACCGCCGACATCTCCGCTTTTGCGGGCAGTGCGCTGGTTCGCTTCTCTTTTAATACCGGGGATGGCGTTGCCAATGATTTCTTTGGCTGGATGGTGGACAACGTCAATGTCACCACATATACCTGTGTACCACCCGCCAGTGGTGGGCTGGTTGTGGGCAATGTCTACGACGCGAATACCAATGATCCGGTGGTTGGTGCCTGGGTAACGAACGGAACCGGCTCCGTCGGGTATGCGATGGAAACTCCTCTCGACCCAGCGGTAGATGACGCCTTCTACACCGTCTACTCCTTGAGCGGCAGCCAGGTACACACGGCCACCTACACCCTGTATGGTGAAGACGTAGAGACCGTGAACGTAGTGAACGGCGATGCCGCCGAGCAGGATTTCTACCTGCCCTCCGGCTTTGTCATTGCCAATCCAGACAATTTCAACGTCACATTGGAGTTCGGCGATAGCACGACACTTGGCATGGATTTGATTGACACCGGCGGCGCTAATGTGGAATTTGAGATCCGCGAAGTGCCCGGCACAAATCCCTATCTGGCTGCGCCGCTGCATATCCCGGCGAGCGATGGCAATTTTGCGCGCGGTTCACTGCCGGTATCCACTGGGGCTATACCCCAAACAGCGGGGCAAATGGCCGGACCTTTGCCCGGCGCCACGCTGGCCCAACTGCTGGGTTCCAATGCCTATGGTGTGGAACATACCAATGGGTACTACACCATCTTCGATATTGATGTACCCCAGGTGCTGCCGTTTGTGAGCAATATGCCACCTACCGGAGGTTTCATTGGCGCCGGCGAATATGTGAATGGCCTGGTGTATATGATTGACACCAACAACATGATGTGGGAAGTAGATCCGGCCACGGGGGCGGTGTTGAATACTTACACAGCTACCCCGCCAGGCGGCGAGACTTACTCTGGCCTGGCCTACGACCCCACCAGTGGTGTTGTTTACGCCGGGACGACGAATTGTGGCAACTCCTCCCTGTATACCATTGACCCGCCCACCGGCGTGGCTACCCTGGTTGGCAATATAACCAACGGTGGTTGTCTGATCGCTCTGGCGGTAGACGGCAATGGCGACCTGTGGGGGTACGATATTATTGCCGATGTGCTGCTGTGGATTGACAAGAACACCGGCGCCGGCACCATCATTGGTTCGATTGGTTTCGACGCCAACTTCGGCCAGGGCATGGGCTGGGATCCGGACACAGACACCCTGTACATGGCAGCCTTTAACGGCAGCTCCTTCCAGCCCGAACTACGGGCAGTGGATCGCAGCACCGGCAACACCACGCTGATTGGTGTTCTGGGGCAGACGATGCCCGGCGGGACGCCCCAGGTTTCCTGGCTCGGTTTTGAAATTACCGAGACAGATGTGCCCTGGGTAAGTGAAGACCCGATCACGGGTACGGTGCCGGCCAATGGCAGCTTCCCAGTTGATGTGACCTTCGATGCCGCCCAGGTGCCGATTCCCGGACAATACACGGCGCAACTGAAGATACTGGTGGATGCGCCCCAGTTGCAGGTGTACGTGCCGCTTACCCTGACTGTGACCTGTGCCACATGTGGTACGCTGCAAGGTAACATCACTGACGCGGCGACAAGTCTGCCACTGGTTGGGTCTGTCCAGATCACCAGCACCGGTGGGTTTGACTTCACCCTGGAAGATGTCTCCTTCTACACCATCCAACTCGCGTCAGGACAGTATTTCCTGACAGCCAGTGCGCCAGGGTATTTGAGTGACACGGCCGTTGTCAACATCACTACCGGCGCCACTACCACCCAAGACTTCGCCCTGTGGGCCGACACGGCCATCCTCTCCTACAGCCCCGCCTCGGTGGAAGAGTTCATGGAAATTGGTGACGTGGTTTCTAACACTGTCACCGTGACCAACACCGGCGCCGCGCCGCTGGACTTTGAGGTAAGAATTGGTGGCTATAGTGGGCCGTTCCAGTTACGGCCGTTAGGCCCGAACGGCACCACAACCACGTTGTACCAGGCTACCGAAGGTGTGGAAATGCGCGCCAATACCGCCAGCGGTACGGCCGTTGCCTATCCTTCAGCTTACAGATGGCAACCGGCTGTCCCGGCAGGTGGCAACATCCTTGTGTATGCCGACGATCCACAACATACCCCCACCCATGTGGAAAGTGCGCTGCAGGCGCTTGGCATGGCTTACACCTTGCATAACAATGGTGATTTTGCCGGCTTTGAAGCCAGCCTGAACAGCGGTACGTGGGATCTGGTGATCTTTGCGGATGACAACTTTGGCCCGCCTGCAACCACCTTCACGGCCCTCAATAACTATGTGCTGGGTGGTGGAAAGTTAATCGCACACACCTGGGTTGTCGGTTTCGATACCTCAAACCCCCTGTGGGCCACGCTTGGCTTTACCTGGATAGCTGATGATAACGATCCCCCTGATCCGGTGTATTGGTGGGATGACGCACATCCAATCTTCACCGACCCCAATGATGTGCCTGAGTTCACCAATCTGGATGGCTTTATCTTTGGCATCTATGGGCAGCGCGTGGAACCATTAGCCGGGTTTGAGGCTTTGGCCGGATATACCACCACGCCGGCGCCAAACCAGGCGGCTATGGTGTTGGGTAATGATAACCGCACCGTGTTCCGTGGCTTCCTGGATGGGCAAAACAGCGCCGACCTGGATTCCGATGGGCTTCCGGACGGAAGAGAATTGTGGATAAACCTGATTACGGGCATCGAAACCGGCTTTTCCACCGGCCAACAGTGGGCTTATGCTGTGCCTGATTCCGGTACGGTGCCGGGCTTTAGCTCAACCACCTTTGAGTTAGTCTTTGATGCCCGCTCCATGTACCAGGTAGGCACCTTCTACGCCACCCTTTCCTTCCGCGGCAACTTCGTCAATGTGGTAGACACCATGCCGCTGACCATGCACCTGAGCTGCCCCACTTGCGGCTTCCTCAATGGCGACATTACAGATGCCTGGACAAATGATCCGCTCAATGCGGACATCCACGTGACCGGACCTGGTGGCTTTGATGTCATGCTCAGTGGGAATAGTTATGCCCTGGCTGTGCAGCCGGGAACGTATGATTTCCTGGTGACGGCGGCTGGCTACTTCGATGAAACGGCTTCGGTAACGGTGACTGCCGGGCAGACAGTGGTAACAGACTTTGCCCTGACCCCCATCGTGGCCATTCTGGAATACAGCCCCGCCTCTTATGAGCGCACCCTGGCCATAGGGCAGGTGTTGACCGACTCGTTAACCCTCAATAACACGGGGACGGCAGCATTTGACTTTGAACTGTCTGACCGGCAAACCGGTTCGCCATTTGGTTTCCGTGCCGCTGTTCCTTCAGCGGTAGGTACTGGCGCTGAGAACTCGGCTCTGGCAGATCTGCTGGACTTCGGCAGCAGTGCGCCCATCTATCCGCCATTCATCCGTGTCCCGGCATTGGGTGATGGCCTTTTGCTTGACCAACAACCGAGTCAGGCCAATGGCATCTTCACCGATGTGTCTTGTGATCTATGTGGCGGCCCCCAGGTGTTGGCGGATAATTTCGCCTTCTCTGAGGAACATACCATTGGCGGCATCAACATCTGGTCTGGTTACTTCCCGGCCGATGCTCCGGTGCCTGACAATATCACGGTGATCTTCCATCAAGACAATGGTGGGCTACCCGGCGCGGTTATCTCCACCGAAACGGCCGTACTCGCCGAACGTGTGCAAACCGGTATTATTTTGTTCGGCGTCCATGAGTATTTCCATACGCTGACGCTGGATAATCCGGTTACGTTGGGGCCAGGAACTTTCTGGGTAGAAATCTACAATGACACCGGCTTTTCCACGGACGATTTCTTCTGGGAGACTGGCTTCCAGGACAATAATCCTAACACGCCGGGAAGCAGCGTTTTTGGCAGCGCGTATTCCTTTTCCGCGCCTGGTTCAAGTTGGAGCCTACAAGGTGAAGATCTGGCTATCCAACTGCTTGAAGGAAGCACAGATGCCCTGTGGCTGCATGAGGATCCGGCCACCGGGACGGTGAACGCTGGCGAATCGGAGGCGGTGAACATCATCTTCGATGCGTCTGTCATCACCCAGACCGGTACCTACACGGCCGAAATCCGCTTTGCCGGCACGTTCGACAATAACGTGGCCCCAGCTCAAGTGGTGATGCATGTCATTGCTTCTGCCACCTACGGCGTTGATGTGAGCGCCGATCCCGACGTACTGGCCGGCGACCCAGGCACGACGGTGACTTACACCGTTGACATTGCCAATACCGGCAACGTGGCCGACACCTACAACCTGATGTTAAGCGGCAATAACTGGGACACCACCCTGTCTGCCAACAGCGTCACGGTTGATCCTGGTCAAACAGGCTCGGTCATGGTGTGGGTGGATATTCCGGCTGGCGCTTCCGGCAATGATGAAGACGTGGTGACGGTAACGGCCACTTCTGCCAATGATGCCACCGCGACTGACTCAGTAGACCTGACGACCGGACTGGCAACCATCTATGGCGTTTCCATGTCTGGCGATATGGCGGCTACTGGCGCGCCAGGGCATACCATGATGTATGCCATGACGATTACCAACACCGGTAATACGGCCGACACCTTCGACCTGACGTTTGGGGCGCATACCTGGACGGCAACGTTGCCCGGCGGTAGTAGCTTGACGCTGGCGGCTGGTGAATCGGCCACTGTCATGGTTCACGTGGCGATCCCGACAACCGTTGCCGCCGGACAGAGTGATGCTGTGGTTGTAACGGCGACCTCTACGCATGACAGTAATGCCACAGCCAGCGCTACCCTGACAACAACTGCCGGCCAAACTGTCCTCTATCTACCCATCATTCTGAAACCGTAAACCGGTATGTGTGAGAGTTGGGTATTCATGCCCAACTCTCACTGTTGTTCCTCCAAGAGCAACGGCCGTCTTCCCCAATCATGGCTGCGGAGACGGCCGTTTTTTGTGCAAACAGCCCCCGTAAGTACCAAATCACGTAATCCTTAGTTGCGATTGACCTTGCGGAGTGCTAAACTGTGCCCGCCCTGAGGCGCTTACCGATTCGGCAAATTTTGCCACCAATATTTTCCAAAGAGGTGCAGTATGAAACGATTGCTTTTAATGATAGTGGTGGTTGGGCTGTTAACGGCCGTGGCCGCCCTGGTTCTGCTCAAACCGGCGGCAGAAGTACGGGGGAAGATGACGGCCGTACCCATTGCCGCCCAGATGACGCCCGAACAGCAGACCGCCCAAAACCTGGCGCTGGCCGATGCACGGGTACAGGCTTTCACCTCCGGCCATCGCGCCGAAGTATTTGGCGTCAGCCGGGTGGTGCTGGGCCCTTACCCGGCGGCGTTGAGTGCTTGCGCGGCCACCGACTGCCGCCAGGTGGAAATCTACCTGTGGGACGTGGATACGGCCGTGACCGCCTTCGTCCGGCTGGATACGGGGGAAGTGCTGGACGTACTGCGCCAGCCGCATCTACGCCCCGGCATCAACAAACGGCTGCATGACCTGTCGCTGGAGATCGCCACCAACGCGCCGGAAGTGATTGCCGCGCTGGGCTACAAACCGGCAGCCGGGAAAGTGCTGGCGGCCGTAGACGCCGGCCTGCTAGACACCGCTTGCGGTGGGGAGCATCTGTGTGTGGCGCCAACTTTCGCTGTGGGCGACGGCCGTATCCTGTGGGCGGTGGTAGACCTGACGACCGAAGAACTGGCTGGCATCTACTGGACAGAAGCGCCGCCTGTGGGTGAATTTGAACCCTTTGTGCCTACCGACTGCAACAATCCCCTCTCCGTCAGCCGCGACGGCTGGTCGCTCAGCTACGTCACCACCAACAACGACGGCCTGAACGTGTACAACGTCACCTACAACGGCGCGCCGGCCATCACCAGCATCAAGCTGGTGGAGTGGCACGCCGACTATGGCAGCAGCGGCTACCAGGATTCCACCGGATGCAGCAGCGGCGGCGGTGGGTTCACCATCTACCCCTATGGCGCTACCCAGATATTGGATTTGCTGGATGAGCAGAGCAACGTGATCGGCTTTGAGGTAGTGCAGGATTTCCGTATGGGCAACTGGGGCAACCCCTGCAACTACCGGTACGAGCAGCGCATCCGCTTCTATGCCGATGGCAGTTTTCGGCCGGTGAGCGCCGCCTACGGCAAAGGGTGTGGCACCAACTCTCTCTACCGGCCAGTGCTGCGCATCAACATCGCTGTGGATGGCGATGAGAACGACCTGTTCAGCCGGTGGGACGGGGCCGCCTGGCAGGCGATGACCACCGAAGATTACCTGGTACCGTATGCGGAAACCGGGCATGGGCCACACCAGATTGACGCCAACGGGTACAGTTGGAAGGTAGAAGACACGGTCAGTGGTATGGGGTATTACATTGTGCAGGATGTGGGGCAATTCCCCAATGGCGAGGGCGACAATCCCTTCTTATATCCGGTGCTGCACCATGCCAACGAAGGGGACACGGACCTGTATGTGTTTTCCAGCGGCTGCTGCAACGACAACCATCAGCAGGGGCCACATCTGTACCTGAATGGGGAGAGCATCAACAGCGAAAACATTGTGCTGTGGTATGTGCCGCAGGCGATGACGGATGCGACGGCGCCGGATTACTACTGCTGGACGATTAGCGGCGAGCCAAACCCTGTTACTTATCCTTGTTTCATGGGGCCGTTGTTTGTGCCAATGAGTACAAATGTAGCCCCAACAGCCGCCTTTACGCACAATGGGCCGCTGGTGTTGGGCAGCACGGCCGTGTTCACCAACACCTCCACGGGCGACCCCATCACCTACACCTGGGACTTTGGCGATAGCAGCCCGCTGTCTGGCCTGGAAAACCCCACGCACACCTATGGTTCGGTGGGTGACTATACCGTAACGCTGACGGCGACCAATAATGCCGGGTCAGATGTGGCTACGGATGTAGTGCGGGTGGGGTTAGCGCCAACGGCCGTCTTCACCCATCCCGTTACGGCTTCAGCCCAAACACCTGTATCGTTCACCAACCAGTCACAAGGAACGCCGGAGCTAAGTTATGTATGGGACTTCGGTGATGGTACGCCTGTTGTCACCCTGGAAAACCCGGCGCATGTGTATGCCATTTCCGGCACGTACACGGTGACGTTGACGGTGAACAGCCCCTTTGGCAGCGACACTGCCAGCAGCATGATCACCATTGACGGAGCGCCGGTTGCGCCAACGGCTGTGTTCACGGCTACCTTGACGGCCGTCGTCAACCAACCGGTCAGCTTTACCAACCTTACCGTGGGTACACCGCCCATCTCCTATACCTGGGACTTTGGCGACGGTTCACCTGTGGTGAGTGAAGTCAGCCCGACACATACGTTCACGGCAACGGGCAGCTACACGGTGACGCTGACGGCCGTGAATGTAGTAGGCAGCGATTCGGTTACGGCCGTGATTGAAGTGGTGAACGCCCCTGTACTAGACAACTTCATTTACCTGCCGGCCATTATTAAGGAAGAGTAAATGTACTATACCTGACAGGTGAGCAACCACAGGTTGCTTACCTGTCAGGTCTTTCTTAAACCACTTTCGCCCGCTGCCAGGGCCACGCCCCCACCGTAATGTTCCGCCGCTGGAAGGCCCACACTGCCAGCAGAATTAAAACGAGAGAGATGCCCACCAATACGGCTATATCCGCTATGGCCTGCCCCTCTGTCAGCACCGCCGGCGCATTGTCGTAGTAGGTGAAGATTAACAGCGGCTTGATGGCGTCCAATGCGTTGTACATATTCGCCAGACTGTTGCCAAAGTAATTGCCCACAAAAATGACGGTGGCTGCCAGCGCCGCCGTGCGCCGGTTGGGCAGATACGCCCCCATGAGCAGGCTGATCATGGCCACAACCATCACCAGGGGCCACATGTAGAGGGCGCTGAGAAACATATCAACGGCCGTGACCGGCGTTTCCACCTGGCTGGCAATAGCCGAAAAGATGCCGGCAGCGGCCAGGCCCACAATGGTCAGGATGAGAAAGAGGGCGACGGCCGTAGCCAATGCCTTGGCCGTTACAATTTGCCAGCGCGGGATGGGCAGTGTTACCATCAGTTCCAGTTTGCCCTCATCTTCCTCACCAGCCAATGTGCCGCTGCCGCTGAGAATGGCATAAATGCTCAACAAAATGGGCGCCAGGTTCACATAGGTGCTGGCTACATACCCGGCAAAAGAAGTCATGTCGGTGATGCCCAGAGCCTCGTAAAAGGCCATCTCACCCATATCAAAAAGGGCTAACTGGTCACCAAAGCTGGGGTAGAGTCCCACATATAGCACTGCGTAAAAAGAGATACCGATCCCCCAACCAATGATGCCGTTGCGCCGGAATTGTAATTCTTGCCAGAGTAAACGGAGCATGATGCCTTCTCCTACAGAACAAGTTTGTACGTTTGTAGTAGGCACTTCATCGCCTTCTCACGGCACTGAAGTGCCTACTACAAACCTGTTTCTACTACTTGCCACCATAGTAAGCTAAAAACACCTCTTCCAATGTGACGGGTATCGTGTCAATATCCAGCACATGGTAGGTCACGGCCGTACGCAACACCCCATTCAAGTTTTCCCGAATTTCCAGGGTCACGCTTTGCTCATCACGGGCCGTTTCGGTAACGCCATCCAGGGCAAAGGCGTCGGCGGGTGGCAAGGTGGCAAAGCTCAGCCGCAGCCGTTTGAACTGCTGTTTGATGAGCGTCTCCACTCGCTCTGTGGCTACCAATTGCCCGTCGCGGATAATGCCCACCCGGTCGCACACTTCCTGCACTTCCGACAGGATATGGGAGGAGAAAAAGACGGTACGGCCGTCGGCCTTTGCCTCGCGTACCAGTTCCAACACCGTCTGCTGCACCAACGGGTCCAGGCCGCTGGTCGGTTCATCCAGGATGAGCAGGTTGGGTTTGTTCATAAAGGCCACTACCACCCCCACCTTTTGTTTATTCCCCCGCGAATACTCCCGGATTTTGCGCCCGGTATCCAGATTCAGCCGCTGGCAAATCGCCTCACGGTACGATTTGTCCCCATTTTTGCCACGCATGGCCTCTACCGTGTCAAAAAATTGATAGGCCTTCATGTTTTCATACAGGTTCAATTCACCGGGCAGATAGCCTACCCGCTGCCGCGCCGTCACCCCCTCCTTCTGGCAGTCCAGCCCAAACAGCCAGGCCTGCCCGCTCACCGGGCGAATCACATCCAGCAGCACCCGCTGCGTGGTCGTCTTGCCGGCCCCATTCGGCCCCAAAAAGCCGTAGACCTCTCCTTTTTGCACGGTCAGGTCTACATTGAGGATGCCGCGCTGACGGCCGTAATAGACCGTCAGCCCCTTCGTTTCAATTACATTTTCTGTCATGGCGCCCTTCAGGTGCGTGATCCGAAGTCCGTTGAACCGATTACCCAATTACTCAATTTCCCAATTACCCAATTACTCACTGGACACTGGCGTTTTTTATATCACCAGAGAGAGTTGTCAAATTTCACATGTAAATTTGACAACTCTAGAATTCAACCCATTACGGCAGCCAGGCCGGCTGCGTGGCCGGGTAGGCGATTTCGGTGGTTTGGCCGGTCTGGATGTCTATGACCCAGACGCTGGGTTGGGCGTATAGTTCTTTGAGATTATACCGCTGGTAGAGAAGGGTACGGCCGTCTGGCGACCAGAAAAACGCGCTGTGATGAATATCCGGGTCGCCGCTGAGGGGGACAACGGCCGCGCCGTCCGCATCCATCAACCACAACTGGCGGCCCATGGCGCTGCGCGCCTGCTTGCGGCCAAAAGCCAGACGGTTGCCGTCCGGCGACCAGGCTGGATTGCTATCGTCCACATCCAGCCCACCCCGTTCCGACCGGCTGAGGGTGGTCACGTCGCCATCCGGGATAGAGACGGTAGAAATGACCACGCCCCAATCGGTCTCGGCGGTGACAATATCCGCCAGGGCAATCCGGTCGCTGCCGGGGTGCCAGGATACGGCCGTGCCCATCTTGTTCGGCACCAGCAGCCCAGAGCCATCTTCCAGGTTGTATAGCTGGATGCCCTGGTCGGTGGGGGAGACGTAGCTCAGCCAACGGCCGTCCGGCGAAATGGCGGCAAACAGGCCCAACAACTGGCTGTCTTGAAAAACGGGCACCGTCTGGCCGCTGGCTACGTCCAGCCACCAGAGGCGGGGGTTGCCCGGCGGCGCGCCGGGGTTCAAAATTTCGCGCCGCTCGTATACCAGGCGACGGCCGTCCGGTGTCCACACCGGGCGGCTGCACATCGCTTCCGGGCAGGCCAGCAACATGCGCTGGTTAGAGCCATCGGCGTTCATCAGCCACAGGTCGGCCGTGCCGCTCATTTGTTGGTCGTTGGTGAGGACGGTATAGGCGATTTGAGAACTGTCCGGGGCGGCGGCAAAATCGAGGACGGTGGCATAGGCCTGGCTCAACTGCACCGGCGGCTGGCGGCCATCGGCGTCGGCCACAAAAAGCTGATCAGGCCCTTCCGGGTCTGGTTTGATGAAAAGGATGCGCGGTTGGCCGGTCTGGAACTGCCAGGTGAGCGGGTTGTGGAGGGTACGGCCGTTTGCGCCTTGAATACCGGCATGGACGACTACCTCATAAACGGTATCTGACGACAGCGGCGTGAGCGGCTGGAAAATGAGAGTATCCCCTTCCAGCCTGGTTGTACCGGAGATGAAGGGGGAGAGGGTCACGGCCGTGTCCGGCGCACTGCCCATCGTCTCCTCAAACTGCACTCGAATTTGCGTCTGTGTGGAAACATGGGCTGCCCCCGGCGGCGGCGTCTGCCCCACCACCGCCAGCCCCACCCGGCTGCCCAGGAAAATCACGGCCGTCACCAACCCGGCCAACAGGGTCATCACCAACCACACCACCGCATCAAACTTTGAAACTGACATCATTTCCGTTTTGCGCTGATTACCGTTTACCGATTACTGGTACAAATAAGGCTGCGCGGGGGCATCGGTGATAACCACCTCATCCGCGATTAGCAGGGGCATCTCGTTACCGTTAAATGCCCCGGCCAGGAACGTCCCCGTCACCTCTACCCATTGATCGGCCGCCAGTTCCGGCGCATGGGGCCAGCGCACGATCAGGCCAATGGGGGCGGCGTCGGCCACGCAGCAGCTCACCGTGAAGCGGCTGACCATAAATTCATCGGCGGCAAAGCGGTCGTCCCGGTAGACAAAGCCGATCACATGCACCGGCTCACCGTTAAACGCGGCTATATCGGGGCTGGCACGGAATAGGTAGAGCCAATCCAGGATATTGCGCTCCCCGGCGGTGGGGATAACGGCTAACTGGCTGCCGCTGGGTGCAGGCGCGGAAGCGAGCAGGCCGGTGTTGATCTCCCGATTTCCCAGCGCCGCTGCCCCCAATGGTTTGGGCTGCACCATCGCCCCCAGCAGCACCGGAATTGCCAGGATTCCCAATGCCAGCCAGGAAAGATCGTGGCTGTGTCCGTGATCGTGATCATGGCCGTGATGGTCATGGTCGTGTTCATCTGCTCCGGTGAGGATGATTTGGCGGTGCTGATAGGCATAGATGAGGCCAATGAAGATGAAGGTGAGGGCGGCAACGGCCGTGAGTGGATTAAAGCGCGGATGGATATAAAAGCTCAACGTGCCATTACTCAACCGGCTGACCAGGAAAAGTCCCAGGCTGAGAAAGAGAATGACTTTGGCAATTGTTTTCAGGCGCATGGTGGTGTCCATAAACATCCGATTTTTCAGAGAAATCGGATGTCTGGATATCTGCTACGTCAAGAACAGATTGATAATCAACGTAAACAGCAATGTAAACAATAGCGGCAGCAAAATGAGATAAAGGACGATGCGGCGGCGGAAGACGCCCAGGAACATCATGGCGCTTTTGATATCAACCATCGGCCCAAAGACCAGGAAACTGAGGATGGAACCAGTGGTAAACGTGCCGGCAAAGGAGAGCGCCAGGAAGGCATCTACGGTGGAGCAGATGGACAGTACAAAGGCCAACACCATCATGGCTACCACTGACAAGACCGGGCTGCTGCCAAATTGCAGCAGCACTGCCTGGGAGACAAAGGTCTGCATCCCCGCCGCCAACATAGAGCCGATGATCAAGTAGCGGGCCATGTCCAGAAAATCATCGGCGGCGGTGACAACGGCCGTCCACGCCCGTTTTTCCCCTTTAGCCGCTGCTTCCGGCGCGTGGTAGCTGTCTGGCAGGCCAATGCCCGTCTCCTCCGGCGAGCGCAACACTTCAGCCGGTTTGGCAAAGTGGAATACCAGCCCCACCAGAAAAGCGATAACAAACGTCAGCAGGTAGCGCCCAATTAACACTGGCCCAAAGCCAAAAGCGGCATAGGTGCTAACCAGCACCACCGGGTTGATCACCGGGGCGCTGAGCAAAAAGGCAATGCCCACTGGCAGCGGCAGCCCTTTCTGGTACAGGCGGCGGGTGACGGGCACTACGCCACATTCACACACCGGAAAGGCAAAGCCCATCAGCGCCCCGGTGAAGGCGGCGGGCACAGCCCGGCGGGGTACGTAGCGGGCAATGATGTTTTGGTCAACAAAAACGGCGATAAAACCGGAGACGAGCGACCCCGCCAGCAGGAAGGGCACGGCTTCAATGAAAATGCCCAGGAAAATGGTGGTAAACGTTTGCAGCCGGTCGCCGGCAAAACGCAGATTCAGGCCGGGCAGGGCGCTGATGAGAATGAGCAGTACCAGCGCCCCCACCATCAGGCGGATGGCATTTTGAAAGCGTTTGTCGGGGGTGGGCACGGCCGTGTGCCCGGCCACTTCCTCTGGCTGCTGATCCAACTCCGTCGTTTCCATAAGGCCGAATTATAGCTGTTTCCAAAGGGGGTGGGGGTGTGGATTACGGTTGTTAATCCCCTTCTCAACCCGTTCGTGCACAGGTGAAAGGGTGAGCAGGTGATGGGGTGGGCGGAATGACAAGTGACGAGTGACGAGTGACTGACCGATTGCCGTTCACCGTTCACCGATTACCACCTTCCCATTCTTCATCACCATCTGCACCAGATTTGTGCCAAAGCGGTAGCCCAATTGCCGGTAATCGGCCGTGTCCAGAATGAGGAGGTCTGCCTGTTTGCCCGGCTCCAGGCTGCCAACTTCGTGCCCCCGGCCAATGGCGTGGGCGGCATTTAGCGTGGCCGCAGCCAATGCCTGCGCCTGCGTCAGCTTCATAGTGCGGCAGGCCAGGGCGATGACCATTTGCATGGATTCACACCAGGCCGTGCCGGGGTTGCAATCGGTTGCCAGCGCCAGCGCCCCACCTGCCTGCAAGATGGCTTTGGCCGGGGTGTAGTCGGCTTCGGCCAGACCAAAGGGGGTGCCGGGCAGCCCCACAGCAATGGTGTCACCCAGTCCGAGGGCGACAATATCTTCAGCCGGGGTTTTGACCAGATGGTCAGCGGAAATTGCCCCCAATTCCACCGCCAGCTTCGTGCCGCCCAACCCCACAAATTCGTCGGCGTGGATTTTTAGCCGGTAGCCCAGCGCGGCGGCGGCGATAAGAATGCGCCGGGTCTGCTCTACGTCAAAAACGCCCTGTTCACAAAAAACATCGCAGAAGAGGGAGGTGTGGTGTTCCTTTGCCCAGGTAGCGCCCGCGGGCAGCATCTCCTTGATGACCAACTGCACGTAGGCTTCGGTACGGCCGTGATACTCCGCTGGTATGGCATGGGCCGGTAAAAAAGTGGGCGTCAGTTCGATGGGCTGTGCGTTGTGCAGGGCAGCGATGGCGTCTAGCTGGCGCAGTTCGGCGGCCGTTTCCAGGCCGTAGCCGGTCTTGGTTTCGGCGCTGGTGGTGCCATATTGCAACATGCGCGCCAGCCGGGGCAGGTTGTCGGCCACCAGGTCGGCCACACTGGCCTGGCGGGTGGCCCGAACGGTTGACATAATGCCGCCGCCGGCGGCCATGATCTCCATGTAGCTGGCCCCGGCAATACGCTGCTCAAACTCGGCGGCGCGGTCGCCCAGCCAGGGGATGTGGGTGTGGGGGTCTACGAAGCCAGGGATAACGGCACGGCCGTGGGCGTTTATGACCTGTGGCGCGTAGTAGTGGGCTGTGAGTACGGCCGTATCGCCCACGGCCACTATTTTGCCGTCGGCCACCGCTATCGCGCCGTTGGCGATCAGCCCCAGGTCGCCCAGTCGGTCACCGCGCTGCGGGCCATCCGTCCCTGGAATAACACAGACCTGGCTGGCATTGGTAATGAGTAAGTCTACAATTTCCATCGAGTTCCTCCGGGAATAGAACGCAGATGGACGCGGATTGGGAAATTTTCAAGATAAAAAACGAGCGTTCTATTTTGGCAGAATCTACCAGAGTTTTGGTCATTTGCACACGGGGTACAGCCGTTATCTTTCTTCTCTTTGCGCTCTTTGCGTTCTTTGCGTTAAATAGTCCGGGGCTTCACTACCGTACATTTTTAATGTGATGCCTGCGGCATAGAGAAAGCCACAGGAATTTCCATGGATTCATTAAGAAAATGCTCCAACAAGTCAAGACCCAATTGAAACAGGCTCAAGTCGCACCGGTCTGGA
>JABFFZ010000053.1 GCA_013112725.1 Chloroflexota bacterium
TCATCTCCGCCGCCAGCCACACCCGGTACCAGCCGCCCGTATCCGCCGCTGCCGGTACCCGCTCCGGCAGCACCTCGCGGATGCCGTCCAGCGCCTTCTCTACGTTGCTCTGGTTAAACACCAGCGTACCCGCCGCCAGGTTCAGCACCTCGCGCCAGCTATCCCCGCGCTGCGCCAGCTTCGGCGCGCCCCGCGAAAAATCCCGCTGCGAAGCCACATAACAGGCCGCCAGGTATTCCTGAAAGGTGCGATGCGGAAAGCGATACACGCGCTGCTGCTGCCCGCCATGCCCCACCAGCAAATGCGCCCGCCGCTCTGTATACTCCACAAACTGCTCCGCCTTCTGGTAACTGCCCAGGTGGTTTTTGGCAATGCCCATCACCTCCGTCTCGGCAATATCGGCCGACTCCTGCCGGTCGGCGGCCCGGCTGTGGGCCTTCCAGGCGATCTCCCACAGCAGCCGCTCCAACTGCTGCTGGTTGACGCCCAACTCGGCCAGAACGTCCGGCATCTCCGCGCCGGGGCCGGTTTCTTTGTGCCGCTGCCAGCGCAGCAGCAGCGTCTCCACACACGCCTGGTAGAGCCGGGCGCGTTCGTCGGGCAGCGTGCCGTGATACGTCTGCACCAGGGCCATAATGGTCAGCAGCATCGGGTTTTCGGCCAGCGGTTGCAAGCGGGGGCGGCGGGCGGCCGTTTGTAACTGCCCCGTCATCTGTCTGGCCTGCTCTGCGCCCAATTCCCCCGTTTCCGCCAGCACCCCATACCAACTGCTAATGAACTGGTCAATCTGCTCTTTGTTGAGCGGCTGCAACGTCTGTACCGGCACACCCTTGGGCGCTTCGGCGGCGGCAAAGGAGAGGATGCGGCAGGTGGCTACCCAGCGGTTCTCCAGGTACGGCCCTTCACTCAGGGCGGCAATGGCCTGCCACACCGCCGGGCGCTGTTCCAACGGCACTTCATCCACCCCATCCAGCAGCAGCAGCAACCGCCCCTGCCGGGCCAGCGCGTGCAGGGCGGGCACGGCTTCGTCAAAGCCCTCCGCCCGCAGCCGGTTTTCAATGTATTGCCAGACAGCCGTCGGGGAATGGGGCGCAAACGGCGTGGCCGCAAAATCGCGCAGTTCCACCAGCACCGGCAGCAGTCCCCCCATTGTCCAATGGCACTCTTCTTTGTTCGTAGTAGGCGATTTATCGCCTTCTGACGGCGATAAATCGCCTACTACGAACGTGGGCGTTTTTTCCTGTGTCCAGCGCAGCAGTTTTGTCCACTCCTTATCCGGGGCCAGGGCGTGCTGCGCCAGGCAGTGCGTCAAAAAGCGCAGCAGCGTAGATTTACCGGAGCCGGGGTCGCCTAACAGAACCAGGCGTGGCCGGTAATGGATGTGCGCCAGGGCGGCGCTGTACCGCTGGTGAATGGTCACATTTTCCTGTTCGGCATGGGCGGTTTTGTAAGTTGCCGAGCCTGCGTCCAGGTTGATAAACACCTGTTCCAGGGAGATGGCGGCCGCGTCCCGCCCTTGCGGGTCCAGCGGGGCCAGCGCCAGGCGGTTGGTGCGCTGGGCAATCACTTTCAGGTACGGTTTCACGCTGTCCGGCGTGCCCTCGCCCACCGCCCCCAAGCGGCTGAGGATCGCTTCCAGTTCCGGCAAACGGCCGCGCCGCTGCATGAATTTGATCAGTTCCAACCCCTTGCCCGCCTTGCCGACGGCCGGCAGGCTTTCATAATCCACTTGCAGGTGAAAGCAGATGGTTTTGAGTTCGTCTTCACTGACCCGTTCTTGCAAGAAACGCAATATCTCTGTCTGATTCATTTTTGTTATAATGCGGCCATACAAAAGGTTTCGCTTATATGTGGAGCAAGTTTTTCATTTGAGATGCGATTTGGAAAATTGCATTACTCATTGGATATAAGGAAATATAGCCATGATGACAATGCCTGAGATGATTGAACCATTTATTCAGCGGGGCCTGTTTGCGGATGTGGATACGGCCGTGGCCGAAATGGCGCGCAACTATACCACCCAACATATCCAGCAATATCAGGATACCATTAACCGCCTGCAAGCGCACTATGGTATGACCTATGAACAGTTTCTGACCTATCTTCAAGTCCGCGCCGACATTTTAGCCCAAAACCCAGACCCGGCGCTAAACGAAGCGGTGATGCAAGAAGAAGAGGATGCACTGGAATGGAAAATAGCTCAGGACATGCTCCATAACTGGTTAAGCATTCAGGCAGAGGCCAGTCTATGAAACAGGCTGCCCAGTTGTTGGGGTTTGTCGTTTCCACTTTACAGCTTTCCCCTTTGTGCCAACAAGTAAGAATCCTGGAATTCAACCGGTTCTCTGACCAGCAATTCACGTTCAAGGTGTGAATGGAGATGGTAAACGGCCGTGAACTGCAAATTCGGCTGTATTGCAACCAGGGGCATACAGACTATGCTTACCAGCTTTTACATCATGGCAAACCAGTGGAGCGATGGGACAACAAAGAACATTTCTCTCACCTGTCTTCACACCCTCATCATTACCATACGGCTGATGGCCAGGTCATGGATTCGCCGCTAAATGGGGATCCCGAACATGACCTGCCATTGGTGCTTACCCTGTTGCCTCATTAAATTCCGGTGGAGAGGGGTGTGAGGAAACCATACGTTGGTGGATTGGGGTTATTGATGAACCAGAAGTAATAGACCAGCAGCCCCAGGAATATGGTGAGCATATACAGGGCGTAGGAAACGCGCATGAACAGTTTGTAATTGTTGAACTTGAGGGCGTTAATCATCAGCCCATTGGCTCGCAGGACGATAAACACCCCTAGCACAAAGGCAAAAAAGCCGACGATGCCATGCAGGGTGGTGACCAGGTAAAAGGGCTCACCCAATAAATTCGGCACACCGGGGGCCACAAAATCCCGGTACGGCAAAATCATCAGCCAGAGGACGAGGATGACGTTCAGGGCCACGGAAGTGGTTTGAATCCAGCGATGGGTCTGGTACTTCTGCCGCCGGGCCATCACCACGCCCACCGTCAGCGCCACGCCAATGAGGATCATCAACACCAGTGTCATATCGGCGGCCCAGTTAGCGGCCGTGCCCAGGAAGCCGGGTTTGTGCATCAGTTCGGTCATGCTGACTTTCCGTTTGTAGTAGGCGATTTATCGCCTTTTGACGGCGATAAATCGCCTACTACGAACGTTAACGTTAATGCTTCAAGATTTTGCTCAAGAACAATTTCGTCCGGCCGTGTTGCGGCCTGTCAAACAATACCTGCGGTGTGTCAATTTCCACCACCTGGCCGTTGTCCATGAAGACTACACGGCGGGCGGCGGCGCGAGCAAACCCCATTTCGTGGGTGACGACGACCATCGTCATCCCTTCCTCCGCCAGTTGCAGCATCACGTCCAGCACTTCCTTGATCATCTCCGGGTCGAGCGCGCTGGTGGGTTCGTCAAAGAGCATGATTTTGGGCTGCATGGCTAACGCGCGAGCAATGGCCACGCGCTGCTGCTGCCCGCCGGATAGCTGGCGTGGGTAGGCACTGGCTTTTTCGGGAATGCCTACGTGCCGCAACTGCTCCATGCCGATTTGTTCAGCTTCTTCTTTGCTGCGTTTGCGCACCTTGCGTTGGGCGATGGTCACGTTTTCCAGCACCGTCAGGTGGGGGAAGAGGTTGAACTGCTGAAAAACCATGCCCACCTCGGCGCGCACCTTGTTGATGTCAGTCTGTTTGTCTTCCAGATGCACGCCGTCTATGTAAACCGCGCCGCTGGTGGGGACTTCCAGGTGGTTGATGCAGCGCAAGACGGTGCTTTTGCCGGAGCCGCTGGGGCCGACGATGACGACCACTTCGCCGCGTTTGACCTGCAAGTTGACAGCTTTGACGGCTTCAATGCTGCCGAAGTATTTGTGTAAATTATCAATGATTATGATTTCGTCGCTCATGGTGAACCTCGTAAACCTGACAGGGTAAGTGTTCAGTCCCTCAAGAGACCTGACAGGTTTTTGGCCTGCAAAGTTTCAAGTTGAACTGGTAAAAACCTGTCAGGTCTGAACGGTTACCCTGACAGGTCTCCAAAGACCTGTCAGGTTTGTGTGTCAATCAACCCCGATCTTTGCCGATGCGTTGTTCATACCAGCGCAGCAGCAAACTGAGAATGATGGTCATGGCCAGGTAGAGAAAGGTGAGTACCAGGTAGGATTCGCGGAAGCGGAAGGTGCTGCCGGCGTGCAGCCGGGCCAGTTGGGTAATGTCACGCACCGCCAGCACAGAGACGAGGGAGGAATCTTTGAGCATCGCGATGAAGTCATTGCCCAGAGCGGGGGAGATGTTACGGATGGCCTGGGGCAGGATGATGTAGCGCATGGATTGGGTGTAGGTCATGCCCAGGGAGCGGGCGGCTTCCATCTGCCCTTTGGAGATAGATTCGATGCCGGCGCGGAAGATTTCGGCCAGGAAGGCGCCGTAGATGACGGCCAGGGCGATGATGGCGCGGGTGTTGGGGCTGACAACGCGGTTATCCACACCCAGAGCGCCGGAAATGGGGGGGACGAGGACGAAGGCGACGGTGAAGATGAGGACGAGGGTGGGCACACCGCGAATGAATTCGATGTAGGTGATGGCGATGTTGCGCACGGCCGTGTTCCGGCTGATACGTCCTAACCCCGCCAACAAACCCAACACCAGGGCAATGGCAAAGGCGGTGATGGTGGTATACAGCGTCACCTGGATACCGGGAAAGATAAATTTGAAGGCGTCGTTGTAGGCGGGGTTGCGAATAATCAGGATGCCCATCAGGGCCAGAAAGACAAAAATTGCCACCAACCACCAGGGGAATTCCCGCCAACTATTTTGCCAGCTACTATCGGGAGTTGCTTGTATTTCGGGACCAGTCATGTTTCCTCCTGTAAACGAGAAAGGGCGAGGCAGTTGGGTCAATGATGATTTCGCCTAGACAAATAGTCTCCCAGCTGCCTCGCCCCTACATTCGATGGCACGATGATAACGTAATTTTGCTGGGAAACAAAAAAGCGCCAGAGAGGTGACTCTGGCGCAGAAAAGAAGGCAAGGGGAGGAGATTGGGCGATTGAATTTCTCTTATGGAAATGCTATTTCCACTCGCTCGTGTCAGACATCCGATTTCTCAAAGAAATCGGATGTCTGGTCGTCACTCAATCTCTTATTGAACACTGGCGTTTTTTATATTACCAGAGAGAGTTGTCAAATTTCACATATTGTTTGCTTGTTCGCTACTCGTGAGAAAAATTTGACAACTCTGGAATCTAATCTTCTAGATCGTCATACGTGATTGTAAACGAGGGGCCAAAGAAGCGTTCATTGAGTTCGGCCAGGAAGCCGCTGTCAATCATGGCGCGTAATGCCTGATTCACCGGGCCAACTAATTCGCTGCCTTTGGGGAAGATGAAACCCAGTTGGTCGCTGGAGAGGGAGTCGCCCACCAGCTTGAGACTGTCGGCGTTTTCACCCTGGTAGCCCAGGCCGGAGATTTCATCAATGATCACGGCGTCAATATCGCCGGCAATGAGGGCCTGCACGGCAAAGGGGAACTGTTCAAATGCCTGGATGCGGTTGGCCGGCAGGTATTGGAGAGCCGTTTCATAATTGGTGGTGCCCGTTTGTGTGCCCAGGATGAGGCTGGTGTCGTTAACGATGTCTTCGATGCTGGTAATGCGGGTTTCGTCCAGACGCACCAGCAGGCGCTGCTCAATGCTGACGTAGCCATCGGAGAAATCCACGATTTGGGCGCGGTCTTCAGTGATGGTGATGCCGTCGGCGGCGGCGTCATATTGTCCATCGGCTACCGCTTGAATCATGCCTTCCCAACCGGCTTCCACATAGACGGGCACGCAGTTGAGCAGGCGGCAAATTTCGTCCCACGCTTCGTAGTCCCAACCGGCCGGTTCGCCCGTTTCCGGGTCAATGTAGTTAAAGGGCAGGTAAGCGTTTTCCACGGCGATGGTCACTTCACGGCCACCGAGGTCGGGCAGCGATCCTTCGGCATCTTCTTCCGGTGGGAACAGGTCGTCATAGGTAATGGTGAAGGAGGGGCCAAAGAAGCGGCTGTTGACCGAGGCCAAGAAACCATTCTGCGCCATTTCTTCCAATGCCTGATTGACCGGTTGTACCAGATCGCTGCCCCGGGGATAGATAAAACCTAGCTGGTCGCTAGAGAGGGATTCACCGACCAGTTTGAGCTTATCGGCGTTTTCGCCCTGGTAGCCCAGGCCGGCAATTTCGTCAATGATGACGGCGTCAATGTCCCCGGCAATGAGGGCCTGCACGGCAAAGGGGAACTGCTCAAACGCCTGGATGCGGTCGGCGGGCAGGTATTGGAGGGCAGTTTCGTAGTTGGTGGTGCCAGTCTGCGTGCCCAAGACCAGGGATGTGTCGTTGACGATGTCTTCAATGCTGTTGATGCGGGTTTCATCCAAACGGACTAACAGGCGTTGTTCGATGTTGACGTAGCCAACGGAAAAATCCACAATTTCGGCGCGGTCGGCGGTAATGGTGATGCCGTCGGCCGCGGCGTCATATTGTCCATCGGCCACAGCCTGAATCATGCCTTCCCAACCGGCTTCTACGTAAATGGGGGTGCAGTTTAGCAGGCGGCAAATTTCATCCCATACCACATAGTCCCATCCGTCCGGTTGGCCGGTGGTAGGGTCAATGTAGTTGAAGGGGAGGTAGGCATTTTCCACGGCGACGGTGACTTCACGGCCGTTCAGGTCTGGCAGCCCACTTGTTTCCTGAGTGGTGGGTGGGGTGGTTGGCGCTGCGGTGGCGGTGGCCGTGGTTGTGGTGGTGGTACTGCCGCCGCTGCTGCAAGCCGCCAGCAGCAGTGTCAATACCAGGGTGAACAGTAAGACAATCAGGCGTTTTTGTGTCATCTCTTTCATCTCCTTTATGACAAACTCAACTTATAAAAACGAGGGCAAATTATGGCATGACCTGGACTATTCGCCAACTTTAAGACCCTAATGGTTTCTCAAACTCTTAGGGTCTGGGCGCGGCGCGCACCTGGGACACGTCAGCCTGAATCTGGGCTTTTAGTTCGTCCAGGCTGCTGAACTTTTTTTCGGGGCGGATGCGGGCCAGAAATTCCAGGCAGAGTTCCTGGTCATACAGGTCGCCGTCAAAATCCAACAGATGGGCTTCGACGGTGAGGTGCAGGCCGTCTACGGTGGGGCGCACGCCGACGTTGGTGGCAGCGCGGTAGGGGGTTGGCCCTACCCAGGCGGTGGTGGCGTAGACGCCGTTGGCGGGGATGACCTGTTCGGGCCAGTAGGCGGTGTTGGCGGTGGGGAAACCGATGGTACGGCCGCGCTGATCTCCCCGGACGACGATGCCCCGCAGGCGATACGGCCGTCCCAAACACCCATTGGCCGCTTCAATTTGCCCCGCCTGCAAATGGCGGCGGATACGGCTGCTGCTCACCGGTTCATCTTGCCAGGTAACGATGTCGTTGACCAGTTCCACCGTATACCCTTTCTCCTCGCCTAGCGCCTGCAGATAAGGCACATCTCCTTCCCGCTTGTAACCCAGGGCAAAATTGCCGCCCCACAACTGGCGCATATCCAGATACTGGCACAACTGCGCCACAAAATCGGCAGCGCGGATGTGGCGCACTTCGTCGTTGAAGGGGTGGGTGATGACCACATCTACGCCACAATCGGCCAGCCAGTGTACCCGATCAGTCAGGGTGGCGATGTAGTACGGCCCCGTCAGGTCACGCAAGACGCGCTGGGGGTGGGGGAAGAAGGTGAGTACGGCCGTGCGCATCCGCATCTCTCTGGCGGCCGCGACCATCCGTTTGAGGACGGCCTGATGCCCCAGGTGGACGCCATCAAATGAGCCAATGGCGACCAGGGTGGGTACACGGTGGGGAATGTCGGCGAGTTGGTTAACAGTGATAAAGTCGCTCATAGTGGTTTTTAGAGATTGGAGATTAGAGATTGTCCAATCCCCAATTTCTATTTTACCAGTTTTAAGCGGGATGAAACATTTTGTGCGGTTGCCATTCGTTTGTAGCTGATAAGATAACGATGCCCATAAACTGCCCATCTGAGGTATAGGCGCGGGCCAGATTTGCCAGTGATTGGTGTGGTTGGTGTCTTACAAATTGCCCTTGCCAGAGCCGGGTGGCTTCTATTTCGCTAAAATTTACAGCAGGAAGATGGCTGACGGTCGTGTCCAGGGGCAAGGTGTGGGTGGCCAGGTTTTCAGGTGTTAAGGTGCCCAGGGGCACGGCCGTATCCAGCGTAAAATGGCCAACGGCCGTGCGCCGTAGCGCGGCCACATGCCCACCGCAACCCAGCGCCTCGCCCAGATCATGCGCCAGCGAGCGGATGTAGGTTCCCGACGAGCAAACAACGCGCAAAGTCAATAAGGGCAGGTTAAAGGCCAATTGCTCCAATTGATAAATGGTGACGGCGCGGGCTTCTATTTCTACCTCTTTGCCCTGGCGCGCCAGTTTGTAGAGCGGCTGCCCATCCTTTTTGATGGCCGAATAGAGCGGTGGCGTTTGTTGGATGGGGCCGCGAAATTGGGCCAGCGCCGTTGTCAGGTCATAGGGAGTGATGTGGCACGGCCGTTCGGCCACCACCTCCCCCTCGGCATCATACGTATCCGTGTTTTGCCCCAGGCGGATGACCACTTCATATGTCTTGGGCTGCCCCATCATATATTCCACCAGCCGGGTGGCCCGCCCCAGGCACAGCAGCAGTACCCCGGTGGCCAGCGGGTCTAGCGTACCGGCATGGCCCACCCGGCGCAGCCCGGCCACCCGCCGCACCCGGTTCACCACATCATGTGAGGTGATGCCGGTGGGTTTGTCCATGTTGAGGATGCCTTCGGGGGAGGGAGACATAGGAGATATAGGGAGATGGGGAGATTAAGAGATTGAATCTCTCCATCTCCCCATTACGATTCTTTACTCTGCTGGCGAATGGCGGCTTTGCAGGCGGTGACGACTGTATTTTCGGCGGCGGCCAGGGGGCCGGGCAGGGTGCAGCCGGCCGCCAGGGAATGGCCGCCGCCACCCAGGTTTTGGGCCACTTTGCCGACGTTGTACGGTGGGCGGCAGCGCAGCCCCACACGCACGTTGCCATCGCCCATTTCGATGAGGACGGCGCCCATGGCCGCCTCGTCTACATCGGCCAGGATGTTGCTGAGGCCGTTGGAACTGGAGCCGTTATGCCCGGCGGCTTTGCGTTCCTGGTGGGTGATGGTCGTCCAGACCAGGCCGTCTTCAAACTGCATATTGTTCAGGCCATAGCGCCACAACTGCACGGTAGACCACTCTTTCAGGTTAAGGGCCTGGGTTGTGACCAGCGGCAGATCAGCGCCCGCCGCCACTAATGCCGCCGCAATGTGCAAGGTGTCGGCGTTGGTACCTATGGTGCGAAAGCCCATCGTATCGGTGACGAGGCCGGTGAGCAGGCACAGCGCCAGGTCAGAGGTCAGGGCCAGTTCCCAGGTGGTGAAGAGGTGGTAGAGGATTTCGGTGGTGGACACGGCCGTGTCTAGCACTAGATTGATCTGCCCAAAACGGGTATTGGTGGCGTGGTGGTCAATGTTGATAACCGGCGGGCGCGGGGCGGGCAGCCCAGCAAATGATTGCCCCATGCGCTGTTCGTCGCCACAGTCCAGGGCGATGATCAGGTCAACCTGGCGGCGAAATGGTGGGCGTTTGACCTGGGTGGCGTGAGGTAGAAAGTGAAACCGCTCCGGTACGTTATCATCACACAGCAGGGCGACTTTTTTATTCCACTGAGATAAGGCCACGCCAACGGCCGTGAGCGAGGCCACCGCGTCTCCATCCGGGCCACTATGAACAATGGCTAAAATATGATTGGCTGACTCAATGGCACGGCGGATTTCGGCGACAATGGGGGCGTCTAATTCTGGGATGTTCAGAGGCAAGGTTGTTTTCCTATGGCGATTCCGGGGCGTCACCATCGGTGGGCGGAATATCCAGCGTCCTTAAAATATCTTCCACTTCCTGGAAATGGCGCAGGCGCGGGTCCCAATGGAAATGTAAATGGGGCGCTTTGCGCAGGCTCATGTGGCCGGCCACTTCATGCCGCAGAAAACCAGAGGCTTTGGCCAATGCGGCCATCACCTCTTCCTGGCGTGATTCATCACCCAGGGCATTAACATACACATCGGCGTGTTCCAATTCACGGTCAATGGTCACTTCGGTAACGGTGACATCTTGCAGGCGCGGGTCGTTTAATTCCCGCCGGAAAATCTCGCTGAGAAGCTGCTGCATCTGTTCGGCGGTGCGTTGTTGACGAATTTTACTCATGATCGATCAGTTTGAAAGAGCCAAAGGGTTTCAAAAGCCCTTTGGCTCTGTTAGTAAGTGTTCAGTCACTCAAGAGACCTGACAGGTTTTTGGCCTGCAAAGTTTCAAGTTGAACTGGTAAAAAACCTGTCAGGTCTGAACGGTTACCTCTGTTACACCGGTTCCACCTTTTTGCTGACGAAAAATTCGAGAATGTCGCCGGGCTGGTAATCCTGGTAATTTTCCAGGCCAACGCCAAATTCAAAACCGACCTTAACTTCGCGCACATTTTCCTGCAAATGTTTCAGGCTGCTGATACGGGCCTCGTGCAGCACTTTGTTATTGCGGATGAGACGGCCGTAAGCATTCCGCCGGGTTTCGCCGCTGCGCATGTAACAGCCGGCGATGTTGCCCACACTGCGAATGCGGAACACCTGCCGCACTTCCGCCCGGCCAATGACCACCTCTTCATAGGTAGGCGCCAACATCCCCTTCATTGCTTTTTCCACATCTTCAAACAGCTTGTAGATGATGTTGTAGGTTTTGATTTGCACCCCCTCGTTGATGGCGGCATTGCGGGCAATATGGTCGGCTTCCACATTAAAACCGAGGATGACGGCCTGGGAAGCGGAAGCCAGCATCACGTCACTTTCGGAAATAGCGCCGGTGCCGGCGAGTAAGATTTCTAACGAGATTTCTTCGTTTTCCTGGCTCATCTTATTTAAAGTAGTGATGATCGGTTCTAAAGAACCCTGCACGTCGGCCTTAATGATAAGATTGAGCGTTTTGCTTTCACCTTCCAGCAGGCGGGCGAAAAAGTCATCCAGGCTCACGCCGCGGCTGGGCGTGACTGCACCAATGCGCTTTTGTTCTTCCTGTTCGGCGACAAAGGCACGGGCATCTTTTTCACTGCCAACGGTGATGAACTGCTGCCCGGCGCTGGGGACGCCGTTCAGCCCGGAAACAGAGACGGGCGTGGCAGGGCCGGCTTCGTTGATGCGGTTGCCTTTGAAGTCGTACATGGCTTTCACACGGCCGTAATACTCCCCAATCACCAGTGTATCCCCTACCCGCAGTGTGCCGTTCTGCACCAGCAGCGTGCTCACCGGGCCGCGCCCTTTTTCCACCCGCGCTTCCAAAACCGTGCCCGTGGGCCTGGCTTTCGGGTTGGCGCGTGGTTTAATTTCATCGGCCACCAACAAGATCGCACCCAGCAGATCGTCAATGCCGTACTGCTCTTTGGCCGACACTTCTACCACCATCGTATCGCCATCCCACTCTTGTGGTACCAGCCCAATTTCTGCCAACCCTTGCAGCACTCTGGGTGGATTGGCATTGGGCAGGTCTATTTTATTCATGGCGACGATGATGGGTACATTGGCAGCGCGGGCATGGTCAGCCGCTTCCCTGGTCTGGGGCATGACGCCATCGTCGGCTGCCACCACCAAAATGGCGATGTCCGTCGCCTGGGCGCCGCGGGCGCGCATGGCGGTGAACGCTTCATGGCCAGGTGTATCCAGAAAGGTGATCAACTGCCCTTCTTTGATAGCCTGGTAAGCGCCAATGTGTTGGGTAATGCCGCCGGCTTCACCGGCGGTAACGTTGGTTTCGCGGATGACATCAAGCAAGGAGGTTTTGCCATGGTCCACATGCCCCAGCATAGTTACGATCGGTGGTCGTGATGTCAGGCTGCCCTCATCTTCGTGCGCCAACACCTGTCGCCAGATGGGTTTTTCTTCCAGGGCCGCGGCTTCTTCCTCTTCTTCCTGCGCTTCAGCCACGACCTCATACCCCATCTCTTCGGCGACGATGGCAGCGGTATCAAAATCAATTTCCTGGTTGATGTTGGCCATAATGCCATTGCTCATCAACTCTTTGATCACGTCAATGGGGCTGACCTTCATCAGTTCCGACAAGCCCCTGACGGTAATAAAATCCGGTATTTGGATGGCTGTTTTGGTTTTTGTCATACCTCAGTTCCCAATGGTTCTTATGGTAGAGATTGGCGGTTGGAGATTGGAGCGTAGAGATTGGCCAATCTCTACGCTCCAATCTCTACGCTCTATGCTGGTTTGTGAAGGGCAATCGCTGCCAATTCTTCGGCCGTAATGTTTGTTTTTAATGCCTGCGCCAGGATACCCGGTTTGTGGCTGAGGCTGTCCCAACAGGTGGGCTGATCGCAGAGATAAGCGCCACGGCCGTTCCGTTTGCCGGTGGGGTCAACCACTACCCCGGCATCTGCTGTATGGACAAGGCGCGTTAAGCGGCGCTTGTCATATTTTTGGCGGCACATCACACAAGTGCGTTGTGGTGTGTGCCGGGGGCGATATGGCTGTTTTGGTTTCGCCATTGGTTAAAAGTCTTCAAACTCGTCCCACTCATCGCGGTGGCGGCTGCCTTTGCGCTTGCGTTTGGTGACCACTGCGCCCGCGTCTTCGTCAAAGATAAGCTCTTTGCCTTTGCGTACCTTTTTGCTTTTCTTTTTATCATCCACCACTTCTTCCAGGGGCGGAGCGGTGCGTGCAATCTGGATGACAGGCTGCTTTTTCTTTGGTTCAGGCGCCGGTGCGGTCTTCACCAATGAATGGGACAGGTCTTCTATGACGGGCGCCGGTTCTTCGGCCGGCGCGGCCACCTCGACAACCGGTTCGGCCTCAGCTTCTACCGCCGCTTCCATTGGTTCTGCCATGCTTTCTACCATTTCGGCCGCGGCTGCTTCCGTTTTTTCTTCCGCTTCTACGGCCATCACAGCCTCAACTTCGGCTGCTGTTTCAGGCACGGCCGTTGCCACAACCACCGGTGCTGCTGCCGCTTTGCTCTTTTCATAGCGGGCCAGGTGTTCTTTGGTTGTTTCCAGAGCGGTGTCACCCAGCCCCTTGAAGCTGAGGAAGACATGGTCGCCCATTTCCAAAACTAGCAGCAAATCGCCTACGGTTTCCACCTGATTGTCTAGCAGTAAATTGTGGATGCGGCCAGGCAAATCCAGGGCGTCTAAAGGCACCTGCCAGGCATTATCGGGCACAGCCCGCCGGGCAGCGGCCCGTTTCTTCCGCCAATCCTCATGTTCCGCGGCGCGTTCGGCAATGATGCGTCCTTCCACCCCACCCACGATGCGGTCGAGGATGTGGAAGTCTTCGGAGGTGATCGGCCGGCCAGCCTCTTTCTTTGCCAGCACCAGATGCGCTTTTTCGATCAATTCGGGATTGGCGCGCAGGTGTTTGTCTACCGCCGGATGGTCCAGGTTTTGCAGCGATTCGGCGGCTGCTTCCGTCAGGCTCTTGATGTCAATGCGCCAGCCGGTGAGTTTGGCCGCCAGGCGGGCATTTTGCCCCTCGCGGCCAATGGCTAATGACAGTTGATCGTCGGGTACAATGACAACGGCCGTTTTCCCTTCTTGCGGATCATCATCCAAAAAGACGTGCGAAACCCGCGCCGGGCTGAGCGCCTTGGCAATAAAGATACGCTGGTCGCTGTCCCACTCAATCACATCAATCTTTTCATCATTCAGTTCGCGCACAATGCTCTGGATGCGCACGCCACGCATACCCACACACGCCCCCACCGGGTCAACCCCCGGCTGTAACGCCTGCACGGCCACCTTCGAGCGTTGTCCAGCCTCACGGGCGATGCTCTTGATTTCCACCTGACCGTTATAAATTTCCGGTACTTCCAGTTCTAGCAGGCGGCGCAGCAAGTTGCGGTGATTCCGGCTGACAAAAATCTGGGGGCCGCGATTGGTGCGGCGCACTTCCAGCACATAGACCCGAATTTTGTCATGCGGGCGGTACCGTTCGCGCGGGACTTGCTGGCTTTTGGGCAAAATCGCCTCGGTGCGCCCCAGGCCGATGGTCAGGTTTTGGCCGCTGATGCTTTGCACCGTGCCATTGACCAGTTCACCTTCACGGCCAGAAAAATCTTCATATAGTTGTTCCCGCTCAGCTTCACGCACCCGTTGTAGCAACACCTGTTTGGCCGTTTGCGCGGCAATGCGGCCAAAACCGGCTGTGGTACTGTCTATCATGACCACATCGCCATATTCGGCATTGATGTGCCCATTGCGCCGGGCCTCTTCCATGGTTACTTCCGTGCGGCGATCCAACACGGAGTCCACAATTTCTTTTTCGGCCAGAATGGTGGGATCGCCGGTGCGGGGATCAATTTCCACCACAATGTTTTGCAAATTGCTCACCTGGTTGTCCCGGCGGTAAGCGGAAACGAGCGCCGTTTTCAGGGCTTCAATCACCTCTTCTTTGGGCAAACCGCGTGATTCACAAATTTCATTGAAGGCTAAAAGGAATTCGCTTTTCATTGGTTCAAAACCTTATCCATCCTTGAAAATAAAAACAAAAAAAGTGGGGGCTGCCCACTTTGCGCATGAATCGCTCAACTAGGCGGCATTATATCACGGCCGTTGCCGTCCCGCAAAAATTGTGGGTTAAGGCATGGTTAAGATTCTCATTTTGGGTTACAAACGATAGAATTGAGACGGCTTTTTTAATGGGAGACCTCTATGAAAATTGCGTTGATTTCTGATATGCATGGCCACGCGCTGGCGCTGGAGGCGGTGTTGGCCGATATATAGCGGCGCCAGGTTGACCAGATCATTTGCCTGGGAGATGTGGCGACCATTGGGTATCAGCCCCAAAAAACATTGGCCTTGATCAAATCGTTGGGCTGCCTTTGCCTCATGGGCAACCATGAGGCGGCTTTGTTGCAGCCCCACCGCGCCGCTGATTTCCAGATTGCGCCGTCCATGCCGCCGGCTCTGGATTGGTGCGCCCGGCAGCTTGCCGAAGCGGATTTTGCTTTTTTGCGCACGTTCCTGCCATTGGTCGAGGCGCCGTTGGGTGGACAAGATACCATGCTCTGTTTTCACGGTTCGCCCCAGGCTAATACGGACATTATATTGTTTCCTGGCAAGCTGGTCATTTGAGCATAGATTGCCGTCGGGTGGTCTTTGATCGGCAAGCCACTAAAGAAGCCATTATTGCCAGCTGGGTTCCCAACCAGGAATGGTGGTTGGCACAATACAAAGATGAAGAGGTGATGAATGAGTCTGGTACATGATTTGTTGCAGAACAACCGGCAATGGGCAACGGCCTTAAAGCTGGAGGCGCCTGACTTTTTCTTGAAGCTGAGCAAGCAGCAAAAACCCGTGTTCTTTTGGATTGGCTGCTGTGATAGTCGCGTGCCGGCCAATCAAATTATTGGCCTGATGCCCGGTGAGGTATTTGTGCATCGTAACATTGCCAATATCGTGAACAGTGCAGACATCAACTGCATGTCGGCGCTGCAATATGCGGTGGATGTGCTGCAAGTGCGGCATGTGATCTTGTGTGGCCATTATGGCTGCGGCGGAGTGCAGGCGGCGGTGCATGGTGAAGGGCACGGTATCATTGATTATTGGATTTGGGACATCAAAGCAATCCTGACGCGGCACGAAGACATGTTGGCCCAGGCCCCGGCCGAACGGCTGGTAGATCTGATGTGCGAGATGAATGTGATCGAGCAGACGTATGAACTGTGCCGCACCAAAGTGATTCGGGAGGCGTGGCAGCGCGGGCAGCCGGTGCAGGTGCATGGCTGGATATACGGCATACATGATGGCCTGCTGCACGAGGTGATCCCAGAGGTGGGCCAGACGGTGGATGTGGAAACGGTGTATCAGGCGGCGCTCACGGCCGTGAGGCAGAAGTATGTTGGTGGCTAGTGGCTGGTGGCTGGTAAAAGCCACCAGCCACCAGCTCAAGGAGAAATTCCCCATGCGTAAGTTTTTGCTGTTTATTTTGTTGTTGCTCACGGCCGTTGCCTGTGACGATCTACTTCCTGCTATTGATTCCCCACCTATTGTGGATAGCGGCAGCGGCGATTGGTACCAAATTTACTTTACCAACCCCACCTGCCCGCCAGAAGACCAGCGACAGGGGGGCCTGGATGAAATCATCGCTGCCGATTTGTTAGAGGCGCAATTGCAAGTGGACATGGCTGCCTTTGATTTTGACGCCCCGCCCATGGTGGATGCCCTGATTGCCTTGAAAAACCGGGGCGTGACGGTGCGGGTGGTGACGGATACAGACCATGCCGACCAGAGCAGCATTAACCGGTTGCGGCGCAACGGCATCAGCGTGGTGGAGGACAAACGGGGTGCGTTTATGCACAATAAATTTATCGTCATTGACGGCCGTTACACCTGGACAGGTTCCACCAACTTCACCACCAACGACATTTACTGCTACAACAATAACCTGGTGCGCATAGATTCCGCCCAACTGGCAGCCAACTACCGCGCGGAGATGGATGAGATGGTCAATGACCGGAAATTTGGCCCCACCTCTCCCGCCGCCACCCCCAACGAACAACTAACCATTGGCGGCGTCCGTGTGGAAAACTACTTTGCCTCCGAAACCAAAGTCGCCCCCATCATCGGCCGTCTGGTGAGCCAGTCCCAAAACGACATCAAATTTATGGCCTTTTCCTTTACCCATGAAGACATCGGCGAGGCGATGATTGAACGGGCGCAGCAGGGGGTGAACGTGCAGGGCGTTTTTGAAACCACCGGTTCCCAGACGGAATTCAGCTATTACGGTGATATGCTCAGTGAGCGGCTGCCGAATTTGCAGGTGCGGCAGGATGGCAACCCGCGCCTGATGCACCACAAAGTAATTATCATTGACGGGAAAACGACCATTTTTGGCTCCTTCAATTTCACCGGCAACGCCAATAACAGCAACGATGAAAACGTCCTCATCGTCCACGACCCTACTTTTGCCAGTTATTTCCTGGCGGAGTTTGAGGCGGTGTGGAATGAGGCGAAACAGTGAGAGGGGTACGGCCGTACAGCCGCTGCCGGGGGAGTACCCAAGTCCTGTTGTTTGTTGCCTGCCCACAATAAGGGCGTTAAAATCACCGCTGTTTTATAGGCAAGGAAACTTGCATCTCATCCGTGTGGCCTTTGCTTACCTCTATATATCGTGATCCCATTCAGGCATGGCTAAATGATGCCCGCATCGGTGCAACGGCCGCCTGACTAAATGACGAGAATCCCCATCAATTGAATCAGTTTTACAGTTAGTAAGGAGACGTTCCATGACATCTAGTGTAAAAAGAGTTTTGGTGTCCGGCCGTTTTTTGCTGGCCCTTGTTCTTATCCTTGTATTAACCGGGTTGCTGACCACTGCCTTGCCTGTCCGGGCCGATGGGAGTATTGACCTGACAACCTCAGGTGCACCCTACACCCAGGACTTCAACTCCCTGGCAAATAGCGGCACATCCAGTACAGTCCCGGATGGTTGGTATTTTGCCGAAACGGGCACTAACGCAAACACTATATACACTGCCGGTACCGGTTCTGGTAATACTGGTGATACCTACAGCTTTGGCGCCAGCGGTAATTCGGAGCGCGCCTTTGGCGGACTTCTCAGCGGCAGCCTGGTTCCCACCATTGGCGCCAGTTTTACCAATAATACCGGCGCAACCATTAATGAGATCACCATCACCTACATCGGTGAACAGTGGCGGCTGGGCGCTACTGGGCGCACAGACCGGCTAGACTTCCAGCTAAGCGCCGACGCCACCAGCCTGACAACCGGTACGTGGATTGATCATAATGAGCTAGACTTCAACGGTCCCGTTTCCACGGGGACGGTTGGTGCCCTGGATGGCAACGCTGAAGCCAATCGCACCCAGATAAGCCACACGATCACAGAACTGAATATCGCCAATGGCGCTACCTTCTGGATCCGGTGGACGGATTTTAATGCGTCCGGGGCCGACGATGGCCTGGCAATAGATGATTTCTCCCTCACGCCAGGGGGAGAAGTGGTCATCAACGCCCCGGTCATCAACGAATTTTCCGCCAGCACAGCCGGTACCGATGTGGAATACGTGGAAATCTTTGGCGACCCCAACGCAGATTATTCCGCTTACACTATTCTTGAAATTGAAGGCGACAGCGGCGCTGCAGCCGGTACCGTGGACGAGGTAATCAGTCTGGGAACGACGGACGCCAACGGCCTCTATCTGGTCTCTTTGCCGGCGAATGCTCTGGAAAATGGAACCATTTCCCTGCTGCTCGTCAAAAACTTCACTGGCGCTCTCAATGCTGACCTTGACACAGATAATGATGGTGTTTTTGATATGACCCCCTGGGATGCCATTGTAGATTCGGTAGCCGTGCATGATGGGGGTGCAGGCGATGTGACCTATGGCGTGCCTGTACTCGGCGTCGCTTACGATGGTCTGCCCTTTGCCCCTGGCGGTGCATCTCGAATCCCTGGCGGGTTTGACACCGATTCCGCCAGCGATTGGGTGCGTAACGACTTCGATTTGGCCGGTATTCCCGGCTTTGATGGTACACCAGTAGTTGGTGAAGCCTACAACACGCCGGGGGCATTAAACCAGGTGGTGACGCCGCCCACGCCGCAGTTGGTCATCAACGAGATTGATTACGACCAGCCATCAACGGATACGGCCGAGTTCATTGAAGTCAAAAATAACAGCCCCTTTGCCGTTTCCCTGGATGGCTGGACGCTAGAACTGGTCAACGGCAACGCCGGTGGCGCGGTGATTTACCAGACGATTAACCTGCCGGCTGTGAATCTGGCGGCTGGCGCTTACTTCGTCGTGTGTGGTGATGCGGCCAACGTTCCTAATTGTGACCTCGACGTGACGCCAGATAGCAACCTGATTCAAAATGGCGCACCTGATGCGGTTGGGCTGCGTTTGAATGGCGACTTAATGGATACGGTCAGTTATGAGGGTGACACGGGAGCGCCATATGCGGAAGGGTCAGGCGTTGGATTAGAGGATGCCGGTAGTGGCGCCCAGAGCATCTCCCGCTGCCCGGATGGCATTGATACTGATCAGAATAACATTGATTTTGCCGTGACCTCCCTATCACCTGGCGCTGCCAATGCCTGTGTAGATGATGCACCTTTTGTGGTGAACACATTCCCCGCTAATGACGCCGCTGATTTCCCTGTTAGCGGTGACTTGACTGTTACCTTTAGCGAACCGGTCAACGTGGTCGGCAGCTGGTTTGAGCTCACTTGCTCAACGAGTGGGGTGGTGGCTACGGCCGTGACTGGTGGCCCCACCTCCTTCACCCTGAATCCAGACAACGACCTGGTCGCCGGCGAAACCTGTGCCTTGACTATTTTCGCCGCCAGCGTCACCGACCAGGACGCCAACGATCCCCCGGACAATATGGATGCAGACTTTTCGATTAGTTTCAGCACCCTGGATGTTTGTAGTCTGGCCTATACGCCCATCTACGCCATCCAGGGCAGTGGGCCGGCCGCTGCCATTACCGGCCCCGTCACCACGCAAGGCGTGGTGGTTGGCGACTATGAAGGGCCATCGCCCACGCTGCGCGGCTTCTATATTCAAGATGTCACCGGCGATGGCGATGTAACCACCTCGGACGGCATCTTCGTCTTTAACTTTGACAACAACAGCGTCAGCCTGGGTGATGTTGTGCGCGTCACCGGTACGGCCGCTGAGTTTCAGGATCAGACGCAAATCAGCGGTGTGACTGCCATTGCCCATTGTGGCACCGGCAGCGTCGTTCCGGCGGACGTGACCATGCCCTTCCCCAGCGCCGACTATCTGGAGCGATACGAAGGGATGTTGGTGCGCTTCCCGCAGACGCTCTACGTCACCGAACATTTCCAACTGGGCCGGTTCGGTCAAGTGGTGATGTCGTCCGGCGGCCGTCTGGCCCAACCCACCAATGTCGTCGCTCCTGGCGCGCCTGCTTTGGCGCTGCAAGCGGCCAATAACCTGAACCGCCTCATTGTGGATGATGCTTTGCAGAATCAGAACCCGGACCCGATCCTGTTTGGGCGCAGCGGCAATCCACTGACGGCAGCCAACACCCTGCGCGGCGGCGATACCGCTACCGGCATGGTGGGCATCCTCACCTATACCTGGTCTGGCAATGCCGCCAGCGGCAATGCTTACCGGCTGCGCCCGGTTAACGCGCTTAATGGTGGTGTACCGGCGTTTGAAGCCGCCAATCCACGCCCGGAGACGCCCGTTGACGTCGGCGGCGCCATCAAGGTGGCCGGTTTTAACCTGCTCAATTACTTCAACACCTTCAGCGGTTGCACCAATGGTGTTGGCGGCGCGCCCACCGATTGCCGCGGTGCGGAAAGCCTGACGGAGTTTGATCGCCAGTGGCCTAAGACGGTCGCGGCTATCATCGGGCTAGACGCCGATGTGTTGGGCGTCATTGAGATGGAAAATGATGGTTATGGTCCCAGCAGCGCCATTCAAGATCTGGTAGACCGGTTGAATGTGGCCACTGCGCCGGGCACGTATGCTTTTATTGACGTGGACGCAGCCACGGGCCAGGTGAATGCCCTGGGTACAGATGCCATCAAAGTCGGCTTCATCTACCAACCGGCCAACGTGACGCCGGTAGGGGACACGGCCGTACTCAACACCGTCGAGTTTGTCAATGGCGGCGATGGTGTTGCCCGCAACCGGCCATCGTTGGCCCAGGCGTTTGCCCAAAACAGCAACGGCGCTGTCTTCATCGTCAACGTCAACCACCTCAAGAGCAAGGGCAGCGCCTGTGATGTACCCGATGCCGGCGATGGGCAAGGTGAGTGCAACAGCGCGCGCACCAACGCCGCCAACGCGCTTATGGCCTGGCTGGCGACGGACCCCACCGGCACGGGCGACCCCGACATTCTCATCGTTGGCGACATGAACGCCTACGCCAAAGAAGACCCGATCACGGCCGTCCTCAACGCTGGTTTTGTTAACCTGGCTGAATCGCTGCTTGGCGAGAATGCTTACTCCTATGTCTTTGACGGCCAATGGGGTTATCTGGACCACGCCCTGGCTTCGGCCAGCCTGTTCACGCAGGTGACGGGTGTGACCGAATGGCATATCAACGCGGACGAGCCGGGTGTGTTAGATTACAACACCAATTTCAAGAGCGCCGGACAGCTTGTCAGCCTCTATGCTCCGGATCAATTCCGCGTTTCGGATCACGACCCGATTTTGGTCGGTCTGGCGTTGAATGTCGCGCCAACGGTAGACGCCGGTGGGCCGTATATGGTTGTAGAGGGTGATTCGGTGTTGGTCACGGCCGTTGGTTTTGATGCCGACGGTGATCCGCTGACCTACGAATGGGACCTGAACAATGACGGCGTGTTTGAAACGGCCGAGCAGAGCGCCACCTTCTCCGCCGCCATGCTCACCGCCCCTGGCAGCTATACTATTGTGGCCCGCGTCACTGACAGCGGCGGCCTCTCAGCCACCGACCAGGCCACGGTAAATGTTGTTTACAACTTCGCCGGTTTCTTCCCGCCGGTGCAGAATCTGCCCGCCTTTAATCTGGTCAAAGCTGGCAGAGCCATTCCCATCAAGTTCAGCCTGAACGGGAACAAGGGCTTGAGTATTATTATGCCTGGATACCCCATCTCGCAAGGCATTGCCTGTGATTCCGGCAGCCCGCAAAACGATGTGCAAGAGACCGTAAGCGCCGGCAACAGCAGCCTGCAATACGACGCGGCTACCGATACCTACACCTACGTCTGGAAGACGCAGCGATCATGGCAGAACACCTGCCGCCAGTTTAAGCTGGTATTAAATGACGGCACAGTTCATCTGGCGAACTTTCGTTTTAGATAATCAGGAGCCTTGAAATACGAGGCGGAAGAGGTTAAACACCTCTTCCGCCTCTCAGCACCACCGCCCACAACATGACGGCCGTCTGAGATTCCCCTTAATTTATCTGTCCCTATCCGGCAAATGGGTATAATGCATTGCTGTTATGGTAACAGCGATTGCCAACATCGAATGACAGGATAGAGAGAGAGAGATGGAAGTGACACCACCGGTTCAAGCCCGACCCACCAACCGATTACACCATATTGGCTTTTTTCTCATTGCGCCGATCATGGCCTTGCTGCTGCTGCTGGGCTTCACGGCCGTCACCGCCGCTGATTACCAGAGCCAGCACAATGACCGCATCTTCACCGGCGTCTCCGCTTTGGGTGTAGACCTGAGTGGGTTGACCCCGGCAGAAGCGCAGGCGGCGTTGGAACAGGCGTTTTCTTATCCACAAACGGCCGTCATCACCCTCGTTGATCCCGCCACCGGTCAGGAATGGACGTACACCCCCGCCGACTTGGGGCTGACTTTTGACGCCGCCGCCGTAGCCGCCGCCGCCTATGAGCTAGGGCGAACCGGCGATCCAGCGGCGCGTGTGCAGGCGATGTTTGATACCTGGTATTACGGCCGTACCCTTTCCCCCCAATTCACCCTGGACGAAACCCAACTCGACCAAAAACTGGCGGACATCGCCGCCGTCATTAACCGCGCCCCGGCTAATGCTTCCCTAAACATTGCCGGTGGCTCAGCCGACTATACCGCCGGGCAGTACGGCCGTTTGCTGGATACTGCCGACGCCCGCCAACAGCTGCTGCTCGCCCTCACCCAATTCCGCGAAGCTGAACTGGAACTGTTGGTACACCAGACCCAACCGGCCATTGCCGATGCCGGCGACAGCGCCGCCCAAATTCAACAGCTGATCGGCAGCCCCATCACCTTTTACCTGCAAGCGCCGCTGGATGAACTGGATTTGCAGCCCATCACCCTTTCCACCGCCGACCTGAGCGCCTGGCTGCGGGTGGAAATGCGGGATAATGGCCGCGGCGCCATGGAACATTATGCCTTTCTGGATGAAAATGCCGTCCGCCACTGGCTGCGCCAATATGAAGACGACCTGTACCGCGAGCCGGTAAATGCCCGCTTTTATTTTGATGACGCCACCGAAGAACTGGTATTGGTTGCGCCGCACATCAACGGCCGTGAACTGGACATTGAAGCCACCATTGCCCAACTGCAAGCCCAGGTGGGCACACCCAACCGTTCCGTCCCCTTTGTAGTGCGGGATATTGTGCCCGTGGTCCATTCGGGAGCGACGGCCGTGGAACTGGGCATTACCGAACTCATTACCCAAAGCACCACCTGGTTTTCCGGCTCCACACCGGCGCGCAAACACAACATCGCTACCGCCGCCGCCAACTTCTATGGCATTGTCATCGCCCCCTATGAAGAGTTCAGCTTCAACAAATACCTGGGCAGCATCTCTGAAGCCGATGGCTACGAAGAAGGGTTCATCATCATTGATGGCCTGACCATCAAAGGAGTGGGCGGCGGTATTTGCCAGGTGAGTACCACCCTCTACCAGACCGCCTTTTTTGGCGGCTACCCCATCACCGAGCGGCTGCCTCATGGCTACATGCTTGGTTACTACCGGGACGGCGCCGGGCACGGCATGGATGCCACCGTCTACTCTCCTATCGTAGACATGAAGTTCATCAACAACACGCCCTACCACCTGCTCATTGAAAATTATTACGACACCGAGCACGAGGCGTTGACGTTCAAGTTTTACAGCACCAGCCTGGGGCGGCGCGTGGAAAAGGAACTGCTGCCCTGGCAAAATGTGGTGCCTGCCGTCCAGGAAGATTCCTGGGTGTTTGACGAAACGCTGAAACCAGGTACGGTTATTCAGGTGGACTGGGCCACAGAAGGCGCGGATGTTACCGTGACGCGCATTGTCTATAACCGGGATGGCGTCCCCCTCTATGGCCCCATTGAATACTTCAATAGCCGCTATCTGCCCGTCGGCAATGTCTACCACTATGGCCCCGGCGTGGAACCTTACGATTACTCCAAAGTACCGAGGGATCGGTGAACAGTGAACGGTAATCGGTGAAAAACCGATTACCGATTACTGATTACCACACCCAGCGGCAGCAAAAACACCAAAATCGTCACAAAATGGGCCGCACTGCCGCCCATCACAAACAGGTGCCAGATGGCGTGGTTGTAGGGGATGCGTTCGCCGACGTAGAAGATGACGCCGGCTGTGTAAAATAAGCCCCCTAACATGATGCCAAACAAACCCCAGGCGGGCATGACCACCATCATCTGCCGGAAAGCAACCACGCACATCCAACCCATAACCAGATAACCGACCGTGGCCCATTTCTCATAACGCCCAATAAAAAACACCTTGAAGGCAATGCCCAACAGGGCCATTGTCCACACCACCGCCAGCAGCGCCAGCCCTACCGGGTCGCGCATTTTAACCAGTAGAAACGGTGTGTAAGTTCCGGCAATGAGCAGGTACACGGCCGTGTGATCCATCACCCGCAACACTTGCTTCCACCGGGGCCGCTGGATGCCATGATACAGCGTCGAAGCCAGATACAAGAACAGCAGGCAGCCGCCATACACCGTAAAACTCAGCACCTGCCAGCCATCGCCATATAGCAGCGCCAATGTAACCAGCACAGCTATGCCCACCGCCGCCAGCACGCTACCCACACCATGTGTCACACTGTTAATTAGCTCTTCTTTGAACGAGTAAAAACCGGTTTGAGGGGACGGCCGTTGCCACATATGCACCACCTTGAACACACTATGATCCGGAGAGAGTTGTCAAATCTCACCCATGAGAAAAATTTGACACCTCGAGCATTCGCCAGACTCCAGTAAAGTGATTGCTTGATTTTGAAACCTTTTATTACCTTTGAGATTATATACCCGGTAGTGATGAATCTTCTAAACATCGCGCCCACATGAACGATAGGTGTAACCGTTCAGACCTGACAGGTTTTTTACCAGTTCAACTTGAAACTTTGCAGGCCAAAAACCTGTCAGGTCTCTTGAGGGACTGAACACTTACCGATAGGTGAGCGGGCAAGCGTCAAACACACCTATCACATGATCGGGAGACGAGGATATAAGATGCAGGAATTAGATGATATGGAACTCGTGAAACATGCGCAAGCAGGGAACATGGCTGCTGTTGGTGAATTGTATGACCGGCACCGGCCGCGTATTTTTCGTTACATTCGTTTCAAGGTGGCGAATGCCCATGTGGCCCAAGATCTGACGGGTGAAGTCTTTTTACGCATGGTGGATAATCTGCCCGGCTTTCACCCCATGGAGGCGCCTTTTTCCGCCTGGCTCTATCGCATCGCCCACAACCTGGTGATCAAACATGGGCAAAGTGAAAGCCGGCAGCCAGTGGTGCCGCTGGTTAATGCGCACAATGTCAGCCGGCGTCACGATAATCCGGCTCATGTGGTGGAGCGGCAAATGGAAATGGAATGGGTGCTGGAAGGTCTGGAGAAAATTGACGAGAGCCAGCGGGAAGTTATCATCTTGCGTTTTGTAGCCGGTTTTTCGCTGAAAGAAGTAGCAGAGATGTTGGGCAAGACGGTGGCGGCGGTGAAGACGTTGCAGCACCGGGGCATTTTAGCATTGCAGGTGGTGCTGGCTTATGAGTAGCCGACGATGAATTTGGATATTGAGAAATTGAGATATTGGCCGACCAGCGACATCCCAATACCCTCATATCATCATAAGGTAATGTTATGGACGAGTTAGCAGAAGTTTTTCAGGAACGAATTGAACGATTGGAACGCGGCGAAGCGGTCGAGGTGTGTCTGGCTGGATTGCCGGAGGCGGAAGCCAGGGCGCTGCGCTTGATTGCCGATATTCGGGCTGTGTCCCTGGTGGATGCGGAAGTGGAAAGTATTGCCGAACAGCGGGCGGCGGTGATGGGCACGGCCGTTACCCGCCTCAAACCCACACTAATCCCTCCGCCATCCACCCCGCCGCTGCTGGCCCAACTGCAAAGCTGGCTGGATTGGCTGCTCACCCGCCGCGAACTGGCCGCCGGTTTGGCCCTTGTCCTGATCGTGGCCTTATTGAGTGTGGTCTGGCTGGGATTTTCACGTGGGCAAACGGGCGACGACGCCGAAACGGTTATCACCGCCCCCGAAGAAGGGCCGGTCACGCCCATCATCGCCGATAACCCACCCACCACGCCCATCGCCGAAGCCGGCCTACCCACGACAGAATCGCCTCTGGGGGAAACGGGTGAGACGGCCGTCACGGACACGGCCGTAACCGACACGGCCGTACCAGACACCACCATCACCTACCTGCCCATCCTGTCAACTGCGTTGGACCTGAATGCGCAGACGGCAGCTGTGGAAGCCATCGCCGGTCTGGTGGAAATTCAAGGAGCCGATGGGGCGTGGACGGCCGTGAATAAGATCGGCACACTCACCGCCGGGCAGCGCATCCGTACCGGTATGCTGTCCCAGGCTACCCTCACCTTCTTTGACGGCAGCCAGGCGTATCTACACGCCAACACCGAAATCTCGGTGGACGAACTGAATGCACAGCCCGCCGCCGCCGGTTTCCGCATCGTCATCCTGACCCAACACCTGGGCGAAAGCGACCACAGCGTCGAGTTTCGCAATGACGGTGGTTCACGCTATGAGGTAAAAACCCCCGCCGGTTCCGGCATTGCCCGCGGTACCAAATTTCAAGTGGTGGTGACGCCCGGTTTGTTGGCCCAATTTGCCGTCAGTGAAGGCAAAGTAGATGTCACCAGCCTGAACCAGACCGTTTCCGTTGTCGCCGGGCAGAGTACGGCCGTGCTGGCCGGCAGCCCGCCGCAGACGCCCAACTTCCGCATCACCGGCGAAGGTGAAGTCAGCCAGATCGGTACGGTCTGGATCATTGCCGGGCAAACCTTCCAGACGCACACCCAGACCATCATCGTGGGCAACCCCCAGGTGGGCGATCTGGTCTATGTGGAAGGTCGCCTGCTGGCCGATGGCAGCCGCATGGCCGACCGCATCCGGCTGCTGCGCCCCACGCTTAACAACCGTTTCACCCTCACCGGCCCGGTGGAAGCCATCAGTGCTACCGCCTGGACGGTTGCCGGGCAAACCATCCTGGTGACAGAAGCAACCCAGATTGATGATGACATTGCTGTAGGCGACCGTGTGCGCGTCAATGGCGTCATTTTGTTGGGCAGCGGGTTGCAGGCCAGGGAAATTGAGAAACTCGATGACCAGCCCGGCTATCCTTTCCGTTTCACCGGCGTTGTGCAGAGCATGGGCGCGGAATCCTGGACGATTTCCGGCGTAACCATTGCCATCACCACAACGACTAACATAGATGATGCTATTGCCATCGGTGATGTGGTGGAAGCGCGTGGCTGGATTTTGGAAGATGGTATCTGGCTGGCGCGCCGCATTAAGAAGGTGCAAGATGACCTGCCCACCTTTGCCATCACCGGGCGGGTGCAAAGCATAGACCCCTGGCGCGTAGCCGGGATCAGCTTTGAGACGCGCGATTGGACGGCCGTAGACCCCGGCATAGACATGGGCAACCGGGTGCGGGTGCGCGGCGTCATCCTGGCCAATGGCACATGGGTGGCCTCCACCATTGAGCGGTTGGGCAGCGATGATGATGACGACGATGACGGCCATAGTACCATTATCCTGATCGGCATAGTCAACAGCATCAATCCCTGGGTTGTCAATGGGCTGCCCCTAGTTGTGACGGGCAATACGGTCATCCTGGGTAACATCTCGGTGGGTGAACTGGTGGTGGTGCGGATTCGCCTGACCGGTGATGGCCTGTGGCAGGTGCTGAGCATACGGCCGTTGCTGCCCCACTTTGGCCTCGGCTGTTTTATCATCAACACCATGGTCATTGGCATCCAGCCTAACCAACTGCTGCTGCAAGGCTGGTCGCCCATTCAGTGGGACGATGATGACGATATTAATTTTGTGGGTAACATTGCTAACAATGGTGTCATCAGCTTCCCCGTTTGCATCCGCATAGATGGCACGATCATCATCATTGGCCCTATCATCGTCATTTACCAGCCGATCATTATTGTGGCGCCGCCACCATCCCAACCGCCGGGCGGTGGCAGCAACCGCAACAGCAATGACAACAATTAGATCTGATGAAGAATCCGGTTAAATCTTCGGTAGCAGCTGGCAGATGGCAGGTAGCAGGTAGCAGGTCACTTGCCACTTGTCACCCGCCACTTGCCACCCGCCGCTTACCACTTGCCACTCGTCACCTGCTACTCACCCTCTTCCTGATGGGTGATGCGCTCTTTATCCTCCTCCATCTGGCGCTGGTGTTTACGCCGCTGTCGGCGGCGAAAGCGTTTTACCTGGATGTAGATGGCGGGGTTGCCGAATGGTACCAATATCTAAAGCTGGCCCTCATTGCCTGGTTGCTGGCAGTGCTGGCCAGGCAGCAGCGCCAACCGCTCTATACGGTCTGGCTGGCGCTCTTTGCCTTTTTGCTGCTGGATGACGCCTTGCGCCTGCACGAAACAGCCGGTTTGTGGCTGGCAAACCAGACCGTTCTGCCGCCGCTTGTTGGCTTGCGCCCGCGTGACCTGGGCGAACTGCTTTTGACCGGGATGGTGGCGTTGTCTTTGCTGACGGCTCTGGTACTGGCTTACCAGGCCAGCCAGGCGCGCGCCCGCTGCTTTTCCCAATTCCTCATTCTGGCTTTGCTGGCCCTGGGAATTGTAGGCGTGGGCATGGACATGTTGGAGCAAATGGCAACCGGCTGGCACGTGCTGCACGAGTTACTCATCGTCATCGAAGATGGCGGTGAGTTGATTGTCGTCAGCGTGATGATCTGGCTGGTGTATCGGGAGGCGCGAGAGGTGAAGGGGTGGACGGCCGTGCCAGAGCGCGCCGGTTTGCAGACGATAGCGGTGGGGTTGGCGTTGTTGGCGGTGTGTACGGCCGTGTTCGCCTATTTGCAATACAGCACCCCCGCCCTGGTGGGTAACGACGGCTACTACCACGCCAAAATGGGACTGCTGGTGCGCCAGCAAGGGCTAACACCCACGCCGCCGCAACTCCCCCTGACTATCCTCAACGAGGCCGAATTTTACAACCACCACCTGCTGTTCCATCTCTACCTGGCGCTCTTTGCCCAAACCGACCCGGCGCTAGATGGCGGCCTGGCGTTGACGCAGCAGGTGAAGGCCGCCACCGTAATCCTGGCGACGCTGCCCTTCCTGGCGATCTGGTGGCTGCTGCGCGGGCAGGGGGTGCGCGGCGCGGCGCTGTGGACGCTGGCGCTTTTTGCCCTTTCCGGCGCGTTCCTCTACCGGCTGAGCATGACCCGCGCCCAGTCAGCGTCATTACTGGTGCTGGTGTTGGCGCTGCACTGGTTATTTCAGGGCAAATACCGGCGGCTGCTGCCGTTGGCTGTGTTGTACGTCTGGCTGTATGATGCTTTTCCGCTGCTGCTGGTCGTTTGCGGCGTTTATTTTGGCGTTCTCTACGTGACCGAGCGGCGGCTGGCCTGGCCTGTGTTGCTCTATCCGGCGGCGGGTATTGGTATTGGTCTGGTGGTCAACCCCTACTTCCCGCAAAACCTGACCTTTATCGCCCGCCACCTGCTGCCTAAATTGTGGGATGGCAGTGGCGTCCGGGTGGGCAATGAATGGTATCCCTATGATTCCTGGGTGCTGCTGCAAAATGCAGGGCTGGCGTTGGGACTGTTCCTGTTGACGCTGCTGCTGCTGAACTGGCGTGGGCGGCGCATGGACGGCCGTATCCTCACCCTGTTTGTGCTGGCGGTTCTTTTTGGCCTGATGCTCTTCCGTGCCCGCCGCTTTGTGGAATACTTCCCTGCCTTTGTACTGTTATTTGCCGCCGTCAGCCTGTCGCCGCTGCTGGTGGCGTGGGCGCAGGAACGGCCGTTGCGCCGCTATGCGGTAGGGGCCGGATTGGCCCTCTTTTTACTGCCGGTTGTTTACACGGTGCGCGATGGGCACACGGCCGTAGCCGCCTCCACCCCTGCTGACCGCTATGCCGCCGCTGCGCTCTGGCTCAAAGCATACAGCCCGCCGGGCAGCATGGTCTTTCAAACGGACTGGGATGATTTCACCCGCCTCTTCTTTTACGACAGCGACAATCAGTATACCGTTGGCCTGGACCCCACCTACCTCTCCCTGCAAGATATGGATTTGTATAACAAATGGGTGCAAATTACACGCGGCGAGGTACAACAGCCCAGCCTCGCCATGAAGGAACGATTTAACAATGCTGCCTACGTTTTTTCTGACCTGAACCATGACGCCTTTCTGCGCGAAGCGGCCAAAGACCCCGGCTTGCAGGAAATATACCGAGATGAATCCGCCGTTATTTTTGCCGTGCAGTCAGGTGAGACAACCGAGTGAAACCACAAACCTTTGTCCTCATTGTGCCCAACCAATTGCTGATGGGTGATATTTTTGGAGGATTTACTGGGCAGCAACAGTAACCTGCTTGTCCATCGCACCAACCCCTGTCTTTACCGAAGGGCGCTGCGGGATGTTAGTCAACGCTTTTGCTAGTTAACCCCCAGAGCGGCGCAATTTGTACACGGCCGTAGCTCCCCTCTACCCCTTTTTACGGGAAACGATGCCACAACAGCGCCATCGCCGCGGCTGTCAGCGCCAGAACGGCCCCCAAAAGAGCAAAGACAACGCTGATCTCCCGCCGTTCTTTTTGCAGGATAATCTCCGCGGGCAGGTTGTTGAAGACCTCGTAAAGCTGTTGCGCATCTTCGGCACGGTAATATGCGCCGCCGGTCAGATCGGCCATGCCCTGCAACGTCGGTTCATCTATCACCAAAAAGCGGCGAAAACTGCCGCCACCACCGCTGAAACTGTTGGGGCCAAAGTTGCCAAATCCGCCTTCAAACGCATCGCTGCCCAACTGCTGTGGCGAACACACCATCCGCTCCGGGTTGGTGGTGCCAAAGCCGATGGTATAGACGCGAATCTGGCGGTCGGCGGCCTGCTGTGCGGCGTCCAACGGCAGCGGCCCCCGGCTGTTGGCCCCGTCCGTCAGCACCACGATGATGTCCGGCTGGTACAAACCCTCTGGCAGCGGCAGCGGCGCCTCTCCCTCGCCGCCCAGGTTAAAGCCGCTAGGGGGCACCGCTTCGTTCACTTCGGCGATGGCGTCAATGGATTTGAGGGTGGCGCTGCCGATGGCGGTACCAATGGAGGTGGTGAAATTGCGGATGGCCTCTTTCAGGGCGTCTTTGTCGTTGGTGGGCGGCACCACCATTTCGGCAAACCCGGCAAAGGCCACCAGGCCAATGCGCGTTTGATGGGCGTTGTCTTCCACAAAAGCCAGCGCCGCCTCTTGGGCGACCGTCAGCCGGTTAGGTTCCACATCGGTGGCGCACATACTGCGGGAAACGTCAATGGCCAGGATGATGGTGGTGCGGCTGAGGGGGACTTCCACTTCGGACACGGGGCGGGCTACGGCCGTGAGCAAACTACTGAGCGCCAGTAAAAACAGAGCCACCGGCACATGCTGCCGCCACCGCGAGCGGCGGGGCAGCGCCTCCCGAATCAGCGCCAGGCTGGAATAACGCACGGCAAATTTACGCTTCCGCCGCAAAATCCAGATGTACAGGCCAATCAACAGGGGCACAATCAGCAACAGTAATAAAAACCAGGGCCAGAGAAAAGTCATAACGGCATCCTCCCAAACCAGAACAGGGACAGCGCCGCGCCGATGAGGAAAAAGAGCGCACTCAGCCCGGCGAACACGGCCGTGACCTCCATCATGTCGCCCCGGATCGCCAACCTGGGACACAATGGAACGGCCGTTGGATACAAAAACGCCGTGACCTCCATCATGTCGCCCCGGATCGCCAACTGCAAATCCACGTTCTGGTAAATCTCTTGCAAACTTTCGGCGTCGGCGGCGTGGTAATACGTGCCGTTGGTGGTGCTGGCGATCTGCTGCAAGGTGGTTTCGTCCAGCCGGGTCAAAATGTTGAACCCTTCCAATGACAGCACTGTGCCCTCCGGGCGGCCAATGCCCACCGGGTAAATGTGCACCCCCGCTGCTGCCGCCAACTGCGCCACTTCAAACGGGTCGGGCCGGGTGGTGTTTTCGCCATCGGTCAGCAGCAGTACCACCGCCGACGGGTAATAACCAATATCCGGCAAGGTGGAGCCTTCTTCCAGGGCGTCCAGGTCAATATCCAGGGCAATGGCTTCCCCGGCAATGGCGTTGAGGGCGGTGAAAATGCCTTGGCCCAACGAGGTGGCGCCCTGCGGGGTGAGGCGGTTGATGGTGTCCAGCACGGCCGTCTGGCCATCCGTCGGTGGTTGTACCACCAATCCGCCATTGCTAAACGCCACCACCCCAATCTGCACGGTGCTGGGCTGGTTTTCCATAAACGCCCGCGCCGCTGCTTTCGCCGCTTCCATGCGTGTCGGCTCCAGGTCAGTCGCCGCCATGCTGTTGGACACGTCAAAGGCCAGGATAACCGTGCCCTCCACGCGCGGCAGTTCCAGGATCATCTCTGGTCGCGCCAGGCTAAAAAACAGCAGCGTCAGACCAATGAGAAAAAAGAGGGCGGGTAGATGGCGTCGCCGCTTCAAATTTGCGCCCGCGCTATTTTGCGTTACGCCCAATGGCCCCAACGCCGCCACCGCCTGCTGCCGCCGTTTAAGCAGCCGCCGGTAAACCACCACAAAAAGTGGAATGAATAACAGAGTAAGGAGCATCCAGGGCCAGATGAAGGCAGGGCCAGATGAAGGACATTGTTCGTGATGCGTGATGCGTGACCCGTAATCCGTGACCTGTAATCGGAAATCCAACGAGTCACGGTTTACGGATAGCGGTTTACGGGTCACGGTTTACGGATTACGCTCTTCGTTTCTTGCGCAAAGCGGCCATGCGCACGATGGCGCTGACCAGGTCTTCTTCGGTGGAAATGGCGTAGAGGTCTACGCCCGCTTTTTGTAAATCCTGTTTAAGCGTGGCCTCGCGCCGGGCGGCGGCGGCGTAAAAGCGGCGGCGGAAACCGGCATCGCCGGTATCTACCAATAGTTGTTCGCCCGTTTCCGCGTCTTCCACCACAATCATGCCCGCGTCCGGTAGTTCGGTTTCACGCGGGTCCCACAGGCGAATGCCGATCAGTTCATGGCGGTGTTGCAGCAGGGCCAACGGCCGTAGCCACCCCGCCTCGCTCATAAAATCCGACACCACAAACACCAGCGACCGCCGGTAAAAAGTGTTCAAGCCGGCTTGCAGCAGTATACTCAAATCAGTGGTGGTTTTGCTGGGTGACGGCCGTTGGCGCAGCAGTTCACGAGTCAATCGCAATACCTGATTCCGGCTGCTGCCCGGCGGAATGATGCGCTCGATCCGGTTGTTATACAAAATTGCGCCCACCCGATTGCCACTGCGCGTCAGCAGCCGCGCCAATGTTGTTACCAGGTCAACCAGCACCATTTCTTTCGGCCGCGCCGCCGGGCCAAAAGCTATCGAGGGGCTGAGGTCGAGCAAAAACCAGGCCGTAATTTCCCGGTCGGCCACGTATTGGCGCACGTACAGTTCGTTCATGCGGGCGGTCACGTTCCAATCAATATGGCGAATATCGTCGGCCAACTGGTATTCGCGCAGGTCGGCAAAATCCAGCCCGTCGCCATAAAACAGGGTGCGGTAATCCCCTTGCAGCAGTCCATCCAACCGGCGGATGACCTGCCAATCCAGCCGCCGCAAAATGCGTTCGGGGGTGATGGGGGAACCAGGTTCTGGTGTCATTTTCTTAAAATAAACGGCGGTTGAAACCGCAGCAACAGAGAGCGAAGACCGCCTGCGCGGTCTGGTAGCCAGCCGGCAAAGGTCGGCTTTGCCTTGTGTAGCCGCGAACTTATTCGCCGGGCTAAAACGGTCTGGTAGCTGATAGCCAGCCGACGAAGGTCGACTTTGCCTTGTGTAGCCGCGAATTTATTCGCCGGGCTAAAAGGCACGCACACGCTGGCGCTCATGGAGCGGCACCTCCGGTATGGGCACGGCGTTGACGAGGCGGGTGATCAATTCATCCGGCGTCACGTTATCCGCCAATGCTTCGTAGGACAAAACCAGGCGGTGGCGCATCACGTCCAGCGCCAGGTCACGCACATCCTGAGGCAGGGCATACGGCCGTCCGCGCACAAACGCCAACGCCCGCGCCGCCAGGATCAGGTTGATCGAGGCGCGCGGGCTGGCGCCATAGGTAATGAATGGTTTCAAATCTGCCTGTCCCACCACCTGCGGCTGGCGCGTAGCCGTCACCAGTTTGACGGCATATTCCATCAGCGCCGGGTCCACATACACCCCGTCCGCCTCCTGCTGCAAAGCCAGCAGTTGCTCCGTGTCAATCACCCGCTGGATGGCTTGCAGCGCGCCGGTCATGCGCTCCACGATCACAAACTCCTCCGTCGGCGTGGGGTAGCCCACCAGCACTTTGAGCATGAAGCGATCCACCTGCGCTTCTGGTAATGGATATGTGCCTTCGGACTCGATGGGGTTTTGCGTCGCCAGCACCAGGAAAGGGGTGGGCACTTTGTGGCTTTCCCGGCCAATCGTCACCTGCCGTTCTTGCATCACTTCCAGCAGGGCGCTTTGCACTTTGGCCGGGGCGCGGTTGATCTCGTCTGCCAGCAGCAGATTGGTGAAGACGGGGCCAAAGGAGGTGTTGAATTCGCCCGTTTTTTGGTTGTAGATGCGGGTGCCGACCAAATCGGCAGGCACCAGGTCAGGCGTGAACTGGATGCGCTGGAATTGCCCGCCGATGGCCGAGGCCAGGGTTTTGATGGCCATGGTTTTAGCCAGGCCAGGCACCCCTTCCACCAGGATGTGCCCGCGCGCCAGCAGGGCGATGATCAACCGTTCCAGCAAAATGTCCTGCCCGACGATGATCTTTTTGACCTTGTACAGCACTTTTTCCATCGGTTTGTCGTTGTTGGGTGGTGGAGTCATGTTTACTTCCCTGAAAAACGGAGATTAGGAGACCAGGAGATTGAATCTCCCAATCTCCTAATCTCATCCTAGTAATCCGGCCCGCCGGCGGCGGACACGGCCGTGCCAATGGGCACGGCAAACCCAATGCCCACAAAAAAGTTCTGCTCCGCCGGGTTGGCCAGGGCGGTGACAATGCCGATGACCTGCCCTTGCCGGTTGAGCAGGGGGCCGCCAGAGTTGCCGGGGTTCACGGCCGTGTCAAACTGGATCAGCCCTTCCAATGGCAGGCAGTTTAGAGATTTTGCAGGGGATTATTGAGGTTCACGGCCGTGTCAAACTGGATCAGCCCTTCCAATCGCAAATCGCTGTCCTCGATGGGAATGGAGCGGTTGAAGCCGGAGATAACACCCGCGCTCATAGAAGCCGTCAGCCCCAGCGGATTGCCGACGGCATATGCTTCGTCACCCACGCGCATGGCCCCGGCGCTGCCCAGCACCGCCGGGACGATCAACCCCGGTGGTTGTTCTGGTTGCAGCACGGCAATGTCGTTTTGTGGTTCGGCGGCGGCGATCACGGCCGTAGACCGGCTGCCATCGGCAAAATGCACCTCAATTTCCAGGGCATTGGCGACCACGTGATAGGCGGTGAGAATGTCGCCATTTTCATTGACGACGACGCCGCTGCCCACACCCAGCCCGTCTTCATCATCGTCGGCCCCGGCAGGCAGCCGCACCCGGATGAAAACCAGCGAGGGCAAAATGATCTGGTACACCTGGTTGGAATAAGCGGGCGGCGGCGTGGCCGAAGCCATGGCCTGCACAATCTGTGCGTTAATCTCACGTTCGCTGGCGGGGATGGGCGCAGGAAAGAGGGTGTGGTACAGAAAGAGAGCCAGCAGCAGGCAGAGGATGATGAGGAGCAACGGCCGTAGCCGTTTCACAACCGGGCGCAAGGCATGTTTCCAGGTGGGCGAGCGATGGGACGTAGTGGTGGTTGAAGCCGGGTTGAACTCTTCTTCCATGTGACAAGTCATACTGTTGAATAGGGGGCTTGTCAAATGATAAACGGTTCATGTTAAGGAAATGTGAAGGTGGGAAGGCAAAAGACAGGCTATTTCCAATGGGCATTGCCTTTCCGACCTTTCGGATTGATGACATACGGCGCGGCGAAAACGGCCGTTTGACACTTGCCCCTCTCTCATCTCCGGTCACACTTCATTCGTAAAACGCGAACCAAAAGGGTTACGTTTTAGGATGAATAACCATGAAAACCCCCATCGTATTACTCTTCGTCTTTGTCTTATTACTCAGCGGGTTGGCCGGTGGGCTGCCCGCGCAGACGGCCACGCCGCCGGAAACCGGGCAGACGTTGGTTTACCTGGTCACCGCAGGGACGGAAGACCGCGCCCTGGCGCTGACAGGCGTTATGGTTTTTGCGCATGTGGTGGGGCGGGGCGGCACGGCCGTGATCGCCGGTACCAACAGCGACGGGCTGGCAGCCTTAAAGGAGGCCGGTCTCACTTATCAGGCCCTGGAGCTAATACCGCCGGGCGCGGCCTATTATCTGGTTTATCCCTTGCCGGGGCGGGCCAACGCCGCCCCAAACCCGAAGGTGGTCACGCTACTGGCCGACGCCGATTGGCAGTTGGTGCGGGCCACGGTAGGCGGTGCGCGCTGGCTGTCGGCGCAGGGCATGGCGCTGCAAGCCATCTCGTTTGACCCTAAACCCTGGTTGGCGGATACATCTGTATCCTTCGCCCCCTTCGTCATTGATCCCGATCCCACTATCCAGAGCATGATGGACCAGGTCAGCAGCGGCACTGTCCACCAGTACGATGGCGACCTCAGCGGCATGTGGCCGGTGATGATTGGCGGTTCTCCTTACACCATTGCCACCCGCCACACCTACAGCGGCACGCCCATCCAGAAAGCGACCCAATACGTTGGTGAGCATTTTACGGATTTGGGGTTGGTGGTGGAGTATCACCAGTGGAGCGGCAGCACCTACCCCAACGTCATCGCTACCATTCCCGGCCTCAGCAACCCGGATGAAATTTATATCATCTCCGCCCATCTGGACGATATGCCCTCTGGCTCTACCGCGCCCGGCGCAGACGACAATGCCAGCGGCGTGGTGGCGGCGCTGATTGCTGCCGATATTTTCAGCCAATACCAGTGGGATTGCACCCTCCGCTTTGGTATCTGGACGGGCGAGGAACAGGGGCTAAACGGCAGTCATGCCTATGCCCAACGCTCTTATAACAACGGCGAGAACATCGCCGGGGTGCTGAACCTGGACATGATCGCCTGGAACACCCCCAACAGTGTACGGGATATAGACATCCATGCCACCAGCAGCATCCCGGCTACGCTGGCCCAGGCGCAGTTGTTTGTGGATGTGATTAACGCTTATGACCTGAACCTCATCCCGCAAATCAACCCCAACGGCACAGGCGCCAGCGACCATGCTTCCTTCTGGCAATATGGCTATCCGGCCATTTTGGGCATTGAGGATTTCAGCGACTTCAACCCGTATTACCACTCGACCAACGATCTGTTAGCTAACCTTGATCTGGATTATTTCACGGAGTTTGTGCGCGCCAGTGTGGGTACATTTGCCCATCTGACGGGCTGCCTGGTTCCCGGCGGCACGGGCTATCTGGAGGGGCAGGTGGCGGCGCAGGGCAGCGGCGACCCGATTGCCGGGGCGACGGTGACGATGGCAGCGGCGGGTGGTGGTACGTTCACGGCCGTGACCGACCCCACCGGCACCTACACGCGCACCCTGTTTGCCGATACTTACACTGTTACCGCCCAGGCAGATGGCTACCTGCCCATCACCATCTCCGATGTCGTCATTGTCACCGGCACGGTGACGACGCAGGATTTTGCCTTGCCGCTGGCCTGTGAACCGGTGGATATTGTAGATGTGATCACGACGATCAACGCCTGTATGGTGGATTTTGCGCCGACCTTTACGGGCACGCCGCCCATCACCTGGGATTGGGCGTTCCCGGCGGGCACACCGCCCACCAGCCAGGAGGAAAATCCGCAGGGCATTGATTTTGGCAGCAGCGGTACCTATTCTTATTCGGTGACGGCCTCTAGCTGTGGCGGCACGGCCGTAGACACATTCAGCAGCCAGGTAACGGTGGCGTGTGATGTGTGTACGCCGCTCACGGCCGTCACGCTCGACACCCTCACCACACTCCCCCTTTACGCCGGAGACAACGTGACCTTTACGGCCATACTGACGCCAGAACTGAGTACGCTGCCTTACACCTACACGGTGTGGGTTGATGGCACGGCCGTCATCAGCGATCAGGTGAGTAGTGAGACGCCATTGTCGTTTAACTATGCCTTTGTTGAGGCAGGCACGTACACGGTGATGGTCAGCGTTTGGAATTGTGACGTGGGCACGGCCGTGTCAGATTCCATTGCCATTACCATCCTGCCCACGCTGGATTGGTCGTGGATGTATCTGCCGGTGGTGGTACGGCCGTGAGGACAAGCGGCGTCAGTATCTTCCTGATCCTCCGGCGCACTGCGCTAGAAAACCAGATGCTGCAAACTGATGGTTGCTGCGCTTATTCCGTTCATAGTAGGCGCCTTAGTGCCGTCAGAAGGCGATGAATCGCCTACTACGAATGAGTATTTACAAAGGAGATCGTGTGATGTTAGCCAAAAACAGATTGACCATCAGCGGTTCAGGTCTTGTGTTAGCTGTGCTGGCGGCCGTGGGCGTGGGCTTATGGGCGCGCCGCCGCCATCCGCATTTGCCCTGCCCCTCCAGTTTGAGTTTTCTGCTGGAAAATCCCTTTATGAACCAGGTGGCCGGGGCACAACTGCTGCTGGACAGGGCCGGTGTCGCGCCGGGTATGCGTGTGTTGGATGTGGGCTGTGGGCCGGGACGGATTACCCTTCCCGCTGCCCAACGGGTTGGGCCTGACGGCGAAGTGGTGGCGCTGGACATTCAACCGGCCATGCTGCGCCGCGTGCAGGAAAAAGTGACCACCCAAAAGGTTAACAACGTGCGTCTCCTCCGGGCAGGCGCGGGTGAGGGCAAAACCGAAGCGGTGGCCTTTGATCGCGCCTTTCTGGTGACGGTGTTAGGTGAGATCCCAGACAAACCGGCCGCGCTGCGCGAAATTTACCGGGCACTCAAACCGGGCGGTATCCTCTCCATCACCGAGGTTTTCCCCGACCCGGACATGCAAAGGCCAGGCGTTGTTCGTCAATTGGCCCAAGAAACTGGATTTTCAGTCGCTGAGCAGATAGGCAGTTTCCCGGCGTTTACGATGAATCTGGTGAAACCGACGGGGGCATGAACAAAACCGCCAGCAGTTCTAAATTTGGCTGGCGGCAGATAAATCTGCACCAATAAAAGACAAAGTCGGCCTTCGCCGACTGATACCAGCCGACGTAGGTCGGCTTTGCCTTCTGTAGCCGTGATTTTAATCGCCGGGAATTGGGTATGCGATGGCCCTACAAAACCACCCATACCATTGGCTGAGGCCGCTGAACTAAACGTTGTATGATAGGCGCAGGTATCGGTTCTCGTGGTGTAGGGTTAAGAGGGCGGCTTCATGACCACACAAACGTTTGGGCGCTATGAAATCAGGCGGGAAATTGGGCGGGGCGGCATGGCCACGGTTTACCTGGCGTATGACCCCCGCTTCCAGCGCGAAGTGGCGCTCAAAGCCATGCCCACCAGTTTACCCATGACCCCATGTTCCGCACCCGCTTTGAACGCGAAGCGCAGACGATTGCCGCGCTGGAACACCCGGCCATTGTGCCGGTGCATGATTTTGGCGAGGAAAACGGCCAGCCATTTATCGTCATGCGCTACATATCCGGCGGCTCGCTGTCTGACCGGTTGAAGCAGGGGCGGCTGTCGTTGGCGGCGGTGCTGGCGCGCACCGCGTCGGCGTTAGACCGGGCGCACGGTATCGGTGTGGTGCAGCGGGATTTGAAGCCGGGCAACATCCTTTTTGACCAGTATGGCGATGCCTACCTGGTAGACTTTGGCATTGCCAAAATTGCCGAAGCCACCGCTGCGCTGACGGGCAGTGGGCTGGTGGGCACGCCGTCTTACATGAGTCCCGAACAGGTGAAAGGGGAAGCGATAGATGGCCGTTCCGACATCTACTCGCTGGGCATCATCCTCTATGAAATGTTGTCTGGGGCGCAACCCTACCAGGCTGCCACCCCCTGGGGCATTCTGTCCAAACACGTCAACGACCCTATTCCCCATGTGATCGACCAGGCATCTGACCTGCCGCCACAACTGGACACGATTGTGACACGGGCGCTGGCCAAAGAGGCCACCAACCGCTTTCAAACGGCCGGGGAACTGGCAACGGCCGTGGCGCTGGTGATGCAGCAACGGCCGTATACCGTATAGCAGTACACCCACTATCGTTTCTGCCGCGCCTGAACCGGAAACGACCCCGGCGGCTCCTGTCGAACCTGCACCGGTGGTCGCCGAGCCTGAGACCACTGTGACGGAAGTTGCGCCAGCCACTCGACGAGTGGAGCTACTGCCAGATGAAATCAAGCCACTTTCCCCGCCTAAAGCTGCGCCGCCGCCTGTGGAAACGACCGTCCCCCCCGCCCGCACCGGCAAACTGGCGGCTATACCCGTCTGGGGTTGGCTGGCTGGCGGCGCGGTGCTGTTGGTG
>JABFFZ010000054.1 GCA_013112725.1 Chloroflexota bacterium
CCGGCCCACAGCGCCGCTACGCTCTCCACGCCGCCGCCCAACCGGCCAATGGCCGCTATCGTCGCCTGCTGTACGGCCGCATCGGCCGAACGGGACAGGGGCACCATGCGCTCTAGCAAGGCCGCGCGCAACTCGTCTGGGGCGTTGGCCGGCAGCAGTTGTTCCGCCAGGAAAAGGTCATTGTCCCCTTCACTTGCCAGCAGCATTTGCACATGGCCGGGCAGCAAATCGGTGGCAAAGGTGTGCAGACCGGCGACGGCGTTTTCCCGTTCCTCTGGGGTCAGTCCATCGGCCGCCCGCAGCAGATTCACCAAAACCTCTGTCACTTCTTGCCGCAATGGTTCCGGTATCTGCTGCGCGCCCTCGGCCAGGCATTGCCCGGCCAACAACCAAAGCCGCTGCCCATTTTCTGGTTGGCTGGCCTGCGCCACCAGCCGCCCCATCAGGGGCGCGGCGTTTTTACTGCGGCCACAATACAACAACACCACTTCTTTCCAGGCCGGGTTGGGCAGGTGGTCGGCCAGGCGGGCTGCCCCTTCCTCTGGCCCCAACTGCCACAGGGCGTCAGCGGCAAAATACTCCTGCAAGGTCTGGTGGGAAAAGCCGTAACGGTCAATGGCCCACTCTTGAATCAGGCCGCTGGTGCGCACCGTTTCTTCCAGTAAATCTTCCGGCGTGGCCCCGTCTGGCAGTGACCGCCCTTGCACAAAGTTCTGTAACCAGTGCAAAATGGCTCTTTTGGACAATAAACCTTGTTGTTCATGCTGGAAAATATGCAGCGCCAACTCACCCAGCATGTCCGATTTTTGTGTTTCGCCAAAACGCCCCAGATGGGTACCTTTTTGCGTATTCCAGGCGATGATACGGGTCTGGACACAATGTTTGTACAGTTCAAAACGTAAGGTCGGCAGATTCCTTTCCCGTTTGTAATGGTAAGCAATAAGCAGCAGCAGCAGCGGGTTACGCGCCAGCTCCAGAAAACGGGCGTTGCGGTTGAGGGCGACTAACAGTTCATTCGCCAGAAAACCTTCGCTGGTTCCAAAGTAATTGTGGGCAAAACGGGCCACCGTTTCACGGTCAAACTCCATCACTTCTGTTTTGGGGAAGCCGACCAATTGCGCCCCATGCTCATAACTGTAAATGCGGCAGGAAACGACAAGGATATTGCCCTTGCCACCATCCTTCCGTTCGCGGACATGGCGGTCGGCAAAACGCTGCACCAGTTCAATAAACTTCTGGTGATCGGCATCGTTGGACAGTTCGTCCAGCCCATCGAGCAAAATCAGGCAGCGCCCCTCTTTCAGCCGCCGCTCGACATATTTGGCAGCGTTGGGGAATTTGTAATTGGCTAAGACACCAGGGAAGGCATCCTCTAGCTGTTTCAAATTAGCCAACTCTTTCACCAGTTCCCGGAAGCGGATGAAGATGGGCAGGTGATCTTGCACTTCCGGGCGGTGGCGGTGGGCGCACATGAAGGCCAGGTGGTAGAGATAGGTCGTTTTGCCTGCGCCCGGCCCACCGAGTACCACAAAACGGTGGTAGCGGCGCACCGCTTCCCAGGGGTCTACGGCCCGTTCTTTTTGCTGGCGGCGCATCTCGTCACGGCTGCGGAAACGGTCGGCAAAATCGGCCACCTCTGGCCGGGTTTCTTCGGTGAGCAAAGCCGGCACATACATCTGATCCAGCTTGATCTGCCGGTCTACCAGGTTGCCCCCTGAAGGTCTTGCACGGCCGCCGCCAACGTCATCCGATATTCTTTTTCATACACCAGACGGAGGATGGGGGCAGCGGCAAAACGGTCAAAGAGGAAATGGAAGAGACGGTCGCTCCATTCCGCCAGTTTTTCGGCAATCTGCTTCAAAAAGATGCCCACCAACACCCCACCCGCGCCCACCAGCACCACCAGGATTTCTTGCCAGAACTCTTCCAAAAAGGAGGTGGGCGGTGTGGGTTCGGGCACGGGGGTGATGATCAAGATGGCCGGGGGTTCGGTGGGGGTGGGCATTAACGCGGGCGTGGGGGAAGGGGGTGGCGTGGCCGTTTGCGCCTGGGCGATCATGACCCAGGCGGCCAGGAGCAGAAGGGCCAAGAAAAAGGAGAGTTTGCTGACTTTTGGGAACATGGGGGAAGTATAACAGGGCAGCGGATAGACAACGAATAAACGGATAAGTCGCTGTGACCCATTGCCCAATCCCCTCCCCCTCTCTATAATCGCATCATCATTTAACAGGACTTTGATGATTGAAGACGATATCATCGGCGAAATTTCCCAGATAGAAACCATTGCTCAGGGCAGCGGCGTCCATATCCGAAATCATCTGAATAAGCGGTATGGTCGGGGTAGATGGCTGAAGAAAAAGGGTGTTGCTTTGGTAAGAGATGGTTATGGTCATCCTCGCCTGGCTGAAATTCACTGGTTTGAAGCACACGGCATTGGTAAAAAGGATTTTAAGCGAAAACGATGGCTAGAGGAGTAGACATGAAATATTTACGGTGTATCAACAACCCAGGCAATGAAGCGTCCCTGGTTGTGGGACGTATTTATAGGATGCTGCCGTTGTCGCCGGTAGAAGAAGAATCGGGTATGGTACGGGTCGTGGACAATGAAGGGGAAGATTACCTATACCCCAGCCCATGGTTTGAAGTGGTTTCTGAGCAAGAACTGACAGCGGCCCTGTCCGAAAGTGTGACCGTTCATCTTAACGGCCGTACCCATATCGCCGTTCGAGATATAGCCAACGCGCGTGGCGTCTCCATCTCTTCGCTGGTGCGCGAATGGATAGATGAACGGTTGGATTTGCCAGAGATGGAGATGTCGTGATTGATTAAAAAGGGATGTCCTGGTTGGTCAGGCGTTGGTACCAGGCGTTGAGCCATTTGATGGCTTCGTCGTATTTTTGGGCGGGCAGTTCGCGGTAGGCGGAGATTTCAAAGTTGCGGTATAGCTCGCCATAGACGGCGCCGTATTCGCTACGGCCGTTGCGTTCCGACAACACATGCCCAATGGCCCGCACCGCCTGGGAAATGCGGCTGGCCTGCTCACGGGTGATAAATTGCGCCGGATTGCTTAAGGTGGCTTCTACATCCGCCAGGCGACGGCCGTAATCCTCCAATAGACGGCCGTGTGTATCCATTCGCGCTTCAAGTAGAATCTGGTTTCGGGCCAACTTCACCATGGCCAACGCCATCTGGTATGCCTCTACCGTATCCTGGCTGGCCTGTTGGAGCAAGGTATCAAAATCGGAATCGGCCGTTAAACGCCCTTCTTGAAATGCCTCCCAAAGCGCCTTTGCTGCTTCCCGTTTAAAACGTTCCAGCTTCGGCCGCACATCTTCTCTGACAGCTTTCGTCCGCAAGCCGGTTAGCCAGAGTGGGATCAAATCAATGCGCAAAACACCAGAAGCCTGCGTACCACCGTCGGGGTAAGTCAAATTGACTGACCCTTGATACCCCGTAGCCAGCACTTCATCGCTGCGAATACGTCTGGTCTGGCTGGCCCGGTCAATACCCAAGGCGTCACACATCTGGCCAATGGCTACATAGACATGTCCATCATTGCCACGCACGGCCGTTAACTCATCCCCATAAAACTCTACCTGCTTTTGTTCAACAGGCACAAGCGCCTTTTCGTCACTCATACTTCCTCCTTATAACGACGATAGCCACCCCTTTCCACCATCCAAATCATCTGAATATCCCTTCACCTTGTAGATCTGGCGCAGGCGTTCGGCGGCCAGTTCGGGATTTTCTATTTCCTCCAACCGCTCCGCGCCCACCTCTGCCGGCCAACGCTTAAATGGCTCTGCTTGGGGCGAAGGAATAGACTGAATAATTCGGAACATACCTTCTGTGTTAGCACAATCAGTATCATAAAACCGGCCATTTGAAGCCTTTAACTTAAACTGCCGACAAATTGTCGGCAGTTCAATCCCTTCACTTTCTGCCACTCGCTTCTTCATCCGTTACCAATAATCACGTGGTTTTACGCTGTCTGGTAACGCCTCAATCACGTCTACAACGGCATACCACCATTCACCCGTCTCTTCATCCAAAACCCGCCAAATCTGGTGGCCTTCAAACTGAAGTTGAACCAATGCTTTATTGTCATCCATTGCCCGTCCTCCTCAAAAATTGTCAACGAGAGGTATTGTAGCACAGTTGTTCTTAACAGGAGCAGTTTGACACGGCTCAAACATCTCCTAAAATACCGTCCCTATGTCTGAGACGCTCACCCTGCCCGCGCCGATAATCACCGAAAAACAAGGCCGCTTTTCCCGTTGGTGGCACGGCCGTTCCCGGTTTGCCCGCCAGACCATCTCCCTCATTGTCTTATTGCTGCTGCTGGCCCTGGCCTGGGAAGGGTTGAAATTTATCGGCGGCGACCCCTGGCGGCCGGCCAACAACCCCTTTGGCATCGAACACAATCCGCCGTTCCGCTTCAAAATCGCTTCTGATCTGAACCTGCCCCACCTGTGGCAAATTTTTGAAGCGTTTGGCCGCGAGTCACGGCGCAACGGACCGCCGCTCATTCAAGTGTTGGCGGGGGCGGCCTTTTTCACCTTCCGTGAAGCCTTTCTCGGTTTTGCCATTGGCGGGTTGCTCGGCTTTGGGTTGGGCGCGATTTTTGCCCATTCACGGGTATTGGAGCGTGGGTTTATGCCCTATGTGGTGGCTTCACAAACAGTACCTATCCTGGCGATTGCGCCGATGGTCATCATCTGGCTCAAAGCGGGCTGGCTGAGTGTGGCTATCATTGCCGCCTACCTCACCTTTTTCCCGGTGACGATCAACACGTTAAGAGGGTTAAGGTCTGTGGAAGGTACGGCCGTAGAACTCATGCACTCCTACGCCGCCTCCACCTGGATGACGATGTGGAAGCTGCGTTTCCCCGCCGCCCTGCCCCTCATCTTCACCGCCCTCAAAATCTCCGCCACCGCCAGCGTCGTCGGCGCCATCATCGGCGAACTGCCCTCCGGCATCCGCGATGGCCTGGGCGGGGCCATTCTCAACTTCAATTCCTACTACATTTCCGGCCCCGAACGGCTCTGGGCCACCATCCTCATCACCGCCTTCGTCGGCATTTTCTTTTATTTACTGGTATCGTTTGTGGAATATATTGTATTGCGCAACCGGAGAAGACCGGAATGAAAAAGCAATTGGGTAATTGAGTGATTACGTAATCACCCAATTACCCAATTACCGAATTACCCAATTATCCAATTATCCAATTATCCCATGCCCCCCACCGTCTCCATCCAAAACGTCAGCAAACTATTCAATCCCGGCCAGGCCAACCAGGTCTTGGCTCTGAAAGAAATTAATCTGGACATCCTGCCCGGCGAATTTGTCTCCATCATAGGGCCATCCGGCTGCGGCAAATCTACCCTGCTGCGGCTCATCGGCGACCTGACCACCCCGTCCAGCGGCGCGGTGCTGGTAAACGGCAAACCGGCGCATCAGGCGCGGCTGGATCAGGATTACGGTATGGTCTTCCAGGCGGCCACCCTGTATGAATGGCGCACCGTCAGCAAAAACGTGCAACTGCCTCTGGAATTGAAAGGTATCGCCAAAACAGAACGGGAAAACCGCGCCAAAGAGATGCTGGCATTGGTGGAATTGGCCGGGTTTGAAAACCATCACCCCTGGCAGCTCTCCGGCGGGATGCAGCAGCGCGTAGCCATTGCCCGCGCCCTGGTCACAGGCCCGCAGTTGTTACTCATGGACGAACCCTTTGGCGCGCTGGACGAGATGACCCGCGAGCGCATGAACCAGGAGCTTCATCATATTTGGGAGCAGACGAACAAGACGGCCGTGTTCATCACCCACAGCATCGCCGAAGCCGTATTCCTGTCTACACGGGTCGTCGTCATGTCCGTGCGGCCGGGACGCATCACCCAGGTCATTGACATAGACTTGCCCCGTCACCGCGACGTGACCACCCGCGAAATGACGCGCTATTTTGAACTGGTCAACCAGGGGCGCGAGGCGCTGCGCCGCGCCGAGGCAGGTTTGTAATGGCCAAGCAGACGACGGATCAGACCGGTTTCAGCGATGTAGCCGCCGGCGTAGACGCCGTTATCCCGGCGCGCAAACAAAGCTGGTTGCAATACTACCTGCCCTCCATCCTCATCTTCATCTTCGCCATTGTCACCTGGGAACTTTTTGTCCGTCTTTTCAGCATCCAGGAATTTCTGCTGCCCGCCCCCTCTGCCATCTACAACTCCCTCAGCCTCAATTTGAATCAGCTACTCAAACTGGGCTGGTTCACCACCAAAGAAGCGTTAGGCGGTTTTGCCATTGGTTGCAGCCTAGGCATCCTGGTGGCATTAGCCACGGCCCGCTGGACAATCGCCACCGAAGCCCTCATGCCCTTTGCCATCGCCGCCAACTCCGTGCCTATCCTGGCCTTTGCCCCCATCCTCAACAACTGGTTTGGGGTAGACAATCCCGTCTCTAAAATGGCGATTGTGGCCGTCATCGTCTTTTTCCCGGTGATGATCAACACCGTGCGTGGCCTGACGCTGGTAGACGCCAATGCTCTGGAACTGATGGCCTCTTACGCCGCCAACCAATACGATGTGCTGTTCCGGCTGCGCGTGCCCAACGCCCTGCCCTACATCTTTAACGCCCTCAAAGTGGCAGCCGCGCTAAGCATGATTGGGGCCATTGTCAGTGAATACTTCGGCGGCAACCGTTCGGCGCTCGGCGTGTATATCACCCAAGAGGCGGCCCAATTCCGTTTTGCCAACGCCTGGGCCGCCATCATCCTGGCCTGCATTGTAGGGATAACGCTCTATCTCATCGTCCTCACTGTGGAGCGATTTGCCATTCCCTGGCATCCGTCGGTGCGTGGTGAAGAGCGGTAAGCAGTAAGCAGTAAGCAGTAAGCAGTAAGCGGTAAGCGGCGCCCCGTAATTGGACTTCGGAATCGAACAGGAAGAACCATGTTTAGACAAAAACGGCTTCATCTATACTTATTCCTGACCTTATTTTTGCTGTTAGGGCGGGGCATGGCTGGTCTGGCTGTAGAGGAAGCGCCGGGGCCGCCACCTGCCTTCCCAGAGAGGGAAGAAACCCAGGCTACCGTTTACTCCGGCTATCTTGCCTACTTACCTTTTGTAACCAGCCCCCCAGAGCCACTGCCCTGGGTCAATACACAAGATAGAACGGCCGTACAGCAACACTACCTGGTGGAATATGCGGCCTCAGAAGGGGAGCCCCCCGGCTGGACGGGCGATCACGGCAATTGCAATCCGGGCACAACAACGGCCGCCTTCCGTGAGGCCGTGCTGCGCCGCATCAACTACTTCCGGGCCATGGCCGGCATCCCCGCCGTCATGGGTTTTGACGGCACCTACAACAGCAAAGCGCAGGCAGCCGCCCTGATGATGAGCGTCAACCGCGCCCTCAGCCACACCCCGCCTACCAGTTGGACGTGTTACAGCGCCGACGGCAGCAGCGGCGCCGGTAGTTCCAATCTTTACCTGGGCATCTATGGCCCCGCCGCCATCAGCGGCTATGTGCAGGACCCCGGCAGCGGCAATTACTTTGTCGGCCATCGCCGCTGGATTTTGTATCCCCAAACCCGCATCATGGGCAGCGGCGACATTCCGCCCCAATCTGGTTATCCGGCGGCCCAGGCTTTGTGGGTGTTCGACCACGACCACATGTGGGGGCCGCGCCCCACCACTCGTGAAGCGTTTGTCGCCTGGCCGCCGCCCGGTTACGTCCCCTACCAGGTACTCTATCCCCGCTGGTCATTTGCCTATGCCGGGGCCAACTTCAGCAACGCCACCGTAACGGTAACACGCAACGGACAGGCCATTGGCGTCACCGTCAGCCCGGTTGTGAATGGTTTTGGTGAAAACACCCTGGTTTGGGAACTGGGCGAATCTATACCACAGCCGCCTGGCAGTGATATTACTTTTGTCGTCACCGTTCAGAATGTGGTGATTGATGGGACGCCCCAGTCATTCACCTATGAGGTAACGGTCTTTAACCCTGATTCATAAAATAAGGAGGTGGTGTTATCGGCATACTGGTCATCATGCAGCCAGACTCATTATCCTATTTCATACAGGTTTGACGGAACGCCGACTGCCAGTCGGCAAGCGTCCGGCAGGGATGCCGGCGCTCCATCTATGGAGGAGAAACATGAAAGTTTTGAATTGGAAATCCCTGATTTTGTTGTTTGTATTGACGCTAGTGATGGGCCTGGCGGCGGCTTGCAGCGGCGGCGGTGCTGAAGAAGAGACCGCCAGCGGCGACTGCGAAAGCCTCACCCCCGTGACCATCCAGTTGCAATGGGTGACCCAGTCCCAGTTTGCCGGTTATTATGCCGCCAAAGAGCAGGGCTTTTACGCCGACGAGTGCCTGGACGTGACCATCAAGGAAGGCGCGGTAGAAATTGTGCCGCAGCAGGTAGTGGCGGCCGGCGACGCCCAGTTTGGCGTGGCCTGGGTGCCCAAGATGTTGGCCTCCCGCGAACAGGGGGCCAACCTGGTGAACATTGCCCAGATTTTCCAGCGCAGCGGCACGCTGCAAGTGGCCTGGGCTGACGCCGGCCTGGAAAGCGTGGAAGATTGGGCCGGGAAGCGCGTGGGTACCTGGGGTTTTGGCAATGAATGGGAAGTATTCGCCGCCCTGCGCCAGGCGGGCATTGAACCTAACGACCCCAGCCAGGTCACAATCGTACAGCAACCGTTTGATATGTCCTTGCTACTCAACCGGGAAATTGATGTGGCCCAGGCGGAAATTTACAACGAGTACGCCCAACTGCTGGAAGCAACCAACCCGGAAACGGGCGAACTATACCAGCCGGAAGATTTCAAGGTGTTCGATTATAACGATGTGGGTACGGCCATGCTGCAAGACCATGTCTTTGTGCGCGGCGACTGGTTGTCTCAGGCAGGCAATGAAGATATTGCCGTGCGTTTCCTGCGGGGCACTTTCCGCGGCTGGATGTTCTGCCGCGATAATTTTGATGCCTGTGTGAAAATCGTGCTAGACAATGGCCCCACATTGGGCGAAGGGCACATGCGCTGGCAGTTGAACGAGATCAACGCCCTCATCTGGCCGTCGCCACAGGGGATTGGCGTGATGGACAACGATCTGTATCAGCAGACGGTGGATATTTCGGTGGACTTTGGCGTGATTTCCAAGGCGCCGGATGCCGCCGCGCTGCGCACCGACCTTACCCAAAAAGCGCTGGAAGGCATTGACGGCGATACCACCGGGGCCAATTACCAACGATTGGATGTGGAAGTGACACCCGGCGGGGAATAGCCGGTAATCGGTTATCGGTAATCGGTGATGGAAAATAAAAAGCCTCTCGAATTATCGAGAGGCTTTTTTGTTGCCTGTGTATCGGTTGAGGCAGTCAGGCGCAGTTTTGGCGGACAGTTAGCCGGCCTGCTCCCCAATGCGACCACGGCGGGTTGTGCAGCAGCAGCACGTCCACATAATCAGTTTGCAAACGACGCAGGCTCTCTTCCAGCGTGGGGCGGATGTGGGCTACGTCAAAGTCTCGCTTGCCATCGGCGCTGTAATGACTGAATTTGGTGCAAATGATGACGTCCTGCCGCACCGATTTGAGCGCCTGGCCCAATAGTTCTTCGCTACGGCCGTGCCCATAACCCGGCGCAGTATTAAAAAAATTACCGCCGGCGTCTAGGGAAGCGTGAATGATTTGGTGGGCCACGGCCGTATCGTGCAATCCCCAATCCGGGTTCACCAACTGCCAGGCCCCCAACCCAATTTCACTCACATTCATGTCGGTATCACCCAAAGGCCTTAACTTCATTTTGCATTCCCCTTATATACAGCCTATCTCAGGCTGGTCACAGTCGTCGGGGCACGGCCGTGTCGCTTCCCTACCCGCACACAAGTTTACCACTAACCTCGCCAGCCGGTGACGCCAGGTACGGCGCGGCTGGACTGCCTCATGTTCGGCGGCTTCGGCCTTTTCCGAAACGGTGCGGTACAGTTCCTCAATCATCGCTACCCCCACTCTGGCATACAGATTACTCTCAAACATGATAACCTCCCATTTGATGTATTGCCCTGAAAATAATCAAAGATTTCGCAGATTACGCAGATGATAAATGGGTGAATCCTTCGGCAGTCTCAGGACAGGTTCTGCGCAATCTTTGATTTTATTTTACCTAATTGGTATCATTTTACGGCTTATTGAATATATAGATAGCGCCAATAATAACCTATTTTAGTAAGTCCAATTTTGTAGCACGATTTGGTAAATCGCGTTACGACAAGAAAGATGCGTATTCCTCTGGATCACACAAGCGACGTTCCTCTTTACCGGCAAATTGAAAACTACCTGCGCCAGAACATCCGCAGTGGCAGTCTGGCGGCAGAGACGCGCCTGCCCGCCACCCGCGAACTGGCCCAGGAGTTGGGCGTCAGCCGCATCACCGTCAACAATGCGTATGCGGAACTGGAAAGCGACGGCCTGATTTACACGGTAGAAGGCAGCGGTACTTACGTGGCCCCCCCACTGGCGCTGAGTACGCCGCTAGTAGACGACACGGCCGTGACCTATCCCCTATGGCAGCAAGAACTAACAACCGGCGGGGGGGATGATCCGGAATTGGGGGTGGTGGCACGGCCGTCATCCAGACCTCATCCCCACCTCATCGCCTTCACCGGCGTCGGCGACCCACACCAGTTCCCGGTTGACGATTTTTTCAAGGTGTTGAAGCAGATAATCCGGGAAAAAGGGGTAACAGCATTGGCCTATGGCAATATGAGCGGCGGGTATCCAACCCTGCGGGAAACGGTGGCACATGTGTTAGCCAGCCAGGGCATCCAGGCCAACCCGGCCCATATCCTCATCACCTCCGGTTCGCAGCAGGCGTTGGCGCTTGTCTGCCAGGTACTCTTGCAACCGGGGGATGCGATTTTGGTAGAAAAACCGACCTATAATTTTGCGCTGGAGCTATTCCGCTCGTTAAAACTGAAAATTGTGGGGATTCCTCTGGATGAACACGGGATGCAGGTGGAGATGTTGGAGTACTTACTGCAAAAGTACCATCCCCGGCTGATTTACACCATTCCCAATTTCCAAAATCCATCGGGGATGTGTCTGAGTGGGGCGCGTCGCCGCCAGTTAGTGACATTAGCTGACCAGTATAATGTGCCGGTATTGGAGGATGATTTTGCGGGGGATTTGCGGTACAACGGCCGTAGCCTACCCGCCATCAAAGCCCTCTCCCCACCCGGCCAGGTCATTTACATTGGCACCTTTTCCAAGATACTCATGCCCGGTCTGCGCATCGGCTTTCTGGTGGCCGAGGGGCCGGTCTTCTCCCGGCTGGTCACCGCCAAGCGCGTCCACGATCTGGCCACCTCGGCGCTGATGCAGCATGCCCTGGAACGGTATGTCACCGTGGGGCGTTACCAGGCCCATCTGCGCCGCTCCTGCCGTCTATATCGCCAGCGGCGTGACGCCATGCTCGCCGCCATTCAGCGTTACCTCCCGGCTGAAATTCAGGTCATCCCCCCCCAGGGCGGCCTGTTCATCTGGCTGCGCCTGCCGGAGAATAAATCATCACTGGAATTACTGGTACTGGCCAGAGCTGAAGGCGTGGATTTTGCGCCCGGCGCCCGCTTCTTCCCCGACTTTGCCGAAGGCGACCCCTATCTACGCCTCAACTTCGCCACCCAAACGCCTGAGGCCATCGCCGAAGGCATCCGCCGCCTGGCGATAGCCTGGCAACGGCTGGGGGACAGCCGTTAAAATGTCACACCGATTAGCATAACGCCGAAACATTGGCCAAATACATGTACAAAAATTAGACAAGTATGAGCTAATTTGTACAATAAGTTGACATGGATTGTACTTGTTGTAAGGTTATGCATGAGAATGTCTTATGCTCACTTTTACTGAATTGACCATATGAGGAGTTACAAACAGATGAAACGCATAACCTTTTTTACCCTTTTGCTCGTATTTACCCTATTCCTGGCGGCATGTGGTGGCACAACCACCACCCAAACCCCGACAATGGCTGCGACCGTTCCGCCTACGGCGACGGCCGTTGTCATGCCCACTGAAGAACCCGAAGTAGAAGAAATGGCCGGGAACAGCATTGTGGATATTGCCGTGGCCGACGGCCGTTTCAGCACATTGGTTACGGCCGTGACCGCCGCCGGCCTGGCCGAAACACTCGCCGGTGATGGCCCCTTCACCGTCTTTGCCCCCACCGATGACGCCTTTGCCGCCCTGCCTGAGGGCACAATTGAGGCATTGCTGGCCGACCCCCAGGGCGCTTTAACCGATGTCCTGCTCTACCATGTCGTCTCCGGCGCCGTTCCGGCTGAGGCCGTCGTTGGGCTAGATGCAGCTACAACGCTCGGTGGCGAGGACGTAGCCATTGCTGTCCAGGACGGGAATGTGCGTCTGAATGAATCCGCTACCGTCATCATCACCGACATTATGGCGGATAATGGCATCATCCACGTCATTGATGCCGTACTGCTGCCGCCCAGCATGGTCGCCGCGGAAAAACCGTCCATCGCCGAAATTGCGGTAGAAAATGGCAACTTTACCACGCTGGTAGCGGCTCTGGAAGCCGCCGGGCTGGTGGACACGTTAGCCGGGGAAGGCAACTTTACCGTCTTTGCCCCCACCGATGAGGCCTTCGCCGCCTTGCCGGCAGGCACCGTAGAAACCTTGTTAGCAGATCCCCAGGGCGCGCTGACGCAAATTCTGACCTACCATGTGGTTGATGGCGCGGTTTATGCCGCCGATGTCGTGAATCTGTCCGCGGCCCCCACACTGCAAGGCGAAGAAATCGCTATCTCCGTAGACAATGGCACGGTATACCTGAACGACTCCGTTGCCATCATCACCACCGATATTGAGGCATCGAATGGGGTCATTCACGTTATTGACGCGGTTCTCATTCCGCCCACCATTGCCGCAGCTATGGCGGAAGAAGCCGCCATGATGACTGAGCCAGGCACAATTGCCGAAATCGCCGCCGCAGCGGGCACGTTCAATACCTTGTTAGCTGCTTTGGAAGCGGCGGGTCTGGCGGAAACATTTGCCGGTGAAGGTTCATTCACCGTCTTCGCCCCCACCGATGACGCTTTTGCGGCCCTGCCCGAAGGCACGATTGAAGCGTTACTGGCCGACCCCAACGGCGCTTTAACCGACATTCTGCTCTATCACGTGGTAGATGGGGCTGTAATGGCCGAAACGGTTGTGACGCTGGACGCGGCTACCACTTTATTGGGTGAAGATGTGACCATTACGGTGAGCGACGGCCGTGTCCTGCTCAATGATACCGTGGAAGTCATTGCCACTGACATCGTGGCGTCCAATGGCATTATCCATGTGATCAACGCCGTTTTGTTACCCCCAGGCGAATAACCGCCACTATAAACTTCACTTTCTTTTCTCCTCCCTTGTTTGATGGCTGCGACCGTTTAGTCGGTCGCAGCCATTCTTTTTCAGAAATCAGTGCAGGCGCCGGGCCAATGTCTTCCGCACCAGGTCAACGTCCGGCGGCAGCAGGATGGGCGGATTGGCGTGTTGCGCCTCCACCTCGTCCAGGGCATCCTCATGGTAATGCAGCTTGAAACTGGTGAATTTGAGACCATGCGCCGTGCTGATGACAATGACCCGCTCCTGCGATTTGATGACCCCCTGATTGACCAGTTTGAAGAGTACGGCCAGGGCAACGGCCGTGTGTGGACAGGTATACATCCCGGTGCGGTCGGCTAAAGCGGCGGCATTGGCCAGTTCATGCTCTGTCGCCTGCTCCACCACCCCATCCGTCATCTGAATCGCCTGCACCGCCTTCTCATAACTCACTGGATCGCCAATTTGAATGGCTGAGGCTAGCGTATTTTGAGCAGGCAAGCTCACCTTTTCCTTGAAACCATTCAGGTAACTCTGGTAAAAAGGATTGGCCTTCGCCGCCTGCGCCGCTGCCAGCCGGGGCATCTTATTCGCAATCCCCAAATCCATCAGCATCTTCAACCCTTTGTACAGGGCGCTGATATTGCCCAGATTGCCCACCGGCATCACAATCCAATCCGGCGCCTCCCAATCAAACTGGCGCACAATCTCAATACCCACCGTCTTCTGCCCCTCAATCCGCAGGCTGTTCATCGAGTTCGCCAGGTAGAGAGTATTATCCTGCGTCATCTCGCGCACAATGCGCATACAGCCGTCAAAATCGGTATCCAGCGCCAACACGTGCGCGCCATTGGCAATGGGCTGGATCAATTGGGCGCGGCTCACCTTGTTTTGCGGCAAAAACACCACCGCCGGAATGCCCGCCGCCGCCGCATACGCCGCCAACGCTGCGCTGGTATCACCCGTGCTGGCACAGGCCACCGCCCGCACCGGGCTGCCGTCGGCAATCATCTGCTTGACCACACTCACCAGCACCGTCATACCCAGGTCTTTGAAACTGCCGGTATGGCTATTACCGCACAACTTCACCCACAAATCCGGTACGCCAATTTGCCGCCCCAAGCGCTCGGCCCAAAACAGGTTGGAGTTGCCCTCAAACATACTGACGATGTTCTCATCGCGCAGGTTGGGCATCACCCACTCTTTCATGCCCCACACGCCAGAACCATACGGCCACTGCGTGGAGCCAGCGCGTTCTTCCAGAATTTTCATCCAGGCCGCCGGGCTGCGCCGCCGGAGCGCCTCCACGTCATGGTACACTTCCAACAAGCCCCCACAATGGGGGCAGATATACATCACCTCAAAAACAGAGTATTCACCGGGGCAGCCCCGGAAACAGCGGAATCTGGCATTGTAAATCATGGGATGGTGTAGATTGGTTCAATCTTCACGCTTGAAACAATCTTGAAAAAGTGAACAATGAAACTGAACAAGTGATCTAGTTTTGTAAATTACCGGTCTATCTCCCAGTGTGAATTTTGACTACACGCAGAAAATCAAGCCTTGATCGGGCAATTATTTATGAGCTACTCACAAATAATTATGAAGGATTTGTTGGCGCACCGATTCCAGGGTTGTCAGCGACGGATCGGGTGGGTGATCCTCCAACGATTGGATTAACAGGGCCATACCCAAGACAAAGGTCTGGCTGCGGGTAGCGCCGAAGGCGGCATTTAGCGTGCCATGCGCCCGCCCCAAATCCAAAACTTGCTGTGGGGACACCCGAACGGAGGTCCAGGCGGCGTCATCGTCCTTGCCGGGCAGTGGCAAATCCCACAACAGGTAGAGCGATTCTAAATCAGTAACGCCTTCGGGAATGGTGCGGGTACGGTCGGCCACGGCGCGGTGCAGCCCTTCCAGGCGTGCAGTTAAGGCGGTGATGACCAGATCGGGCACGTCAGCCCGGCTGATCGTTTCCGGTAAGATGGTGGCTATGTGGTTGATCGTCTGTTTTTGGGCGGGAGTGAGGGCGACGTACACATTTTGGCGGCTGATGGGATGCGACGGCCGTCCCCGTTTTGGCTGTTTGTCTTTCAACAACGCCGCCAGGGTGCTGCTCTGCAAATTGTCCTTGTCTTGATCCCGGCTCATTATAGTGATGCGTGATGCGTAATGCGTGATGCGTGAAAAAGGTCACGCATCACGCATCACGCATCACGTTAACTCCAACTGCCCAAATAATCACGTCATCCCGCCGCCCGGCGATACTGTTGGTGCTTTTCCAAAAACGCTTCAACAAAAGGTTCGTCAATTTGCGTACCGCCTTGTACCAGCAACTCCAGACACAGGTGCAAACATAACAGGCAGATGCTACGGGGATAACCGCGCGTTTCCCGCCAGATAGGTAAGATGGCGTCATCGGTGAATAACGGCCGTTGCTTGGAATCCCGCCCCGCTGCCAACAACCGGTACTCAATCAATGACCGGGTATCGTCCGGCGTCAATGGGTCCAATGAGGAACGAGTCGCCACCCGGTCATTAAAATCGGGCGCTTCGCGTAAATTGATGTCCAGTTCCGGCCGGCCGAGCAAAATCAGTTGAAACGCCTTACCGCCGCGTGGGTCGCGGAAGTTCAGCAAACGCCGCAGTTCCACAAACTGTTCCACGCTCAACTCATGCGCCTCGTCAATGATAATAAGGGGCAGAATCCCCTTTTCGCTCTGTTCCACCAAAAAAGCCCGGAACTCATTCAGTTGGTCTTCGGTAGCGCGGCGGGTGCGCAGGCCAAATTCGGCGGCAATACGGCGCAGCAGCAGCAGCCCGCTCTTTTTGGGCGACTCATCAATTTTGGCGGCGGCAAAATCGGGCCGCCGGTCATAGCGACTGTGGAACCAGGAAGCCAGCGTGGTTTTGCCCGTGCCAATCTCCCCCACCACCACCGAAGCTCCTTGCCCGGCCTCCACCATATAGCTCACTTTGGACAGGGCGCGCCGGGTTTCGGTGGAGAGGTACATAAAACGGGGGTCGGCTTCAATGGTAAAGGGGGGCACCACCACGCCCAGCTTATCCCAGTCTGGTTTGTATTGTTCAAAATTGAGTTCAAATTGGCCGGTGACGTTCATGGCGCAGATCGTATATAAGGAGCGCGAAGTTGTCAAGTTTATGGCAAAACCGGCATGTTTTAGGGAATGGGTAACTATACCATATCAGTTTTCGCAATCTATAGCCTATAGATTTGTTGACATAGTGTTTTATTTTTGTTAGACTGGCCTTAGTTTTCACTCACTGCCCATAAATGATACTCTTAGAATTTGTTTTGGGCATGGATGCAGCATTACCAGGCTGTATAAGCATTAAGACCCTAAGGGTTTCTGAAACCCTTAGGGTCTTCGTGCAAGAAAAAAGGCCAGACGTTGCAGCGCCCGGCCTTCATTTATATTAGCAAGCTACTAAACTGTTTGGTGCCGCCAACACCCTTTACAGTGCCCCTTTATTGGGGAGGGGGTTTTTTGTCCCCTGGTAGCTTACCGTGTCTCAGGTAAGAGAATAGCATAGGCAGGTCATACTGTCAATGACACCAGATTGGTAACCTGAGTAATTATGTAATTGGGCAATTGAACGAGCCAATTGCTTAATTACCCAGTTACATAGTTTTGTCTGCGCCAGTATTGGCAGGGTTTGTTTTGCCTGTTTGCTGCTCTTGCCGGGAAAAGCTGAGTAAAACGTGGCTCTTCCGGCGGGAGAACTTTCGGCCAATTTGTTAGCTGCCCAGGAACGCCTGGCGCAGTTGCAAGCAAAATCACGAGCGGAAAGGCTGGCGCAGGGCGCGCCCGTTGATCGCATCGGTCACGGCCGTACCCCTTCCCTCACCCCCTCTCCGTTACAGCCCCTCCCCAGCCTGCCCGCCCACTTGGGCTGGGACAGTGCGGCGGTGACGGCCGTTGCCCGGCAAGCAGATCACGCACCAAAACCTCAATCTTGTATTGGCTATAGGGATATTGGGATATTAGAAGATTCACCCAATATCCCTATCCCTATATTCATATCCCCATATTCCCATAGCGCCACAAACGCCATCAAGCTCTACCCCGACATCGCTGCCGGGATGTTTCAGTGGGAATTGACGGCGGCGGGGCGAATCTGGCTGCTGCTGCGCCATCTGGATTGCAATGGGCGGGGCTGGTTGGATGTGGCGGAGGTGCGGGCACAGTTGACCGGCAAGGAGTCTCCCTGGCGGGTGTGTGGCTGGCGGCAGTTGCGCAATTTGTTGGCCGAAGGGGACGGTGTGTTTTGGGTGCGCGGCGATGGCCGTGTCTGGTTGCGCTCCACAACAAATGTGGCAGCGGCTTTGCAAGTGCCACACCTGGCGTTACTGCCGGTGGCGCTGCCGGTTTCCGTCCTCACGTTACCCATTGGACAGGTACGCGCCCACCTGTACGCTGCCTTTCACAGCAGCCGGGCGGGCAAAACGCCGGCAGGGCAACCGGCGGCCCCCATCGCCCGTGATACCATCGCCAACCACACCAATGTTATACCGCGCACCCAACGCCGTTACGAAAAGGCGGCGCGGGTGCACGCCAGCCGCAATTTTGCCATTGGCGGCAAGGCCAGCGAGTCAGCACTGGAAGAAGCTGCCTGGCAGCACGGCCAGGCGACATTCCGACTAAACGACAAGAAAGGCATCCAGGGAAAAACAAATCAAGGTTATATCGCCTGGCAATTACCCAACAGTTATACCGGGCCGCACCGGTTACAGCCTAAAGGCCAACAAAAACGAATCAATCAGGCATTGTCAGACCTGTTTATGCAAGGGATGACGGGGAACGGACAAGGCCGCATGGAAAAGCGTTTTTATGGTCACGGCCGTGCCGCTGCCCAGGCTTATAATCGGGGGGTAACTCAGGATATTTATTGGCCGGCCGGCCGTGGCGAAAACGGCCGTGCCCATATCTGGCACTGTCTGGCGGCGCCGAACACGCCAGCCCGGAAATAATGATCCCCCATTCAAGGGATATATGATAACATTCTTACATGATGACCCATGCCATTCACACGCTTGATCTCCATTTTCAGGGCGAAACAGAAACTATTGCCACCTATCTGGTACAAGGGACAGAGGGGTGGGTGCTGGTGGAAACGGGACCAGGATCAACATTGCTCACATTGCAGGCACAGTTACGCCAGCACGGGGTGCAACCGGCCGATGTGCAGCACGTGATTGTGACCCATATCCATTTTGACCATGCCGGGGCTGCTGGCTGGTGGGCGCAAAATGGGGCCACCATTTACGTCCATTACTTTGGCGCGGCACACCTGATTAACCCAGAAAAGCTGATTGCCAGCGCCACCCGTATTTATGGTGACCAGATGGAACGCTTGTGGGGCCAACTACTGCCGGCACCGGCCGAAAAGGTAGTATCTTTACACGATGGTGACGTGATTGCTGTGGCCGGACTGACCTTTACAGCCGTTGAAACCCCCGGACATGCCCGCCACCATCACGTTATCAAATTGGGCAATGTGGCGTTCACCGGGGATGTAGCCGGGATGAAGTTGGGATCACGGCCGTTGCTGGATATCCCCGCGCCACCACCTGAATTTGACCTGGAAGCCTGGCAGGCGTCGCTGGACAAACTGCTGGGCATGGGGCTGGAGCGGATTTATCCCACCCATTTTGGCGCGGTAGAAAATGTTAGTGAACATTTGCAGGCGGTCAAAATGCTGGTTTATGAATCGGCCCACTTTGTGCAGCAAAAAATGGCCGAAGGGGTGGCGCGGGATGACCTGATTGCTCAATACACGGTCTGGAATCACGGCCGTGCCCAGGCCGCCGGCCTCTCCGCAGAATCCATCCGTAAATATGAGATTGCCAATCCGCTGTATATGTCGGTGGATGGCATGATGCGGTATTGGCGGAAGAGGAATAGCGAGCAGTGAGCAGTAAGCAATGAGCAGTGGGAAACTGCTTATTGCTTACTGCTCACTGCTGACCGAAACAGAAGGAAGCGTCAGCACAACCTCAGTTCGTTCGCCGGGAACAGAATCTACGACAATCGCACCGCCGACAACGGCCATCATAGTGCTGTGCAGGGCCAGGCCATGTCCGTTACCAGCAGTGGGGGTGGTTGGTGATAAGCCCACTCCGTTATCCACAATGGCAATTTGCAGGCCGCCGGGCCAGGAAATAGTGATGGTCAGGTGCAACGGCCGTGTGCCCTCTACACCGCGCCCATGCCTGGCGGCATTGCGAATGGCTTCCCGCGCCGCATAAAAAATCACTTCGGCCGTTAAGGTGGGAATTGACTCCGCTTTTTCGGCGGCGGCAGGTTCAATTTTCCACATCACCTCATCAAAAGCGGCGGCCAGATCATTTTCTACAGCCCGGCGCAGGGCACGTACCAGCCCCAGGCGGGCCACGTCGGGGGCGGTGATGGTGGGCATATTGTGCAGCAGGTCGGAAATTTGTTTGTGGGCATCGCTCAACAAAGCCAGGGTATCGGGAATACGGCCGTTTTCATTGCCGGGATTGCTCAAGGCGATCATGGCCGCCTGCAAATTGGGCAGGATGTCATCGTGCAGCGCGCGGCGGGTTTGCTGGTCAATTACCTGGCTTTGGGCCAGCCGTTCCCGCTGCAACAGCATCAGGCGACGGGCCATTTCGGCGCTGGCCTGAGTGTCAATGAGCCGTTCGCCGCTGACGCGGGCAATATCAATTTCCTCCTGGCTGTACAGGCCACCACTGTTCTTTTCACCCAACAAAAACAGGCCAATCAGGCCGCGCTCGCTCCAGAGAGGAATGGCCCAAATTGCGCCGCCATATTGCGCCGGATTAAGCGGCAGCATCAATGTTTGTGGTGTGGTGAACTGACCGGTAAGGGTGGTAAGCGGCGGCAAATTGACAGCGGGGGATGGGTAAACGAGGGGTGGGCCAACCAGGGGGGCCAAGGGGCCTACGGCCGTCAAACACGCCATCTTCGCATCCAACACGCCCCGGCACAGAGCGCGGAAGGGCAGGTCAATGTCTACTTCCTGAGGGGCGGTGGGAGTGAGCAGTTGATCTAACAGGCGTTGGCTGCTGACAAACGGCCGTAACTGCTCCATATACAATTCCCGTTCCACATACGAACGCCAACTGACCAGGGCGTAAAAGACGGCAATGAGCATGGCTACCAATACCTGCCCGTACAACGGCCGTAGCTGGATGGTATAGGCGGCGCTGACGAGGATGGCCGTGCCGGCGCTGAGGGCAATGGCCCGACACCAGTGCCGCGCCAGCCCCCGCCGGGGCAGTGTCTTGCCGGTGAATACCTCATACGAAACCACCGCCTGGCCGACCAGCAAAATGACCACGCCGATGAGGGTGGAGACGAACAGGTCAAAGCGGGCTACCAATTCCCGCGAAACAAAGTAGATTTCCAAAAAGGTGCGGCGGTAGGCGTCTTGCACCACCCACAACATGGCCCCCGTAACCAGCAAACTAACCAGCATGAGCATGATCGAGGCAGCCATCAGGTACGGCCGTGCCCGCTGCCGCGCCTCCGTCCCCATTACTCGCTCCGACGGGCCTGGCTGCCGCAATGCGTCGAGCGATAGGCCAATACAGAGCAGCACGTAAAGGCTATACCCCACGGCCAGCAGTGGAATCCCGGCCAACGACCAACGTACCGTGAGACGCAAACTATTTAATTCCGGCGCCGGAATAATCAACAAGAGTACCCCCAGGCCAAAGCTGAGCAAACCACCCATGAGCAGCAGTGTGACCGCCGCCAGCCACCACTGCTGGCGCTGGCGCAATCTGGCCAGTGGGCCGGCCCAAAAACCGGCGTACCAGAGTATGACCACGTACCAGGCATAAGGCAGCAAGATGACCGGCGTCATGCCCACCGTCCACCAGAAAATGGTGCTGCGCCAGGTGAGCGTGAACCCCAGACCGGCAATGGCCGAATGGCTGACAAAAAAGAGCGCCCCCAGCAGCAGCCCCGCGCTGGCAATCCAGATACCCCAGGCTCGCCGGTCAGAATTAAGCAGTACCGTCAACCCCAACCACGTCAGCAGCAAGGCATTAAACAGCGAGATGGCCACGATGGCCCAGTTGAGGTAAAGACTTGTGCTCATTCTTCAGAATTCGTAATCCGTGAATCGTAAACTGCAAGCCGTAACCCGAAGTCGGATAACGGATAAAGGATTACGGTCACCAGGCCACCCAATTCCCCTGTGCGTCCAACACCTGGGGGATGCCGTCGTCTGTCCAGGTGAGGAGATGGCCGGTGTGAACGATGAGGGCGGCGCGGGTGCGGGCCACTTTTTCTTCGGTGGTGGTGCTGTTGAGTCCCCAGGCGGCGTAAATCTGGCCGTTGATACGGCTGATGGTGCGTTTGTCGCGGAAGCCCATGCGGGCGGCGATTTGCTCGTTGCTCATGCCCTGGGCCAGCATCCGGGCCACTTCTTGTTCGTTGGGTTCCAGCAAATCCATGGGGGCGTGTTCATCTTTGTGGCGCACTTCCTGGACGCGCGATTCGATGTCCGGGTCAATGAAGGAACGGCCGTACACCGCATCCTGTAACAAGGGCAGGATCATTTGCGGCAGCAGGTAGTTGGATTTGCGCACATAGGCGTAATGGCTGAGGATACCGGCGCGGCGAAAGGCACGGTAGTAGGCGTCGTCGTCCTGAATGGAGTAGAAAACAACGGGCATACGGGGGAATTCGCGGCGGATGGCGACGGCCGTGTCAATCCCATTCATCTCACCCGCCAACTGTACATCCATCAAAATGGCCTGGGGCGGCTGTTGCAAACAAAGCTCCAACGCCGCTTCACCGCTGGCGCAGTCAGCAATCACCTGCACCTGTCCGGTTGCTTCCAGCCCCGCCCGCAGCGCCGGGCGCAATTTGTCGTTATCTTCCACAATCAAGATGTGCATATTTCACCCTAAAGAGATTGGAGATTAGAGATCGGTCAATCTCCAATCTCTAATCGCAACGATCTCTGATTCTGAAAATCTGGTCAAGCACTTGAGTGCATGGACTTGGGCATCTGGAAGGTGGCAACGGCCGTACACATTCCCTATGCTGTGCCACATGGTACATCTTAAACAGCACACTTCAAAAAGCAATGGCTGGTTGTTGGCGGGATTAGCGGTATTCACGGCCGTTGCCCTGTTTCCCTATGGCTGGTTAGCCGACAACTGGCCCACATTTGACCGGTTTACGGGACTTATCTTTGGCTCGGAAGCGGCCCATGTGGCCGGTCATGTGGGCCTGTTTGTTTTGTTGGGCACGGCCGTGCTGCTCATCTTTCCCCGTTGGCGGCAACGGCCAGCTCTATATTTTGGCTTGATAGCGACCATGGGCATTGTCCAGGAATTTTTGCAGATTGTCTCGTTCAAACACCGGCCTGTAGCCGCCAACGACCTTTTTGATCTGGCCGTAGACTTATTGGCGGCGGGGGTGGTGTTTGTGGGTTTTATTCATTTTGAGAGATTGAGAGAATGGGAGACTGCTTAAGCTCCTAATCTCCAATCCCCTTTGGAGAGCATATGACCACTCTTAAAAGCGACTTTGTCACAGAATTGGAAACGGCACGGCCGTCGCGTCTGGCGCATATTCAATCACCGGGGCGGGTATTGGCCGCCGGGTTGGGGCTGGGCGTGGCGGCGGATGTACTGGTATTTGGCAAGCTGTTGGGCATAGGGCTACTGCTGTTTGGGCTGCTGGCGGTGGCGGTGCTGTGGCGGGTGAATCGAGGGGAAGGGGTCACGGCCGTGCGCCCCAATCTGTGGCTGCTGCTGCCGCTGCTCTTTTTTGCCGGTATGGTGGCGGTGCGGGCTAACGCCACCTTGACCACGCTCAATACGCTGGCGGTGCTTGTTTTGCTGGCCTATCTGGTCTTCTTTTGGGGGCGGGGCCGGGTGCAAAATCTGGGGCTGGCGGATATGGCCTTGCTGCCGCTGCGGGTGAGCGGTCACGCCGTGACCCTGACGCCGCCCATTGTGGGCGAAAGTGTGGATACGGAAGTGCTGTGGCGGCACGGCCGTCGCTCCTTCTTCCCGGTGCTGCGTGGATTGCTGCTGGCGGCGCCGGTGCTGCTGGTTTTTACCGCCTTGCTGGCCATGGCCGATTCGATTTTTGCCCATACGGTAGAGACAGCCTTCAGCCTGGACATTGTGGCTCGCCTGTTCAACTGGGCCGGGCACGGTGTCTTGATTTTGTTGGCGGCCTGGCTGCTGGCGGGTGGATTGGCATATGGGGTGAACCGGCGGTACGGCCGTGATGACCAGAGCCGGTTTGAGGCCACCTGGCAGCAGATTCCCCGCCATTTTTCATTGGGTTATATCGAGACAATCACCCTGCTTACGGCCGTGAACCTGCTCTTCCTGGTGTTTGTGGTTATCCAGTTCACCTACCTGTTTGGCGGCCTGGCGTATTTGCAGGTGGAGAATTTTTCTTATGCGGAATATGCCCGGCGCGGCTTTTTTGAACTGTTGCTGGTGGTTTTGCTCAGTATCAGCCTGATTTTGGGGCTGAACTGGCTGACGCGGCGGGAATCGAAACGACAAATCAAGTTGTTCAATAGCTTGAGTACCCTGCTCATTGGCCTGGTGCTGGTGATGCTGGCTTCCGCTTTCCGGCGGATGATGTTATATGAGGCGCAGTTTGGTTACACGGAAATGCGTTTGCTGGTGTACGTGTTTATGCTCTGGTTGGCCCCATTACTGCTCTGGTTTGTGTTAACTCTGTGGCGGCGGCCTGACCGGTTTGCCGTTGGTGTGTTGGCGGTGGCGCTGGGATTTCTGGTGACGCTCAATTTGCTCAATCCGGATGCCTTTATAGCCCGGCAAAATCTGGCCCGTTATATGACGACGGGCGACCTGGACGCCGTGTATCTGACCAGCCTGTCTGAGGACGCCACGCCTTATCTGCTGGCGGCCCTGATTTTGACAGCAGGAGATACAGAAAAACAGCAGATGCCTTCCTGTTATGACCCATTTTCGCGGGTGATGCCGACGGATTGTTATGCGGCGCCTTATGAGATTGTGCGGGATAAGTTGCACGGCCGTTACCAATCCATGTCTGAAAACAACGACTGGCGGCGGTGGCAATCATTCCACCTCGCGCGTTGGGCGGCGTTTGGGCAATTGCAAAATCTCGGCGATTGAGAGATTGGGATATTGGGATATTGTACTCTCTTAAGCTCTCAATCTCCCAGTCTCATATTTCCCAATCTCCCCGGTGGTATTCCCACTGCCATCGGCCGCGCCGGTTGGGAAATGCCATATTTCCCAATCTTCCCGGAGGTATTGCTTATGTTTCTAAAACGACCATATATTTTACTCTTGCTGGCGCTGGTTTTTGCCTCTACGGTATCGGTGACGCTGCTAATCGTGCGTACTTTTTACAGCGGGCAACTGCTCTACGGCTTTTTGGTGTGGAACTTGCTCCTGGCCTGGCTGCCATTCCTATTTGCTACAGTTGTCATAATGTTCCCCGTGAAACATTATGTCACTTTTTTCTTTGGCCTGTTGTGGCTGTTGTTCTTCCCCAACGCCCCCTACATTGTGACCGATTTGCTGCATTTGCGGCCGCGGGGTGATGTGCCCTTGTAGTACGACATGATTTTGCTCTTCTCCTTTGCTCTGACCGGTTTATGCCTGGCGTATGCCTCCTTATCGCTGATGCAAACGGCGGTAACAGCCCGCTGGGGCGGGCGGACGGGCTGGTTATTTGTGTTGGCGGCGCTGGCGTTGGCTGGTTTAGGCGTTTACATTGGTCGCTTCCTGCGCTGGAATAGTTGGGATGTTTTTTCTAACCCCACTTCCCTGCTGCTAGACCTGCACCTGACCCTGACCACACCGCTGCTGTTGGCGCGCACGGCCGTTGTCACACTCGGTTTGACGGCGGTGTTTACGTTTACGTATATTACTTTTACAGTTTTGCCACAACTTTCAGTGAGTAAGCGATTGGGAGATTGAGAGATTGAATTTCCCAATCTCCCAATCTCAATTTCTGGAGGCCATATGACCTACCCAACCTATGCCGAAGAAGAAATCAGCCGGGAATTTCCGGCGTTGGGGATTGTTTCTGCCTGGTTTGGCGTGATGATGGTGGTACTGACGGCCGTCGGTTACAGCCTGAGCAGTCCATTGCAACCATCACGGACGGAGCCGCTGGTGGATATGTTGCAATTTGTCCTGGTGGCTCTGATTCTGGCTTCGCTGGCCTACGTTTTTCTACGGGCGGGGCAGGGGATTCGGATTACGGCCGTGCCCCTGGTCATCAACATCGGCACACTGGTCATCTTACAGTTAGTGCCCTTTGCCGCCATCTGGGAGGAAGCCCGCTACCGGTATCATGCTCCCCAATACCAGGCCATTGTGGAAAAGGTGGAAAGCGGCGAATGGCAGCCGGATGCCAATGGCACTTTGTGGTTACCACCACAATATCGCAGCCTATCGGCGGATAACGGCCGTGTCTGGATACAACGAGATGGCGCAGCGGTAACGCTGTTTTTTCTCACCGAGCAGCAGGGTTTTAACCAGTTTGCCGGGTATGTCTATCGTTCCGACGGCCGTCCGCCACAAAACGATGGCTTTCCCGGTCAATGGCATACCATCATCCCCAAGCAGCCCAACTGGTATTTCTGCGTTTCTGGCTGATGGTTGGTAACGGCCGTGTATCAGGGTCATTTTTCTCTGGTAGAAGTGTTCAAACTCCTGGAATATGTTATGAGTAGCTCATAAAAAATTAAATAACCTGCAATAACTCTGGCGGCAGATAAATCTGCACCTACAAAAAGTAAAGCAAAGTCAGCCTCCGCCGACTACAACCAGCCGACGTAGGTAGGCTTTGCTGCGTGTAGGCGCGATTTTAATCGCCGGCTTTCGATTCACCCTACCTTGCTCAAGCGGAACGAATGTTCTATAATTCGAGGCATGGATGCCTTTGTTAAGTTGCAGGATATTGCCATTCACATGGGGCTGGAACCGGCCGAAGAAATCCCCAACCAGCCAGGAAAGCTGACCACGCCTCAAATAGCCCCTTGTGGTGAACGCCTCACCACAGGTGAGGGTTTGACGCCGCGTGGTCTCCCCCTCAAAAAAGATTCTCTCGGTATCCACGAAGCGGTACGGCCTGATGGCAAACCGATGCGGCTATTGAAAACCCTGCTCACGTCGGCCTGCGAACGCAACTGTTTTTACTGCCCTTTCCGCGCCGGGCGTAACTACCGGCGGCAGACGTTTAAGCCGGAAGAGATGGCGAAGACGTTCATGGATATGCACCGGGCGGGAGTGGTGGATGGCCTGTTTTTAAGTTCGGGCATCATGAAGGGAGGTATGAATACGCAAGATAAGCTGCTGGATGCCGCCGCCATTTTGCGCCAGAAATACCATTTTCGGGGCTATTTACACCTGAAAATTATGCCGGGGGCAGAGAAGGAGCAGGTGCGGCAGGCGATGACGCTAGCCGACCGACTCTCGGTCAACCTGGAAGCGCCTAATGACCGGCGGCTGCACGATTTGGCGCCGAAGAAAGAATTTGTGGCCGAGTTGTTACGGCCGTTGCAATGGATTGACGAAATTCGCCGCACGGAGCCAGAACGGTTGGGCTGGCACGGCCGTTGGCCCAGTACCGTCACCCAGTTTGTGGTGGGGGCGGTGGGCGAAAGTGACCTGGAACTGCTGACCACCACTGAGTATTTGCATAAACAACTGCGGCTGCGGCGGGTTTATTTTTCCGCCTTTAGCCCGGTTGTTGATACGCCTTTAGAAAACAATCCAGCCGAGAACCCGCTGCGGCAGCACCGGCTGTACCAGACCTCTTTTCTCTTTCGGGATTATGGGTTTGACCTGGAAGAACTGCCCTTCAACCAGCAAGGCAACCTGCCGCTGGAAATTGATCCCAAGCTGGCCTGGGCGCAGGCCAATTTGCGGGAAAATCCGGTGGAGGTCAATGCGGCTGCGCCGGAAGAACTGCTGCGGGTGCCGGGTGTTGGCCCCAAAAGCGCCCAGACCATTGTGGCCGCCCGCCGCCAGGGAACGCTGCGCGATGAACGCGATTTGCAAAAACTGGGTATTTCTACAAAGCGGATGACGCCGTTTGTGTTGTTGGATGGCCAACGGCCGTCTTACCAACTCCCTCTGTTTGACGATACAATGAGGGCATGAGAGTTGTCCTTGTCCTGATAACCATCCTGCTGTTAACGAGTTGTGGCGCGTCGGCGACGGCCGTCGCCACCCAAACTGGGGGTGGTACGGCCGTGGCCCCCACCCCTGTGCCCTCCCCCACCACCATCCCTACCAGTTCTTTTTACGCCATTGAATTGTCGGCCGGGCAGCAAGCCCTGGTAAAAATTGACCACGTTTTTGCCATCCGGCACACCATTTTCCAGGTACCAACCAATGGCTGGCTGGCCTCCTTTGATCTGTGGCCGGTGGCCGGTAGTGGCGGCCAGTTTGTGGTGGCCTATGCGCCCCCACCGCCACCGGGTGAGATCAATTTTGGCTTTACCAGTTTGTATTTGCTGCCTCAGGATGGCGGAGAAATGGAGCCGCTCTTAGGTCCGCAGGTGGATGGTGAACTGTTCTTTAACCCGGTCTGGTCGGCCGATGGGCAGAGCATTTACTTTTCACACGTAACGCCGCGTGAAGGAGAGGAATATGCTTTTGATACGACGCTGGAGCGGCTGCATCTGCCCACCGGGCACATTGACCTGATTGCCGCTGACGCTATCTGGCCGCAGCCTTCCCCGGATGGCACGATGCTGGTTTATGTACTCGTTGAGCCGGTGACGTTAGCCAATTCGCTGGTGGTGGCCGACCCGGATGGGGGTAACGTGCGGGAATTGGCGGGGGTGGAGATGTTCACGGCCGTAGACGCCCCCGTCTTTTCCCCGGATAACCAGATGCTCTATTTCAGCGCCGTTGAACCGGCTGCGGCGCGTTCCTGGTGGGAGCGGTTAGGGGGTGTGCAAGTGGCAGCCGCCCACAATTTACCTTCCGATTGGTATCGCTTGCCGGTAACCGGTGGGGAAGTAGAGCGTTTGACGACCATCAATGGCGTGGGGTTATACGGCCGTTTTGCCCCCTCTGATGTGCCGACCTTTGCTTTTACCAGCCAGGAAGGGATATATGAAATGGCCGCCGATGGCCGGGATTTGCAGATATGGTTGGCGGGGGTGTTTACGGACTCATTGGCGTGGACGCCGTAATGGAGACTAGGAGATTGGGAGATTGAATCTCCCAATCTCCCAATTACCAACAGTATGGACGAACAAACCCGCTTTATCGGCGAACCCATTCAGGTGGAATTTGACCAACCACCCCTATTCAGCAAGACACCCCCCTGCCCTGACCGCTTTGTCTGGCAAGAAGAGGCTTACGTGATTGTGGTCGTGTTGCAGGAGTGGCGGGATTACAGCCGTCGCGGACGTATGTCCATGAATATGCGGCCGGCCAATCTGGAAAAAGCGGCCAAACGAGGGTCGTGGGGTGTGGGGCGCTTTTATTTTCGGGCGCAGGTGGCGGACGGCCGTGTTTTTGACATTTACTACGACCGCGCCCCCAAGGGCCAGCAGCAAAAAGAAGGTTCCTGGCATTTGTATCGGGAAGTTTTGGGGTGAAGCTAGTGGCTGGTGGCTGGCAACTGCAACCAGCCACTAGCAAGAATTTACCCATTGTTGCATCTGTTGCCAGCTTTCCTGGCGTTCTGTTGCCGGTATGGGAGTCCGTAAGTCAGCCAACACGTCTTGTACATAATCCTGGCGGCGCATTCCCACCAGGACGCTGGTGACACCGATAGTCGAGCGGAGAGCGCGCACGGCCGTCTGGCTGAGTATGCGGGCAGCCCAAGCCGGATCGGCTGATTGGGCGGCTTGCTGAATATGTTCGGCGCGCCGGGCGGCCTGTTCTTGATAATAAGCGGTTATGGCGGCGAATGTGTTATTAGCTACGTCAACGTACTCGTCCAGCCAATCGTGGGCGTCTATGGGCAAATTTTCCATGTTTAAGAGCGTTTCTACGGCCGTTTGCGTGCGTGGCAGCAGGAATTGCGCCCGTAAATCCAGCCAGTTCTGATAGGTGCCAAAGCCGGCCCAACGGCCGTCTAGCATCAAACCCAGTGCCAGATGATCCCGCAAATAAGATTTGGTTTCGTCGTCAGCAGCCATCGCTGGCAACAATTGTTGCTGAAATTGCCGCTCTAATTGCCACAAAGTGTCAACCCCGGTTGACACCTCTTCCGGTGGTGCCGGGAAGTCGGGCATGGGCACGCGGGCCAGGCGCGTCAGGGCATCCTGGTGAAAGGCGTTGAGGGGCCGGTTGATCAAAACGGCCAGTTGCTGCTGCTGGGCAAACTGCAACGTTGTCAGTTGTCCGGGTTGGTTGGGTTCGGTTGCCAGCCCGGTTTCAAACAGGTTCATCGGCGCTTGTATGACCCGGAAGCGGTGCTGCGGGCTGATCTCGCTGGCGATTTGCCACAGACGGGCCAGCGAGGTGAAGGTGTAATGCCCCTCCGCTTCGGGGAACGTGTTAGAGCTGACGCCGTAGCATTGGATACGGCCGTTTTGGACTTCCTTTTCCAGATGCAAAAATGCTTGTTGAATCCGCCGGTAATACTCTTCATGCGCCTGTTCACGGGTGAGCTGGGCGTGTTTGGCCCACATCAGGTAATACTCCGGGTTGTGCAGCAGGTAGACATCCAGTGTGTCTAGGTTAAGCCGTTCCAGGCTGCGGCTCAGCTGATCGGCCAGGAATTCGGGGTGGATACAGTGATCCAGTCCCTCGGCGTATTTAATGAGATTGGGAAACGGCCGTCCCTCCCGTTTGCGCTGCTCGGCCAGGGCATAATTGAACCCTTGCAAATAGCCCGCTTTGGAGACAACGACCACTTCCTCCCGCTTTAACTCGCCGCTATCGAGCAGTTCCACCAACACGCGGCCAATGAGCCGCTCCGAATTGCCATCGGTGTAGTTGCTGCTGGTGTCAATCAGGTTGATTCCCTTTTGCAGGGCAAAACGAAGGGCTTGCTCGTGGTAGCCGTTGTCTTTGTCCACCCGATAGCCGCCAAAACCGGCCTGACTGACCTGCCAACCGATGACGCCAAATGGCACGTAGGTAAGCGTGTCAAACCGCTCCGCGTATTGCTGTGTCCCTGTTTCAGTTGCTTTACCTGAAATCACCATCTGATATTATCTGCTCTCTCCCAATTTTATGAGGGTCGTCAAAACAGGCAATGGGCAGAACGTGGGGAATTCACACGGCCGTCGTAGTTGATCCGTTTATGGCTTTTAACCCATACTGCACTGACGAGGGATGCAATTCATAATTCATCCTTCATAATTTTCGCAGGAGGGATCATGAACCAGCTAACCAGATACCCATTGACGATTTTAATAATCCTGACCATATTTTCGAGACTGGCCTGCCGTTTGAGTGAGGCGGGCACGGCCGTGACCCATCCGGCCCCCCCTACCCTACCGCCCTTTGTCACGTATGCGGCCGTACCTGCTCCTGTATTGTTCTCGCCGGCAGAGGGACAAACGGCAACACCCACTGCGGGGGAGACGGCCGTTGCGCCCCCCATGATGACGGCTAAAGTGGGTCTCTATGTGCGGCGTGGCCCCAGCACACAATACCCCATCTTGACGGCGCTGCAGGCAGGGGAACAGGCTGAAATTGTCGGTCGCAGTCCTGACGGGTATTGGTGGAAAATTGTCTGCCCTCACCCCTATGGCGGGGAGTGTTGGTCATCGGCGCGGGCGGAGTATAGTACGGCCGTTTATGCACAAAGTGTCTCCATCGCGGCTGTACCACCCCTGCCGACGGCAACCCCCACAGCCACATTCACACCCACCCCTACCGCTACTGCCACTGCCACGATCACTCCATCGGCCACGCCCACACCAACCGGGACGGCAACGGCCGTGCCCACATTATCGCCGCCATCCAACCCTTAAAGAGGTCATGAAATTGGGACTAGAGGCCCATTGCCTTGTCTTGTCAACTCTCTGAATGACCCGTATAGTATCGGCAGATTGCAACCGGATGTAAACCGCTTTCCTGACGAAATCTTACAGAAAGTGGCGAACATTTTTCAAGAACTTGCCAAAAGCACCACAAAATTCAAAGGTGGTCACTGTTGCGAGGAGAAAGTGGATGTCAGGCCCCCAAAAAATTCTGGTCATTGATGACAGCCCCGACATGCTAAAAGTATTGACCTTGTTGCTGACGGAATACGGTTATGAAGTGCTGACTGCTCTCAATGGACAAATTGGTCTGCACCTGGTGGACGAACATCACCCAGATTTGGTAATTCTTGATCTCAGCATGCCTGGTGTAGATGGTTGGGAAGTGTGCCGCCAAATTCGTACCAAATTGACCATTCCCATTATCATTCTCACGGCCGCCCATGTTACCGATGAAGATACGGTTCGCGGTTTGGAATTGGGGGCTAACGACTACATCATCAAGCCATTCAAGAACAGCGTATTGCTGGCGCGCATCCGCAATGCCTTGCGTTGGGCGGCGCCTGAGGATAACGGGGTCGCTTATGATGATGGCAACCTGGTTATTAACCTGAACTTACGCCAGGTAACGTACAAAGGTGAGCATCTCAACCTGACGCCAAAGGAGTATGATATGTTGGTGGTGTTGATACAGGCATCGCCACGAGTCGTAACCCATCGGGAATTATTTGATAAAGTGTGGGCCGACTCCTTCCACCAGTTCGATGTGAACTATGTCCGTATTTTTATTGGGCACCTGCGCAAGAAGTTGGAGAGCAACCCGGCCGATCCGGTGTACATCCACAATGAACGTGGCGTAGGCTATCGGTTCCAAAAGCACCCAGAAGCTTAGTCTTCACCGAGGGCCTTAATCAGACTCCGCACATCTTGTTCCACCAGATGCAGTAAACGTAATACTTCTTGACGCTCGGCGGGGGTCAAGCCGTCGCGTTGAATGCGCGCCAGGTGTTGGCGTATATAGCTTAACCGGGTGGTATTGGTGACACGGGTGGCGCCCGGCGCTAAGCTGTTTGAGAAGGTATCGGGTGTAGACACGGCCGTTGCCGGCAACTCCTCGATCTCATCTGGTAATATGGCCTTTTCCGGCCATTTAATGATTGGTAATGATTCCGGCGCCGGATTCCTGAGGTCGCGGATGGTCTGGTAAACGGTGCGGTCGGGATTTTCTTTCAACAGGCGGGCCACATCTCTGACCTCGTCGGGGGTAATGTCGCCGGCCAGACGAGCCTTATGCAGGGCGCGCTGCTGCGATGGTTTGAGTCCCTGGTAGATGCGGGTGTCACGTTCGCTGATACGGCCGTCGCGCACATCCTCCTTGATCTCATCCGGCAAATTCAAGAGTTGAATCAACTGGTGAATCCGCTGCCGTGAATAGCCTAACCGCTGCCCCACCTTTGCCCAGGTAATCTTGTTGCCCCAGGGCTGATCGCCAGAAACACCTTCTTCCTGTGCTTTTTCCAGTTCATCCTGCATCAAATCCCGTAGATGCAGCAGCCCCCCGGCCCGGTCTACGTCATTCAAATCTTCGCGCTGAATATTCTCCACCAACTGGCGCACAAAGCGCGTCGTTTCATCATAATCCCGCCGCCGCACCACCGCCGGAATCGTCTCCAGGCCGGCCATTTTGGCCGCCCGCCAACGCCGTTCTCCATGCACAATGAGATAGTGGTTGGGTCGAATTTCCGTCACTTCAATCGGCTGAATCACGCCATCTTGCTGAATGCTGTCGCTTAACTCTTGCAAGCTCTCCGTGGGGAACGAGCGTCGGGGCTGCGCCCCATCTGGCTGAATGGCGTCCAGGCGAATGGCCAGCAGTTGCATACCGGCCGACTGTTCGACGTCGTCTACGGCCGTGAACAGCTTTTGCAGGTCGCCTGATTGTGGTTTAATCGGTTGGGATAGGGTAACTTTGGGCCGTTTGCGCGTCATCTTATTTCTTGTTCCTGGCAACCTCTTTATGCGCGATCTGGCGGGCCACCTGCCGGTATGCTTCAGCGCCCTGCCCGCGTGGCTCATAAGCCAGAATACTTTGCCCGGCCACGGCGCTCTCGGCAAACCGCACCGAACGCTTGATGACCGGTTCAAAAATATGCACACCCGCGCCATATTGCTGCCCCACCGCTTCCTGAATGTCACGGGTGAGCGTGGTGCGGGGGTCGGCCATCGTTAGCAATATCCCCTCAATTGCCAGTTTGGCATTGAGCTTCTTGCGCCGTACTGTTTCAATGGTGGACAAAATCATCAATGCCCCCCGCGCCGCCAGGTATTCTGTCTGAATGGGAATGATGACGCTGTGCGCGGCCGTCAGGGCATTGATCACCAGCAGCCCCAATGACGGATTGCAATCAATCAGAATATAATCGTAGGCATCTTCAATGGGTTTCAACACGGTACGCAATACTTGTTCCCGGCTCAACGTGTTCATCAAGGAAATCTCAATCAGGCTCAGTTCTGGCTGGGCGGGCATGAGGTGAAACGCTTCATCGGTCTCGTAGATGGAACCAGCGGCATTACTTTCATACCCATCCACTTCTGCTTTCAGGGCATCATAAACCGAGGGGGAAATCTGGTCAGGGTCAAAGCCGGCGTGTTGGGTCAGATTACTTTGTGGGTCCAAATCTACCGCCAGCACCCGATAGCCCGCTTCACTCAAAGCAGCCGCCAGGTTAATGGTCGTGGTCGTTTTGCCCACCCCCCCTTTTTGCATGGCAATGGCAATGATTTTGCTCATAGGGTCTCCTGATTTCACTGTTTCGATTGCAACGATAACACGGATAAGACAAATTTCCAATTGGTAAAATATAACGCATCGTGTTATAAATGACGCACTGTGTTATCGGTTTAGTTGTTTGTTACCAAATGGATAAATGTCATGAGCAAATCCTCTCTTTCCCCGGATGATTGTTTTGATTTTGTCATCATTGGCTCTGGCTTTGGTGGCAGTGTGTCGGCTATGCGCCTCTCTGAGAAAGGGTATCGCGTCCTGGTCTTGGAGCGCGGCAAACGTTACACCGCTTCTGATTTCCCCAAAACAAATTGGAACATATTCAAATATCTCTGGCTGCCGGCGGCTCGCTGTTTTGGTTTCATGGGCATCAACTTCTTGAATGACATCGTGATCCTGAACGGCAGCGGCGTGGGCGGCGGCAGTCTGGTGTATGCCAGCACCCATATTCAACCACCAGACAGGTTTTTTGAAGCCGAAGAATGGCGCGATCTGGCCGATTGGAAGTCAGAACTGATGCCATTCTATGAACTGGCTAACCGGATGTTGGGTACGGCCGAGAACCCCAAGCTGTGGCCGGCCGACCATCGTCTTTATGAAATTGCCAAAGAGTTAAAGAGGGAGCATACCTTTACGCCGACGCCGGTGGGTATCCTCTTTGGGGAACCGGGCAAGACGGTGCCTGACCCTTATTTTGGTGGCGAGGGGCCGGATCGCGCGGGGTGTATTTATTGTGGCGGCTGTATGGTGGGGTGCAAACACAATGCCAAGAACACGTTGGATAAAAACTATCTCTATTTTGCAGAGAAATGGGGGACACAGGTGCAGGCCGAGGCGAATGTGTTGGATATACGGCCGTACTACGACTCCCAACCCGACGATGCCCGCTACGAAATTGTGTATGAACGCACCACCGATTGGGTCTTCAAACGCAAAAGCAGCGTGCGCGCTCGGCATGTGATTGTCTCGGCCGGTGTATTGGGTACCATGAATTTGCTGCTGCGCTGCCGCGACGAAACACAGAGCCTGCCCCTGCTTTCGCCGCGGTTAGGCGTGCATGTCCGCAGCAATAGCGAAGCCTTCTCCGGGGTCACCGCTCGTACTGGCGAAGTGGATTACTCTGAAGGTGTGGCCATCACCTCCCATTTTTGGATTGACGATGTGACCAGCGTGGAGCCAGTGCGCTATCCACGTGGGTCATCGTTTATCCGCAATTTGACGGTGCCGCTGGTGGATTTGCACGGCACGGCCTGGCAGCGTTTGGGGCGGTTTATTGTCTATGGCCTCAAGAACCCCTACGACTTTTTGAAATCCCGTGTTTTGCCAGACTGGTCACGGGACACTACCATTTTGATGATCATGCAGACGGTGGAGAATCGGTTGAACATTAAACGTGGCCGTAACTTGTTTACGCTGGGCCGTAAAGGGTTGGTCACGGAACAAGACAGCCATCTGCCCATCCCCACCATTATTGATGCCGGTGAATATGTTGTGAAACGCTTTGCCGAATTGTCTGATGGCGCCACAATGGGCAGCATGCAAGAATTGTTGCTGAACATTCCGACGACGGCCCATATTTTGGGCGGTTGTAACATTGGCGCTGATGTTAACTCTGGGGTAGTAAACATTCGCCAGGAGGTGTTTAACTATCCGGGCCTATATGTGGTAGATGGTTCGGTGATCCCGGCAAATTTGGGCGTAAATCCCAGTTTAACGATTACGGCGTTGGCGGAACGAGCCATGAGTTTGATCCCACCAAAGGAAGAGGCAGAAGCGGTACGGCCGTTGACACGCCCTACTTCCCTGCCCCAACCGGCTGCCCCATCCAACCAGCTGAAAAAGGCGCTGGCATTTGGTACAGTTGGCGTGCTGGCGGCTGTGGCCGTCTTTAGCCTGTTAAAACGAAAGATTTATTGATGACCGCTACCGGTCATCAATAACCAGGAGAGATATTATGGGAGTGACTACTGTGAAAGGCCGGACGCTCAACGGCCGTGTCGAAACCTTACCCTTCATCAACCCCGCCACCAGCGAACAATTTGGCGAAGTGACCACCGCGACTCAGGCTGACGTAACGGCTGCCCGGCAGGAAATGGCCGCCGCTGCCAAAGTGTGGGCCGCCAAACCGCTGAAAGAACGCATCCACATTTTGCGTAAGCTGCAAACATTGCTCATTGATGAGCTGGATGAAATCACGGCCGTGATGAACAAGGACAACGGTAAAAGTCGCCAGGACGCCCTCATTGAGATTTTCGTCACCGTTGACCTGATGACCCAGTACATGAAACAGGCGCCCCACTGGTTGCGCCGCCGTCGTGTTTCGCCCGGTCTGCAAATTTTCAAACAATGTTACGTGGAGCACAAGCCACACGGCGTTGTGGCTGTCATTGGCCCCTGGAATTACCCCTTTGTGCTGTTGGTGCCGCCCATTTTTTCCGCCTTGTTAGCCGGGAATGCCGTCATTGCCAAACCTTCGGAGGTCACGGCTGCCACCGGAGTTCTGATTGAAAGCCTTTTTAAGCGGATTCCCGAATTAGCTCCATTTGTGCGCTTTTTGCATGGCGACGGCCGTGTCGGTGCCGCCCTGGTGCAATCCAAACCCGACCTCATTTACCTGACCGGTTCTGTTTCCACCGGCAAAAAAATCATGCAGGCCGCCGCTGAAAACCTGACGCCCGTCATCTTTGAACTGGGCAGCAAAGACCCCATGATCGTGCTTGAAGATGCCGACATCCAGCAGGCGGCTAAATGGGGCGTCTGGGGCGCTTTTTACAACAGCGGTCAAACCTGTGTCTCTGTTGAGCGTGTGTATGTGGTCGAGGCAGTGTATGAACAATTTGTGCAGGCGGTGTTGGCCGAGGCCAGTAACCTGGATATTGGCTACTCGCCCGATATCAACAATGCTTTCCACATGGGGCCGCTCACCTTCCAGCGTCAGATTGACATTATTGAGGATCACCTGCAAGACGCGCTGTCCAAAGGAGCCAAAATAATCGCCGGTGGTAAACGGGATGGCATGTTTATGCAACCAACGGTGATGGTAAATGTGGATCACACCATGAAGCTGATGCAGGATGAAACATTTGGCCCGATCATGCCCATTATGAAGGTGGCCGATGAAACGGACGCCATCCACCTGGCCAATCATTCTTATATGGGGCTGGGCGCCTCCGTTTGGAGTCGTGACCTGAAACGGGCCGAACGCATTGCCCATCAACTGGAAACCGGCTCGGTCAATATCAATGACACCATCACCCATTTTGCCATTCCTAATTTGCCTTTTGGTGGGGTGAAACAGTCGGGCAACGGCCGTGCCCATGGCGAAGAAGATTTGCTACAATTCACTTCCAGCCGGGCCTACATCGTTAGCCCTGGTCCCCACCCCCTGGACATTGCCACCATCCTCCGCCGACCCAACACTTATAACTTGAACAAAGCCATTCTCAAACTGGTTTTTGGCACAACTCCGCAGCAAAAATTGGGGCCACTGACCGAATTGTTACCGGCTGAACCGGCTAACGTGAAAACAATGGGTAAAGTGGCGGCTATAGCAGGTGTAGCCATTACGGTGTTGACCATTCTGGTCACACTTAGCCGTCGCAAAGGTTGATGTCGGAAAGTCAGAAAACGAAAAAGCGATCCTGACACAAATCAGGATCGCTTTTTTATGACCTGCTCATAACTTTAGTTGCCAGACGGCCGTGCCTGCAACGTCAGCGGAATCACCTGCACCTGCCCATTCCGCAGCACGTGTACCTGGATGGTCTGGCCGACGGCCGTATACTGCACAATATGGTCGACCAGATCGCTAAACGTGCTGATTGGTTTGTTATCAATTGCCACAATCACATCCCCGCCCATGCCGGCGGCATTAGCTGCCCGCAAACCGGCGGTATCTGCCGGGCCACCGCTCACCAGACCGCTGATTAAAATACCCCGCTGTTCATTGGGCAAACCCAATTGTCCGGCGTTATTGGCCGTCACTTCCACCCCAGAGATACCCAACCAGGGATATTGGGCACGGCCGTTGGCGATCAACTGTGGTATCACGGCTTGCACCAGATTGGAGGGGATGGCATAGCCAATGCCCGACGAGCCACGCACCGGGGATTCAATGCGCGAATTGACACCAATGACACGGCCGTATAAATCTATACCTTGAAAGGGCATAAACTGACATTCTGATCTGAAACCCACTTGGCAGCAAACAAGAGAAAGCTATACTCCGCGGTTTTTATTGAGGAGTTAGAAAAGGACATGATCAAGCTGAGTTTCACAC
>JABFFZ010000055.1 GCA_013112725.1 Chloroflexota bacterium
GTGGGGTGGGGGGTTTCCCCCTTCCCCGCTTCCCCCTTAAGAATGTTCTGTATTCAAAGTTCCACACTACATCCGTTAGCCCACCAGTTTTCATCAGTGCGTGTGTGGCTTGCATCATAGGTAACTCAATCTCCTAATCTCCCAATCTCATTCTTTCTATGATCCACATTCGCCAGGGAACCGAAGCTGATTGCACGGCCGTGCTGGTTATTTTGCAGGCGGCGTTTGGTGCTTATCAGGATTTGGACCCGCCATCGGGCGTTACCAGGGAGACGGTGGAAGCGTTGCGGGAAAAAGTGGCGCAGGAGATGTTGTGGGTGGCAGAAGTAGACGACGGCTCCGAAACGGAGCCGGGCCGTGTGGTAGCCTGCGTGTTTACCAAACCGCACCAGAAGTACCGGGATGCTCTTTATTTTGGCCGGTTGGCGGTACTACCGGCTTACCAACGACAGGGCATTGCCCGGCGTCTGATTGCTGTAGTAGAGCAGCAGGCCAGGGAACAAGGTTTCCGGCGGGTGGTGTTGGGTGTGCGCGTGGCGCTGCCAGAAAACACGCGCTATTACCAGTCGCTTGGTTATGAAATCATCGGGGCAGGGACGCACCCTGGTTATACAGCGCCTACTTTTTACCGGATGGGGAAGGTAATCGCGTAAATGGGGGGTACGGCCGTGACAAGTGAAAAAGCCTGGCAAATAACAATGCCAGGCTTTTTCATTTGCTGGTTAATCGTCTGGGGTAGAATTCTTGGGGGGGGCGTCTATTCCGGTTGGTTCTTGGGGGATGAAAATCCAGAGCAGAATATACAGTAAACCGCCGCCACCGCCGAAGATGACCAACAGGACAAACAGGATGCGGATGAGAGTTGGGTCTATACCTACGTAAGCGCCTAACCCACCACACACCCCGCCTAGCCAGCGGTCAGACTGGCTGCGATACAGTTTTTTCATTTCTTTTTCCATGTGAAATCTCCTTATAAGTTATGGGGGGATTGGTTCAATCTGCCTGATTAAACCAATCTTGAGGATAACGCCCAATACGTGTGCAAGGTAAATGAAGTTGTACTCTATCGGATACCGGTGGGCAAAGGTGGGGCAGGTTGTAAGTGGCAGGTAGCAGGTTGTTTGCAACAATACCATCGGCATCATCGTGGTTACCATATTGTGACAAGTAACGGGTAACGAGTGATGATTTTCTCACGCCTCACTCGTCACGCATCAGGTATCACCGGTTTCAAGCTCCGCAAAATTCCGTCCAGGCAGCGCAGCGTATCGCCAGGGGGCCAGGGGACAGTCTGGCTGATCCTGATCTGGCTGCCCACCTGCGCCAGCCGGTCTTCTATATAATTCGTAGCCGTTAGCAAAATAACAGGCACATCCGCCAACGCCGCATCTGACCGCATGGCCGCTAAGACGGCCAGCCCATCCATTTGGGGCATAATCAAATCCAAAATCACCAGGTCCGGCCGATCTTGCTGCATGGCGTTGAGGGCGGCACGGCCGTCATACGCCACCTGCACCATCATCTCCGCCTGAATCGCCGCCAGCCCCCGTTCCACCAACTGGCACACACCGGGATTATCGTCCACCACCAGCACCCGCTGCACCGGCCCACACTGCGCCATTTCTGCCCGCAACCGCTCAAAATTGATCGGCTTCGTCAGGCAGGCCAGTGCGCCCACCGTATTTGCCATCCACGCCTGGCTGGGCAGCGAACACGCAATGATTGGAATGGTCAGGCCAGTTACCCATTCCGGGGATATCGCTTCTCCGGGCGGCAAATTGTAAATGGCCGCTAACGGATGGTAGGCGCTGACCTGCGCCGCCATCTCCGCTGGATTAGCGATGGGAATAATCTCAAAGTCGGTCAGATGGCGCTGCAACAGGCTGATCACCAGGGGGTCAGGGTCAGCGGCGAGCAGATACGGCCGTATCGCCTGTGGCAGCGGTTCAATCGGGCGGGTCTGATACGATTTGGGCGGCGGGCGATGATGGGGCAGCGGCAGGCTAAAGGCAAAGGTAGAGCCCACCCCCGGTGTACTTTCAGCCCAAATACGGCCGTCGTGCGCTTCCACAAACCGCTGGCAAATGGCTAACCCCAGGCCCACGCCGCCCTGCTGCCGGCTGAGCGAATGGTCCACCTGGTAAAACTCGGTAAAAATGTGGGCCAACTGCTCTGGGGCAATGCCAGGGCCGGTATCCTCCACCTGAATAATGACTTCATCTACGGCCGTTGTCGCCCGCAGCGTCACCGCGCCCATTTCCGTATAGCGGCGGGCATTGTTCAACAAATTCAGCACCACCTGCCGCACGCGCGTCTGGTCTAACTCCACAATGGGCAGATCGGACGGCACTTCTAACCGCAGCGAAATATCCGGCGAACTCTCAAACAAATTGGCCACAATCGCCGCCGTCTCTTGCAGCAGCGGCGCCAGCGCCGTCGGCTCCTTTTGCAGCGTAAAACCAACCATCTCAAAGCGAGACAAATCGAGGATATCATCAATCATCTCCAGCAGATGGCGGCTGTTGCGGTAAATCTGGTATACATCACGCATTAGTTTAGGCGGCCAATTTTCGCCGCCATAAACCTCCGGCGACAGTACCATCACCTCGCTAAAACCCAGGATGATGGCCAGTGGCGTGCGCAGTTCATGGCTGATGTTGGCGGCGAACTGCTCTTTGAGGCGCTGCGCTTCACGTAGTTGTTTGTGTACCAACAGCAGTTCATTTTCGGTGCGTTCGCGCAGGTCGTTGACGATTTTGAGCGACTTGTTAGCCAGGCGGAGTTCGGCTTGCTGGCTGCGGGTGGTTTCCAGCAGTTCGGCGGCGCGCTGGTTCATGTGCCACACCCAGTCCAGGGTGGTGGTAAGCTGGCGGGCGGTGAGCCAGGCTGCCGCCAGCGCCAGCGCCAAAACAGTGAGAACGCCGGTGAGGTCATACGCGCGGCTGCCCTGGTTGGTGAGCCACACGGCCGTACTACCCACCATCACGGCCGTAACGATTTCACCGCCGCTGACCAACACGGCCGTGACAAAAATAAGAATAGCGCCCACAAACGGCAGCCAAGCTGCCGGGAACAGGGTCATCATCACCGCCAGCGCCACCGTCAACCCCCCGGCGAGTACATGCCGCGCCCAGATGGGCCGCCGGCTGTTGAGCGCCAACGCCAGTAAACACAATCCGGTCAGACCGGCCCAATAAAACAGCATGTTCAGGGGAAAGCTGACCGGCGGATCATAAAACAGCAGCATCAACTGGGCTGTCACCAGCGCCAGCAAAGCAATACGGGTGGTCAACTGACCGCGTAAATCGTCCAGGTTATCCCGGATGCTATCCGGCGGGAAAAGGGTGGGTTTAGGAATGAGACCAATCATGGGTTTGTGTTAGGGGGATAGGGGGATATGGGGATATGGGGTTCGATTAATATCTCGATACCCCTTTGCCCCACTATCGTCTCCGATTGCTTGACGCCTCAAACAAAATCACGGAACGCCAGAAGCATCGTTAGAAAAGCTGCCTATAGTTATCACCAAGCACTCCTTTGGCCGGTCAGGGTTAATGCCCACTAGCCAGGTGGAAAATTAACAATTGAGGAAACAACCGGGTGCCGGAGACATCCCGCCACTTTCGAGATTGAATTTCGCACCTATAACGAGATGAAAGGGAATTTACAATCAGGAAGATAAGGGGTGGCCGAGGCCGTAAAGATCCCCGGCAGTGTAGCCACTACACTGCCGGGGATCTTTATTTGTAGGCCACAAAACGTCCCCACATGGAGGCGTTGTCTACGCCCCGTTGCAGGAAAGCGGCGATGTAATAACGGCCGTTGCTCGCCGCCGCGATCTCCTTGCCCAAATTTTCCGCATGAACAATCCCCTTCGGGAACAGATTCAAGTGCATATCCTGGTAATACTTGTCCAACGGGTACATTTCGTCCCAATCCTGGCCGAACTGGTCAATGAGCTTCTGGTTGGCCTCGGCGAACGTTTTGGGGTGCCAGTTGCGCTGGATGGTGTTCATGGGGTGTTCCATAGCCACACAGTCAATACCCAACCATTTGATCTGGCGAGCAATGCACCAGTCGCCAAAGTCCGGCGAGGGGCCGGGATGTTTGATCATGTAGCGGAACTCATCGGAGTCCGGGCTGTCCCAGCCGTAGCGATACCAGCCGGTTTTGATAATCAAGATGTCGCCATCATGCAAATCTACCCGTTCTTCAATCATCTGCGGCGTGTAGACGCTGGAATTGCTAACCACGTCGGAGATGTCTACAATGACACCAGGGCCATGCCAGTAATCGAGCGGAACTTGCCCGATGGTACGGCCGGCGGCCCAAAAATGTTTTTCGCCATCCATGTGGCTGGCCAGATGGAAGCTGGCGCGGCAATGGGCGTTGTTGCGCCCCAGGCCGAAGTATTGCCCGCCGACGCGCTTGGTGTATTTGATGTTCAACGGTTCGTAGTTGGCCCACTGCGGTGTTTGTACGCTAAAGGGCAGGGTCATATCCAGTGCTTGCGCCTGCTGCATGGCGGCGAAGAAGTCGGCCTGGTTTATGCCGTCTGGCGCTTGCAACGCCACGGCGCGGCACCAGGCGGACTCTACCTCCATGAAAGGGATGGGTTGAATCATGATCCAGGCGCGCTGGTTGCTCAGTTCGTCAATCTGCCCGCCGAGCGATTCGGCCAGCAGCAGCCCGGCTTTGGGCATGGTGATGTGCGTCAGTTCATGGTATTGCTCAGGCGGGAACAATTCGTCCCAGGCGGCGCCGTGTGTTTCTTTTAATTTGGCTGCGGCTTTGTCAAATTCACGGCCGTGCAAATTCCGTATGTTCGTGTTCATCGGGTGCTCGGCGCAGCCGCAGTCTACGCCAATCAGCTTCAACTTCATATCCAGCGCCCATTGGAAAAAGTCCGGCGAGGGGCCGGGGTGGCGCACGTAATAGCCAAACTCCTTGTTTTCAATGCCGCCCTGCGCCTGCGGGTTGGGCGTGTCTGGCTGGTCCCAGGCGTATTTGTGGTAGCCGGTGTTGATGATGAGGATGTCGCCCGGCTTCACCTCTACCCGGTTGGTAATCATCTGCGGCGTGTACAGGCTGTAATCAGACACCGCGTTGCTGATGTCTACAACCACGCCTTCGCCGCACAGGGCGCTGAGCGGGATGTCGGCGATGGCCTGCGCCCCGGAGTGGAAGGCGCGTGGCCCCACCAGGTGGGTGCCGGTGTTGTTGCTCCATTCAACAAGCTGCCCATTGGCCCCTTGCCCGCCGCCATAAGCGCCGGTGAGCCGTTTGAAGAAGTGGACTTGCAGCGGCATTTCGCCGGGCCAGGGTGGGGTGAAGATACTGAGTGGTTGAGTCAGGTCAAACCATTTGGCCTGAGTAAGGGTATGGATAATTGTGGTCATATTCTTCTCCTGTGAAAAAATGTTCGTAGTGGGCGATTCATCGCCTGCTAACGGCACTAAAGTGCCTACTACGAACGGTTATTGTAACGCTACCGGGGGGCGGGAACAAAGGGGGTGGGCGACGGCCGCGACTCTCCCCCCGCTTTGCGCTATACTGTGCCCGTAAACAAACCGTCACCGATCCATACAACCTGCTCACCAGATAAATTTTTACGGAGAGAAAAATGAAATCACCTCGTTGGTCACACCTGGTTTCACTCACAATCTTCAGCCTTGTTATTGTATTTGCCGCCCTCTTTATCCTCTGGTCAAATGCCCATGCGGCTTTTCGTACCGGAGGCGCCGGTAACTGCGGCAATTTTGCCGACGCCATTGCCTTAGCCGAGGATGGGGATGTGGTTGCCCAAATGATCCCGGCCCGTAACTCCGGCAGCGCGGTCATCACCAAAAACCTGCGCCTGAGTGGTGGCTGGCTGCCCACCGAAAATTGCGCCGTCAACAACCAGTATTTCACCGAGACAACCGATTATCTGGCCTATGGCTTTCAATATGCTGCGCCTTATACTCGTTCCGAACTTTTTTCATCTGGTGATTCTGTTTTGATTTTGGAAGACGCCAACGACCCTGGGTTCCCGCATTTGGGCAACCTGATCATTGAACATTTCATTTTAAGCGGCGCCTCTGCCAATGAGGGCGGCGGCATCAACGGCGTGATCAGCGGCAGCGCCCATGTGCTGCTGGATAATGTCTGGTTACGGGGCAACCAGGTATTGGGCGATGGCGGTGGCGTCAGATTGGAAGTGCGGGATGGCTCCCATCTGGTCATTGAAGACAGCGCCTTTTATACCAATACGGCCGATAATTTTGGCGGTGGGTTGTACGTGGAACTGCGTGAAGGTTCCTATTTGACCATCGAAAACACCCTGTTCAGCGAGAACCAGGCGCTTTTTGGCGGCGGGATGTACCTTGTGGTCTATGATACGAGCCAGGTGTTTATACGCCAGACGCAATTTAGTGCCAACAACACCACCAGCCCCAATGCGCATGGTGGTGGCGGTTACATCATCATGCATGGTGGGCGCGTCACCCTGGATGGGGTCACGTTTAGCGGGAATGAAGGGGGTAGTACCGGCGGGCAAGGAGGTGGCCTGTTTATCCAGATGGACAGTGGCGAGGTTGTCATCAAAAACAGTCAGTTTGTGAATAACAGCGCCGGGCAGGGTGGCGGCCTTTTTGTAGAAAGTATGGGCAGCGACTCCGCTTCTGTGCAAATTGTTAATACCCGTTTTGAAGGCAATACGCCCAACGCCTATCACTTTGAGCAAACGGGTAGCGGCACGTTGATAACGCAACTTCTCAACCGGTCTGTCTATTTACCGGCTGTGTTAAAACCGGCGCCGACGCCGGTAGCATATGCCCGCATCAACCAGATCACCCTGGATGAGTCGTTTAATTTTGTGGTGGATTTTGACACCTTCAACTTCACGCCGGTTTTGCCCGGTGTACATTTGCACTTCTTCTTTGATACGGTTTCGCCGGAAAACGCCGGTATGCCCGGCAGCGGCCCCTGGAAAATATATGGCGGCAGCACTCCTTTTACAGATTACCATTTTGGCGAACGGCCGTTTGGCCCTGACGGCGCGGAAAGAATGTGTGTGCTGGTGGCCAATGCCGACCACACGGTGCGGTTAGGTACCGGCAACTGCATCAAACTGCCGTGATCGAGAGGATAGGCGCTCTTCAGGCGCCTATCCTCACACCACGATATTCTTAAACTTGATATTCCCATCGCGGATAATTCTGCCGGTATCGGCAAAGTGAAAAGGGGGGCGCAGCAGGCCATACGCTTGCAGGTAATAGAGGGGAGCTACGGCCGTTTCCGTTTGCACCAGCACTCTATCAGCCTCGTGATACAAATCAAAACGTTGCTGGGCGCGGGTGATACGTTGCGCTTGATCAAGCAAGGCATCAAACCAGGAACTTTGCCAGTTGATGAGGTTATTGGGACTGCGGCTATAGAAGAAATCGCGTAAAACATCATCCGGATCAGGGTAGGCCGCATAACAACCCAACAAAGCCAGATGTCCTTTGCCCTGCGCCAGATGCGCTATAAATTCCTCATCTGTCAGACTGTCCACTATTTCCACGGATATATTCAAATGCGTTTGCCACGCCTGCTGAAGATAGGCCGGCGTTCCGGCAAAACCGGGTAAGGCCAACAGCTTGAGGGGCGGTAAGCCATGCCCACCGGCAAACCCAGCCTGTTGTAACAAAAATCGTGCCTGTTCTGGATCAAAAGGTAAACCAATTTCCGGTGAATGGCCGGGCATACCAGGCGGTACAAACCCACCAGACGCCGGTTTTTGCACACCCGCCCACACGGTTTGCACCAACGTTTGCCGGTCAATGGCCCGGGCAAATGACTGGCGTACCAGTTTGTTATCAAACGGCGGCGTATGGCAGGCAAAACCCAAAAAGAAAGTGACAAATCCCTGCACCAGAAATGCGGATTCCGGGAAAAGGGTGGGTAAATCGGTTCTGTCATCTACCCGGCACCAATCCACCTGGTTTTGTTGGTATTGTTGCCAGGTTGGTTGCTGAAACTGCAAAGATACCTGGGAGATGTTACCCGTCCGTAGTCCACGATAGTGGGGGTTTTGTTTCAGGTGTAAGCTGTATTCATGGACATCACCGTCAGGTTGAAAGGGGCCATTGCAGACCAGATGCCTGGGTGTCGCCCACTCTTCGAGGTGCATGGTCACATGATGCGCCGGTTGGGGCAGTGTCACCGGATAGGCCAGCAGATAGAGGAAGTAGTTGATGGGCGCGTCCAGCTCAATTTCTAATGTCCAATCGTCTAAAGCGGTGATGCCTACGGCCGTGACCTGCGTCACCTCCCCCCGATGAAACGCCGCCGCCCCCCGAACGGTGTACAACTGGTGCGCCATGCCCGCATTCGTCTGGGGGCTGAGATTGCGCCGCCAGGCAAAAACAAAATCATGCGCCGTCACCGGAATCCCGTCGCTCCAACGCCAATCTCGCCGCAGTTCAAAACGGTAGCGCCGCCCCCCATCTAGCACCTGCCAGCGCCGCGCCAGTAAGGGAATGACGTTCCACTCATTATCCAGTTCCACCAATCCTTCAAACAGGTTGATGATCAATTGCAGGGCGTCGCTGGTCTCCACATGGGCGGGATCGAGGTCGTGGGCAAATTCGGGTAGTACCCCCCAACGGAAAGTGGGCACGGCCGTAACCATCTTCTGCTCATCTGCCGCCGGCCCCGATACCTGTTCCAACAGGTCAAAAGCCTGTTCGTAATAACGCTGCGCGCCGTCAAAATCCAGGTCATTCACTTTAACCTGCGCCAGTTTCAGATATGTCCGGGCCTGGCGATCCTGCATACCGGTGTCCGGGGGTAATTGAGACAGCAGGGTGAGGATACGGCCGTACAGCAGTTCCGCCTCTTCATGGGCATAGAGCAGCCGGGATTGGTCGGCCGTCAGGCTGAGGTAATAAATCGCCTTGTCCAGCGCTTCTGCCTGTTCCCAATGGTAGGCCAGGAAGGCCACCTGCTCGGTGATGGCCGCCGGGAACAACTGCTCAAATGCTTCGGCCACCTGCCGGTGGTAGGCGCGGCGGCGTTCGTGCAGCAGCGTGCTGTAAGCCCCTTCTTGAATGAGCGCATGGCGAAAGCTGTGCGCCGCGCCCAGGTCAGTCTGGTCAGGGCGAATGTAATCCTGCCCTTCCAGTTCCGCCAGCAGGCTGTCCACCTGCTGCTCGGCGGTGCTGATGCGGGCCAACACCTGATCCAGGAATGTCTTGCCAATGACGGCTGCCAGTTGCAGCGTGTGGCGCGTTTCCACCGCCAGCCGGTCTAGCTGCGCCAGCAGTAATCCCTGCACCGAGTTGGGCAAATCCAGGGCGTCCAGTTCAATGTGGGCCAGGTCGGCCGCGCCGGTTAGCTGCAAGGTGCGCACCAGTTCCACCAGGAAGAGGGGGTTGCCACCGCCTTTGGCCACCAGATAATCCACGACCGGCGGCGGCAGGTGCGGCGCCTGGGTGGTGATGAGGGCAGCGGCGGCGGCATCGCTGAGCGGAGCTAACGTGAGGCGGGTGAGGGGCAGCACGGCCGTGTCCCACCCCTGCACCATTTCCCAGGCGCGTGTCTCCGTTTCTGGGCGCAGTGCCAGCAGCAGCAGCAGGGGCAGTTCCGCCGTCAGGGGGGCGATGCGCTCCACCAGTTGCAGCGACGTGGGGTCGGCCCATTGCACATCATCCAGCACCAGGACAACGGGGTAATGGCGGCACAACTGGCGCAGCAGGTCGGGGATGAGTTCAAACAACTGCCAGCGGCGGCTCTCCCCGGCCAATCCTTCCAGGCGAGCGGCCACTTCGTCGGGCAGGGGCAGATTCATAAATGCCGCCAGATAGGGATAGACGCTTTCCAGCCGTGCCGCGCCAAATAGCTCGGCGCAAAAGTCGCGCAGACGTTGGCTGGTCTGGTGCGGTGTGGCCGCCGGGGGCAGGTTGAGCAGGTCACGCAGCAGTTCGATGAAGAGGTAGCCGGTGATGGTGTGGCCGTAGGCCAGGCTGATGCCGCTGGCCCATATGCCACCGGTACGGTCCGATTGCCAGGTCGCTTCCGTTTCGGTGCGCACATTGTCCAGCAGCAGCGTTTTGCCCTGCCCCACTCCGCCGATGATGGCGAGGATGCCGCCGTGAACGGTGAGCCGTGAATCGTGAGCCGTAATCTGTGAGCTGTAATCCGTGAGCCGTAATCGGATTACGGATAACGCATCACGGATGACGGCTAACTCTTCGTCGCGGCCAAAGAGGCGCTCGATGCGGCGGGATTGGCGGGTGGGCGGTTCGTAGGCCGTGGCGGCGTAGATGTGGATGGGGGCGGTTTTGCCTTTCACCTGGATGAGGCCCAGGTCGGTGACTTGGAGGGCCGGGCTCAACTGGCTGCGCACGGCCGTGTCTAGCAGTATCTGGTCATCAGCGGCGTTTTGCATCAGGCGGGCGGACAGGTTAATGGCGTCGCCCATGGTGGTGTAGTCGTGCCGGTGGGGGGAACCAACCGGCCCGGCAAACACGCGCCCGCCGCTAATACCGATGCGCTGCCTGGTGATGAAGGGCAGGCGGCCACATTCCGCCTGCAAATCCAGGGCGCAGCGGATGGCCCGTTCTTCCTGCTCTTCCACGCTGCGCGGCGCGCCAAAGATGATGTGCAGCAGGCTGCCTTTGTCCCCGGTGATGAGGCGGTTGAGACGGCCGTCATACCGCCCCACAATCTCTTGCGCCAGACTAAAATAACGCTGTAATTTGGCGGCGATGTCCGGGTCAGCGTCATAATCCAGCCCGTGAAACTGCACAAAGAGGCTGACCACCGGCTTCAGTTCGGCCACCTGCGTTTGCCCTGCTTGCAGCGTCTCCACAATGGCGCGGGGCACATACGCCGCCAGTTCCGCCACCAAATCCGCTGCTGTTTCTTCCGCTGTGGCCGGTCTCCAGACCGTGCCACCCGTGCCCCCCGTCGGCCAGGGTTGTGGCCGGGCGGCGCGGCGCAGTTTCCCCACCACCGCCACCCCCTCGCGCCATGCCTGCACCGTGACCACATCACCCACCATCTGCAACGTAGCGGCGTCGGCCATAATGTCGCCCGGCTCGGCGTGGTGTTCATTGTCGGCCATACGATCCAGCGTTGCCCCCGCCAGCACATCTTCAAAGCCATAAGCAGGCAGCCCCAGGTTAAACCGTTTCACCGGGCCGTAGGTGAGTCCGATTTTCATGCGCAGGGTGACGGGGCCAATGGGGGTGGGGATACGGCCGTGTTGCTGCATCACCCGCTGCATCCGGTGGGCGGCGGTGAGGGCGCGGTGGATGACGGCCGTGCACCGGCCCCCTTTGGCCCGCCCAAACCAGACAATCAGGGCGTCACCACCAAACTTGATGACACTGCCCCGGTAGCGGTGTATCTGGGCGATGAGCGGCGTAAACACCGAATCCAGAGCGCGGGTCAATTCTTCCGCGCCATGATCGGCCTGCAAGCCCTGGGTCAACGCCTCCGTCAGCGGCGTAAAACCGGAAATGTCGGCGATGAGGGCCACGCCGTCATCCGCCAGCGGCGCACCGGTCAGGATGTGGTTTACCCGGTCATGGGAGATGTAGGCGGCTATGGAGGCAATGAGATCGGCGGTCATGGGTGTTACTGTAGCAAAAGAACGGGGGATAACCAAGTGCTGTTGATTGACAAAACGGCCGTTTCCCTTCATATTGTCGCGCATCTTATCCACATACCCGGCATGTCACAACCGCACAATTCATATAGGCCGTTACGGACGCCAGAGGAGAAAACCATGACGACTGTTGATCTTGCTGCTCAAATTTCCCAACTTGAAGAAAAAGTTTTTGCCAAACAACAACACCTGCACGAACTCCGCCGCCAGGCGCCACCAGAAGAAATTGCCAATTACGAATTCCGCGACAAAAACAACCGGCCCATCACTGTCCTTGACCTCTTTGGCGACAAAGACGATCTCATTGTTATTCACAATATGGGCGCGTCCTGCGTTTATTGCACGCTGTGGGCGGATGGTTTTAACGGTGTGCTGCCGCACATCCTCGACCGCGCCGCGTTTGTGGTCATCTCCCCGGATGCGCCGGAAACCCAACAAAAGTTTGCCGCCTCACGGGGCTGGAACTTCCCCATGGTTTCCGCCAAAGAATCCCCCTTCACCAAAGAGATGGGCTACGCCGGGGAGCAGGATGGCCGGGCCTATCTTGTGCCCGGCTTCTCCACGCTCAAACGCACCCCGGATGGCAAAATCGTGCGCATTGCCCATCAGGCGTTTGGCCCTGGCGACCCATACAGCGGCATCTGGCACCTGTTTGCGCTGTTGGCGGATGGGGTCAATGGTTGGGGGCCGAAGATTCGCTACGCATGAGGAAATTGTCCAAACGGCCGTAACCTTCCCCACCTTCTCTTCTCCGCCAACTTTGCCCGTTTTTTTCCGGCCACCGGTTTGAATTAGTGACAGGTGTGGTACTATTGTTCGTATGGAACAGGCGCCTGCTTACCCCCTATCACCCCTTGCCACACAGCCCTGGGCGGTCACGGCCTGCGTATCAATCACCGACAGGTTGTGCTAAAATGGGGCATTCCTTGTAAATTGGAGTATAAGATGAGCCGCATTCAGTGGCAAGACCACATCACCATTGACCCCCACATCCACCACCGCGACCCCACGATCAAAGGAACTCGTATTCCCGTGACAATGATCATTGGCAGTCTGGCGGATGGCATGACACCTGCCGACATTCAGGCTGTTTATCCCCAACTTACAGAAGATGACATTCAAGCCGCGCTGGCTTACGCCGCCGAGGTGATGCGGCAAGAACTATTAGTGCCCTTTCCTGCATAAACCCTTCAAATCATGCACATCAACTCTTACGACCGGATGAAGATGGCATCCGCCCTATTTTGAAACTTTTGGAAGATGTGTTGGAACACGTTGACCTGGAAACATTGTCCGGCACAGTAGCTGTGGCTACACCGCGTGGTTTGCGTGTGCGACGGCCGTAGCCATCTCACAACCCACCAGGATGCTGTACCCGCTGTGCCCCATTTGGTAACGGCCGTGAGCGGATAAACGGATGGGCCAGCCCACATCCCCTCACCGGCTCCCCTCCTCACCGAAGCCGCGCATATCCCTCGCCCCCAAGTTGTGCTAAAATGAGGCCATCCTTTGACCATGAAGAGGTGGATGATGATAACACGCAATGATGAAGCAACGGCCGTGACGTTAAGTGACCTGTTCCCCACCATTCAACACCTGCCCCGCGCCGATAAATTGCGGCTAATGCAATTCCTGGTAATAAATCTGGCCGAAGACGAAGGTATCCCCCTCCTCACACCCAACGCCGAATACCCCATCTGGACGCCGCTAAACGCCTTTGCTGCCGCCGAAACCCTGTGGCACATGCTGGAAACGCCTAAAAATTGATGTCTGTTTCTTTCGTTCCCAAGCCGTGTTTGAAGTAACTCGCAAAAACAAAGAGAGGTAAGTTACATCCCCTCACCCCCGTTGTAGGCGGTGGGTGGATTCAATGGCCCACCCATCAACTCTTTATCAGGAAGCCGCCGGGAACGACAGCGTAAAGGTAGTGCCCTGGCCCGGTGTGCTGCTGACAGCCACACGGCCGTGATGAGCCACCACCAGTTGCTTCACAATCGCCAGCCCCAGGCCGCCGCCGCTGCCATCGGCACGGGTGCGTGCCCGGTCGCCGCGCCAGAAGCGGTCAAACACAAAGGTCAAATCAGCTTCGGGGATGCCTTCTCCCGTATCCTGCACCACAATCTGCACCATGCCATTCTGCCGCGCCGCGTGTAAGGTGACGCCCCCACCCGGCGGTGTGTGCCGCAGCGCATTGGCCGCCAGATTGCCCAACACCTGATCCAGCCGCCCGGCGTCCCCGTTCATCGTCAACTCGGCCGGCTTGCCATCAAAACTCACCGTCAGCTTCACCCCTTTGGTTTCAGCCTGCCCGCTAAAGCTGGTCTGCACATCAGCCAGCAGTTCGGTCACGTCCACCGGGGCCAGATGCAGCGACAACTGCCCCGCTTCGGCCTGCGCCAGCGTGTGCAAATCGTCCACCAGCCGGGCCAGCAGGTGCGTCTCTTCCAGCGTGGCCTGAATGTGCGCCGGGGTCGGTTCATAAACGCCATCGAGGATGCCTTCCAGGTTGCCCTGGATGATGTGTAGCGGGGTACGCAGTTCGTGGGCCACGTCGGCCGTCAGGTTGCGTCGTTGTTCGTCGGCCTGCTGCAAAGCGGCCGTCATCTGGTTGAAGGAGCGGGCTAACCGGGCAAAACGACCACGACGACGGCCGTGCCGTCCTTCTTTTTCCAGCACCCGTACCGTGAAATCCCCTTCGGCCACCTTGTCGGCGGCGGCCATCACCTGGGCCACCGTACCCACCCCGGCAAACGCCCGCCCGCCGATAAAACGCAGCAGCAGGGGTATCAACAGGATCGAGCCGCAGGCACTCAGGAAAAAGGGAAAGGTGCTGTATTTGGATTCGGACACGGCCGTGATCAACAAATAGATGAGCGCCCCGCTCATGCCCAGCAGCAGCACGGCCAGCGTGCCAAATACAAAGGCAAACCAGACAAACAGCCCCGCCGGTTTGCCCGACCAATGTTCCGGCCAGTTCTCATGCTGCCAATGGTTTTTATGTTTCTTGTTCATCGTTTATGGGAGATTGGAGATTAGAGATTGGGGATTGTTTTAATCTCCAATCGCCAATCTCTAATCTCTATCGTAACCGTTCAGACCTGACAGGTTTTTTACCAGTTCAACTTGAAACTTTGCAGGCCAAAAACCTGTCGGGTCTCTTGAGGGACTGAACACTTACTCTCTATCCCTAAATTGATACCCAATCCCATACACCGTCAAGATATAAATTGGTTCGGCCGGGTTGGGTTCCAGTTTGCGGCGCAGGTTTTTGATGTGGGCGTCTATGCTGCGGTCGTAACCGTCGTGGGCGAAGCCGTGCAACTTTTCCAGCAGCCGTTCGCGGCTGAAGGTCTGGCCGGGATGCTCGGCCAGCAGCGCCAGCAGGTTGAACTCGATGGGGGTCAGATGCAGCGTTTCCGCCCCCCGGCTGACGCGATGCCCTGACAGGTCAATTTCCAAATCCCCGGCGCGTAGAATGCCCGGCTGCACCAGGCCACCGCGCACCCGGCGCAGCACGGCCCGTACCCGCGCCACCAGTTCACGCGGCGAAAAGGGCTTGACGATGTAATCATCCGCGCCCAGTTCCAGGCCAATGAGCCGGTCGGTCTCTTCTACGCGGGCGGTGAGCATGATGATGGGCACGTCGGAGTCGCGGCGAATGGTGCGGCACACGTCCAGCCCATCCATGCCTGGCAGGTTCAGGTCGAGGACGATGAGGTCTGGTTTGTCGCGGCGGGCAATGGCTACGGCCGTGCCGCCATCCCCCGCGCTCACCACCCGGAAGCCACCCTTCTCCAGGTAATCCCGCGCCAGTTTTACCATCTTTGGTTCGTCATCTACCATCAGGATGAGTTCGTTCATGGGGAGATTATAACCGTAACTCATCATTCGTAATCCGTAATCCGTACTGGTTAACGGATTACGGATTACGGTTCACGGATTACGCTTTCATCACCGGTTCGTCGGTATCAAACCAGGGTGGTTTGTGCCCGGCTTGCTGCCATTTGGGATGCGCCTTGTGCCCGCAACGGCCGTGCCCGCCCTCATGCCACCGGCCCCGCCCAAACAGCAGCCCCATCAAGAGCATAAAACCGAAGAAGAAGAGGAAGCCTTTGAGCAGGAAGCCGAAAAAGCTAAAACCGGGGTAGTAGGTGGGGTAAGAGGGCGCGGGTGGGGGCGCTACGGCCGTGCCGCCCTCGGCCGCCTGTATGGATTGCTGCCCGGCCATAAAGCCCTGCACATAACCGGCCTGAAATTGGGATTGGGAACGGCCGTTCATGCCAAACAGCGCCCCCAGGAACAAGAGGAGAAAAAACAGGAAAAACAATTTGCGGAAAAACATGAGCTACACTCCTTTGCTTACAGTGGGACAAGTTGTCAATTTGTCCCACTGTAGGCAAAGGATGTGTAGAAATTGTGAATGTCTGGGGGAGGGGTGATGAAGAGGAAGTAATTGGGTAATTATCCAATTACGGAATTAAGACTCTTTCGCCGGCCCATACCCCTGCATATCTCGCGCCACTTCTATCTCTCGTTTGCTCAATTCGGCTAGCACTTGCAGCAGGATCCAATAGATGAAAAGCTGCCCGCCAACCAGAAAGGACATGGCGCCAAAGAGCAGGTAAAACCATAGCCTTTCGATGGGCCAGTCGCCACCAACGGTTAATACCAGACTGGCCAGGCCAACCAACACGCCAACCACAATTCCGGTCAGGCCCATCCAGCCAAAGTGACGGTTGAGCGGCTTTTTGAAAACGGGTTTCTTGAAGAGACCCTGCCGCATGGGTCTTTTGTGGAAGATGGAGACCATGTAGTTAAAGGTGACACCCAGGGCAAAGATGCTAACGCCACTCACGGCCGTGACCAACGCAGTATAAATGGCCGCCACCCCCCATGCACCCAAAGTCGTGACACCGCTCAGCCGCGCCAATACCAGCCCCATCACCACCAGCAGGGAGATGCCAACCAGCCCCACACCAATCAGTCCCAACGGCCGTACCGGATTATACGTCAGTGCCGTCCACACGATAGATTGCAAAAAGAGCGAGCCATCATGTACCACGCTCAGTTTAGAGCGCCCCACCCGTTCACTGTAGGGAATGGGGATTTCTTTAACGGTTAGCCCTTCATGGATAGCGCGGGTACTCATTACCGGCGTCAGGTTCAGGCCATCAGGCAGCGGGTACACCTGATTTAAAATGTCGCTCTTAAACACACGCATCCCGCTGGCCGGGTCTTGCACATGCTGGTTGCCCAAAATAGAAAGCAGGTTCGACCAGATAAAGTTGCCCAATTTGCGCATGGGCGGCATGTGGCTTTCCGCCCCACCGCGCCGCGACCCCACCACCAGGTCAGCCCCGTTCAGCGCCTCTTTGCACAACTGCGGGAAATACTCCGGCGGGTAGGTGCCATCGGCATCCAAAAAGGCGATCAATTCGCCGGATGCCTGGCTAAAACCGGTCTTGAGCGCGCCGCCATACCCCTTGTTCTGGGGATGTTGGATCAGGGTAACGCCGTCAATGCTGCCGGCGATTTCCACCGTGCGGTCCTTGGAGCCATCGTCTACCACGAGCAGCTCCAGGCCATTGACGCCCACTTCCTTGAGTGATTCACGGATGGAAAGCACCCGGTGGGCGATTTCGGCAATGCCGCCTTCTTCGTTATAGGCGGGGATTACGACAGAGAGTGTGGTCATAGGTTTTCCTACGCATGAAGATGATAGTTGCCATCTTCATGCTTTATATGTGATATATTTTCCGGTCTGGATAGGGCGGCTGCCCATCAATTTCTTTGATCACTTTGGCGGGCACACCGCCAACAACGGTGTGGGGCGGCACATCTTTGGTGACAACGGCGCCGGCCGCCACCACCGCCCCTTTGCCCACACGCACGCCGTCGGTAATGACAGCCCCAGCGCCCAACCAGACATCATCTTCGATAACAATACCTTCGGCGGTGATGCCTTGTTCGGTAAACGGCCGTCTCCGGTCGGCAAATACATGGTTCACGGCGATAATTTGGGTGAATGGGGAGGTGTACACCCGGTTGCCAATGGTGACGCCACCTTGCCCGCGAATCACCGAATACTCACCCACCAGGCTATCTTTGCCGATTTTGATGCCGGCATGGGGCAGGCCACGGAAGTTGTACACGTGCAGCACTGCCCCGTGCATGACAATGCTGTTGTCGCCAATTTCAATGCCGTTGGGGCAGGCGTGTAAGTAGGTGTGTTGATCCAGGTAAACGCCGTTGCCCAGTTTGATGTAATTGGCAAAACGGAGGCGAACGCCATTTTCAATGGCCGCCTGCCCTTCCATTTTTAAGATGAGCCGGTACAGCACCCCGCGAATGGCAATGCCGATGATGGTGGGAATCCAGCCGATGAGCAGGTAAAGGGTTTGCTCCAGGAGGTAACGGCCGTTGCTGCTGGCCTGCCGGCTGAGATACAGTTTGACGCCATCTACTGCTGAAGCCACAAAACCTCTAGTAACATCGAAATTCAATTTGATTATTGGGAGGGTGACTTAAGAAGCCTATTAAGTGGCAGGTGGCAGGTGACAAGTGACTGGCTGTAACCTGCCGCTTGCTATCTTTACTCATCATCAAACAAATCGGCTAACCCTTGCTCCCAGACATCATCCAGAGGGGTAAACGGCCGTTCTGTAAACTGTGCCGAGATTTGCGCCATAATGCCCCGGATGTTGACCTGGGGTGTTTTGTCGGCTAACTCTTCTAATTGTTCATCCAGCGCAGTTAGCAGATATTGGCTTTTTTGTTCCAGGTCGGCCAGATTCACGTTCAGGCCAAAGAGCCGGTTCAGGCGGCGCATAATGTCCAGCCATGCTTTGTAGTCATACTCAATGCGCACTTCCCGCCCCACGGCCCCCAACTGCGAAAAATCATAGTTGGGCACAAACCCATAAAACGCCTGAAAAGGCACTTCCTCCCGTTCGGCCCGGTCTACCAGGTACGATCCAATAGAAGCGCCGCCTTCATAATCGGAGAAGCGAACGGCATATTGGCTGAGTTCTGCTTTCATCTGGGGCAGGCTGTAAATGCAGCCCACTTCCCGGTCTTTGTCATACGGCACGGGGCCGTAAACGCCGCCCAATGAGGCGATCCGCTGCACACCCAGCGCCTGAACCGCCGCAAAAAAGGCAGTGGCGTAGCGATCAATGTTCAGGTGTGGTTCGTCTCCCAGAAAAATGATGATCCCTTTGTCCTCATTTCCGGCGAAATATAATTCATTGCGCCGTTGTTCCAGACTGCGGCGGTAGCCATCCTCAAAACGTACTACCGGGCGCAGCAGGTGATGTGCGCCTGGCAGTTGAAATAGATAGAAGCCGTTGGGTTTAATTTCACCGATCAACCGGGCCTTTGTCTGTTTGATGAGGTATTCTGGCAAGCCGGAAGAAATGCTGCCGGCGTCAGCCCACTGCCGCCACCCGGCAATCATCACCATTTCTCTGGCGGTTGGTGTTTCCCAAATTTCTACGGCGCTGTTCATCATTCCTTCAAAAAATACACGGAATAGGGTAATTATGCAAAATTACCCTGGCGAAATGTCAACAGAACCTGGCCATTGATCTTGTATCAGCAGCATGGTTACAATAGCTACCATTACCATTATAAGCGAGCGAGCAACGGCATGAAAACTGAGCAGTATACCATACGACAATATCTCGCGCCGGAGTGGTCTACAGAGCGCATTCGCGTCAAAGACAGCCAACTGGGGGACGTTCCCTGCCTGACGCAGATATTCAATTCCTGCCATTATATTGAGCAATGGGATCCTACATTTCATCTTGTGGATGAGGATGAGATTCGGCGGCTGGTGGAAAAAAGCCTGGTTGAAACCGGTGTGGATCGGGGTTTTCGCTTACAGCGTTTGGAAACGATAAACGGCCGTGAATCCATCGGCTACTTTCACATGCAACACCACTCCGCCCGGCTGCCACAGCCAGCCACCGCCTTCATTTCCATGTTCGTCATACGCCCGGAATATCAGGGCAAGCAGTATGCTCAGGAAGTGGTGGCCGGGTTGGCGCACCAGTTAGCAGAACGAGGTTACATGGCAATATGGCTGCAAGTTTATCTGAAAAATTGGCCGCTATCCGTTTCTGGGTATAACAAGGCTTCAACAAGATCATCGAATATGATGGTGAAAAGCAGCTGTCCGAATCAGCGCAGGCAACATTAACTTTAGAAAAGCGGCTGATGATGCCCGCTTAACCGGCCTTCTTCTATTCACGCTCCCTGTTCCTGAATTTGTTTTGCCACACGTTGGCCGCTTTCCACGGCGCCTTCCATGTAACCCTGGTGTACGGCCGTATGCTCCCCCGCCACATACACCCGCCCCGCCGGTTCACGGAGGGCGCGCCAATGAGCCATCACGTCCCCCGGTTTGAACAAGGTATAGCCACCCTGGCTAAACGGTTCATTTAGCCAGGCCATCGTGCGCGTGTGGCTGACCAGCGCCGCCGAGCCGGGGAATAGCTGATCGAGTTGGGTCACGGCCGTTTCGATCCTCTCCCGTTCACCCATCGCCGAAAAATCCGCACCTGCTTTGGCCCCGGTGTACACCGTCAGGATGCCGCTCTCGCCGGGCTGGGTAATGGTTGGCTGCCAGGTGCAGGTGATGGACCGGTCGGTGAGCAGGCTGCCACGCCAGTTCACATCTTCCCAAAAACGCCGCCGGTACTGGATCATCACTTTGGTGACGGGGCCGCAGTGCAGGTTACTGAACATGGCCTGATGGCTGGCGGGCAGCGGCGGGTCAAAAACAATTTGCCGCGCCGGGCCGGGCGGCACAGCCAGCACCACATAGGCGGTTGGCAGGGTGTGGGTTTGCCCGTTTTGGTGAAAGGTGGCAGACGCGCCGGCTGCGGTTTGTTGCACGGCCGTGACCACCGCTCCCAAGCGCACATCCGGCAACTCTGCCGCCATCCGTTGCGGAATCTGGTCCACGCCGCCGCGCACCCGGAAACTTTCGCCCTCGTCTTCGGGATCGCTGTAATACAGCGCCCCCCAACGCGCCAGTTCCAGCAGCGATAACTGCTCTGGTTCGGCCAGATATTCAGAGCGCAGGCGGGTGGTGATGACTGTTTTGGCAAAGGGATGCACATCCAAACCGTTGAGCCAATCGCCGGCCGACTGCCGGTCTAATTCTGCGGCGCGTGGGGCTGTGAGTGGGCGGGTGGGGTCGGGTACGGCCGTGCCCAACATCGCCAGCGCCTGCCACACCCGTTCAATTTCCACCGCCAGATCAAGACCCCACAGGGCCACATCATCCGCCTCGCCGTGTTTGCCCGCCAGAGCCAAGCGGCGCGTCCATTCGCCCATACCGCGCACCGGGTCCAGCGCCAGACCAAATTCCCGCGTCAATGCCAACATGCGCTCGTGGATGTCTTCAATAAATTCGCCGCCCGCTTCGGCGTACTGCCCATCGGCAAAACCGTCACGGAAGGTATAGGCCCGGCCACCCACACGCAGCCGCGCCTCCAGCACCGTGGTCGGCCAACCGGCGCGGTGCAAATCGCACGCCGCCGCCAACCCGGCCAACCCGGCGCCGATAATGGTGATATGAGGGGGAGTCATCGGTAATTGGGTAATTGGGTAATTGGGTAATTACCCAATTGCTTCATCTTCCAAATCGCTCAATAATGCGCGCGGTGTGTTTTGTGCCCTGGAGGAAATTTTCAATCGTCATGTTTTCGTTGGGGGCGTGGACGTTGCTGCCGGGGTAGCCGACGCCAGCCGAGACGAGCGGCAGCCCCAGGGTGTGGATGAAGGGGTAGTTGGGGCCGCTGCCGCCGATGATGGGTTCGATGATGGGATCACGGCCGTACACGTCTACGGCCGTCTCGTTGGCAATTTGCACAAAGGGATCATCCGGGTCCACTTTGGCCGGTCGCCCACCACCCAGGAATTGAATCTGCACATCCTGGAAACCCAGGCCATCCAGGTGCGCGCGCAGTTTGCTCAACACTTCCTGTGGTGTCTGGTTGGGCACCAGGCGGAAGTCCACTTTGGCGCTGGCCCTGGCGGGCAGCACCGTTTTGGAACCGACCCCCTGGTAGCCGGCGGTGAGGCCACAAATGGTGCAGGTGGGTTCAAACACGGCCGTGCGCTGCAAAGGCAAACCGCCCTCAAGCCCCAACAAAAATTCCTGCACGCCATACATCTCTTTCAATTCATCCACTTCTTCGGGCAGCCGCGATAGCAGTTCCAGGTCACGTGGGCTAGGCGGCAGCACATTCTCATAAAAACCGGGGATGAGGATGCGTTCATACTGGTCTTTCAGGGTGCTGAGCGCCCAGGTGAGCCGCCAGGCGGCGTTGGGGAAGATGGAGCCGCCCAACCCGGAATGGGCGTCGCGGCTGAGCGATTGCACGGACAGTTCCACGTAACAAATGCCACGCATACCGAGCGCCTGCCGGGGACGGCCGTCATAATCCACGCCGCCAAACTCCCAGATGCAGGCATCGGCCGCCAGCAACTCCTGGTGTTGCTCCACAAAAGCGGGCATGTTGGGGCTGCCAATCTCCTCTTCGCCTTCAATAATGAATTTGACGCGGCAGGGCAGTTCACCCATCGCCTCTTTCACGGCTGCCAGCGCCGCCAGACGGCAGATGATATGCCCTTTGTCATCACTGACGCCGCGCGCATAGAGGACGCCGTCCCGTTCCGTCAGCGTAAACGGGTCAGACTCCCACAGGTCGAGTGGGTCAGGCGGCTGCACATCGTAATGCAGGTAGAAGAGCAGCGTTTTCTCGCCGGCGCCACCTTCGCCTACTACCACCGGGTAGCCATCGGAAGGCAGCACCTCGGCCGTGTAGCCCTGTTCACGCAGCATCGTCGCTACCAATTGGGCGCATTCATCAATGCCCCAATTTTGCGCTGAGACACTGGGTTGGGCGCACAGCCGCGCCAGTTGCCCCTGCCAATACGCCCTATTTTGCTCAATGTGCGCGTCTATTTTTTGTAAGATGTGGTTGGTCATAGTTCCTCGTGAAAGAGATAGGAGATTAAGAGATTGGGAGATTAAGTCTCCTAATCTCTCAATCTCCCAATCTCGTCTTCTAAATGACTTGTATCATTCAGGCGCGTCAGATACGCACCATGATCCGTAACTTCGATAATGCTCAGGCCGGTGTTGCCGCGCAGGGAGAAACGGCCGTACTCCGTCCCATTCAGCCCGATCACCTCGCGGATAAGGGTATGCAACGTGCCGCCATGAGAGACAATGGCCACCATCTGGCCTTTGTAGGCGGTTAACACGTTTTCATAGGCGGTCAGGGCGCGGGTGCGCAGTTCGGGGAACGCTTCGCCGTTGGGTGGGTTAACCAGGCCACGCGGCGACTGCGCCCACAATTCAGGGAAGCGGGCGCGAACTTCATCGGTGGTCAGTCCGCTAAAGTCACCCACGTGCCGCTCTCGCCAGAGCGGGTCGAAAACGGGTTGTATGTTGTGGGGGGTGGCGATGGTCACGGCCGTTTGCACACACCGCTGCAAATCACTACTGACAATGACTTCAATCGGCCAGCTTGCCAGCCGTTTGGCCAGGGCATTGGCCTGCTGCTGACCGGTCTCGTTCAGCGGAATGTCGGCGTGTCCCTGCCATCGCTGAGCCTCGTTCCAATCAGTCACGCCGTGCCGAATAAGCAGCAAAGTTGTCGTCATACAAATTCCTTCTCACCAGGCAATGATGCGTGAAGTTTCTCTGGTCACGCATCACGCATCACATCTGTTAAAACAAGTTGCGAATAATCTCACTGGCCCCCAAAAAATTGCCGATCAAATTACCAATGGTTGTAAAAATAAAAACCAGCATCACCCGCAGCAGCCGGTTTTGCCACCAGAGTTTGGGTTGGGTCACATCATCACCCACCGTCTGCAACTGCTTCACCGTCGGCGGGCGTACATACACCTGGGCCAGCGCCGCAATATACCCCACGCCAATCAGCGGATTTAGCGTAGCATAGGGGGCCGTGAAAAAAGCCACCAGAACCGTCACAGGGTGCCCATAGGCGGCAATGGCCCCCACCGCCGACAAGATCATGCCCGCCAGAATCCAATAGGCCAGATTTTGGCCAAAGGCTGCTGCCCCCTGCGTTACGCCAATATACCCCAGCATCAACACCATCAGCAGTGGCAGCCCCCAGCCAATAATCGTGCCGGTTTTGGAAGGTGGTGGAATCGTTTCCAGCGGCGCTAAATCCTGGCGTTGGTTGGCTGCCAGTGATTGGCGGATGCCCTGCATATGCCCTGCGCCAACCACCGCTACCACCTTTTGCCCCTCGACCGCCAATATCTTTTGTGTGATGTAGGTGTCTCGCTCGTCAATAAGGACGGTCTTGAGTTTGGGCATGAAGCGGCCCAACTCCTGCATCAACTCCGTCAGTACGTCGGTCTGGCGCAGTTCGGCCAGTTGTTCCTCAGAGATTTCTTGCCCCTCCATCATGCCCGTCAGGCCGGCGCTGAGCAGTTTGCTCTTTTCCCAGAAGGACATGCCATTCCAGGCGCGGCGCAGGGTGATGCGCACATCACGATCCACCAGTTCCACGGGGATGCCCATTTCCTGGGCCACTTTGGTGGCTTCCAGCAGTTCCGTGCCGGGGGCCACACCCAGCTTTTGCCCCAACCGCTTCTGGTAGGAGGAGAGCATCAGGTTGATGATGAGGGTCATCATCTGTTTCTGGCGAATGACCTGGCGCAGGTCGAGGGATTCCCATTTGCGTTGGTTGGCGAGGGTTTGGTAGCGCTGTTCGTCCAGTTCCACGCAGACCACGTCTGGCTGTTCGCGTTCAATCACCTGGCGCACCAGGTCGGTGGATTCCTGGGAGATGTGGGCGGTGCCGACGATGATAAAGGTACGGCCTGAAGCCGCTGCATGGCTGCCATGCCATTCGCCGTCTACCTCTACCACAGCCACATCCGATGAGTAACTTTCTGTTGTTGGTTCGGTCATAATCTCCTGCTGTACAAATAAGTTCTTTGGTATTATCCTGCAAATCCTGATTTTTACACGCGCGTTAGACGGTTCATAAGAGTTTTCTTGTTTCCTTAGGGGTGCTGCGCCTGCCCGGTGTCGTTTGTGTATAATCAGGCGCTTGAATCCACCGGGGAAAGGCCTGACACTATGAACCCCAGAGCATCTTAAAAATGCAAAGTAATTAAGTAATTGAGTAATTACTCAATTACCCAATTACCCAATTACCCAATTACAAATACAGGAGTAATTTACATGAAAATTATCGTTGTCGGCACAGGTTTTGTCGGTTTACCGCACGCCGCCATCCTGGCGGAAGCGGGGCATGAGGTGTACGCCTATGACATTGACCCCAAAAAGATCGCCGCCTATGAAAGCGGCGATCGGGCACAGATAGAGTATTACGTGAACGAACCGGGATTGTATGAGGCCATTCAAGAGACACACGGCCGTTACCTTTTCTTCACCAGTAACATCAGCCAGGTCATTGACGAGACCGATGTCCTCTTTATGTGCATCAACACCCCGCCCAACCGGGATGGCTCTACCGACCTGAGCTACTATCTGAAGGCAGCCAATGATGTGGGTGAATTGTTAGCCAACCGGCCCACTAAAAACCGGGTGGTATTGGTCAACAAAAGCACTGTGCCCATCGGCACCGCCCGTCTGTTAGAGCGGGTGCTGGCCGAACATGGCGTGGAAAATTTCGGCGTCGCTTCCAACCCGGAATTTCTGGCGCAGGGCAACGCCATTGACGGTTCCCGCCGTCCCGACCGGGTGGTTATTGGCGCGGATACGCCGGAAGATTTCCAGATTTTGCGCCGGGTGTATTCCCAATTTGTCAACCATGTGCGTATCAAGTATGTGGAAACGACGCCGGAAACGGCCGAAGCCATCAAATATATGGGCAACACCCTGCTGCTCACCTACATCTCCTTCTGGAATGGCGTGGGGGCGCGGGTGGCGGAAAACTTGCCCAATGTGCGCATGGAAGATTTGAAGATCGGGGTAACGGCCGACGGCCGTATCAGCACCTGGGGTTCTTACGTCAGTAATGGCGCGGGCGGCAGTTGTTTTGGCAAAGACATCCAATCCCTCATCTACCAGCTCAACCAGGCCGGCTGCTCCACCGACCTGCTGCAAGCGGTCTACAACATCAACGAATACCAGAAAACCTACCTGGTTGACCGCGCCGTGCATGAAGCCCGCTTCAACTTCAACCAGAAGACGGTGGCCCTGCTGGGGCTGGCCTTCAAAAAACGCACCAACGACATGCGCGATTCGGCCGCCCTGAAAGCGGTGGAATCGCTGCTGAGCAAAGGCGTCAAGGAAATCCGCGCCTATGACCCGCTGGCGATGCAGGCGGCGCAAGAGTATTGGTTCAACCCGGAAAAGAACCACCTCTTTGAGCGCATTACCTACCACGAGACGGTGCAAGACGCGCTCAAAGGCAGCGATGCCGTGTTTATCTCCACCGACTGGGAGGAGTTTCGCGGCCTCTCCCGTACCATTGAAAAAGCCGTGCAACCACCCTATCTGGTTATTGACGGCCGTCGCATGATCCCCGACTACATGACCCTGGTAGACAAAGGGTATGACGTCCTGGCCGTTGGCGGCCCCCTGCTGCGCAAAGAAACCGCCGCTGCCCCCTCACCCAACGGCCTCTCCCCCCAGGCCGTCCCCCAAAAGGCGTAAACTGACCGCAAACCTGACAGGTCTCAGAAGACCTGTCAGGTTTTCTTCCCTCATCCACTGCCCCATCTCCCCATTTAAGGTATCATAGCGCCAACCATTCACCAGGAGACAACGCCATGAGCCTGCCTGCTTTGCCCGCTTTGCGTGACCTGCTTAACCAACATTTCAACGACGCCGAACTGCGCCAGCTTACCTTTGACCTGGGCATCGAATACGAAAACCTGCCCGGCCCAAAGACCCGCATCGGCAAGTCCCAGGCGCTGGTGGAGTATTGTTTGCGTCACGGCCGTTTGCCAGACCTCATCACCCGCTGCCAGACCCTACGCCCCCATGTCGCCTGGGCTGACGCCGCCGCCCTGCTCACCGGCGGCCCGCTGCCCCAGCCCTGGCAGCGGTACTACCAGCAGATCATTGACGAAAACACCGGCCCCCGCTACCAGCTAGACCGCCGCTTCGTCCGCCTGACCCTGCTGCTCGATCAGGGCCAGGACAACCCCATCCGCTACATCCCCGATGCCAGACGTCCCGAATATGACGACCTGGGCCGCCTGCTCGAAGAAGTCAAAGACGAAGACCGCATCCTGGTGCTGCTGGGCAAACCCGGCGGCGGCAAAACCACCCTCCTGCGCCGCCTACAACTGGAACACGCCCAGGCCGCCCAGGGTGGTCAGGCCACCGTTCCCTTTTTCCTGCCGCTCAACGCCTACCGCAGCGAGACGCCCGGCCAGCCGCCGCCCGCCCCGCTGGAGTGGCTGGCGCTGGAATGGCACGCCCGCCACCCCAACCTGCCCGATTTCCACACCATCTTTCACGAGGGCCAATTCCTGCTGCTGCTGGACGGCCTGAACGAAATACCCCACCGCGACAAAACCGACTACCTGGAACGCATCGGCCAGTGGCAGCTTTTTTTGCAGCGTGCTTACCATCACAATAACATCATCCTCTTTAGCTGCCGCAGCCTGGACTACAGCAGCTTTCTCAGCAGTGAAGCCGCTCCGGTGCGCCAGATTGATTTACAGCCCCTTACCCCACCCCAGATCCAAGAGTTCCTGGAAGATCACCTGGGCAACGGCGCGGCCGCTGTCTGGCCGCAGATAGAACACGACAGCGAACGGCTGGAACTGTTCGCCACCCCCTTCTTTTTGCGCCTGCTGGTAGAGCAGGTGCAGGCTGACCCCCACGGACAGATGCCCGACGGCCAGGCGGCCCTGCTCACCGGCTTCGTCCGCCGCGCCGTGGCCCGCGAAGTGGCCCACAGCCACCGCCTCTTTAAGCCTGGTGTGCTGCTCAGCGAAGATGATCTGTTGCAGGTGAGCTCAAGCGCGTGGGCTACCCCGACCGATCTCCCCACCGAAGGGCCGCTGTTTTCCCGGCTGGCCGCGCTGGCCTACGCCATGCAAATCGGCCGGCCAGGCTACGAACGCGGCACGGTGCGCCGGGAAGAGAAAGACGCTCACCAACTGCTCGACCATCCCCAGGCCGCCGATATTCTGGCCGCCGGCTACATGTTGAACCTGCTGGAAAAAGATATACGCAGCCGCACCATCACCTTTTACCACCAGTTGTGGCAGGAATACTTTGCCGCCCGCGTGTTGGCTACCGCGCCGCAGCCCAACCTGGTATCTGTGCCCTGGCAGGCCGACCAGATGAAAAAGCCATTGGCCGAACCATTGGCCGAATGGCTAGACCGCGCCGATATCAGCGACCGGTTGCCTGACGCCCCCACCACCGGCTGGGAGGAAACAACCGTGCTGGCGGCAGCCATGACGGCCAACCCGGCCCCATTGGTGCGTGACCTGATCCACAGGAACCTGCCCCTGGCCGTCCGCTGCGCCGCCGCCCCAGAAGTGAAAAACAAACTCCCGGCGGAACTGATAGCCGAATTGCAACAGGCGTTATTGACCCACGTGGGCGTAGACCGCGCCGACCTGCGGGCGCGCATTGCCGCCGCCCGCGCCCTGGCCGACCTAGGCGACCCCCGCTTTATCCGGCAGATGGGGCCGCATGGCCCCTACCTCCGTCCGCCCCTTGTTTCCGTGCCCGGCGGTGTGTATATGATTGGCGATGATGGCAGCCAGTATGACGATGAAAAACCGGCGCATACGGTAGAAGTGACCGCTTTGGCCATGGGCGTGTTCCCCGTCACCAACGCCGAATACCGCCTCTTTTGGGAAGCGGGTGGTTATAAAACAGAGCAGTGGTGGCAAACGGAAGCCGCCCGCGCCTGGTTAAAGGGGGAATTGAGTAATGAGGGGGTAAAACAACTATACCGCGAACGGCAGCAATATCTTCAAGGTTTTTCAGAAGATGTGATACGCGCCCAAAAAACGTCTCCCGAACAGGTAGAGTTTTGGTTGTGGCAAAGAAACGCTACTTTTGAGCAGTTAGACCAGTACGTTGATAAATGGTATCGAATGGGGGAAAAATTCGATCAGCCGCTTTACTGGTATGACAGCAACTTTAACCATGCCGCCCAACCGGTTGTGGGCGTTTGCTGGTTTGAAGCGCAGGCGTACTGCGCCTGGCTTTCGGCGCAAACGGGCGAACGGTACACGCTGCCCACGGAAGCGGAATGGGAAGCGGCGGCGCGGGGACCACACGGCCGTGCCTACCCCTACGGCCCCACCTTTGACCCCGCCCGCAGTAACACCTTTGAAACCCACGTCCGCCGCACCACACCGGTGGGCGTTTTCCCCGGCGGCCGTACCCCGGATGGCGGCATTGCCGATCTCAGCGGCAACGTCTGGGAGTGGACGTCCAGCCAGTACCAGCCGTATCCCTATAATGCTGCTGACGGCCGTGAAGACTCCGAAGGCGATGCCCGGCGCGTGCTGCGTGGCGGCTCGTGGTTCAACTTCCAGAACCTTGCGCGCGCGGCCGCCCGCCTCAACCTCACCCCAGACAACCGCTCCAACTATGTCGGTTTCCGGGTGGTGGTGCGTCGTCCCCCATCTCATCCTGATCACTGATCTCTGCTCTTGGCGGGCGTAGCGGTAGCGAAGTCCCGCCAACGCTGCGCCAGCAGCGCCAATCTCGCGCCCCATGGGGCGCGAGATCGCTGCAAAAATTTTCAAACAACCTGCCGTAGGGGCGGGACGGCGCGGTGAGGCGGTGGGTAAGACGTGTGGCCTGGTCTCCGCGCCGTCTCGCCCCGTTCCGCCCACCCCGCCCAAAACGGGCGAGACGGGCGGGAACAAACGTTTGGGTGAACCCGCCAGGTATCGCCCGCCCGTCCCGCCCCTACCAGGGGCGATCAACGTAGGGGCGGGACGGCGCGGTGAGGCGGTGGGTAAGACGTGTGGCCTGGTCTCCGCGCCGTCTCGCCCCATGCGCGGTAAAATGGTGGGAAAACGGGGCGAGACGGACGGGAATGACGTTTTGAGGTACCCGCCAGGCCCCACCCGCCCGTCCCGCCCTTACTTCACTTGCGTAGACAGAAAATCCAAAATATCAATCTTCGTCAAAATGCCCTGCACCTGTTCGCCGGTGGCGATGATGGCGGCGTTGTGGTGGCTGAAGATGCCCATGAGCGTTTCCAGGGGGGTGTTCGGCCGGACCACCGGCACATTCTGGTCAATGATGGCCTCTATCGTCTCGTCCGGTTCGTGGCCGCTGTGGCTGGTGACGAGCATGTGGTTGAGCAGATCAATTTCGGTGACGGCGCCTAGCAAACGGCCGTCGCCAGCCAACACCGGTAGTTGGGACACATTGTATTGCTTCATTTTGCCGACGACGGCCGTGATCGGTTCTTGCGGATGCGCCGTGATGAGCGTCTGATCCGGTTTGGCTGCCTGCACATCTAGCGCCCGGTAATCAATCCAGGCCCGTTCCAAAAAGCCATTTTCGCGCATCCACTCATCGTCAAACACCTTGCTCAGATAGCGCGACCCAGAATCAGGCAGGATAACCACCACCACATCATCCGGCCCCAGGTTGTGTTCACGGGCGTATTTGATCGCCCCCACCACCGCCGAACCGCTGGAGCCGCCGCAAAAGATACCCTCTTCCCGCACCAGCCGCCGCGTCATTAGCAGGCTCTCCTTGTCATTCACCTGCACGATGTGGTCAATGACGCTCAGGTCGGTGGTGCTGGGCAAGAAATCCTCGCCGATCCCTTCCACTTTATACCCCTCCGCTTTGGTGTATTGGCCGCTGCGGTGCAGTTCATACAGAATGGAGCCAATGGGGTCTACGCCCACAATTTTGACCTGGGGATTTTGCTCTTTCAGGTAGCGCCCCATACCGCTGATGGTGCCGCCCGTGCCCATGCCCACCACCAGATGGCCGATTTTCCCCCTGGTTTGCCGCCACACTTCGGGGCCGGTGGATTCATAATGAGCGCGCGGGTTTTCCGGATTGTGGTATTGGTTGGCCAGGATGGCATTGGGCGTTTCGGCGGCCAGCCGTTCGGAGACTTTGTAATAACTGCGGGAGTCATCGGGCTCTACGGCCGTCGGTGTCATCACCACCCGCGCCCCAAACGCCCGCAGCAGCAAAATCTTCTCCTGCGACATCTTGTCCGGCATCACAAAAATCGTGCGGTAGCCTTTGATCGCCGCCGCAATGGCCAGCCCCACGCCGGTATTGCCAGAAGTGGCTTCGACAATCGTGCCACCCGGCTGCAAACGGCCGCTGCGCTCCGCTTCGGCAATAATGGCCGGCCCAATCCGGTCTTTCACCGAGCCGCCGGGATTAAAAAACTCCACCTTCACCAATAACTGGCAAGGCAAATCACCGCCGATGGAATGCAGCCGCACCAGCGGCGTATCGCCGATAGTATCCAATATGCTGTCATACACCTCCATCTCGTCTTCAATCATCTCGGTTCTTGTTTCACTCATCATCATCATTTCAACCTTCACCTGTGGGATTTTGTAGGAGTTGGCCCTATAAAGTAACAGTTCAGACCTGACAGGTTTTTTACCAGTTCAACTTGAAACTTTGCAGGCCAAAAACCTGTCAGGTCTCTTGAGGGACTGAACACTTACCCTATAAACATTAACTCTTTGTTACGGCAATATATCCGGCGGTTAAAACCGCGTTTACACAAGGCAAAGTCGGCCTGCGCCGACTATTGCCAGACCGCGTAGGCGGTTTTTGCTTTGTGTAGCCACGAATTTATTCGCCAGGCGTGGTTTACCCAAACATATTGTTAACTTTTATCAGGCCCTGGCATTTATGCCCAGCATTTATGCCATGCTCACATCATTTTTACGGTTAGTATACATGAACCGGCAGCGACTGGCTTGAGTTTATCGGTACTCCGTCTATAATCCTGGTAATACTTATGTCCACCAAAGTGGCCCACCACAATGGCCGTGTCCTGTATAGTCTCAAGGAAGGAAAATATGAAAAAAACACGTTTACTTGCCGGAATAGTCGCTTTATTGCTATTAGTGGTAGTGGTCACGGCCGTGTCCGCCTTTGCCTATACCGTGCAATATGGCGATACCCTCTTTAGCATTGCCAGACGGTACAACACCACCGTCAGCGCCATCGTCGCCGCCAACAATATCCCCAACCCCAATCTCATTTATGTGGGCCAGGTGTTGGAAATTCCCACCGATGGCAGCCCGCCGCCGCAACCTACCACGCCGCCACCCGGTCCCCAGCCCACGCCGCCCCCCGGTGGTACTATCACCTACGTTGTGCAGCGGGGTGATACACTGTCCTCCATTGCCCGGCGCTTTGGCACTACCGTCAGCGCCATTGTAGCCGCCAACAACATTGCCAACCCCAACCTGATTTATGCCGGTCAGGTACTCATCATCCCCACCGGCTCTACCCAGCCACCCCCGCCGGGCAGCACCCCGCCGCCCCCGCCACCATCCTCCGGCTTTGAACTGGGTGGGCAAACGTTCAACATGGGCAACCGCGCCCGGATGCAAGAAGCGGGCATGAACTGGATCAAGGTGCAGCACAAATGGGCGCCCGGCCAATCGCCGGATATATTGGCCGGGGTCATTCAGGATGCGCACAATAATGGTTTCAAAATTTTGCTCTCCATCACCGGTGCACAGACCTACCCGCCGCCGAACGGCATTGATTTCAACGGGTACGTCAACTTTGTGCGCGGTGTGGCCGCATTGGGGCCAGACGCCATTGAAATCTGGAATGAGCAGAATATTGATTTTGAATGGCCGGCCGGGCAGATCAGCCCCACCTCCTACGTCAACAATATGCTCGCCCCCGCCTACAACGCCATCAAAACCACCAACGCCAATGTGATGGTCATTTCCGGCGCGCCGGCCCCCACCGGCTTCGACAACGGCGCTAATGCCTGGTCTGATGCGCGTTACATCCAGGGCATGGCCGCGGCCGGAGCGGTGAATTACATGGATTGTATTGGCGTACATCACAACGCCGGAGCCACCTCACCCAGTGCTACCACCGGCCATCCCGCCGACTCTGGCGACCATCACTATAGCTGGTATTTTGGGCCAACGTTTAACCTGTATTACAACGCATTTGGCGGGGCGCGCCGGGTTTGTTTCACCGAATTGGGGTATCTGTCGCCGCAGGGTTTCCCCTTCCTGCCGGCTAATTTTGCCTGGGCGGCCAACACTACCGTCAGCCAACACGCGCAATGGTTGGGCGAGGCCGTCACCCTGGCGCGCAGCAGTGGCCGGGCGCGCATGGTCATTGTGTTTAATGTGGACTTCACCACCTATACCCAAACCGACCCACAGGCCGGCTATGCCATCATTCGCCCGGATGGTTCGTGTCCGGCGTGTGGAACGCTGAACGCGGCGATGCGGTAGATGAGATATTAGGGTATGGGGGTATTGGGATATTAACATCTCAATACCCCCATACCCCAAAATTTTAATTTCCCCCCTCACAAATGCGGAAGTTAGAAATTGGCGGCGGGCAGGTATTGGGCGCGCCGTCATCTGTTTCCTCCCTTCGGTTGCAAATTCCCCCGACGATTCAAGGTTATACCGATGCGCAGGTGGATGATTATGGGCTGCCGGGCATCACGCGCCGCGCCGATTATCCCTGGCGGCCAGGCGTTTCGCTGCGAGTGACGGCGCGGTTTTCGCATGGGGAGGGCGACCTATTGGGCACGGCCGGGTTTGGTTTTTGGAATGCGCCTTTTGGCGACCCGACGATGCGGGGGATGGCACGGCCGTCTGCCTGCTGGTTCTTCTATGGTTCTGCCCCGAATGATTTGCCGCTGGCGGCGGATGGGCCAGGGCGGGGCTGGTTTGCGGCGACGTTGGACGCGGCACGGCCGTCGGCCATTCCCCTGATCCCGCTCGCCCCCTTTGTGCTGCTGGCAAACCGGGTCGGCCGGGTGTGCCGCCGCCTGTGGCCCTGGGTGCAGCAGCGGTTGGGTATTTCGTTTGCGCCGATTGCCGTAGACATGAGGGAATGGCATGAATACCAATTGGAGTGGCGGCAGAATGGTTGTGAGTTCATGGTAGACGGCTGTACTCTCCTCCAAACACCCCATTCCCCTCGTGGCCCCCTGGGTTTTGTCTGTTGGATTGATAATCAGTATATGGTGGCGACGGGGGACGGCCGTTTTCGTTGGGGCACGCTGGTCACACAAGAATGGCAATGGCTGGAAGTGCGGGAGTTGTCCGTAGTCCCTAATCCGTGAACCGTAATAAAATCCGGTTTGATCATCGTGTCGCTGCCGCCAGGGCCGCTGACAGTGAGGGTGACGGTATAAATCCCCGGCATCTCATACACATGCGCCGGGCTGGTCAGCGTACTGGTAACGCCATCGCCAAAATCCCACAAGACGCTGTCATATGCCCCTTCGGACAAATTGATGAAGTTCACCGGCAGCGGCGCGGGGCCATTGCGCGGCAGCCCGTCAAAGTCGGCTACGGGCGGCGGAACGGGCCGCCAACCCACCGCATAAATGCCGTCCGCCACCACCGGCCCCGAAGCCAGCCAGTTCAGCAGCGGGCTGCGCCCGGACACAGCCACCACCTGCCACTGGTTCAAGGCGCGGCTGTAATGCAGTAGTTCTAATTGGGCTTCATTCAGCCCCAGACGGTCTACGGCCGTCTGTGGATAAAACAGCGTCAACAGCCAGGGCGTGTTCGGGGTGGGCAGCAGCACATCCAGGTCTACGGCCGTGCCCACGATGGCCACAAAACCGGGCGGCAGCGGCGCGGTCAGCGCGTCATAGCTGGCGGCAGGCATGAAGATGGCCTGGTTGTTTTCGCCAGGGATAGCCGTGTCCGCCGCCACCATCGCCAATCCATCCAGCAGCGGGGCCTGCCCATCATCATGCGCCGGGCCAACCCCGCCCAACGATTGGAACCAGCGCCACAATTCGCCCGTGCTGCCCGCCTGCACCCCCACCAACCCATATTTTGGCAATGGCTGGCCTGCTGGCGCAGTGAACATGGCCGTCCAGGTATGGGCATTCACGGCCGTCATCGTTTGCCGCCAATCGGCACTGGCCGGGCAGCCAACGGCCGCATCCGGCGAGCAGCGTTGGGCGATGGGCGGCGCAGCCAGCACGTCCGGGCTGGTTAGCGTTACCGTCATCGCCGTCAGCAGCGGGCCAACCATGCCATATGCCACATCCAGGCTGGCCTCCCAGGTGACAGCCGTCAGCGTCAGCATTGTTCCGTTTGCCAGCGGCGGCCCGCCCGCTATGGCAAACCGGCCACCGCCCGTTATGTCGGTGGCATACTGATCAGCGTAGGCGCGGAGTTGATCGTCCGGCGTTACGCCCAACAACTGAATTTGGCCCAATGCGCCGGGCAGGGTACGGTTGCCGGCGGTGGCGCCCTGGTGTTGGGCACGGCCGTCTTGCCACACATATACCTGCGGATGCAGCGCGTCTAATTGCACTTGTGTGAAGCTGCCATCCAGCGCCAGGTGGATGGTGGGTTCAGTGGGGGCGGGTACGGCCGTGCCGCTTGTTGCCAGCGCCGGCAGATAGAGTCGGTAGCCCGGTGCGCGTCCAAACAAATCATCCACCACATCCGGCGTTTGCGTAGCCAGGGGCAATGCCGGCGGTTGCAGCCAACCACCCGCCAACTGCTGAATGTCACCCCATCGCTGCAAGGTGCCCCAATCCGCCTCGCCATGTACGAGCATCTGGTCGGTTTGCTGGCAGACGGACGGGCTGCCATGTTCCGCACTATGCCAGAGGGCCACGGCCGTGTAATGGTACGCCATCGCCGAGGCCGCACACGCGCCGTTGGGCAAATCCAGGCAGGTGCAGTAGGTTTCCTGTTTACCGGCGGGTTGGTTTTGCTGGTATTCGTCGTACAAGAACAGAGCGTAATGGCCCCATTCATGCGCCAACGTGCGGTAGGCGGCGGGCTGCGCCCAGTTCCCGCTGGCCGGATCGGCCGCGTCCAGCCCATCCCAATACCGCCCCAGGTAAATGCCGCCGGGCGCGTACACCGTCTGGCTGAGGGTGGCGGGGGCGGTGTAGGGGGTGGCGGCGGGCACAATGCCGCCCATGTAGGCGGTAGGGCGGTAGTCGTTGGCGCTCAGGAATCGGAGGTCGGCGCTTTCCCAGTAACGGCCGTCCGCATAAATCGTCACCGCGCCCACCGCCATTTGCCCCTCCGTCAGGTCATACAAATACGCGGACATCTGGCGCAAACCGCTTTGCAATTGACCGACAAACGGCGAATTGGCAGCCGGTTGCCAGGCTAAACTGGCAACCACATGAAACAGAACAAGCGGATGACTGTCATATAGCTGAATATCTCCGGTGGCAGGCTGTCGCTCGCTGCTGCCGGCCTGCCAGCTTGTGGCGTAGACCCAATAGGCCGGGCCATGTGCCGCTTTGCCGGAGGGTTGCGTGTGGCGCAGCCAGAGCGCTGCCAAATGAGAACAGTTGGTGGGCAATGGGTGGGTCAGGTGGCCCTCCGCGTTGGTGTGGGCGGGCAGGTCGGCCAGCAGTGGGCTGTTGGCGGCGGCGGATGGATAACACAGCAGTCGCAGGTCGGCGTATGCCAGGGGCACATTTTGTTCGTCTACAAAACGGAGCGAACCGGAGACGGCGGTGGAGGAGAATTGGAGGATGACGGCCGTGAGCAGCCCCAATCCCATCACGAAAGTCAACAGATTGTATGGTATTCGCGCAGACATACGGCTGTTTCCTTACATGCCGGTAATCGGTAAACGGTAAAGGTCGCAAAACTAAATACCATTTACCGAATTACCGAATTACCGATCATCATCCACATTATACACCCATGCGGCGTTGCCATCGGTGGTGATTGTAAGGGCGACCATAGGGGCCGCCCTTACGCAACTTCTACGGATCGATGATGACAATCTCCCAGTGGAGAAACGACATCGGTACCAGGCTGATGAACTGCACCTGATCGTACAACACACCTGGTGGCGGCGCCGGCAGCGTCAACGTCTCCACCGAACCTGGCCCTATTAGTTGATTGCTGGCCGCCCCTACCGGTATGCCTTGAGAGTAACCAATCAAGATAATACATTCCGGGTTTGGGCAGCTATGTGCCACATTACGCGCCTCAAAGCTAATGATGGGAAACTGTGAAGGCGGAATCTCCGCAAAAGAGTACTCCAACCCGCCATGAACCTGCAATTGGGCGCCATTCTTAAAATAAAGGGGTGGAAAACCCAACTCGGTCGGATTCATAAAGCGCAGAGGCACTACCCCCGTTGGGTTGACAGGTACAGTCTGCGTAAATGTCTCCAGGGGGATTATCGTATCAGGCAAGATTGGCCCATCCGGGATGGAAGAGTGGTAGATGTACCAGATGACGTACTCTATCTCGCAGGCTGCGCCAGGGTCGCCGGGCAATCCATCGGGAATGTCTTCAGGGTCGCCGCTACCAATGCCGCCCGCGCCACCCGCGCCCG
>JABFFZ010000056.1 GCA_013112725.1 Chloroflexota bacterium
TGTTTTCGCAGTTGGGATGGTGCTCAGCAGTTCTGTCGGCTGCGCAGCTACATCTCAACCATCCGTAAACAAGGTCTTAATGTCTGGGAGGCACTCGGCTCCCTTTTTGAGGGAGATGTTCTCATGCCCCAGCTCACACCTGAACAGTTACAACCTGACAGATCTCCAAAGACCTGTCAGGTTTGCACTTGCATACTAGGGCATCATCAGCACCGGCTCTACCTGTTCCAGTGCCCAATCAATTTCCTCTTTGCTGATTACCAGCGGCGGCGCAAAACGGATCACGTTCTCGTGCGTCTCCTTGCACAAGACGCCCCGTTCCTGCAACGCCTCGCAAAAACGGCGCGCCTTCGTATTCAACTCCACGCCAATAAACAGCCCCTTGCCGCGCACCTCTTTGATATGGTCGCTTTCAATTCGTTCCAGCCGCCCCTTAAAATACGCGCCCAATTCGGCCGACTGCGCCACCAGATTCTCCTCCACCAGCACCGCCAGCGCCGCGCGGGCAATGGCCGCGCCCAACGGATTACCGCCAAAGGTACTGCCATGATCGCCCGGATGGAACAGCCCCAAAATGTCCCGGTCAGCTAACACAGCCGAGACCGGATAAAAGCCGCCGCTGAGCGCCTTGCCCACAATGGTCATATCCGCCTTCACCCCTTCATGGTGGCAGGCAAACAATTTCCCGGTACGGCCGAAGCCGGTCTGAATCTCATCGGCCACAAACAAGATGTTTTGCTCCTGGCACAAATCATAGGCGGCGCGAATGTAACCGGCGGGCGGCATGACCACGCCGCCTTCGCCCTGAATTGGCTCTACCAGGAAGGCGACGGTGTTGGGGGTGATGGCCTGGCGCAGCGCCTCGATGTTGCCATAGGGGATGAGTTTGAAGCCGGGGGTGAAGGGGCCAAAGTGCTGCTTGTAGGCCGGTTCGCTGGAAAAGCCGACGACGGTGGTGGTACGGCCGTGAAAATTCCCCTCACACACAATAATCTCCGCCGCCCCATCGGGCACGCCTTTGATTTCGTAGCCCCATTTGCGGGCAGCTTTGATCGCCGTTTCCACTGCCTCTGCGCCCGTGTTCATGGGCAGGGCCATATCATAACCGGTCAGTTCGCACATCTCTTTGAGAAATGGCCCCATCTGGTCATTGCGAAACGCCCGCGAAGTCAGCGTCACCTTGTGCATTTGGGAAATGGCCGCGTCCATGATTTTGGGATGGCAGTGACCCTGATTCACGGCTGAATACGCCGCCAGGCAATCCAGATACTTCTTGCCGTCCACATCATACACCCACACCCCTTCGGCCTTTTCAATGACCACATCCAGCGGGTGATAATTGTGGGCGCTGTAGGTTTCATCCAGTTCAATATAATGTTGGCTTTTCATGTTACAAACTCCTTTAGTCAAGACCCTGAGGGTTTTCAAACCCCTTAGGGTCTAAGCAATTGACCTGTCAAATTTAGTCAAAAAAAGCCTGACCATGGAGGATGATCAGGCTTTGCTCAGACCCAGGCCGGGCACGGCCGTTGGTCATCTTTTTAAGTTGACGTTGCTGTTAATTATACGGCCGTCAGCGTGAACTGTCTATGATGAACCAAGCCACGAAAACAGCAAATAGCCCCCACCTACCACAGCGCAATAAACGGCAAAGATGTACAGCGTATGGCCGCGCACCCAGCGCAGCAAAAAGGCAATGCACACATACCCGGTTACGGCCGCAGCCACAAAACCGGCGACATAAACAATGGGCGCTTCGCTGGCCTGGGCGCTGGCAATATCTAACAGCGACAGCAGCCCGGCGCCCATAATGGCCGGCACCCCCAATAAAAAGCTAAAGCGCGTTGCCGTCGGCCGGTCTAAGCCGCGTATCAACCCACCAACGATGGTGCTGCCGCTGCGGGAGATGCCGGGCAGCAGGGCAAATGCCTGGAAGGCGCCAATGGTCAGCGTATCGGCCCAGGTCATTTGCGCCACGCTTTTTTGGCCGGACATCAGCCGTTCGCCAATGACCAGGAGCACGGCCGTGATCAGCAAAAAAAACGCGGCGTATTCTGGCTGGTTGAATATCTCTTCCAACTGGCTGGCAAACAGCAGCCCCAATACCACCGCCGGTATGGAGCCAACCACAATGAGCCAGCCCAACCGGGATTCGGTACTGGCTAAGGGTTGTTTGTGGCGCAGGTCGTGCAGCATGGCCGTGAGGATACCCCACAAATCGCGCCAGAAATAAACCAGCACCGCCAGCAGCGTACCCAGATGCAGCACGCCAATCATTGTCAGATCGGCCAGCGGCATTTCTAAAATGGCCGGAAGAATCACCAGATGTCCCGAACTGGAAATGGGCAGAAACTCCGTCGCCCCCTGCAAAATGCCTAAAAAGATCGCTTCGATGATACTCATAGTTGTTCAAGAAGAGATTGAGAGATTGGGAGACTACAATCTCCCAATCTCTCAATCTCTCAATCTCTAATCACCAATCCCTTCATAATGACTCAAAAACGCATCGGCAAACAACGGCAATGTCCCTTTTTCTATCGCCACCCGCATTTGCCCCATCAGGTCAATCAAAAAGTGGACATTGTGGATGCTCAGTAACACATGCGCCAGGATTTCATCCGCCTTCACCAGATGGCGCAGGTAGGCGCGGCTGAAATGCTGGCAAGTATAACAGCCGCAGTCGGCGGCAATGGGCGCGGCATCCCGCGTGTGCGCCGCATGGCGCAAATTCAGCCGCCCGCCGCGCACATACGCCGAGCCATGCCGCGCCAGCCGGGTGGGGGCCACGCAGTCAAACATATCCACGCCGCGCAGCACCGCGTTCACCAAATCCTCCGGCTCGCCCACCCCCATCAGGTAACGTGGTTTATCGGCGGGCAGCAGGGGCACGGTGGCGTCTAGTGTGTGAACCATTTGTGTTTTGGTCTCACCCACCGCCAGCCCGCCAATGGCATAACCGGGCAAATCCAGCCCGGTGACAAAAGCGGCGCTTTCGGCGCGCAGATCAGGGAAAATGCCCCCCTGCACAATGCCAAAAAGCGCCTGATCCTGCCGCGTTTTAGCCGCCGCGCACCGTTCCAGCCAGGGGTGGGTGCGCGTCAAAGAGTGCTGCACATAGGCATAATCGGTGGGTGGCGGGCACTCGTCGAAAGCCATGATGATGTCCGCGCCCAGGTTTTCCTGAATGGCAATGCTGCTCTCCGGGGTAAAGCGGTGGTGCGACCCATCCAGATGGGATTGGAAAGTCACGCCGTCGGCATCAATTTTGCGCGTCTGGCTGAGGCTGAACACCTGGAAGCCGCCGCTGTCAGTGAGGATGGGGCCGGGCCACTGCATAAACTGGTGCAGCCCGCCCAACTCCCGCACCAGTTCATCACCGGGACGCAAATACAAATGATAGGTATTGCTGAGAACCAGGGTGGCGCCCAACGCCGCCAGATCATCCGGCTTCAGCGCCTTCACGGTCGCTTGTGTACCAACGGGGGCAAAAACGGGGGTGTGGATGGGGCCGTGCGGGGTGTGGAAACGGCCGTTGCGCGCCGCGCCATCTACGGCCGTGACTTCAAATATAAACTCAAATCCCATAGGGGCTGGATTATAGCAGGATACTGAGATACTGAGATATTGAATATCCCAATCTTAATATCCCAATATCTCACTATCTACACCCCCGTTATCCACCGTCAAAACCCACGTCCGGCTTGCCAGGCCATGTTGGGCAAACACGGCCGTGACCGCCGCCGCAATCCGTTCATGTCCATCCGGGGCAAAGGCGATCAGGCTGGGGCCGGCGCCGCTGAGCGCCACCCCTTTGGCCCCGGATGCCTGCGCCGCCGCGAATGCCTGGGCCATGCCGGGAATGAGAGGAATGCGGTATGGCTGGTGCAGCCTGTCTTGCATAGCGATACGCAACAAGTCGTAATCGGCCGTTTGCAGAGCGCGAATAACCAGTGGCGTGCGGGCGGCGTTGAAGATGGCGTCCTGACGCGAAACCTGAGTGGGCAGGGCAGCGCGGGCTTCGCTGGTGAGCAGGTGAAAGTCGGGCAGCACCACCACCGCTTGTAGTTCCGGCAAGGTAAACCGTTCGATATGCAGGCCGGTTTCATGGGCCACGCCCAAAACCAGGCCGCCGTAGAAGGCTGGAGCTACATTGTCCGGGTGCCCTTCTTTTTCGGCGGCGAATTGCAGGATTTGGGCGGTGGTAAACGGCCGTGCCACCAGTTCATTCGCCGCCAACATACCGCCGAGTACGGCCGTGGAGCTGCTGCCCAACCCGCTGCCCACCGGGATATTGTTTTCCTGGTGAATGTGCAAAGGGGACGGCCGTTGGCCTGCCTTGTCGAAAATGATGTTGGCGCATTGGTACACCAGGTTGCTTTCATCCGTCGCCACCTTGTGGGCATCTACGCCGCTGACGGTGATGGTGAGCGGGGGGGGAGAGGGAGTGGGGGGGACGGCCGTGAACGTGATGCGGTTGTACAACGCCAGCGCCAGCCCCAAACAATCAAAACCCGGCCCCAGATTGGCCGAGGTTGCCGGAATGGAAACGGTTACTTGTGTCATGGGTCAGTAGCAAAACAATTGGCGCAGGTACGGCCGTGTCTCCTCACCTCGCTCCCAAATGGCCTCAATCAGGTCGCGGTGCGGGTGTTCTCCGGCCACTTCCAATTGGTGTACTAACTGTTGGGCGGTTAATGCTTCGTAATCACTCATGCCATTATTTTCCACCAAAATGCCGCAACTGACACCTGAAAATGTGTCTAGAATTCAGGGGGGCGGGAGGATGCGACTCCGGCATCCAGCAAAACTACAAACAAAGGTGACAAAGAAAAAACCCACCCCAGCATTCGCGTAAGCTACCAGTCGGAGAGGGCTTTTTTATCTTCGGCTGACGTTGTCGCCAACCCGGAAAACAGGCTGGAGTACATCCTCCTTCCGGCTCCGGCTGACAACTGACGCTTGCCAGGCAAGCCAGCGGTTGCCAACATGCTGACCGGGCGCGTGGACTACTGGGCGCAGCGGAACCCCACATTGTTGTTGCGATTCGTGGGATCGTTGTTGTTGCGGTTGGCGGCGCGGACGTTGTTATCGTTGTTGTTCCACGAGCCACCGCGCAGCACCCTTTGCCCCGTTCCATTCAGGTTTTCTCGGCCATCATTTGGATCATAAGGGTAGGTTTCGTATAAGCTTGCCGTCCACTCCCATACATTCCCGACCATATCCAATGCCCCGTAAGGGCTAATACTATCGGGGTAACTGCCAACCGGGGCCGTATCTTCATACCCATCATCCACTGTGACATCTGGATGATTAAATGGGCAATTTTCATCACAAAAGTTCAACAGGGCGCCATCAAATGTATTCCCCCACGGATAGGTACGCGCTTCCTGGTTTTCTTCATCCCAGCGCGCCGCTTTTTCCCATTCCGTTTGGGTGGGCAGCCGTGCCCCCGCCCATTCACAGTAGTTCCGGGCATCCTGCCAGCTCACATTAATCACGGGATACTCAGCAAAGGTGGGGTTGGCGTAATAACTGTCTCGTGTGTAACTGGTTAATGATGACGGCTGCACATAATCCCCGTCCCGCACGCACAAGGCATACATACCATTGGTCACTTCCGTCTGGTCAATCCAAAAGCTGTCCAGATAGACGGCATGAACCGGTTTCTCATCACTCTGCCCAGCCTCACTGCCCATCATAAATTCACCGGCCGGCACATAAACCATCACTGCCTCATCGGCCGGGCGGATGCGGGTGCTGCCAATACCGGGGGTGGGGGTGTCTGTTTCCCCTACCGCAATCCTCGCCGATGTCGCCGTTGCCGTGCTCTCATTCCCCCCAGTGCCATCAGGCATCATGGCCCATACACCCCCCAGTAACAGGCTGCCGAACACCACTGCCGCCGCTACCCACCCCCAAACAGGAATCTGGCGCAGCCATTGGCGGCGGGTTTCGCGCCGGTTTTGGCGCTGGCCCTGGCGGGCGCGCGCCGCCAACTGGCTCACGTCCCGATAGCCAGGAACCAGGCTCTCAATCTCATTTGCCAAAGCCATCGCCGTTGCCCAATCCACTGCCGCCATCGCCGCCTGCAAGCGATCATATTGGGCTGCCGCTTCGGTTGCCTGCCGCTTTTCGCGGGCTTCCGCCTGCTGCGCCAGGGCCATTTGCGCCTCAGTTTCCCGGTAATCCGGGTACAGCGCCACAATTTGCGCCCCTAGCTGCTGCACCAACGGCCACTGTCTGCGTCCATTTGCCGCCTGTATCTGCCGGTACAGTCCATCCACCTGCGCCATCTTCTCCGGCTGTAATCGTTGCAGCAGCCGCTCCAGCCCCCCTTTATAATCGCTTTGGAAGGGAACATTTTGGGGGCCAACCCATAACGGGGGGGCCGCCGTCGCTTTCACATCCAGCGGAATGAAGAGAATTTCATTCCGATGTTGCAGGCTAATAGCCACGTTGGTTTCACTGGTTACCCATCGGGAGTTCACCGCGTTTGGCGTTAGTACCAATAAAAAGATACCGCTTTCGGCCAGCCCCCGATTGATGGCCTGCACCCAATCTTCGCCCAATTGGATGCTGTCCGGCGCGATCCACACCTGCCAATCATGGCGGCGCAAATCGTCGGCTAATTAATGGGCAAATTCGGCATCCTGACTGGCATGGCTGAGGAAAATCTGGCGCGGATTGCGCGGCGGCAGCGTAAAGGAGGTTGGCGCAGTTCCCAACGTAACCGGCGCAGAAGGGTCCGGCCAGTTGAAATTTGGTCGCAAGTACCCGCACCAATACAGGAGATTGTCTAATTGCCCCTGCCGGTTTTGCCGCTGCACCAGGTCATGGATGCGCGCCGACAGGGTTCCCCCACTTAAATTATCGTATTTGACCTCCAGGTGTAGGCAGAGTTCCCGAAATTCATCCAGATCAAAAGCATCATTGATAAGGTCGTGTATCTGGATGAGTAAGTTGGGTTTTTGCTCTTGTGCCATTTGCCTGTTTTGGTCAGTAACTGGTCGGTATGTTGATTAACTGGCAAAGATTATAACCCACTTTGGCACAAAGGATTAGCTGTGTCTCTGCGTTGCAGCAATTCTAAATTAGAAATCAAGCTGGCGTAGGGGCGGGACGGCGCGGTGAAACGGTGGCTAAAACGCGAAACCTTGTCTCCGCGCCGTCTCGCCCAACCCGGCGCAGGATTGGGTTGGGCGCGGGGCGAGACGGCGGGAATTACGTTTTGGGTATGCGCCAAGGCTTCACCCGCCCGTCCCGCCCCTACACGCCGTTGTTTGGTTCAGGTGCAATGCGCTTACAAAAGTGCGTTGCACCTCATGTGGTCTGGTTGGCCACGGCCGTAAACGCCCCCGCAAACGCCGCTACCGTCTGCTCTATCTCCGCCGCCCCATGTGCCGTAGACAGGAAACAGGCTTCAAACTGGCTGGGCGGCAGATAGACGCCGTTTTCCAGCAAAATCTGGAAGGCGCGGCCAAATTTCGCCGTGTCTGACTTTGCCGCCGACTCCCAATCCGTCACCGGCCCGTCGGTGAAAAAGGTGGTGAACATGGTGCCCACCCGGTTGATTTGCACCGGCACACCGGCCGTTTGCGCGGCCTGTTGGATGGTGGTGGTAAGAGTCACGGCCGTGTCCGCCACCGCCTGCCACACCCCCTCCACCTGTAATGCCCGCAACGTCGCAATACCCGCCGCCATCGCCAGCGGATTGCCGGACAGGGTGCCCGCCTGGTACATCGGCCCAACCGGGGCCACCAGTTGCATAATGTCCCGGCGCCCGCCATACGCCCCCACCGGCAGCCCGCCACCAATCACCTTGCCCAACGCCGTAATATCTGGGCGCGCGTTGTAGAGCGCCTGCGCCCCGCCGGGATGTACCCGGAAGCCGGTCATCACCTCGTCAAAAATCAGCAATGCCCCATCCTGTGTGGTAATGTCGCGCAGCCCTTCCAGAAATCCGGGCTGCGGTGGCACCACGCCCATATTGCCCGCCACCGGCTCGACGATGATGGCCGCAATTTCGCCGGGGAATTGGGCAAACAAGGCGGCCACCGCTTCCAGATTGTTGTAGGGGGCGACCAGGGTGTCGGCGGCGGTCGCTTTGGGCACGCCGGGAGAATCGGGCAGCCCCAACGTAGCCACGCCGGAACCGGCCTGCACCAGCAGCATATCGGCATGGCCGTGATAGTTGCCCTGGAATTTGATGATTTTGCTGCGTCCGGTGAAAGCCCGCGCCAGCCGCAGCGCGCTCATGGTGGCCTCGGTACCGGAGTTGACAAAGCGGATCATCTCGATGTTGGGCATGAAGCTCATCACCAGTTCCGCCAGTTCCACTTCCAGCGGGCTGGGCGCGCCGAAACTGGTGCTTTTGACGGCCGTGTCCGCCAGCGCCCGCACCACATCCGGGTGGGCATGCCCCTGAATGAGTGGTCCAAACGAGAGGACGTAATCCACAAAACGGTTGCCGTCTACGTCCACCAGATACGCGCCTTCGCCCCGGTCAATAAACAACGGCTGTCCACCCACCGCACGGAAGGCGCGCGCCGGAGAATCTACACCGCCGGGCAGCAGGGTTTGGGCTTTCATAAATAGTTCGATTGATTTTTGGATGTTCATGGTTGTCCTCTAAGTAAGGCAATTTGCCAAATTGCCCTACAACCAACCTTGTTCGTCAGCTTTGGCCACAATCAAATCGGCCAACTGTTTCATAAAAACGGGGTCGGTGTTCAGGGCCGACGGCCGTACCAGCCGCACCCCAAACTCCCGCGCCACCGCCTGCGCCTGAATGTCAATATCAAACAAAATCTCCACATGGTCACAGACAAAACCGACGGGCACGGAGACGATGTTTTTAATGCCCTGCGCCGCCAGTTCCGGGATGTACTCCTGTAACTGCGGTCCCAGCCACGGTTCCGGGCTGCGGCCGGCCGATTGGTAACTCCACGACCACCGACCATCGGGCAACCCGGCTTGCGCGGCCACCAGCCGCGCCGTTTCCCGAAGCTGGCTGTCATACGGATCGCCCATTTTCAGGATGCGTTCCGGCAGGCTGTGGGCGCTGAACACCATATGCACGTCCGCCCGCTCCTCTTCCGGCCATTCATGCAGCCCATCCTGCACCCGCGCCGCCAGCGGGCCGATCAGGCCGGGCACATCGTGATAGCTGTCGATGTGGGCAAATTCGATACGGCCGTGAAACATCGCCAGCCCCACTTCAATTTTGTTGTGGTATTTGGCAATGCTCAGCTTGCTGAAATGGGGGGCCAACACCAGGCTAACGGCGCGGCTGATGCCGTCGTCCAACATCTCCCGCACCGCGTCCTCAATCCAGGGCGCCCAGTGGCGCATCCCCAGGTACACCTTGAATTTGTCAGGATCGAGGTGTCCGCGAATCGCTGCTACCTGCGCGGCAGTGAATTCCAGCAGCGGTGATTTGCCGCCAATCTGGGTGTAGTTGTGCGTAATTTCGGCCAGGACGGCAGGGGTGGTGACACGGCCGTGCCGAATATCCGCCAGGTATCCCGGAATCTCCTCTAAACTATTCGGCCCGCCATAGGCCATGATCAGGACGCCGATTGGGTAGTTCATCTATACCTCAATTCCTCAAAGTGAGCAGTGGGCAGTAAGCAGTTAGCAGACAAACAGTGCTCACTGCCTACTGCTTACTGCTCACTGGTTCTTTCATGCACGTAATCCACCAACCGCTGCACATGTTCCACCGGCGTTTCCTTGAAGATGCCGTGGCCGAGGTTGAAGATGTGTCCGGCACGGCCGTTGACTCGATCCAGTACATCATCCACCTGAAATTTGAGTTCGCGCCAGGGGGCCAGCAGCGCCATCGGGTCTAAATTGCCCTGAATTGGTTTGTCCGTACCGATTCGTTGCCACACCTCGTCAATGGGCAAATGCCAGTCCACGCCGATGACTGTGCCGCCGCATCTGGCTACTTCTTCGATGTAGGCTGACGTGCCGGTGCTGAAGTTGATGACGGGCACATTGGCCCGCGCCAACTGCTGGAATAGTTTGGTGTTGTACGGCTGCACAAAACGGATGTAATCTTGTTTGCTCAGGGCGTGACCGGCCCAGGAATCAAACAGTTGCAGAGCGGACGCGCCCGCTTTGGCCTGCGCCAGCAGGTAATCGGCCTGCACCGTCACCAGTTTGTCCATCAGCCGCCCCCAGGCCGCCGGTTCGCTGACCATGAGTGACTTGGTGCGCTGGTACGTCTTAGAGCCGCCGCCTTCGATGGCGTAGCTGGCGAGCGTGAAGGGCGCACCGGCAAAGCCGATGAGCGGGATATCCCGTGGCTGCAATTCGGCCGTGACCAGTTCAATCGCCTTGAGGGTGCCAGCCATCGTTTGGGCGGCGGGGGGGGTGGCGAGCAGGTCAATGTCATACGGCCGTTGCAGCCGATTATGCAGCACCGGCCCTTCCCCCTGGGCAAATTCCAGTTGCAGCCCCATGCCCACCAGCGGCGGCAAAATGTCAGAAAAGATAATAGCCGCGTCCAGGTCAAAGGCGTTAATCGGTTGCAAAGTGATCTCGGCCGCCAATTCCGGCGTGTGGATACATTCCAGCATGGAATGTCTGGCGCGTAGGTCGCGGTAGGCAGGCATATAACGCCCCGCCTGCCGCATCAGCCACACCGGCGTGGCATCCACCGGCAGCCCGGCGCAGGCGCGGAGGAAACGGGATTGTGGTTCTTGTGGTGTCATGGTGTGGAGAGATTGGGAGATTGAGAGATTAGGAGATTGTCCAATCTCTCAATCTCTCAATCTCTTAATCTCCTTTATTCTGCCAAATCGCCTTGCCAATAAAAAACGGCCCCAACTTTTCCAGATACAGCGAGGTCTGTTTGGTTTTCCTCATGCGCTGCACAAGTTGGGAGAGAGGGTATAGCTCTTTGCCCACCAGCCCGGCGATGAAGTCGTTATCTTCCGTGCCCAGGCCATGGCAGGCCAGCCGCACATCGTGCGCCAGGTCGGCTTCGCCGTAAGCCCGGCCGATACCGCCATGTTCCATCAAAATGATGCGCTGCTCCTGGGCAGGCAATTGCTCAAACTGCCCGGAGCGGCGCAGTGGATACCAGACCGCCCAGGGCCATTCCGGTTTTGTCACCCGCTCAATGGGGCGGGTGATCAGGGTGTGTTCTAAATCCGCTTCGTAGCCCAACGAGTAGGTACGGCCGAGCATGGTCATCTCCGGGCGCGGTGTGAGCAGGTCAAACGGTTCCAGGTTGAGTAGACGGCGCACGTCGGTCACAAAATAGTCTGGCTCTTCGCTAAAGGTGAGCAGCCCCACCCCATACGGGTCGTTGAGGTCCAGGTACAACACGCCGTGAATATGCACTTCGGCTACGGCCGTGACCAACGCCTCCGGGTCAAACGCATCGGTAAAAACCAAAAGCTGCATAAACAGCCGCCGATTCAGGGAGATGGTCTGCTCATTCACCTTCCCTTTTTCGCTGATGTCTATGGTATCCGTTGGTTGTTCAATCGTCAGATTTTTTAGACTCATTTATCTACCCTGTTGGTCAGTAGCGCCAGGCAAAGAGCTTTGCCGCTCTGGTCAACCAAATCGGTTCTGCCCCTTGCCTGGCACTGCTAATTACCCAATTACTCAATTACCCAATAACCAACCCGCCGCTTCTTTCGCATGGTAGGTGATGATCAGGTCAGCGCCGGCGCGTTTGATGCTGGTGAGGGTTTCCAACACGGCCGTGCGCTCATCCAGCCACCCCTTTTCCGCCGCCGCTTTAATCATGGCGTATTCGCCGCTGACGTTGTAGGCCGCCAGGGGCAGTGCCGGGAACTGCTGCTTCACGCGGTAAATCACGTCCAGGTAGGCCAGCGCCGGTTTCACCATCAGGAAGTCGGCCCCTTCGGCCACATCTAAGGCCGCTTCGCGCAGGGCTTCCCGCGCATTGGCCGGGTCCATCTGGTGCGTTTTGCGGTCGCCAAATTTAGGTGCACCGTCGGCCGCGTCGCGGAACGGGCCATAAAAACTGCTGGCATACTTCACGGCATAAGACATGATGGGCAGATGGTCAAAGCCGTAGTCGTCCAATGCATGGCGAATGGCCGCCACCATGCCGTCCATCATGCCGCTGGGGGCCACCATGTCCGCGCTCGCCTGCGCATGGGAGACCGCCACCTGCCCCAACACCTTGAGCGTCTCGTCATTGAGTACATACCCTTCGGGCAAATGCTCGTGCAGCAGCCGGTCACTGCCCGTATTCAAAACGCCGCAGTGCCCGTGATCGGTATATTCACACAGGCACACATCGGTGACGACGACCATCTGTGGCAGCGCGGCTTTAATAGCACGGACGGTCTGCTGGATGATGCCATCTGCGGCGAAGTTTTCCCGGCCCACCGGGTCTTTTTCGGCGGGCAGGCCAAAGAGGATGACGGCGGGGATACCTAATTCATAGGCGGCCTGGGCTTCGGCAACGGCCGTGTCCACCGACAACTGCGCCACCCTCGGCATGGAGGGAATGGGGCGGCGCTCGTTTTTACCGTGCCGGACAAACAGCGGGTAGATGAAGTCGGCCGGGTTCAATTCCGTTTCGCGCACCATCTGGCGCAGCACGGCCGTGTGCCGCAGCCGGCGCGGGCGGATGGGGATGTTCATAGGCGTCCCTCGTTTGGTGAGACATCCGATTTTTTAAGCAACCTTTGGTTGCCGAAATCGGATGTCTGGTAGGCCTCTACGGCCGTGACCAGCCCCTCTATCGTGTATTCTTGCGGCATTATGTCAACACGCAGGCCGTATTTCTGCGCTTCGATGGCGGTGGAGGGGCCGATGACGGCAACCAGGGCAGACCTGACAGGTTTCCGAAACCTGTCAGGTCTCGTCCCCAGGATTTCCAAAAAGTTGCGTACGCTGGAGGGGCTGGTGAAGGTGAGAATGTCGGCCCCTTTTTCCAGTTCGGCCAGGGCTTCGGGGGTGGGTACGGCCGTGACCGTCTCATACAGCGCGAAGTCATCCACCAGTGCACCCCGTTCTCGCAACAGATTCACAATTTCCGGCCGGCCCATGCGGGCGCGGGGCAGCAAAATACGCTGCCCGGTCACATCCCCCAGCCCCAACGCTAACTGCTCGCCGGTGAACTCGTCCGGTACAAAATCTACAGGGACGCCTTTTTCTGCCAATGCCTGCTGTGTGGCAGAGCCGACGGCGGCGATGGGTGGGAGTGGGAGATTAGAGATTGGAGATTGGAGATTGGCCTCTAACCTCCAATCTCCAATCTCCAATCTCTCAAAAAAGAAGCGCACGGCGTTGGCGCTGGTGAAAATGAGCCAGGTATATTGGTCCAGGCGGGTCAGGGCGGCGGCCAATTCGGGGGCAGGCAGAGGGACAAAATCTATGACCGGGAAACGGATGCACTGGGCGCCCAACGCTTCCAGCCGGGCGCACAATTCCTCCGCCTGATCCGGGCTGCGGGTGACAACAATGCGTTGGCCTGATAAGGGGTATTGCTTGATCTCCGATCTCAAGTCTCCAACCTCAGGAAATATAAATTTGCGCTTTCTGTGAACACGATTTACGGGATGCACGGATTTTTCTCCGGCAGATTTGATCTGTGAATCCTGCACATCCGTTGTCAACCGGGCATCAGCTTTTGGATCCGCTGAATCTCAACAACGCCGCTGCGCCCTGCGCCAGCGCCTTTTCTGCCAGTTTTCTGCCAAGTTGGAGGGGGTCACGGCCGTGCCCTTGCACCTCAATCACCCGGCGGCCATCACCAGCCGCCACTAATCCAGTTAACATAATCTTATCACTGGGCATAGTGGCATAGGCCGCCACCGGCAGGGAACAACCGCTGCCCAGACCGTCCAGAAAGGCGCGTTCGGCCTCTACGCAGCAGCGGGTTTCAGCATCTTCAACGGCGGCGAGCAGGGAGAGTACGGTCGTGTCTTCCACCCGGCATTGCACCGCCAGCGCGCCTTGTCCGGGGGCAGGCAGCATAATGTCCAGAGGCAGATATTGGGCAATGTGGTTTTCCAGTCCCAAACGGGTGAGACCGGCAGCGGCCAGGATGGTGGCATCGTATTGACCTTCCTGTACTTTGCGCAGGCGGGTGTCTACGTTGCCGCGAATGGATTGGATGTTCAGGTCGGGGCGGGCGTGCAGCAGTTGGGCCTGACGGCGCAGGCTGCTGGTGCCCACCGTGGCCCCCAGGGGTAAATTGCCCAACGTCCACTTTTCCCGCGCCACCAGCACATCCCGCGCGTCGGCGCGCGGCGAAATTGCGCCAACTATCAGCCCGTTCGTATCGGCCACAGGCAGGTCTTTGAGGGAATGGACGGCAATGTCAATACGGCCGTGCATCAACGCTGCTTCCAATTCGGCCGTAAACAGCCCCTTGCCGCCAATTTCCGGCAATGGTTTGTCCAGCGTCTTATCACCTTGCGTGACGAATGTTTCCAGTCGGCATACCAAACCGGGCCACGCTTCTTCTAATTTCTGCTTGACATAATTGGTCTGCCACAACGCCAATGGCGAGGTGCGGGCGCCAATGATGATGGTTTTTGTAGGGGGCATTTTCAATTGGAGATTGAGAGATCAGGCGACTGAGAGAGTACGCAATTTCTCAATATCCCAATCTCTTAATCTCATTCTTCAAAGGGGTAACAGGATGGACACGGCCACTTTTCTCCTTCTTCTCGTGTAAAGGCCCGGCCATCCTGTTGCCCCACATTTTACGATAAATGTTCCGGTAGTCCAAAGAGTTCGCGCACGGCCGTAGCGTATTCGCCCGCCTGCTGATGGCCGGCTTTTTCCTTCAGGCGCAGGGTGGGTTCGTGCAGCAGTTTGTTGACCAGGGAGTGTGAAAAACGTTGCAGGTGGGCCATTGTCTGTTCATCCACCTCTCCCAAATGGCGCAGCGCCCGTTCCAGTTCCGTCTCCCGGATTTGCTCCGCTTTACGCCGCATTTCCAGGATGAGCGGTTTGACGGTCAATTCGGCATAGTGCGTATTTAATTGTGCTGTCTCGGCGGCGATAATGTGTTCCACCTGCGGGATTTCCGCCGTCCGTGCCGCCAGCGAGTCGTCCAGGGTGGCCTGCAAATGATCCAGGTTAAACAACTGCACGTGGGGCAGGGCGGCAACGGCCGTGTCCACATTACGCGGCACGGCAATATCCACGATGACCAACGGCCGTTCCCGTTCTAAAATCGTCGTTATGTCAACAATGGGCCGGGGGCTGTGGACGGCCGTCATCACCACATCGGCGGCCTGAATCGCCTGGGGCAGTTCGTCCAGGCTGTAGGCACGGCCGTTAAAGGGGGCGACGGCCGTTTCCGCCCGGCTTTTGGTGCGATTGGCGACAGACACATTCGTCAATTCCCGTGCCCGCAGCGCCTTCAGCGCCAGTTGGCCCATTTCGCCAATGCCCACTACCAAAATGGCCCGGTTGGTTAGACTGCCCAATGCCTGCCGTGCCAGGGCGATGGCTACCGAACTGACGCTGGCGGGATTGCTGCTGATGGTAGTCTCGGCACGGGCGCGTTTGCCGGCGCGGATGGCGGTTTTGAAGAGGGCGTCTAGCACAGGGCCAATGGTGTGTTGGGCGACGGCCGTCCTATATGCATCTGTCACCTGGCCCAAAATTTGTGCTTCGCCCAATACCAGCGAATCCAGCCCTGATGCCACCCGCAGCAGATGGTTGACGGCCGTGTCGCCCCTTAAAAAGTAGACATAATCTGCAAGTTCGGCCGGGCCAGGTGGCTGTGTTTGCGCCAGTAAGTGGAGCAGCAGCGTCGCCGTAGCGGTTTCGTCGGGCTGGATGACGGCGTATAGTTCGATGCGGTTGCAGGTGGAGAGCAGCGCCAGTTCGGACACGGCCGTAGGCATCTGTCCGGCCAATACCGCCAATGAACAGCTTAACCGCTCTCGCAAAGACACCGGGGCTGTCTGGTGATTAAGTCCCAGGCACAAAATCGGGGGCATCATAAACCTCGGCCACCGCCAGATGGACGGCGTTGAGCAGGGTGTTAATACGGCGCAGCAGACGCACGTTGGCATCAGGGCGGATGTTGACGTTTTCCGGCAGTTGCAGTGCCGACTCGATCATGGTGTCGTGGAAAAACATGGAGGCTTGCAGGGCGTCGGTGAGGGGCATGTTGATCTGGCGGCAGGTACGGCCGTATTCCCCACCAATGCGCCGCGCCTCTTCAATCAGCCGCTCATCCTCGCCGTTGGAGATATATTGCAGCGTCAGCGCCATGAGCTGCCGCCCCAACATGCGGTTGCGCTCGCGGGTGGCCTCATCCAGCACCGTAAGCCAGTGGGCGTTTTGGTGGGCCATAATTTCCTGGCGGGTGGCAATCAGCGCCCGGTCAGCCCACGCCTGTTCAAAGCCACTCGTGCGGCGCAGACCGTGCCGCCCCTGGGCAAACTGGTCAATATCGGTCTGGGCAAAGCGGCGATGCCCGCCCGGAGTTAACATAATCGGGATGTCGCCGTTGTCCGCCCAGCGCCGCAGCGTGGTGGGATGCACATTCAGCCGTTTGGCGGCGTCACTGAGGGAGAGCCATTGGTCGGTTTCAGTGTTCATTGCGGTAAGTAATTGGTAATCCGTAATCGGTAATCCGTAATCGGTTAATGGATTACGAAATAAATCTCACTAAATTGATAAAAAACTATGTAAATCTATGTGTTTGTGAAAATTTTACCAGGGTTAAATCTGGTGTCAACCCAATTACAAAATTACGCAATTACCCAATTACTGACAGCTTGCACGGCCGTGTCCTTTGCCTGCTTCACACAATCGGGTATGCCTACACCCCGGTACGGGCTGCCGGTGACAAAGATGCCGGGCGGCAGGCTGGCTTCTATGGCTGCCACTCGCTCCAGATGGCCCACATCGTATTGGGGATTGGAGTTTTGCCAGCGGTAGATGCGGTGGAAGAGGGGCACGGCCGTGATCCCCATCATCTGCTGTAATTCTGCCTGGGCGATAGGCAGTAGCGCGTCGTCAGCCACATCCATCATTTCTGGCGTGCGTGAGCCGCCAAAAAAGACGCGCAGCAAGGCAAACCCCTCCGGGGCGCGATGTTCAAATTTGGTGGAGCTCCAGGTAACGGCATTGATACGCCGCCGTTCGCTGCGCGGGATGACAATGCCAAAGCCATTCAGCGGATGGTCAATTTCATCCCGTTTGTAAGCCAGCGAAACAGTGCCGGTGCTGACGTAACGAATCTGGCGCAAAGTTTCCGCCGCTTGCGGTGCAATATCGGCTAACAAGCTGGCAGAGATAAACGACGGTACGGCCAAAATGATGGTGTTGGTTAGTAGAGTTGAGCCGTCGGATAGGTGTAGTTGGTAAATGGGAGATTGGAGATCGCCGGTTAATCTCCAATCTCTAATCTCTAATCTCTCTGCCTTTATCCCCAACCGGCAATCACCCGTTAATTGTTCCCGCAGCGCCTGCGTCAGTTCCTCCATGCCCGGTTTGAAGGAGGTGAACATGCCGGGCGCGTCGCCATTGGGCGAGGCCTGGGCGCGGGATTTTTTGGCCGCCAGCATCGCTTTGATCAGGCTGCCATGCTCTTTTTCCATGGCGCGGAAGCGGGGGAAGGTCGCCATTATGCTTTGCAGTTCGGCGTCGGCGTTGTAGATGCCGGAGAGCAGCGGCTCGGCGATTTTGTCCAGCGCTTCCTGCCCCAGGCGGCGCTGGATGAATTGGGCCAGCGTTTCATCATCGTCGTCCGTTTTGGGGGGGATGAACCAGTCAAGTCCCATGCGCAGCTTGCCCCAAGGGGAAATGAGGCGGGATTGCAGGAATGGTTTGATTTTGGTGGGGGCGATGAGCATGACGCCATCGGGCAGCGGCGTGGGACGGCTGTTGTGCAGGATAAAGGTCTGGCGACGGCCGTCGTTCGTGGGCAAAAACTGGTCGGCAATGCCCAATTCACGGGCCAGTTGCGCCGCCCACGGTTTTTGGCTGAGGAAGGAGTCGGGGCCGGCTTCGATGATGAACGGCCGTGCCCCATACCCCGCCACCGTCTCCGTCAAAATTTTCCCGCCCCAGCGGTCGGATTGCTCCAACAAAGTATACGTTATATCAACTCTCCGGCGGGCCGCTTCCTGCTGCACATACCAGGCCGCACTCAGCCCGGTAATGCCGCCGCCAACAATCGTAACGTGGTTGGGGTTCATAGGATAGACGCGGTAATTGGGTAATTGGGTAATTGCCCAGTTACCCAATTACTCAATTACTGGACACTGGCGTTTTTTATATCACCAGAGAGAGTGGTCAAATTTCACAGGTTATTTTCTTGTTCGTTACTCGTGAGACAAATTTGACAACTCTAGAATTCGCCAGATTCCAGTCAATTACTAAACTCCACCAGCCGGGGCACATAGGTGCAAAATGGCTCTTCACCCAGGTAATCGCCGTCGGTACCAAAGGCGCGGGCGCGGCAGCCGGAGCAGATTTTTTTGAATTCACAAAGGCCACATTTGCCGCCCAATAAATCAGGTTCGCGTAGTTCGGCAAAGAGGGGGGAGTCTTGCCAGATTTCGGCAAATGGTTGGCGGCGGATGTGCCCGGCCTCTACCGGCAGGTAACCGCAGGGGAAGACCTCGCCGCGATGACTGATGAAGGTGATGCCCGTGCCTGCCAGGCAACCTTTGGTCATGGCGTTCATAGGGTGACGGCCGTGCCCATTCCCGCCAGGATGCCCACCCGTGTGTGTGTTACCGCCATGCTGCTGCCGGTGCAGCGAGGACGGCCGTTCCCGGAAAATGCCTTCTCGCCGCTCTTCTGCCTGCCGCTGCCGCACAATGCGGAAGTAGTGCGGGGCGCAGGTTGCTTTTAGCTCAATGCCTCCTTCCATTTCCGCATCGTACATCCAGTTCAGCACCGCTTCATACTCGGTCGGCGAAATCTGTTTATCCTCGGCAATTTCTACGCCGCAGCCCACCGGCACCAGCAGAAACAGATGCAGTGCCACCGCCCCAATCCGTTTGGCTAAGGCCAGCGTTTCCGGCATCTGGTGAACATTATGTTTAGCAACTGTGGTGTTGATCTGGTAAGGGATGTCCACTTCGCGCAGATGGAAAATGCCGGTCAATGCCTTTTTGAACGCGCCCGGCCCGCGGAAAATGTCGTGTGTGGGTGCGTCGGCGCCGTCAAAGCTGATGCTAACACGCCGAATGCCGCTCTCTTTAATGCGCCGGGCGATGTCTGCCGTAACCAGTGTGCCGTTGGTGGCCAGGGCTACAATCAGCCCGGCGTCAGCGGCATGGCGGGCAATATCAAAAATGTCCGGCCGGAACAGCGGTTCGCCGCCGGACAGCACAAAAATCGGCTGTCCAAAGGCGGCGATCTGGTCAATCATGGCCAACGCTTCGGCAGTGGTTAGGTCTTGCGGCAGCAGTTGGTTGGCGACGGTGATGCGGCGGCAGTGGATACATGCCAGGTTGCAACCGGCGGTTGTTTCCCAAAAGATGAGGCGGGGTGGGGGATAGGTGAGATCAGACATCGTGTTTCCCAAAGTTCAACTTTGCTAAAAAGGTGAACTTTTTGTTGGCTATAAATCTATGGAAAATTGTGTAAAAATGCAAAAATCTATGCTGCGTTTACTGTAGTGGCGGATGGCTGAGGGCGTAGGTGAAGGATGTCACCAATTGGCGGTGACATATAACAGGGGTTGGCGAAGGGATACGGCCGTGTCTGCCGCCTTTCTGTTATAATCTGCTCCATGTATCCGGTTTGAGCCGGAAGGAGTGTGTGATGGCTTCTCCATTCCCTGGTATGGACCCCTATCTGGAAGGCGAGATGTGGCAGGAGTTTCACGATACCCTGTCCAATGAAATTCGGGATGTGGCTGAGCGGCGGTTGGTGACGGTGATTGAGATTTTGTCGCCGGTGAATAAACAGGGGGATGGGGCGCGGGAGTATGTGGATCGCCGCCATGAGTTGCTGCGCACACGCACCCACTTGCTGGAAATTGACCTGCTGCGGCGCGGCGGGCGCATTCCGTTGGCGGGGCATTACCCGACCGCGCCGTATTATGTCTACTTGAGTCGCTTTACTAACCGGCCGAAAACGGCCGTCTGGGCCATCCAACTGCGCGACAAACTGCCGGTAGTCCCGGTGCCCCTTCTGCCGCCGGATGAGAATGTGCCGCTGGATCTGCAAACGGCCGTGACTGCCTGTTTTAATCTGGTCGGTTATGAGCGGCTGCTCAGCTACCAGGAACCACCCCCGCCGCCCGCCTTTTCGGAAGAAGATGCAGCCTGGATTGCCGCCCAATTAGCCACGTTTGCACGGCAAGAACAGGCCAATTGATGAACGAAGAACATTTGCGACAAGGCTTCAAATGTCTCAACCGGTTTATGTTGTTCCTATGGCGGTTAGGATTGGGTAGTTGGCTCAATGGCTGCCCTTCTGTTGGCGGACGCATCATGGTTATCACCCATACCGGACGCAAATCGGGTTTGCGCCGCCAGACGCCGGTGAACTATGCCCTGGTGGATGGGGAGATTTACTGCGCAGCCGGGTTTGGCCGGTTATCGGACTGGTATCGCAACATTCAGGCCAATCCGCGGGTGGAAGTGTGGCTGCCGGATGGCTGGTGGGCGGGCACGGCCGTAGACATATCCGATGATGCGCGCCGCCTGTTTCTTTTACGCCAGGTGATCATTGCCAGTGGTTTTGCCGGGCGGCTGGCTGGTCTTGACCCCTACCATGTGCCTGATGCGGAATTTGCAGCAGCGACCAACACCTACCGCCTGCTCCAAATTCGGCGTGAAGCTGCCTGTACCGGCCCCGGCGGGCCGGGGGAATTGGCCTGGGTATGGCCGTTACTGGTTATGATTGGGCTGCCACTGCTCATCTGGCGGCGGCGCAAACGATAAGGCAATCTTCTATGAACCAACAAACAAGCCTGGCCCATTGGCATCACATTGTGTTTGCGCGTGACCTGGAAGCATTGAGCGCCATTTTGGCCGAGGATGTGGTGTTCCGGTCACCCTTTGTGTGGCAGCCGTATCACGGCCGTCTGCCCACTTTCCTCATTCTCAGCACCGTCATTGACGTATTTCAGGACTTTGCCTACCACCGGGAATTGGTAGATGGGGACAATTGGGCGTTGGAATTCAGTGCGCGTGTGGGTGACCTGTCGCTGAAGGGCATTGACCTGATTCGCTGGAATGAAGCGGGACAGATTGTGGAGTTTGAGGTATTTGTACGGCCGTATAACACCCTGCAAGCCCTCGGCCAACAAATGCAGCAACGTCTGGCGGCCAAAGGCTTCACCTGATCTCTTCAGTTCCGCTCATTTCATCACCTGGCGACTGTTTTGCTTTATTCCCTTCTTGCCACACAAAAGTAGTCAATGCTGCACCCAGAGTGAGCAGGAGCAGAAGCGGGCTGATAAGAAACCAACCGAGGAAGGGAAGAAGAGAGGCCAATGTAAGGAGCACGGCCGTGCGCACCGTCAAACTCATGCCCGGCGTGTCGGCGGCATGGGGGTAGATGCGGTCGCGCAGCAATGTTACCAGCCCGGCCAAACCAATGGCAGCCAGCGCCAGCAGCGTCAGCACGATAAACATTGCCAGCAGGCCGCCACCTTCGCCGCCCTGGAGCAAAATAGCGGCAATCACCAAAAAGAAGAGCGCGTTGGCCAGGCCAATGAGGAAAGCGCGGCCCGGAGCAGACTGGATGGCGTGACGGGCACGCGCCACCCGGCGTGGCAGCAGAAAGGGGAGCAACGATAAGAGGGCAACAACGCAGATCGCGCTGATCGCCAGGATGAAGATGAGTCTGGCTAATTCACCCATAAGAACCTCCAGGAAAAATCAGGAATTGCCTCAACGGAAAATTTGCCGTCATTTTTCATAGAAATGACGACCTGATGGGCGGCCAGGCTCGGTGAAGAGCAGGCGCGCACCAAGCAGCCAGATGATCAGAGCCAGGCTGATGAGGATTGCCCATTGATAAAGTGCCAGATTGAACTGGATGGATGGCAGGGATAGGTTGGTCACGGCCGTGACCCATCCGCTTATCCATTCACCCACATCAGGAAGCGCCACAGGGGGCAATGGCGTCGGGAGCAGGGCACGGCCGTATGTCCACCAACTTTGCAACGCGCCCCAGAAGAGTACAACCAACAGGGCAGCAGCAACAACCTGGGTCAGCGGCAGTAAACGCAGCCAATGGGGTGAGGGGGCAGGTCTGGTGAGGGAGGCCAGTACACCAGGGGTCAGGTCAGCAGGCAGCGGCACATCGGGCATGTCGGTAAAGGCAGCGAAGAGCGCCTCCAGTTCAGCCAACCGGGTTTGTGCTTCTGGTGAGCGGGTAATGGCTGCGGCTACTTCTTGCCGCTCTGTTTCGTTCAGTTCACCATCCAGATATTCGTTTAGGAGATCATCAGTTAGTCCGTTAACCACTTGTGGTACTCTCTCTTCTCATTTCTCACCAGTTTCATGATGTTGCATGTACTCCGCCAGAAGTTTGCGCGCCCGGAACAGGTCGCTTTTGACACTGCTGACGGGACGAGCCATAACGATGGCTATTTCATCATAGCTCATCTCCTGAAAATGGCGATATTCAATCACGGCACGGTAGGTGGGTGATAACTGTAAAATGGCATTCCGCAGGCGGGATGCCTGTTCCCGATGCAGGAGGGTTTGTTCTGGGGTGGGCACAGTGGCGGCCCAATCGTTCCAAACGGTGGATTGTTCACTTACATCAGCCGTCACTTGGGGCCGTACTCGTTCAGATTCCAGCCAGTTCAGGCAAAGATTGGCGGTGATGCGTTTGATCCAGGGGGCAAACGGCCGTGACAAATCAAACCGGTCAAGGGCCTGGTAAGCCCGCAGAAACGCCTCTTGGGCTGCGTCTTCGGCATCTTGGCGGCGGCCAAAAAGGCGATAGGCGACATTGAACACGGCCGTTTGATGCCGCCGCACTAATTCGGCAAATGCCATTTCATCCCCTTGTTGTGCCCGCCGCAGCAAGGCCGGTTCATCATTTTGCGTAGCTGGATCATCACCCTGCGCCATGTCATGTTCCTGTATCCATTGCCCTCTATTACAGGACAGAAAGCGAAAAGTTGCAAGTGGGGCAATGGCAAAACATCCGAACCGGCTTGCCGCTGTTTCGTCTTGTCACTAAACTTTTGCTCATGCATCTTGCCGTCAACGCTTATTTCTGGAACCGCCCGAACAGTGGCAGCGGCCAATACACACGCTCTCTGGTGACAACGCTGCGCCAGATGGTATCTGATTTGCAGATCACGCTTATTTATCCCCAAGTGGCTGGTGATGCGGGCTTACAAGATGTGCCCTCAGGAGTCAAAGTTTTTCCTGCGCCCACCCGTCCAGGTTATTTGGGTAAGGTATGGTTTGAACAGTGGGGGTTTCCGGGGGCGTGTACGGCCGTACACGCCGACATCGCCCACATCCCTTACTGGGGTGGCCCGCTCCGTTCGCCCATTCCCCAGGTAGTGACGGTACATGACCTGACGACCATGCTGGTGCCCGAATACCGGCGCAAAGCCGGCGCCCGTCTGTACAATGCCCTGGTTGCGGCCAGCGCCCGTGGCGCCGACCATATCATTACTGATTCGCATGCCAGTAAAGAAGAAATTGTGATGCATTTGCACATACCGGTAGAGAAAGTCAGCCCCATTCATCTGGCGGTGACGGCCGTATACCGGCCCCAGCCCAATTCATTGTTGGATATGGCAGTGCTGCGCAAATATGACCTGCCCGACTTTTACGTGCTGTATTTGGGTGGGTATGAACTGCACAAGAATGTGACCACGTTGCTGCTGGCCTGGACGTATGTGGGACAGGCGTTAGGAGACGAATACCCGCTGATTTTAGCCGGAAAAAAGCCGGAATCTATTTCCGATAGCTACCCAGATTATGACGGCTATATTCAAAAGTTGGGCATTAGCGATTATGTGCGCTGGATTGGGTATGTGGACGAAGGTGACAAGCCGTCGTTATACCGGAATGCCGAGACGTTTGTTTTTCCCAGCCGGCGCGAGGGGTTTGGCCTGCCGGTGCTGGAGGCGCTGGCCTGTGGTACGCCGGTGGTGACCACCAGCGCCACCTCGCTGCCAGAGGTGGTGGGTGAGGCCGGTTTTGCCGTTGACCCGGATGATGCGCGGGGCATGGCGGGGGCCATCATTGCCACGATTGTGCAGGATGATCTGGCGAAGGAGTTGCGGGCCACGGCCGTGACCCAGGCAGCTAAATTTTCGTGGGCGGATACGGCCGTACAAACCCTGCACGTGTATGACAAAGTATTCAACCGTTCAAGGAGATAAAAATTATATGGCAATTAAAGCAGATAAATGGATTCGCAAAATGGCGCTGGAGCAGCAAATGATTACGCCATTTGTGGATGGGCAGGTACGAGAAGGAGTTATTTCTTACGGCTTATCCTCCTATGGGTATGACATTCGAGTCAGTAATGAATTCAAGATATTCACCAATGTCCATTCGGCCATTGTAGATCCCAAACATTTCAATCCCAAGTCATTCATTGACTACGAGGGGGACATTTGTGTTATTCCTCCCAATTCCTTTGTGCTGGCGCAAACAGTGGAGTATTTCCGCATTCCGCGCAATGTTTTAACCGTATGCCTGGGCAAGTCCACCTATGCCCGCTGCGGTCTGATCGTCAACGTGACCCCATTTGAACCAGAGTGGGAAGGGTTTGTGACTCTGGAAATATCAAATACCACGCCATTACCGGCCCGCGTGTATGCCAATGAGGGCATCGCTCAGGTATTGTTTTTTGAGTCAGACGAAACGTGCGAAATTTCCTACGCTGACCGCAAAGGCAAGTATCAGAAGCAGCAAAGCATTGTGCTGCCCCGCATTTAGCCAGGTTCGTAGTGGGCGATTTATCGCCGTTACGCAGATGGCGATAAATCGCCTGCTACGAGCGAAGAGTGGAATTTTGCCGCTTTGGGCACAATGGTTATAATTCAGCATATCATTAACAAGGGCGCTTAGCTCAGTTGGTTAGAGCGCTTCGTTTACACCGAAGAGGTCAGGAGTTCAAGTCTCTTAGCGCCCATCTTTTTCTTGTTATCCCAACATTGTTTGTTATAATCCCATTTGTGACAAAAAGCACACAGTATGTCTGAACCCAAAACCCTGGCAGGTTCAATCGTAACTTTGGCAAAAGAAACACAAAAGCGACAGTTTAAGTCAGGAGAATAGCCATATGGCAAATGCAGCAATTGGCGCCGGCGTGGAAAGCGGCGGCATCTCACGACGTGAATTTTTGTACTATATTTGGGGTGCATCCATGGCCCTATACCTGGCGCAGTTTGCCGGGTTGTTGGTCTGGTTCTTAATCCCCCGTTTTCGGGAGGGAGAGTTTGGTGGTAAGTTTGTACTGCCCGTTGGCAGTATACCGGGCGCCAATGCCGAACCGGGTAATTTCCCGGATGGCCGTTTCTGGCTTGTTAACATAGATTCTGACCAACCCAACGATCTGTTTGCGCTGGCCCCGGATGAAACAGGTAAAACCCTCAAAGGTGTGTTGGCTATTTACAAGGTGTGTACCCACCTGGGTTGCATTTATGCCTGGACGCCGGCCAACAACCGGTATGAATGTCCCTGTCATGGGTCGAAGTATCGGCTGGACGGCCGTCGTATCGAATCCCCCGCCCCCCGTACCCTGGATCGCTTTCAATTGGAATTCCTGGACGCCGACCGCAATCCCATCCCCAACACTCTTTCCCCAGAAGTGGATGACTTTTATCAGCCTGTGCCCATCCCCAGCAATGCCGTATTCATCAGCATTGATACCTCCGCCAAGAAAACAGGCCCCGGCGATACCCTGCTTTGCGATTTTGCCGGTTCTTGCCCATAAGCTGCAAGGAAGCACCGGAGACAGAAGCGGTTAAGGAGAAGAAATGGCTACCATTTTTGAACAAATTAACGAGATGGGCCTCAAACAAGCCCTGGTGACCAAAACCGACGAGGTGGTAGAGCGTATCACCGCCGGTATGAACATCAGCGACATTCGCGGCGCGCTGCGTGGCGACGAACCCCGCCGCCCCAATCCGCGTCTACGTCCCCATGCCGATGGCTTTTGGTTCCACATTCGCCCCAGTTTTTATCACACCGAAGTTACGCACATCTATCCCACTTTCCGTTTGGGCTGGCTTTCCACCTTCATGATGGTCTGGGAAACCATCACCGGTATCCTGTTGATGATTTTCTACACCCCCAGCCCGCTCATTGCCTATGGTGACATGTGGAACATCCTCAGCAATGTGCCCCTGGGCCAACTGATGCGCAATATGCACCGTCTGGGTGCGGAAGTCATGGTGTTGGTGGTGGCCCTGCACATGCTCCGTACCTTCATTACTGGCAGCTACAAGAAACCGCGCCAGTTTACCTGGGCTACTGGCGTCATTTTGCTGACATTAACCGCCCTCCTCAGCTTTAGCGGTTATTTGCTGCCGTGGGATCAATTAGCATATTGGGCCTTGACGGTATTCCTCTCTGGCGCAGATGCTGCGCCGGCCCCACCCGCTGTCAACCAGACCGTTCTCTTTATTTTGCAGGGTGGTCCGGCATTGGGCGCTGGTGGGTTGTTACGCTGGTATCTGTTCCACGTTTTGTTGATGCCACTGCTGTTAGGCGTTTTCTTCTTTGTCCATTATTACAAAGTGATCTTGCACGGCCTTTCGCTGCCGCCGGGACGTGAGGAGATTGGCGAAGATACGGCCAAGCGTGTACCCAAAGACGAACGTACTTACTTTACGCCTGATATTTTAACCAGCGAGTTGATGTGGACGGCGTTGATAACACTGTTCTTGATTGCCGGTTCACTCTGGTTCTGGGATGCGCCGTTGGAAACTCACGCCGACCCGGTGGTAACGCCGTTGCATGTGGTGGCGCCCTGGTATCTTTCCTGGTCGCAGGGCTGGTTGAAATTGGCGCCCAAAACCATAGTGGTAGGCTTCATCCCGCTGCTGCTGGTGGCCTTTATCGTCATGCCCTATTTTGAGGTGGGTAAGAGCCGCCGTTATGCTGACCGGCGGCTGGGCCTCTCAGTCTCTTTCCTCTTTATCGCCTTTATGCTGGTTTCTAACTGGATGGGGACGCCGGAATTCCGGGTGGAAAGTTCCCCAGAGCGGGAAGTATCACAAGGTGTATTGCCGCAGGAAGGCCCCAGCGTGTTAAAAGGTGTACCCTATGAGCATTTGGTGTTAGGGACTTATGTGCCGGGACAGGTGATAGATGATAATCCGCACCTGACACGGGCGTTAGCTGTCTTTTATAACTCCATGTATCGGCAAAGCTGCAAACTGGGAGATGGCAATCCTGATTTGCCTTACGATTGGTATCCCTGTAAAGAAGAGGTGTTGGAAAATGGCGAGATTCGCTACGGCAATCACTTTACAGACAATGCTATGCCTAACCCTTATGCTGAGCTACGCATCACCCAGGAACAGGACAATATGGTCAAACTCACCTTATATTATGAGGTGGTGAATCCACAAAAGCCTGACGAATTCCTGATTCTTTCCGATGAGGCTGTTGGCTACCGCCACGAAGATTCGCTGTATGAGGAAGAATGTCAGTTCCTGAATAAGAACTGTTAAAAACCGGTTATCGGTAATCGGTGGTAGATAACCGATAACTGATTACCGATTACCGGATAACGGGGAAAAATAGATGCAAGTAAAAGTCGTAATCGGAACCGTTGCTTTTATGCTGACGATGATTGTGTTGGGTTACGCGGCGTTGCGTGAGCCAACACGGTTGGAAGATTTTGCGGGGGCGGCTCACGGCCGTTCTGTGGAACAAGGCGCTTATTTGTATGTGAATAACTGCGCTACCTGCCATGGTATTGATGGTACGGCCACGTCCGGTGAGGAAAACGGCTGCCGTGATGCCAATGGCGATCCAAATTGTTTAGGGCTACCGCTGAATAATTATTTTCTGTTGTGTGGCAACCCGCCACGCCGCTCCATAGACCTGGGCTGGGAAGGCACTACCGAAAATCTGATTAAAAAGACGGTGGCAGCCGGCCGGGGCGCTATTATGCCCGCCTGGTCAAGCGATTTTGGCGGCCCCATGCGTCCGGATCAGGTCCAGAACGTGACCAATTACGTCTTAAACTGGGGTAGCGAAGAACTGTGTGCCGAAGAACCGATAACATTCCCCTGGCCTGAATTTGGGCCAGGCGCAGCCGAAGCGTTCCAATCCTTGACCGATCCGGTAGAGGTTGTGGCCGGCGATCCAGAATTGGGCGCACAAGTTTACCTGAGCAATGGTTGTAACGCCTGCCATGGCCTGCCTGATGGCACTGCTGCGGCTACTGTTGGCCCATCGCTGGCAGAAATTGCTACTAATGGCGCTGAACGTATAGCGGGCTATTCGGCGCAAGATTACATCTATGAATCTATCCTGGCGCCGAATGCTTTCATTTCGCCCGAATGTCCCAACGGCCCCTGCACCTCGCCCAGCCTGATGCCCGGCACGTTTGCGCTGACCTTTAGCCGTAACCCGCAGGATATGGCAAACTTGCTGGCCTACCTGATGGGAGATGCGTATACGCATCCGTAAGCAGTGAGCAGTGAGCAGTGAGCCCGGCAGATGCCGGGCTTTTTTATTTGGGCAGATTGATAGTTGAATTTAGTTTATACTTGGGTCTGGGCATACCAATGGTTATACTAAACGGGGGGGACGATGGTATGAACTATGGCTAATACAAGGACAGCTATCTCCTTACAGGAATCGTTATTTGAACAGGTAGATATGATTGCCCGTGAAATGAACATCTCCCGCAGCCACTTTTTCACGCTGGCAGTTGAAGCCTTTATTCAGCAATATCAGAATCAGAAATTGCTCAATGCGATTAACGACGCCTACAAGGATGACCCAGATCCGGCTGACCAGGAGTTCTTGAACCAATTGTGTCCTCACTATCGTCGGTTATTGGAGGTGAAATGGTAATCCGGCAGGGGGATGTTTAGCTTTGATGGAACTTACAACTACTCAACAAGAAGCGAGAATGGCCGGGCAGACCAGTTTTTTGCTGGGAGCGGCGGGTACGGGTAAGACGACGGCTTTGCAGCAGCGGCTGATCCGGCTGCTGGCGATGGGTGAACCGGCGTATACGATCCTGGTGATGGTGGCGGAGCCGGATCATGCTGATCCGTACCTGGACACGGTGCATCAATCGGGCCTGGGGCCATATGCCGACCTGAAGATTACGACGTATACCCAGATGGCGCAGGAGATGGTGGAGTTGTTTTGGCCGTTGGTGGCACGGCCGTCTGGCTTCACCACCCCCTACCGTCCCCCCACCTTCCTGAGCTATGACCTGGCGCAACTGTTGATGTGGCACGTCATCACCCCCATGCTGCACGAGGGGGCGTTTGCCGATTTGCGGCTGCGGCCGCAGCAGATCGTCAGCCAGCTTTTGGATACGCTCAACCGGGCGGCGCTGAATGGCCTGAGCCTGGAAGAGGCGATTGAGCGGCAAAAGCGTACCTGGACGGGGGAACCGGAACGGCTGCTGCACCTGGATGACGCCGCCAAAGCGGCCCGCACCTTCCGCCAATCGTGCCGGGACAATGGGTTGTTAGACCTGTCGTTAGCGGTGCGGGTGTTTGATACGCAGCTTGTCCATCATGAAGTGTTCAAGAATTACTTCCGGGAACGGTACCGCCACCTGATTGTGGATAACGTGGAGGAGCAGACCCCGGCGGGGCAGAATTTTGTGAGCGAGTTGATGGACGTGACGCAGACAACGGCCGTAGCCTACGATGGCGGCGGCGGGTACAAACGGTTCCTGGCAGCCGACCCCGACGGGGCGCGCCAGTTTTACCACCGCAGCGTCTACCAGTTTCAATTTGACGATAGTTTTACGACTACACCTGCTTTAGAGAACATGGCGAATCTGGTGGAAAACGCCTTATTATTTACCAGCAAGCCCACAGCGATGGCCAAGGAGGCGATTCAGGGGGTGGTGTACGGCCGTTACCGCCGCGAAATGGTGCAAAACCTGGCCCGCTTCTTGCCGGAACTGATGGCCGAACGGGGGTTGGTTCCCTCTGACATCGCCATCATCACCCCCTACCTGGATGGGGCGCTGCGCTATTTGTTGGGTAATGCCCTGAAAGAGGCCGGGCTGCCTTACCGCGAACTGCGCCGCCGTTCCAGCCCACGTGACGAGCCGCGTGTACGCGCCTGGCTCACCTGGCTGGCGCTGGCCCATCCCCATTGGAACGTGCATCCGTCGGCGTATGACGTGGCCGAGGCGCTGACCCTTTCCATACACGGGTTTGATCCCGCCCGCGCCGAACTGCTGACGGAGCGGCTCTACCGCCCTGATGTACCTGATTTACTGCCCATCAGCGAACTGCCGCCACGCCTGGTGGAGCGCATTGGCTTTGATCTGGTGGGGTTGGTGGAGGAACTGCGCCTGTGGCTGGAAGCGGTGGACGCCAACCAACTGTTAGACCATTGCTTGCACGATTTGTTCCAACTGCTGTCGCAGAAGCGGTTTCAGCCAGAACCGGACGTGGCCGGGGCGGCGGTGTGTGACTGGCTGGTGAGAGCGGCCACCCGCCTGCGCCAGTCGGCCGAGGCGATTGGTTTTAAGACCCCGGCGGAGATTGGCGCGGCCTTTATTGACGGCATCAACAATGGGTTAGTGACGGCCAATCCACCTGACCTGGGCGACCCGCCTGACCCGGACGGTATCACCGTTTCCACGATTTATGGCTATTTGCTGGCGGGTAGCCCGGCGCGGGTGCAGGTATGGCTGGAAACGGCCGCCACCGGCTGGTGGGACATTCCCAACCAACCGCTCAGCAATGCGTTTGTGCTGGCGCAGAGTTATGATGTGTCATGGCCGTGGACGGTGGAAGAAGATTACCAGATTCGCAATGAACTGCTGGCCCGCCTCATTCGCGGCCTCACCGCCCGCTGCGCCGCAGGTGTGGTGCTGGCCACCAGCGACCTGGATCGGCGCGGCGTCCGCCAGGATGGCCCCCTTTGGCGAGCTTTGCAACCCATTCGGTAGCGACGTATACTGTGCCATGTATTCTTTCTTGTGTGAGGATGGAACAATATGAAAATACAAATTGTACTTGAACCAAGCGATGAAGGTGGATATACCGTCTATGTTCCCTCTTTGCCCGGATGTATTAGTGAAGGGGATACGGTAGATGAGGCTATGGAAAACATCCGGGAGGCGATTGAATTGTACCTGGAACCAGTTGAAGATGATTGGATTGCTATAGAGGGCATTCTTGTCAAAGAGTTAGCTTTGTGAGCAAAGTTCCCAGTTTGCCTTATCATCAAATTGTCCGTGTACTTCAGCGGGATGGTTGGGTCGTTGTTCGCCAACGGGGAAGTCACATCCGCTTACAGAAACGTGTAGGTGATGAAGTTCTCAAGATCACGGTTCCAGCCCACCGGCCGGTAAAGCGATCCACTTTATCCCACATTCTGAAGCAGGGCAGGATTGATTTAGATCATTTTCTGGACCTGTTATAAATTGTCCTGAAAATAGTGGTTGGCAGCCAGTACCAGCCACTAACCACCAACCACCAGCCCCTATTCTGACTTTGGTGGATGCACACGGCCGTCCACCAGATGCACCACCTCATCGGCAAAAGCGTCTACGGCCAGGTCGTGGGTGGCAATGAGAACGGCCGTGCCCTGCTCGTCGGCAATCTGGCGGAAGAGGCGCAGAACTTGCTGGCCGGTGGCGCTGTCCAGTTCGCCGGTGGGTTCGTCGGCCAGGATGACGGCGGGGCGGGGGGCCAGGGCGCGGGCAATGGCCACCCGCTGCTGCTGCCCACCGGACAGTTCAAACGGGCGGTGATCCTGCCATTTGCCCAACCCCACCAGTTTGAGCGCCTGCCCGGCGCGCGTTTGCCGCTCTTGCCGGGAAAATCCCGCCAGGCGCAGCATCAAATCCACGTTTTCACGGGCCGAGTAGGTGGGCAGCAGGGCGTGTGACTGGAACACAAACCCGATGTGCCGCCGCCGCAACTGCACCAGCCGCCTTTCGGCCATATCCGTTACTTCTTCTGCGCCCAGCCAGATACGGCCGTTGCTCGGCCGATCCAACCCGCCAATGCAGTTGAGCAGCGTCGTCTTGCCGGAACCAGAACGGCCGCGCAGCGCCACCACCTGCCCCGGCTTCACCAGCAGGGAGACATCTTGCAGCGCCGTCACCTTTCGCCCACCTACCTCATAGATACGGCTAACATGCTCGATTCGTAAATTCTTGCTCATCTTGTCATCCCCGATTCCTTGACAGAATCGTTCCCTTGAATAACATGGTTCCCATGATTACAACAGTAACCGGTAAAAACCAAGTGACCATTCCCGCCAGAATTGCCAGGATGTTAGACATTCAGCCAGGAACCCGGCTGAATTGGGAAATTGGCGAGGCAGGGATGTTAATTGTGCATGTCCTGCCGCAGCGAGGCCAGTTAGCGCGGGAGGCGGCCGGCATGGGCAAAGCCTGGTTGTCTCCGGGCAGCGATCCGGTAGCAGAGTTAATTGAGGAACGCCTCAGCGACGCCAAACCGCTTGCCAGCCATTGATGCCTTGATTGCAGCAACGGCCGTGTCCCATCATTTGTCTCTGGTGCATCGTGATCCACACTTTGCTGCCATTCCCCATACGCTGTTGTCCCAGATACTCCTGCCTGAAAAGAGTGGCTCTTTGGGAACCCAGGGAGTTGACAGGCCGTGATACGTGACGGGTGACGAGTGATGCGTGACCAACCAATCACTCGTCACTCGTCACTCGTCACCCGTCACGCCAAACCCCATGAAATCCTGTAGAGCCAAAAGAGTTAATCATCGCTCTCCTTGACCGGCCTGATTAACACACCTTGCTCCATTGCTTCCAGCGTGACGCGGTCGCCAATGTTGGCTTCCTGGCGCAAGTCGGGCGGGATTTGCAGACGACCGGCGGCGTCTACCACCACGTACTCCTCAAAGGTGTGGGTGGGGGTGGTGAAGCCTTCGGCCAGCGCCGCTTCCACAGCCTGCACTGAGTTTACCGAAGTGTCGGCCACGCGGCGCACCGTTTCACTGCTGGTACGGCCGTCACGAATCGTCACCACCCGGTCAACGGCGCGGGCAATTTGTGGATCGTGGGTGACGATGATGGTGGTGAGACCGTAACGGCCGTTCATCTGCCGCAGCAGCGCCAATACCTCCTGCGCCGTCACCGAATCGAGTTCACCCGTCGGTTCATCGCCCAACAGCAGCGCCGGTTTGTTGGCCAGGGCTACGGCAATGGCCACCCGCTGCTGCTGCCCGCCGGAAAGCTGCGCCAGCCGGTGCTGCCGGTGTTCCCACAGCCCCACTGCTTGCAGTAGTTCAGTCGCCCAGGCCCGTTTTTCGCGTCGGCCGAAGCCGGCAATGGTCATGGGTAGGGTCACGTTTTCCTGCGCCGAGAGGTAAGGTACCAGGTTGCGCGCCGTTTGCTGCCAGACAAAACCGACTTCATGGCGGCGGTAGGCGTCCAGGGCGGCGTCGGTGGCTTTGAGCAGATTGGTGGGTGTGGGGGGGGTACGGCCGTGTACCCACACATTGCCCGCCGACGGCCGATCCAGCCCGCCCAAAATGTTCAGCAGCGTACTCTTGCCGGAACCAGACGCGCCGACAATGCCCAACATCTCCCCGCGCTGCACGGCCAGGTCTAGCCCCTGTAAGGCTACCACTTCCAGATCGGCTACCTTGTATATTTTGACTAGATTTTCGCAGATGATGAATGGTTCCATAATTGATGCGTGATGCGTGATGCGTGACGGGTGACGAGTGATGCGTGACGAGTGACGAGTGACGAGTGACGAGTGACGAGTGACGAGTGACGAGTGATGCGTGATGCGTGATGGTTAGGGTAGCGGGATGTTTTGGAGGAGATGGGGGAGATCGGCGGGATCGGCCATCTGCGCGGGATCGGGGTGGTTTGCCTGGGTATTGTTAGGGTTGTAAATGGGTTTGGTCTCGCGTATGACGACGTTGCCTCTTTGTTGGGGGATCATCGTCGTTAAAAGGCGGATAATTTGTGTGAGCAGCTGCGTGCGGTGGTGAACAATAGATTCTCCCAAAATGTGTCGGGCATTAAAGTACCAGACGCGGCTTTCACGCGCTGATCCCAGAGCATATTCATAAAAACGCGCCCTGTCTTTGCCTGAACTCCTTGAGTACCCCTCTGCCGCATTAGCGCCTATTGACCCTAACGCTCGATACAACTGATCAGACAACTTGACGGTTCTGGCGTCATTTATTAGCCTGGAGACATCATACCAACCGATGTCCGCCACAAACAAGGCCAACCGGTAAGCCTCCACCTTCCACAAAACATCCCCCTTTATCTCTGCAAACACAGCCTGTTCCCATTCGTGGTAGTTCATGGTTCCTCTTGTTAATCAGTGACGGGTGACGAGTGATTTTCTCATGCATCACTCGTCACGTATCACTCGTCACTCGTCACTCCCCAACAATCACCTGCCCTTCAACTACGCCTTCCAGGATTTCTACACGGTCGGCGCTTTGGATGCCCAGGCGCACGTCGGCGCGGCGCTGGCCGTCCGCTTCCTGGATGACGACGAAGCTGCGTCCCTGGAAGGTGCGAATGGCGGCGGGCGGCAGCCAGAGGGCGTTTTCTTTTTCTTCCAGCACAATGACAACGGTAGCCAGTTCACCCAGGCTGAGATCGGCGGGTGGATCGTCGAACTGGATACGGACGCGGGTATCCTGGGGGCCGCCGCCAGCCGTGCCGCCGCTGAAGGCGTAGGGTAGCTGGCGCACTACGCCGCTGGTGGGATCATCTAGCCGGTTGCGCAGCGTAATGGCCGCGATCTGCCCCACGCTCATCTGGTTGAGTTCGGCGCTGCCCAGTTCGGCGGTGATTTCCAGGTTTTGCGGTTGGGCCAGGATCACGGCCGTTTGAAATGCCTCTGCCCGGCTGCCCGCCCGCACATTCAACGACAAAACCTCGCCGTCAAAAGGAGCGATCAACTGCGCGTCGGCAATCTGCGTTTCGATCTTTTCCACCTCCAGACGGGCGCGTTCCACTTCCAGCGCCAGCAGCGGGTCAATGCCCCGTTCCAACTGCGCCAGGCGCAGGTCGGCCAGGGCCAGGTCTTGCTCTAAAAGCTGGCGGTTGACGGCGCTGCCGCTGCCGCCGGCGAGGGCGTCGTTGTAGCGGGCCTGGGCCACGCGCAGCGCATCCTGGGCCGAGGCTACGCCCTGTTCATACTGGCGGCGCAAATTTTCCGGTTCCCACTCCCGGTCGAGCGATTTTTGCAATTCATATTCGGCATCGGCCAGGCGGCGACGGGCATTATCCAGTTCAATCTGGCTGGCGATGAGGGCGGCGGAGTTGGCATTAACCTGCCCTTGCTGCAATTGCAGGGCGATTTTTTCGCGGTTGATGGCGGCTTCGGCCAGGGCATCTTGGCGCGTTTGTTCGGCCTGGGCCAGGCGGATTTCGGCTGTTTCCATCGCTACCTGCGCCTGGGCCAACTGGTTTTGTAGATTGGTGATTTCCAGTTGCGCCAGCACGTCGCCCGCCTGCACCTGGTCGCCGCGCTGCACAAATACCTGGTCCACGAAACCATCGCTCTTAAAAAAGAGAGGCTGCTCCTGCACTGGCGAGACGCGCCCGGTGAATTGCAGCGAGTTGACCACCGTACCTTGCTGCACGGTGTAGGTGGGCCTTTCCGGCACGATGGGCGTGGGGAGGGGCGTAGGCGTTGGCCCCAGTTCGGCCGTTTCCCCCCGCCCACAGGCGGCAAGCAAAAAAACAGTTCCTAACAGTAGTAGTTTTAGCGTTCCTTTCATATCACACTTTGTTCGTGACGAGTGACGAGTGACGAGTGATTGGTTGGTCACGCATCACTCGTCACTCGTCACTCGTCCCGCCCCATTCTACACCGCCTCACCCAATTTTACCGCTTCAAAGACGCGCATACGGGCGGCGAGGGCGATGAGGATGAGGGTGGCCAGGATGAACATGGCGACGAAGAGGGCGTAGATGACGGCCAACTGTTCCCATGCAATTTGCACGACGAAGGGGGGTGTCACGGCCGTTTTCCCCTCTCCCACCTGCAAAAATGGAATAAACAAATAACTGGCCGACACACCCAACACCGTGCCCAACCCGACCCCGACGGCAATCACCAGCGCCTGCTCACCCGCCAGGTAAACGGCCATCTGCCCCACCGACAGGCCAATCGCCCGCAGCATGCCCAACTGGATGGTGCGCTGGCGGAAAGAGACAACGGCGTAAACCAGAAAACCGAGAACGGTGAGCAGCGCCGCCGCCAGAAAACCAACCGACAACAGGCCAAACAAGCCCTGCCGCTCCGGGCGCGTTTGCTCTTGCAGGATGCGGGCGCGGGCATCCTGAAAGGTGACGACGGTAAAACCAAGCTGGCGGGCGCCGTCTACAATCTGGCCGGTGGGCACGGCCGTATCCGTTTGCAGCCACACGTTATAAGGAAACGCCCCGCCCAACGCCTGGTGCAGATAATCGAGATTGGCCACAAAAAACGGCCCATCTTGCGGGTATTGGGTGGGGAACAGATCGAGCGGCCCGGCGATGGTGAAGGGGGCGTCGGCAAATTCCCCGGCGGCGCCAATGGTCAGGCGCAGCGGATCGCCCACTTGCAGACTGTTCCGCGCCAGGAACTCCCGGCTCACCAGAATGTGATCCGACTGCACCGCCAGCCGGTTCATCAGGCCGCCCAGCGACTCATTCCCGGCAAAGTCGGGGCGGTAAAAGGCAACCGGGGCAAAATCAACCCGGTCAACGCCCAAAATGCGCCCCGCCTGCTGCCGCCCGCCGATGGAGGACACGGCCGTATACTCCCCCACCCGCGCCGCCGCCAACACCCCCTCCACCAGCAAATGGTCGCCGACGGGCAGGAAAAGCCAGCGCGGCTCCTGGTTGTTGGCCGGGGTGG
>JABFFZ010000057.1 GCA_013112725.1 Chloroflexota bacterium
TGGTATCTGTATCGTCTTGCGTTACTATGTTCATTTGGTAGCCTCCTTGTGGTTGCTGGTTTAGGATTGGTTTCTTTTACCATTATCCACCCGTGGGGCTACCGTCAAAATATCGTTTACACACCCAAATTGCATGATGTGGTAATGGTTAGCGAAATCACCGGGCTGACAATAGCCGAAGTAGAAGCGTTGCGACTTGCGGATAGAAATTAGTGAGACGGTTGTTGCCTGACCGGCAGCGGCGTTGTTACCACCACCGATACCATTCTCAATCAGCACGGCCGTAGCCCCCTGACGGTCGTATTTTTTGTGTGGTAGGGTGGGGGCACGGCCGTACCCCCACCCGTGCCGCTTCACTTTGCCCTACCTCATCTTGCGCAAAGCCCTATTCTGACCACATTTCCTTTGCCCATGTTCAGGGCATGTGTTATAACTATGTGCGGTAAATGGGATAAAATTCACAAATCAATCTCTAAGGATCAATCTCTAAGGAAAAGGAGTGGAAGGAACCCCGGTGCAAAACGATTGGTATTTTATCTTGCTATTTGTGGTCTTGTCGCCCATTCTGGCGGCGGTTCCTATGCTCATCAATTACCTGCTTGGCCCCCGCAAACCCAATTTCATCAAGCAGCAAACCTATGAATGTGGTGTGGAAACAGTGGGTGATGCCTGGGTACAATTCAAAGTCCAGTATTACATCTATGCGCTGGTATTTGTTATTTTTGACATCGAGGCCGTTTTTCTCTTCCCAGTAGCGGCTGCCTATGGTCAACTTCCCTTATTTGCCATCGGCGCGGCCGTTTTGTTCATCCTGTTACTTGCCGATGGTCTGGCATATGCCTGGGGCCGTGGCGTCCTGGAGTGGGTTTAAGAATCGCATAGCACCGAAACCGGGTTTTTCTAACGAAAGCCCGGTTTCTTTTTAGTTGTGTACTGGTAGTAAACTTTTGGAGTGAAGTCATGCAAATTGACCCGATTGAACTGTTAGTAAGAGCATTAGATTTGACCATATTGGCCTATTTGCGTGAGCAATTCGCCGAGCAACCGACGGCTCTGTTAATCGTCAATATCGTGATTGTGCTGACACTAGCCACTGTGCCGCTGCTGATGGTTTTTGTGGTAGGTTGGACGGAACGTAAGGTACTGGCGCGAATGCAAGACCGCATTGGCCCTAACCGGGTGGGCGGTCGGTATGGGGTGCTGCAAATGGTGGCCGATGTGGTCAAGATGATGACCAAAGAGGTCATTATCCCGGCCGGTGCTGATCGCTGGGCGTATCTGTCTGCGCCTGTGTTGGCGGTGATGACCTCGGTTTTGCTGTTTGCCGTGCTGCCGCTGGCCCCGGCTGTCATTGGCGTGGATTTGAACGTGGCCGTTTTTTATGTCCTGGCTATCAGTTCTGTCTCTGTCGTGGCGATTTTGTTGGCCGGTTGGGGGTCTAATAATAAGTATGCGCTGCTGGGTGCGTTCCGCTCCGTCGCCCAGTTGGTCAGCTACGAAGTGCCCATGATCCTCTCGATCCTGGTGCCCATTTTGCTGGCGCGCAGTATGTCTACCATTGGGTTGGTGGAAGCGCAAAACATCCCCTTTATTGTGTTTGTGCCGGTGGCGGCGCTCATATTTTTTGTCTCCTCGCTGGCGGAAACGGGACGCTCTCCCTTTGACCTGCTGGAAGCGGAATCAGAAATTGTGGCCGGTTTCCATACGGAGTATACGGGCATGTACTTTGGCTTGTTTATGGCCGGGGAATACATCGCCATCATGTTTATGTGCGCCCTGTTCTCCACCGCCTTTTTGGGTGGCTACCGCTTCTTTGGCCTGGAAGAGTTAACCACAACCATCATGGGTTATCCCTTTTTTGTGGGTAATCTGATTGGGGCGGCTGCACTCTTTATCAAGTCGGCCATTATCTTCTTCATCTTTATGTGGTTGCGGGGAACGCTGCCCCGGTTCCGCATTGATCAACTGCTGAACTTCAACTGGAAGTTTATGGTGCCGTTTTCCCTGGTGCTGTTGTTTACGGTGGCGGTGCTGGATAAGCTGATCTTTGTCTGGTTCCCGGATATTACGGATGGGGGGCGGGCGCTCATTCACCTGGCCAGCAATTTGCTGATTGCGGCCGCAACCATTGAAATTTTGCGCCGCCGCATCCAGCGGCAGCGCCGGGCGTTAGAACCTGCTGTTGTGGCCGAAGCAACGCCTGATTTGGAACATGCACATGCGCATTAAGTCGGTAATCGGTAATCAGTAAACGGTAATCGGTGGATAACCGATAACCGATAACCGATAACCGATAACCGATTACGGAGTAATTTCGTGACTGGAGAGCAATTTGTCTTCTTAGCTGTCAGTGGGTTGACCATTGTGGCCGGGATTTTGGTGGTGACGCTGCGCAACCTGTTTCATGCCGCCCTGGCGATGATGCTGTCATTTTTGGGTGTGGCGGGCATCTACATTATGCTAGGCGCCGGTTTTCTAGCGGCGGCGCAGTTGTTGATCTACATTGGCGCCATCTCCATTCTCATCATTTTTGCCATTATGCTCACGCGGCGAATGATGCAGGCGCAAGATACGCCGTTTAATTCACAGGCGGGGGCGGGGTTGGTCACGGCCGTACTCAGTTTCATTCTCCTCGTCTTTGTCATTACCCGGCTGTGGCGTAACGAGATTTTTGATAGTCCACCGGAAGTCCCTACCGCCATTATGAATCAAATTGTGGTGCAATTGGGGTCAGATTTTGTCAGCCCTGGTGCTTATGTTATCCCCTTTATCGTCGCGTCTATGCTGTTGCTGGCGGCCCTGATCGGCGCTGTTTACGTCGCCTGGCCCCAGGTGGAGGATGAGGCATGATTCCTTTAAGCTGGTATCTCATTGTCGCCGCCCTCCTCTTTTGTATTGGCGGATATGGCGTTTTTGCCCGGCGTAACGCCGTCGCCATTTTGATGGGCGTCGAGTTGATGCTCAACGCCGTCAATATCAACCTGGTGGCCTTTTGGCGCTACAGTGTTTTGTTGAATCCCAATCCCAATATGCCCTTTTTTACCATCACCTCCGGCTGGGCCTGGGCCATTTTTGTACTGACGGTAGCAGCGGCCGAAGCAGCCGTTGGCCTGGCCCTGATTATTTCTGTCTACCGCCGCCGTGATTCGGTGATAGCAGAAGAGTTAGACTTGCTGAAGAACTAATACGTAAACCGTAAGCCGATGGACGATTACGAATAACGGTTTATGGATAACGAATAACGAGAATAAGTATGAGTGAAGAGACCCTAACCCTTATGACCTGGCTCATTCCGGCCGGCCCGCTCCTTGTTTTCTTCATTATCACCCTGTTCACCAACCGCAACCGGACGCTGAGTTGGACGCTGGCCTGGGCGGGTGTGATTGCCTCGCTGGTGTTGAGTTGGACGGTGGTGGCAAACATGGTAGGGCTGGATGTGCATGAACTGGCGCATCATCCGGTGCAATATGCCAGTTCCATTGACTGGTTGCCTTTTGGCCCCTGCCCGCCGCAAGAAGGGGGCAATTGCACCCTCTGGCTGGACATGGGCGTAGCCGTGGATGCGCTGACGGCCATCATGCTGTTCATGGTGCCGCTGGCCGTCTTTATGATTTTTGTTTACAGCGTGGGCTACCACAATTACGGGCAGCCGCGGGGTATGATCAAGGGCGTACCCAATCACGGCCAGGAAGATCCGCTCTTCTCCCGCTTTTTTGCTCTGATGAGCCTGTTTGCCGGGGCGATGCTGGTGCTGGTGGTGGCAGACAACTTGCTGCTGCTTTTTGTAGGGTGGGAGATTATGGGTTTCTGCTCCTACGCCCTCATCGGTTTCTGGTATGCCCGCGATTACCATTTGCAGCCCGGCGACATTCCCCACATTCCGCCCCGGCAGGCGGCGCGCAAAGCGTTTATGACCACCCGTATTGCCGACGTGGTCATGTTGTTAGGTATTGTCCTGTTTTATCGCAGCTTTGGTACCCTGAATTTCAACGAGGCGTTCACCCTGCACGGTTTTGAACATGCTATTGCTGGGATTGGACTGGGGGGTATTGCCCTGATGCCACTGCTGCTTTTTACGGGCACGGTGGGCAAATCGGCGCAGTGGCCGTTACATGCCTGGTTGCCGGACGCCATGGAAGGCCCCACACCCGTCAGTGCCACCATCCATGCGGCGGCCATGGTGTCCGCCGGTATTTACATGCTGTTGCGCATCTTCCCCCTGGTGGCGGTCTCTTTGGAAAACAACCCGGAGGTGGGCTGGATTATCGCCGGGATTGGCGCGTTTACGGCGTTGATGGCGGCGACGATTGCGGTGGCGCAGAATGATGTGAAAGGTGTGCTGGCCTATTCCACTATTTCGCAGCTAGGGTTTATGATCGCCGCGATTGGTGTGGGTGGGTATATCGCGGCGGCCTTCCACCTGATTACCCACGCCTTTTTTAAGGCGCTGCTCTTCCTTTCTTCTGGCTCGGTCATTCATGGTATGGAGCATGGGGCCATGCACGTGCATGACCACCATACGGACCCCCAGGATATGCGCTATATGGGTGGCCTGCGCCACAAGATGCCGGTGACGTTTTGGGCCTTTTTGATTGGCGGTATGGCGCTCTCTGGCCTGCCGTTTATCACCGCCGGTTTCTGGTCCAAAGATGAGATTTTTGCTCATGCTTATCACGAATTTACGCATGGCAATCCGTTGGGGCTGGTGGTGTTGGTGATGCTCGGTCTGGCGGCGTTCCTGACGGCGTTTTACACCACGCGGCAGTTGGCGATGACGTTTGCCGGGAAACCGCGCACGCCATTGGCGGAACATGCGCATGAGAGCAACAAGTTTATGACCGTGCCGCTGGTTATCCTCGCCTTTTTTGCCATTGTGTTGGGCTGGTTGGGCATTCCTGACCATTTCCTGGGGCAGGATTTGGGGCAAATTAACTTTGTGCATCATTTTGTACTCACGACCATTGAAGAGCCGATGATTGAACTGCACGAAGCGGGTTTGACGCCGATTGATGTTCATGAAGAAATTACCTGGTCGTGGGTGCCGTTGATTACGTCGCTGGTAGTGGCGTTGGGTGGTATTGGCGCGGGGTGGTTGGTGTACGGCCGTAAACCCCTCCAAAAAGAACAACCCGACCCACTCATTCGCGCCTTCGGCCCCTTGCACACCTTCCTCAACCGCAAATGGTATTGGGATGAATTATACCACGTCCTATTCTACCGCCCGACTGTCTGGTTCTCTGAAACCTTTGCCAGCGAATGGGTAGATAAAGGCGTGGTGGATGGCACCTTACACGCCATCGCCAATATCGTGTACGCCATCGGCCGGTATTGTAAACGGTTTGAAGAAGTAGTCATCAGTGGTGGTGTAGACAAGATCAAAGACGGTTTCCTCTACTTTGCCCGCGAAAGCCGCCTGCTGCAATCGGGGCGCATTCAAGAATATGTCCTGTACTCTGGCCTGATAGCCGTTGCCCTGGCCTTTATGATGTTGTTCGTCAGCATTTATGGGGGCATGGAGTGGCTACGCGGACTGTTTTAGGGGTATTAAGATATTGGGATATTGATACCCTGATATCGCAATATCTCAATACCCCCATATCCCTTTTCCTGGAAAAGCACGATGGAATTCTTCTCAGATAACATCATTAACCTGGTTATATTTTTCCCGGCAATTGCCGCTTTTGTCCTCTTCCTGATACCGGATGACGCAAAAAACACGGTGCGGCGGTTGGCGCTGGTGTTTAGTCTGGTACCACTGGTATTGGTTATTGCCATGTGGCTGGATTACAACGCCAATTTTCGTGGTTTGCCTGGCTTTGCCTTTGAGTATCAGGCCGAATGGTTACCGCTCTTAGGCTCCACCTATCATGTTGGTGTAGATGGCATTACCATGCCCATGTTCCTGCTGACCACGCTGCTCACCCCGTTGGCTATCCTGGCTTCCTTTAATATCGAAGATCGGGCCAAGCTGTACATGGTTTTGTTCCTGATTATGGAAACGGCCATGTTGGGCCTGTTTGCCTCGCTTGACTTGCTCATCTTCTTCATCTTCTGGGAGTTTGGGCTGGTGCCCATGTATTTCCTCATTCGTATTTGGGGCAGCGCTGATCGGGTATATGCTTCTTTCAAGTTTATGATTTATACCATGGCCGGCAGCCTGGGCTTGCTGCTCTCCATCCAGATCATCGGTCTGGCGACGGGCACGTATGACATTCCCCAATTGTATGATTTATGGGTGAATTTGAGCGGCGGCACACTGCCGGTGGTGGGCCTTTCTACCGATACCGTGAAGTGGGTGGCCTATATTGCTTTTGTGATTGCCTTTGCCATCAAAGTGCCTATCTGGCCGTTCCACACCTGGCTGCCGGACGCGCATACACAAGCGCCCACGGCCGGCTCCATGATTCTGGCCGGTGTGCTGCTCAAGTTGGGTGCTTATGGCTTCATTCGCCTGGTCATCCCCATGTTCCCGGAACAGGCGCACATTACGGCCTATATTCTGGCGATCTTCGGTATGTTGAGCATTGTCATGGGTGGGTATGCCGCTTTTGGGCAGTGGGATTTCAAACGGCTGGTGGCTTACTCTTCCATCAACCACATGGGTTTTGTGGTGATGGGTATTGCCGTGATGGCTTTTGTTTATGGCTCGGCCTACAACGTGCCGGAGTGGACGGGTGACGCCATCATGGCCACCAACGGTGCGGTGTTCCAGATGTTTAATCATGGGTTGTCGGCGGCGGCGATGTTTTTCCTGGTTGGTGTGATTTATGAACGGGCGCATACCCGTGATTTGAAGAAGTTTGGTGGTATCTGGACGGTGTTGCCCGTTTTTGGCTCTATCCTCATCTTTACCAGCATGGCTTCGTTGGGGCTGCCCGGTTTGAACGGCTTTGTCAGCGAATTTATGGTGGTGCGCGGTAGCATTGGTATTTTCCCGCTGTATCTGGCGCTCTCCATGTTGGGTTTACTGATGACCGGCGCGTACATTTTGAAGGGGATTGGGGCGACGCTGCATGGCCCCACCAAACCGGAATGGCAAAGCCTGAAAGGGCAGGACATGACACTGCGGGAACATCTGGTCATCTGGCCATTGATGATCCTGATGCTCAGCCTGGGCCTCTGGCCGCAGTGGATTGTGACCTTTATTAACGATACAGTGGTGTGGTTGTTTTCATAAACGTGTTTACGTGAACACGTAAACACTTTCCTGGGAAGAGGCTTATGGAATTTCCCTTTTTATCTATTATTGCCTTGTCGCCAATTGTCACGGCCGTGATCATCCTCCTGCTCCCTAAAGAACGGGGCGAAAACGCGCGGATGCTGGCTTTGGCGGCCATGATTTTGGGGCTGTTGCTCTCGTTGTATGTGTACTTCTCGTATAACGCCGCTTTGCCGCCTGCGGACGCGCTTTGGGGAGACACACTGGCCTATCTGGAAGAATATGCCTGGATTCCCAGTGTGGGCATTAACTACATTGTGGGCGTAGATGGGTTGAGTGCGACGTTGGTACTGTTGACCTCGATTGTCGGTCTGGGCGGCGTCCTCATCTCCTGGAGCATTGACGACCGGCCGCGCGAGTTTTTTGCCTTTTTCATGCTGCTGGTGGCCGGTGTACAGGGTGTGTTTGTAGCCGTAGATGCCTTCCTGCTCTTCTTCTTCTATGAGTTGGCCGTGCTGCCCATGTACGTCATGATTGTCATCTGGGGTTGGAAACAGACACGAGAATATGCGGCCATGAAGCTGACGCTCTATTTGCTGATCGGCAGCTTTGTCTCCTTTATCGCCTTCCTGGTGCTTTACTTCCAACTGCCACAGCCGACCTTTGACCTACGGGTGTGGGCGGAAGCCAATTTCCCCTTTGATACGCAGATGGTAACGTTCCTGCCCCTCTTTTTTGGCTTTGCGGTGTTGGCCGGTACGTTCCCCTTCCACAACTGGTCACCGGATGGGCATGTGGCGGCGCCTACGGCCGTGTCCATGATTCATGCCGGCGTTTTGATGAAACTGGGCGCGTATGCTTCCATGCGCGTCGGCATCCAGATATTGCCGGAAGGTGCCGTTTACTGGATGCCCTTTGTTATTCTGCTCACGCTCATCAACGTCGTCTACGGCTCGCTCATCGCCATGCGCCAGCGAGATATGAAATACCTGATTGGCTATTCCAGCGTCAGCCATATGGGGTTGGTGGCGATGGGCTTTGCCACCCTGAACTTGAAGGGGTATACCGGCGCAGGTGTGCAAATGGTCAGCCACGGCGTAATGACCGCCCTCTTCTTCTCCGTCGTTGGTATGATTTATGACCGGGCGCACACCCGTGACATGGATCAACTCAGCGGTATGAACAAGGTGCTGTCCTGGGGCGCGGTCGCCTTCGTCATTGGTGGTCTTGTTTCCATGGGTATGCCGGGCCTGTCCGGTTTTATTGCGGAGTTCCCCATTTTTGTGGGATTATGGGAAGGCAATGGCATTAATTTCAGCGGCGCCTTTGGCCTGAACCCTGGCAACTACTACCGCTGGATTGCCATTATCTCTGTACCGGCCATTGTGATTACGGCCGGCTACATCTTGCGCGCTGTCGGGTCTGTCTTCTTTGGTGAATATGACGCCGAAAAGTGGCACGACATGCGCCCCATCTTGCCCATTGATAAGCTAACGCTGGCGATGTTTGTGGCCATTCTGGTCATCATTGGCGTTTACCCGCAAATCATTGTGCCCATGGTGGAGTCAGGCATGACCCCGGTGATTCACCGGTTGAACGAAGCGCAGCAAGCCATGACCATATTAGATACGGTGCAGGCGGGCGCGTCTAACCTGCTGCTCTGGTTAGGAGGTGCATAACGTGGAAATCCCTTCATCCTGGTACCTGTTTCTATTACCAGAAATCTCGCTAACGATTTTGCTCTTTGCCATTCAGGTTTACAGCCGGATGTTGCCCAATGACCGGCAGCGTAACGTGGGTCTGATGACCGCCTGGGGCGCGTTTATCATCCTGATGATCACCTTGGGACTGTGGTGGTATGCCGACATCCCCAATGCCAATGCTCCCCTGGAAGAGTCGCTCATCTGGGGTGGTATGTTGCGCAACGACATGATTACCCTGGTTTTCCGCGTCATCTTCCTGACGGCATTGATGACTACCTGTCTGGTATCGCTGGACACTCCCTGGCTGCAAAAGATTGAGTATTTTGCCCTGCTCATCACAGCGACGATGGGTTTCAGCCTGATGGCGGCTTCGTCTGACCTGATCATGCTGTATATCGGCCTGGAAATGGCCAGTATCTCGTCTTATATCCTGGCCGGTTTCTACAAGGCGGATGACCGTTCGGCGGAAGCGGGTATGAAGTATTTTGTGTATGGGGCATTTGCCACGGCCGTGATGCTCTTTGGCATGAGCTACATCTATGGCATTTTTGGCAGCACCAACATCTATATCCTGGGGCTGATTGTGCAAAACCCGACCCTGCAAAGCAGTATGACGGCGGCAGGATTTAGCTTCCAGGATTTCACTGCCGTGAATCTGGTGGCTGTGGTTATGATTGTGGTCGGCTTCGGCTTCAAAATCTCGGCCGTGCCCTTCCACTGGTGGGCGCCCGATACCTACGAAGGCGCCCCAACTGCTTTCACCGCCTTTGTTTCTACCGCTTCCAAAGCCGCGGGGTTCGCCATCTTCCTGCGTGTCTTTACGGCTGGCGTCTTTGGCGCCCCCACCTCTGTCACAGCCAACCAGGAACCCTGGTGGGCGCTGCTGGTGGTCATCTGCATCATCACCATGACACTGGGCAACCTGAGCGCCATCTTTCAGAAAAATATCAAGCGTATGCTGGCGTATTCCAGCGTAGCCCAGGCTGGATATGCCTTGATTGGGCTGATCATCTTTACCCAGGCAGGTTATGGCGCTTCCATGTTTTACTTACTCATGTACGCCTTTACCAATATCGCCGCTTTTGGCGTCATTATTATTGTCAGCAACGTCTCCCAGTCTGACCAGATGGAAGACCTGTATGGCCTGAATCGTCGCTCGCCCTATCTGGCATTGGTGATGATGGTGGCGCTGCTCTCGCTCGGCGGCATTCCCCCAACGGCCGGTTTCCTGGGCAAATTTTTCCTCTTCAAAGCGGCGGTGGATGCCGGCTACTGGTGGCTGGCGCTTATTGGTATTTTGAATGCATTTGTGGCTTTGTACTACTACCTGACGGTCATCAAATATATGTACCTTTACCGCTCCGATGCCGAGGCCATTGAAATTCCCGTCTCGCGGGCGGCCATCATGGGGTTGGGTATTACCACCCTGGTGGTGATAATCCTGGGCGTTTACGCCGGCCCGGCGTATGAATGGACTTTACAGGCCGCTGCTTCGTTTATGACGCTGGCAGGCGGTTAATCCGTAATCATAATCCGTAATCTGTAAGCCTATGTTGAGCTTCGGATTACGGATCACGGATTACGAAAAATTGTCACAAGCTTCCTTTGTGATATAATGCGCAAACTCGCGCTCTGGTGGGTGAACAGTGAATAAAAGTCAACAAGATATTAATACCCAGGCCCTCTTGGCAAGCGTGGTAGGGCAGGTAGGTTGTTTGATTGTATTCATTGTTTTTATCGCCCTCGGCGCGGGTCTGGCACTTGATAAATTCCTGGGTACGAAGGCATTATTTACAGTTTTGTTAATGGTTGGCAGCGTCCCGGTTGCCCTTTATTTCACGGTGCGCCTCAGTCTGACGGCCGTAAACCGTGCCCAGATCAAACTGCAACAATCTGAACAAACGGAGGAAGATACCACCACATGAAAAAACGGTATGTCATCTATCTTGGCGTCCTATTGCTAATACTCTTTGGCGGTGTTTTTGGTTTAGACCCCATTAGCGGCGTGTTAGGGTTAGAATTTTCATTTGCCCCGGTACGGCCGTTTATCCAGTTGCCTGGTGAAGTTGTCGTGCGTTGGGGTGCGGACAGCCCGCTGTATGGTCTCTTTGGCAAAGGGTTGACCAACACCTTTATGGCAGCGATGCTATCTTTTGTACTCATTCTGCTCATTGCCTTTTTGCAGAAACCACGCTCTCGCACCGCCGATGAGGTCCCCACCGGTTTCTATAACTTTTTTGAAATGGTCTTTGAAATGGCCTACAACTATGTAGAAACCTCTGCCGGAAAGTGGACAAAAACCTTCTTCCCCTTCTTTATGACCTTTATCCTGTGGATTCTCATCTCCAACTGGATGGGGTTGGTGCCTGGTTTTGACTCTATTGGCATCTTTGAAGACGTAGCCCATTATGAAGCCGAATTAGCCGAACAGGCTGCCCTCAAAGCAGGCTCCACTGTTGAAGAAGCGCACCATATCGCTGAACAGGTAGAACACAAAATTATTGAAGAAAACAATAGAGCATTAAAGCGGGGCAATTTGCTGGTCAATCCCCGCCCGGATGAAAATGGCGAGAATCCACCCGGTGAAGCGCATTGGTCTATTGTGCCCTTTTTCCGACCGGCTGCTTCTGACCTGAACTTTACGCTGGCTGTGGCTCTTATTTCCGTTATTATGACGCAGTATTATGGCATGAGAGCCTTGGGGTTGAGCTACTGGAAGAAATTCTTTGTCTGGAACGGCGACAAAATCGCCAAAAGCCCGCTGGCTGTGATGGATACCGGCGTTGGTTTACTCGAATTCATCAGTGAAGTGTTCAAAATCGTCTCATTTGCCTTCCGGTTATTGGGTAATATTTTCGCCGGTATGGTGTTGCTTTTCGTGATCGCCTCTTTGCTGCCGGTGGCTAACCTGGCCTTCTACTTCCTGGAATTTGGTGTAGGTGCATTGCAAGCGTTGGTGTTTGCCTTGCTCACCCTGACCTTTATGGCCGGCGCTACCCATGGGCATGGGGATGATCATCATTAATCAATTATTGGTAGACTCTAAGGATTGTCAAAATCCTCAGGGTTTTCAACAAACTTACTAAGTAAATCAAACCTTACTAAGTAACTGGACACTGGCGTTTTTTATATCACCAGAGAGAGTTGTCAAATTTCACATGTTGTTTTCTTGTTCGCTATTCGTGAGAAAAATTTGACAACTCTAGAATTCGCCAGACTCCAGTAAGTAAATCAAACCTTTGGAGGATAAATCATAATGGATCCAGAATCCGCAATAATTTTAGCAACTGGCCTCAAATACTTAGGGGCAGGTTTGGCGATGACCGGCGCTATTGGCGCTGGTGCTGGCGTGGGTATCGTCGTGGGTGGCGCGGTGCAAGGTATTGCTCGCAACCCCGATGCTTCCGGCCAGATTGTTGGTAACATGATCTTGGGCGTAGCTTTGGCCGAAGCCGTAGCTATTTATGCCTTGGTCGTTTCTCTGATCTTGATTTTCGTGGCGCCCGTTGGCTAAGGATAATCGCTCGATTGATGGCGTTGTGTTATCAAGTTGAGTGAACAATTAAGAGGAAAGATATGGAAGCATTAGGTATAAATATCGGTTACCTTTTTATGCAAATTATCCTCTTCGTGATTCTCTTCCTGGTGCTGAGGGGCTATTTGTATAACCCTATTATCCGGGTGTTGGAAGAACGGAAGGCGAGGATTGCCAAAGGATTAGAGGATGCACGTCAGGCGGCGATTGCCCGTGATAATGCAGACGCGCAGGCCAAGAAAGTGCTAGACGAGGCCCGCGCCGAAGCGGCCAAAATCCGCCAGGAAGCGGCGGGCCAGGCTGAAGAGCAGGCCAGAAGTATTTTGGCTCAGGCAAATGAGGAAGCGAAAGCCATCGTAGCCAGCGCCAGCAGTGACGCAGAGGCGGAGCGCAATCGTATTCTGGCTGATTTACGTGGTCAGGTGGCTTCTATTGCCATTGCGGCTGCCAACAAACTGGTTGGTGAATCGCTGAGCGAAGAACGCCAGCGGTCGCTGATTGCCGATTTCTTTGCTAAAGTGCCCAGTGGCGTGGCAGCGATGAGCGGCGATGCAGCCGAAGTGACCAGTGCTTTGCCGTTGACTGATGCGGAACAGGCTAATGTGAAGAGTGCCATAAAGGCGACCACGGTGACGTTCAAGGTGGACCCTGGTATTCTGGGTGGCCTGGTGGTGCGCGTAGGCGATCAGGTGGTTGATGGCAGCGTAGCAAACCGCATGAGTGCATTAGGCGAGTCGTTGAAGTAGTATTTCCCGACCTGACAGGAAAAACCCTGTCAGGTTCTGCTCTCGTTTTAAGCGAGGAGAAATGGTACGGCCGTGCCCGCAATCACGGCCGTACCCAACACCTATTTACCCGAAGGCCAGGTATTCCCTGGCTTTTTTCATGTGTATGAATAAACTGTCTGATGAGTTTATATGGCCGGCATATGACGGCCGTTCCATTGCCAATATCCCGGCCACCGTTGCCGATATTTTGCACGCGCCTTTCCACGGATTGCCGCCGTTGGCCACGGAACTGTGGCAGCCACTTGCCGCTGGCGTCAAACGAGTGGTGCTGCTGGTGCTGGATGCCTTCGGCTGGAATTTGCTGCAAGCCGAAGCAGCCAATCTGGACTCGCTGCGACAAAGGGCCGGCATCACCAACCACCTCACTTCCGTCTTCCCCTCGACGACGGTAGCGGCGCTCAGCAGCCTGTGGACAGGGGCGGCCCCGGCGCAGCATGGCATGGTCGGTTTTACCATGTTTTTAGCAGATTTTGCCGTTGTTACCGAAATGATCCGGTTCACGCCCGTGTTTGCCCACCATCCCGATGCGCTGATAGATGCCGGTCTGGATCCGGAGACCTTTTTGCAGTGGCCGGGTCTGGCCGAGCAGCTGGCGCGGTATGGTGTGCCCACCTATTCCTTCAAAGGGCGGGAAATTGTGAACTCGGCGCTGAGCAAGATGCACGGCCGTGGCCTGGTGGCAGACCAGGGGGTCGTGTCGTTTGCCGATATGCTCTGGCAGATGGGTCAATTGCTGCACGAAAAAGCGGGGGAACCGCTCTTTCTTTTTGGCTATTGGCCGGTCATTGATACCCTCAGCCATTTCCGCCGGTGGGATGGCGCGGCGACACGCGCCGAGGCCCGCCAGTTGTTTCACCAGATGGAGCATGAATTTTTGAACCGGCTCACGGCTGTTGCCCGGCAAGACACCCTCTTTTTCATCACGGCCGACCACGGACAGATCGCCTGGCCGGACGCTATATTCTTGGAAGACCACCCCCGTTTACAGGAGATGTTGTTTATGCGGCCCACCGGCGAGCACCGGGTGAGTTATTTGTATGCCAAGCACGGCCGTACTGACGACATCCTCCATTACCTGCAAACGCACCTGGGCCATGCTCTGGTGGCGGTGCGTTCGGACGAGGCATTAGCCGCAGGCTTGTTTGGGCCGGCGCCCCATACGGCCGTAGCCCTTGATCGCCTAGGAGACATTACCGTCATCATGCGCGGCGGCTACCGGTTGCTCAGCCGCGCCCAGGAAAAGAAAGCCTGGCAAATTGTCGGTGGGCACGGTAGCATGACACCCGCCGAAATGTTGACCCCCTGGTTGGGGTTTCGGTTGGATGGCTGGTAGAGGTTAACGTAAACCGTATTCCGTAAACCGATTATGGCTTATAGATTACGAAAGTTTGACACACTTCTCCACTTTCGGTAGCATCAGCCCGAATCCGGCGGCGAAACGAGGAAGAGAAAATTATGGCCCAAACCAATGCTAACCAGGCAAAACCAGCCGAACCTAAAGTATTAACCGACAAATTGCGCGTCTATGCCAAAATCATCATAGACCCCATTGTCAATTTCCTGGCAAAGTACAAAATCTCGCCTGATGTCCTGACTGTGTTGGGCATGTTGTTCCACTTTTTGTTTGCCTGGCTCATCGCCAACGGGCAGTTTCGTGCCGCTGCTGTGGCTATGTTGTTGCTTTCGCCGCTGGATGCGCTGGACGGTTCACTGGCCCGCAAAATGGGCCGCAAACAAGGCGGGTTCGGCGCGTTCCTTGATTCCACCCTGGATCGCCTGGCAGAGATCATCCTATTTGGTGGGTTCATTTATTACTACTGGCTGCAAGAAGATGTGACTATGATGGCCGTCTCATATCTGGCCGTCACCGGCTCCATTATGGTCAGTTATGCCCGTTCCAAAGCGGAATCATTAGGGTACAACTCCAAAGTGGGTATTGCCAGCCGGGTGGAGCGTTATATGCTGATGATTGTGCTGCTGTTTTTAAACCAGCCGGTCATCTTATTGGTGCTGCTGGCAGTGGCTACTTATTTCACGCTGTTCCAACGCGGTTATCATGTCTGGAAACAATGGATTGCCGACATGAAAGCTGAAGAAAACAGCGATCAGGTTGAATGAAAAAACCTATGCGTCAACAACTCTCAAACTGGCAGCAACGTCTAGGGGTAGAGCCATACTGGTATTTGATTCTGGGGGGATTGCTCCTGGTGACACTCCTCTTTATCAACCATCTGCGAACGGGGAACACACCGGGGGCTACCGCTTTTGTAATCCCTGTTCTCAATTTGCCCATCTTCTGGTATGGCATTTTCATTGTGGGTGGGATTGCCTTGGGGGGGTATGTGGTGTCCCGGCTGGCTAATGAGCGGGCGGCAGCCCTGTTTAACCAGCAGGTACTGCCGTCTATGCAGAAGCAGGACACGGCCGTACTTGGCCTCAGCGCCGAACTTAGCCTGAAATTGAACCGGCGCCACATCACGACTTTGGGCGAATTGCTTTTCCGTTGGGGGTTAGATCCACGTAACCTGGGGCTAAAGCCGGCCGAAATTGATGTGATTGGGCAGGCGCTTGATGAGACGCCCGGCGTGGAAAATGGCTGGGTGGTGAATGCCCCCTGGCGCATCTGGAATCCCGACCACGTGTGGAATGGCTTGATCGTTTGCCTGTTGTTTGCCGTTATTGGCGCCCGCCTTTATCACGTGCTGACCCCCTCACCCAGTATGGCCGCTTTTGGCATTGTGACCCCCTGGGATTATTTCCGCAATCCGATGCAGTTGATCAACGTTCGCGCCGGTGGCCTGGGCATTTATGGCGGCCTGGCGGGTGGCGCGTTGGGGCTGTTCATCTATACCCGCCGCCAGCGCATTCCCACGCTGGCCTGGGCTGATCTGGCTGTGGTGGGCGTGGCCTTGGGGCAGGTATTTGGCCGGTGGGGGAACTTTTTCAACCAGGAGTTGTACGGCCGTCCCACCACACTCCCCTGGGCCATCACCATCTCCGAAGCCCACCGCCTGCCCGGTTATGAAGCGTTCAGCCAGTTCCACCCCGCCTTTTTGTACGAATCACTCTGGAATTTGCTGGCCTTCCTGGTGTTGTATACGTTGGCGAAGCGATATAGCGCCCGTCTGCTCACCGGCGAATTGACTGCCCTTTACCTCATTTTTTACGCCGTCGGCCGCATCCTGCTGGAAACGGTGCGCCTGGACAGCCGTACGTTGGATCTATTTGGACTCAATCTCAACATGGCCGTCGCCACCTTCGTTTCCCTGTTGGTAGCGTTGTTGATGGGGATTTGGGTTTTTGTGCGCCGCTCGCTGGGGGCACGGCCGTGACTCAACTATCCCCTTGTGGGTGAATTGACATATATCCCAAATCGGGATATTCTCCCGCCATGAAAGCGACACAACCCAGGCTCTTTAAGGACGAAACAAATGTGGCCGGAAGACGCATACAAGGGGGGACACCCTCGGCCGATTTGATCGTGTCAGCCACGATTGGTGGCAATGCTGACATTTTTCCGAAAATTCTGGAGTTGCATGTCCCGCGTGGGTCATTGGTGGCCGATGTGACTTATGGCAAAGGCATTTTTTGGCAAAACGTGCCAGATGGCTATTACTGGGTGCAAGGTACAGATATTGCTACTGGGGTGGATTGTCGTCAATTACCCTACGCAGACAACACCATAGATTGTGTTGTCTTAGACCCACCCTATATGGAAGGGTTTTACCGTAAAGCCAGTTTGCAAAAAGCAGGTTCAGGTTTCAACGTTTCGCCGGGCTTGCGCCAATGGCGATGAAGTAAATGAAGATACCCATCACGAGGGGACGGCAAAATGGCACACGGCCGTGACCAATATATATTTTCGCGCCGGGGCAGAAGCATACCGTGTGCTACATCCGGGCGGGGTGCTTATAACTAAATGCCAAGATGAAGTCAGCGCTGGAAAGCAATGGTTAACACACGTGGAGATTATCAACAAGTACGAAGAAATGGGATTTTATACAAAAGACCTTTTTGTTGTCGTTCGTAACAACAAACCTGGTGTAAGCCGACTAAAGCAGCAGATTCATGCACGCAAGAATCACTCTTACTTTCTAGTGTTTGTTAAACAGTCATAACCATGGTGCTAAGTCGCCAGGCCCCCCGTTTCTTCATCCTCAACCATAACATTGAGCAGTTCTTTGAGATCGTCATAGAATGGGGGCACAGGAGGCCAGGTAATGGGAATGAGGCTGGCTATGAGCCACTTTCGTTGTTCTTCGGTGTAACCACGATAATTTGAATACGGCAGATCCTTGTTGCGCGCAAAAGCAAATTGCCACTCTTTATTGAAAGCGTAACAGTTTACAGCCAAAATATCGAATTCCACCCGTAATAGAAGCGTTGTAGTTAAATTTGACCCATCAGGCAATTGCACATTGCGTCTGTCACTGGCATCTACCTGCACACGTCCCTGCCAACAATTGTTTTGGTCATCCCACTTGACCATGGCAGACTGAAGGGATTTGGATTCAAGAGTAAAAGCCCTCTCTCGGTACACAATAGAAAGATCACCTTTCTTCTTCCTAATCATGATCGTCGAACTTGATCAAATAAGAAACATCGGCGATAGCCGCCACTATTTCTTTCAATTTCAATTCGGCAACATACCCAAACAAGATGCCCCGCAAGCTCGGATTTTCATCAAGCAATTCTGTCAGTTGGTCAGGCGTGATGTTCCACTTCTCTAAAACGTTCAAGGAACCTTACTCCCATTCCTCTGATTGTAATGTGTTGATAAAATCAAAGAGATTGATATCAAGCGCCTGGGCAATTTCTAGAAATTCAATGATATCCAGGCGTCGTTCACTGTTTTCGTATTTTGAGACGAAGGATTGTGGACGTCCTAAGCGGTGGGCAAGCTGCATCTGTGTCAGGCCCTGGTGTTGGCGCTGCTCAATAAGCAAATGGCAAAATTTCTTGTATTTGGGTGCATAAATTGAAGAGGTCATTTATCACCTTCGTGCGAATTTTAGTATCCCAATACGGAATATCCCAAAACGGGATATGGTGTCCTGGTCGAGCGATCTAAAAACCGGTGTGTCACAATATCACTATCTGTGGTGTTTTGTGTGGTGGAGGGGCACAATAGGAGTGCAACTATGATTGAAACGGAAAATTTAGGTAAGGTGTTTGATACGTTCACGGCCGTGCAAAACCTCACCCTCAACGTACCGGCCGGGCAGCTTTTGGCGCTGCTGGGGCCTAACGGCGCGGGCAAAACCACCACCGTGCGCATGATTGGCGCTATTCTCAAACCAACTACCGGCTATGCCCGTGTCAATGGCTATGATGTGGTGACACAGGCCGACGGTGTGCGCCGTTCCATTGGCATGCTCACGGAGCAGCCTGGCCTGTACACACGCATGAGTGGGCTGGAATATCTGGAGTTTTACGGCCGTCTTTACGGCATCCCAGACAAAGAAACCCGCGCCAAAGGTAAAGCCATGTTCGAACGCTTTTACATGGCTGGTGCCGAAGATAAACGACTGGGCACATATTCCAAAGGGATGCGCCAGAAAGTAGGACTCATTCGTTCCATGCTGCACAACCCGGCGGTGCTGCTGCTGGATGAACCCACCTCGGCCATGGACCCGCACAGCGCCAAACTGGTACGCGATGCTATCCTGGAATTACGCAATGACCGGCGCACCGTCATCCTCTGCACCCACAACCTGGCCGAAGCCGAATTGCTGGCCGACAAGATCGCCATCATCAAACAAGGGCAGATTGTGGCCCAGGGTACCTTTACCGAATTGAAGCAGCAGTTGCTTGGCCGGCCGCAGTTGGAGGTGCGTGTGGACAAACCGCTCAATGGCCAGGTGAAAGAGCTAGACCACCTGGTCACAGTTGAGTCCGTTGCCAACGATACTATCCGTTACCGTACCGATAACCCGGACCTGACCAACCCCCAACTGGTACGTTGTCTGCACAAACTGGGACTGGGTGTCATTTCCCTACAGCCCGTTTCCCAAAGTTTGGAACAGGTTTATTTGCGTGTGATTGAAGAGATGGAGTAAGCGTTCGTCGCAGGCGATGAATCGCCTACTACGAACCCTAAAGAGATGTTATGACCACCCTAACCCCCTTCCTCCCCGTTAAACAAAATTCCCTCCGCATGGCGCTGGTGATTGCCCGGCGTGAAATTCGTGATTCATTCCGCGACTGGCGCATTATCCTGCCCATATTTCTGCTAACGTTGGCTTTCCCGGCCCTGATGAATTTTACGGCGCGCCGGGCTATCGCTTTTGCCGACCAGTATGGCGCTGAAATTATCGCCACGCAATTGATCCCTTTTTTGCTGCTGGTGGTGGGTTTTTTCCCCATGTCCTTTTCGCTCATTATTGCTCTGGAGACGTTTGTAGGCGAAAAGGAGCGCAACAGCCTGGAACCACTGCTGGCTTCGCCGCTAACCAACACGGAACTCTACGCCGGTAAGATGTTGGCGGCGCTGGCGCCGCCGCTGACGGCCAGTTATTTGGGCATGTCAGTCTATATGTTCAGTCTGTGGATAAATCTGGCCTGGCGGCCTGAACCGGAGTTGATCATCCAGGTGATGCTGCTGACAACGGTGCAAGGGGTCATTATGGTGGCGGCGGCGGTGGTGGTTTCCAGCCAGGCCACCAGTGTGCGGGCGGCCAATTTGCTGGCGAGTTTTATTATTGTGCCCATGGCCTTGTTGATTCAGTTTGAGGCCGGGGCGCTGTTTTGGGGCAACCATGCCGGGTTGTGGTGGTTGATCGTGGGGTTGGGATTGACGGCCGTTGTCCTCATTCGTATGGGTCTTTACGTCTTTAACCGCGAAGAACTGCTGGGCCGAGACATTGACCAGATTCGCCTGGGCTGGATGTTCCAGGTGTATTGGCGGCGGTTAAGTGGGCAGGGATGGAACGGCCGTTTCCCGCGACCTCTGGCCTGGTACAGGGAAACATTAACCATCTTTCCCACGCTCTTACAACCAATAGGCATGTTGTTGCTGGCTTTTGGCGGCGCTGTTTTGTTTGGTATCTGGTTAGCCTACCAATACACATTGCCGCCGGATATGCAGGCTGAATTAACCGGGGCCAATATGGCCGCCAACCTGGAACAATACGCTTTCCTACTCACGGCCTTGCCGATAGTCATTATCCTGCAAAATGTGCGGGTCATTGCCTTGCAAGCGTTGTTGGGTGTATTTACCTTTGGTGTCCTGGCGGTGCTGATCTTTATGCTGCCCTGGGGGGTGATGGCTTTTTTGGCGACGCAGTTTTATCTGGCCGGGCAAAACCCCTTTCAATTTTTGCTGGCAGCTTTTGTGCCCCATGCCCTCCTTGAATTTCCGGCGCTGCTTATTACTACCGCCGCCATTTTGCGCTGGCAGGTGGTTATCATTCACCCTTCGCCTGATCATACCTTGAGCGAAAATTTTCTCATGCGTATGGCTGATTTCACCCGTATCTTCCTCGGCGTGGGGCTGCCCCTGCTTATCACCGCCGCCTTTGTGGAAGCGCATATCACCACGCACGTGCTGCAAATGATATATGGCTAGGCACACGGCGTCTGCCGATGCTTGTCCTGCTCGCTCTGTCGCTTTATACTCCGGCTTCTGCCTGGAGATTGTTTTATGCGACAACGAAACGTATTTTATTTCTGGCTGCCCCTGTTTTTGAGCTGGCTGCTGATGACGGCCGAAGGCCCCATCGTCAGCGCCACCATTAACCGCCTGCCCAATGAGGTGATCATGCTGGCGGCGATGGGTATTGTGGTCAGCCTGTCGGTGATGATTGAAAGCCCTATTATTAACATGCTGGCGACTTCGACGGCGCTGGTGAAGGATCGGGCGACTTTTTTGCTGGTGCGGCGGTTTACGGTGCATTGGATGGTGCTGCTTACGGCCGTAACCACCCTCATCGCTTTTACCCCCTTGTTTGATGTGGTCATGGATTGGATGGGCGCGCCGCCGGAGGTGGCCGTTTGGGTGCGACCGGGCATGAAGATCATGACCTTTTGGAGCGCGGTTATTGCCTGGCGGCGTTTTTTACAGGGGGTACTTATTGGTTTTGGGCAGCCGGGCAAGATGGCCTGGGGCACGGCCGTGCGCCTGGCCGCGTCCGGCGGTGTGGTTGTGGGTTTAGGGCTGTTCTCCACCTGGCCCGGCGTGGTCATTGGCGCGGTGGCGCTGATGGCCGGGGTGGTGGCCGAAGCCATTTTTGCCACATGGGCGGTACGGCCGTTGCTGCAAAACCAGCTAGGCCCCACCGCGCCATCGGTAGCTGACGCCGCTATTTCCTATCGCCAGTTGTTCTGGTTCCACTTGCCGCTGGCAGCCACCAGCCTGATGATCCTCATGGTGCAGCCCCTGGTCACCAGCAGCCTGGCAAAGTTAGACAATCCGGTGGCCTCGTTAGCGGCGTGGCCGGTGTTGTTCCAGGTATTGCTGATGGCGCGGGCGGTGGCGTTTGCCCTGCCGGAAGTGGTGATTGCCCTCAGCGATGGGCCACAATCCTTTGCCATGATTCGCCGCTTTGCCCGCAATCTGACGCTGGCTATCACCATGTTTATGCTGGTGTTTATCTTCACGCCGTTATCCACCTTTTACCTGTTTGTGGTGCAAGATATGACGGCCCAGGTGGGGAAGTTGGCGCAATATACGCTGGTCTTTTATCTATTTTTCCCCGGCCTGACGGTGGTGGGCATGTGGCTGCGTGGCCTGTTGATTCACGGCCGTCACACCACCGACGTGAATGTGGCCATGGCGGTGAATCTGGTGGTCACGGCCGTAACGTTGGCTTTGGGCGTGCGGTTACGGCTGCCCGGTTTACCGTCTGCGGCGGTGGCTCTGAATCTGGCGCTTGTTAGTGAAATTCTCTATTTGGCTTGGCGCGCGCAGCGCATCATCCCCATAGGCTTGTTTGCCTTTAGCCGTGCCCGTCCCAAACCGACGTTGCCGGGATAGTGGTCAATGGCTGGCGGCTGGTAAAACCAGCCACCAGCCGCCAACATGAGGTTCTTATGATCGAAATCCTACAACTCCCCTTGGGACCACTGCAAACGAACTGTTACCTATTGGGTTGCCAGCAAACAATGGAAGCGGCGGTGATTGATCCGGCCTGGGATGGGCGGGGGATTGCGGCGACGGCCGTTGAAAAAGGATACCTCATCACCCACATCCTGCTCACCCACGCCCACTTTGATCATGTGGGTGGTCTGGCGCAGCTAAAAGAGGAAACCAATGCCCCCATCTACATTCACCCCGAAGCCGTGCAAATGTTGTCCCAGGCCACCATGTCCGCCGCCTTTTTTGGCCTGACCATTCCTGAGCCGCCGGAGCCGGATCATATGCTGGCGGAAGGGGACGTGATTTCAGTGGGCAAGTTGACTCTGGATGTGTTGTATACGCCCGGCCACGCACCCGGCCATGTTTGTTTTCATCTGGCGAGCCATCGGGTGTTGTTTGATGGGGATGTGCTGTTTCAGCAGAGCATTGGCCGGACGGACCTGCCCGGTGGCGACCACGCGACGCTCATGTACAGCATTCGCCAAAAGTTGTTGACGTTGCCAGACGAGACGCACGTCCTCAGTGGCCACGGCCCTACCACCACCATCGGCGCGGAGCGCGCTGATAATCCATTCTTGTTGTAGAGCGATTTGCCAAATCGCACTACGGCATAGCTGTAGGCGAAGGGGTAAAGGTGGGCATAGGCGTGGCGGTGGGGAAAGCGCCCAACCAATTAAAACAGGCCGGGTTGCTGCTTTCGCCGCCAAAGGTGTAAATGGGCGGCCCATCTGACCGGTAGCCGGTGACGTTGACAATGCTGACACGCCAGCACAGTTGGTGCGTTTCGGGCACATCGGGTCGCCAATCAGAAGGGACGATGAGGGAGGTGTCGCGGGTGAAGGCGCGGTGGGGTAGCGTATCCAGCAGGTTAGTGTCCGCCAGTTCCACCATGTACCATTCGGCGGGGGTGAGGTTTTTCACGGCCGTCCACGACAACCGCACTACCCCATCCGGCGGTTCAATGACCGTCTGATTAACCGGGTAAAGTAACTTTGGCCCGGCGGGGGGCGGTGTATTGGTAGGCGTGGGGGATGGCCCCGGTGTTGGTGGAATATCTTCCAGGCTGCCGTAGCTAATGCGTGGAATACAAACCGTATCGCCGGGCTGCAAAATGGTGGCGTCGGTGATGCGGTTCACCTGGGCCAGCAATTCAAACGGAATGCCAAATTGGGAGGCAATTGCCACAATCGAATCCCCAGACTGTACTTCGTACCGGTCACAGCCACGTGGGTCGGCAATTACCAATTCCCCATTCACCTCCACTGTGATGATTTCCAAAGGTGGCGTGGGTGTGGGCCAGGGGATGAGCAGGTTTTGGTTGACCTGTATTTGGGAATTGTCCGGTAAGCCGTTCAGCGTGGTGATGCTATCCATTGAAACCCGATATAAAAACGAGAGACCAAACAACGTTTCGCCACTGCTGACAGTGTGGGAGCGCGGCGGCGGCAGGGTCGCCGTTGGCTCCGGCGTGGGGGTGATGGTGGGCGTTTCTGTGGGGGCGCGGGTATCGGTGGGCAGCGGTGTCCAGGTAGGGGTGAAAGTGATAGTGGGCGGAATGGGCGTCACGGAGGGGGCGATGATCATGCTTACTTCGTCGGGGCGGTATTGCCAGACAAGATTGCCCAGGATGATAATGCCGATGGTGAACACGGCCGTCATCACCAACACCAATGGCGCCTGCCGTTCCCGCATCACACTTTCCATCACGTCAGGCACGGCCGTGACTTCTGATGGTGGTGTGGCGGGCGTGGGGGAGCTAACCGCTTCGGCTTCACTCAAGGCCGGTGGCAGCGGTTCCGGTTCAGCGGCATCCGGTTCATCCGTAATTGCGGCAATCGTAATTGCTTCAACCGTAGGCTCTGGCGCGGCTGGCTGCGGGGTGGTTTTCGTTACCGGAGGAGGTGGTGGCGGCAGCCGGTAGCCACACATCAAACAAACGGTAGCCTCTTCTGCTACCACGGCGTCACACACCGGGCAGCGCCGTTCTTCAGGGGGCAAATTCAACTTTTCACTCATCATTCCCACTCAAAGCCAGGCATTATACCAGAGATAAAAGGGGCACAAAAGCGATGGCCGTTGCGCCAACGCTCCTCTCATTTTAAGTGGAGTGCGCATCTTCAGATGCGCACTCCACTTAAAATGAGAGGAGCATGGGACGCCTGCGCCCCACGCACGGCACGAGGGCGTGCGATGCTCCTATTACATCAGGTGAGGAATGTCGTCACTAACGGCCGTGCCCCTGTAAGGCTACACTGGATAACGTTGTCAAAAGGAGAGCTTATTGATATTAGTCAGGCGATTTGGAAAATCGTCCCACTGGAGAAAGAATGGAAGCAAAAGTTACATGGAACAAAGGATTACAATTCACCGCCACCACGCCCGACGGCGTGAGCCTGGAAATAGAAAGCAGCGCCCTTCCAGGTGAACAGAAGAAAGGGATGAGTCCCATGCAGTTGCTGGCCGTGGCCACCATCGGTTGTACGGCCATGGATGTCATCTCCATCCTGGAAAAGATGCGGCAAGACGTGACCGGCTTTGAAGTAAACTTCAATGGCGAACGGGCGGCCGATCACCCCAAGGTATTCACGGATATAGAGGTGGAATATGTGGTGTACGGCCGTGACCTGGCCCCCGATAAAGTAGAAAAAGCCGTCAACCTCTCCATCGAACGGTACTGCTCCGTTCATGCCATGCTCGCCAAAGCCGTGCCCATTCATCACACAATTCGGATTATTGCAGAGTAGCAGGTGGCAGGTGGCAAGTGATCACCTGCCATCTGCCACTGGCAATCTGCACTTTTTCGCCACTCTCCTCACCACATGCTATAATCTTTGCTCACACCTTGATAAATGAAACAGGCGAACGCTGGCAGCACCGTTCGCCTTTTCTATGTATAGGCTCATTTCCCACAGCAAAGGAGACAGAAAAGTGAATCTGCACGAATATCAGGCAAAACGGTTATTTGCCGAACACGGTGTGCCCATTCCTGATGGTAAAGTCGCGTCCTCCCCGGCGGAAGCGCGCCAGATTGCCCGCGAATTAGGCGGCCGTGTAGTGGTGAAATCCCAGGTGCTTACCGGCGGACGTGGCAAAGCAGGCGGCATTGGTCTGGCGAACAGCCCAGACGAAGCCGAAGCACAGGCAGCCCGCATTCTGGGCATGGATATTAAAGGGTTCAAAGTCCGCCGCGTGCTGGTAGACCGGCAAGCGCCAGGCATCAAACAAGAGATTTACCTGGCCGTTCTCATAGACCGCGCTGCCCGCCGCCCCATGATTATGGCCTCGGCTGCCGGCGGCATGGACATCGAAGAGGTAGCGGCCACCACCCCAGAGAAAATTCTGACGGTACACATTGAACCGGCGCTGGGTGTGCGTGGTTACCAGGCCACCTATCTGGCCTCGGCCATGGATTTGCCGCGAGAACTGTGGCGCGATTTTCACAAAATGGTGGCCTCGCTCTATGCCTGCTTCCAGGCCAATGATGCCTCATTGACCGAAATCAACCCCCTGGTCATTACCGGCGAGGGCAAGTTGCTGGCGCTGGACGGTAAGATGAGCATTGACGACAATGCCCTTTCCCGCCAGACACGCCTGGCCGAAATGCGCGATACAGACGAAGAGCCGCCGGCCGAACGTGAAGCACGTTTGAGTGGTATCAACTTCATCCAGCTAGAAGGTAACATTGGTTGCATGGTAAACGGCGCCGGGCTGGCCATGACCACGATGGATGTGATCAAGCTGTTTGGCGGCGCCCCGGCCAATTTCCTGGATATTGGTGGCGGCGCCAAGGCAGAGCAGGTGGCTACGGCGCTGCGCCTCATCCTCTCCGACCCGAACGTCAAGGCAGTGCTGATCAACATTTTTGGCGGCATTACCCGCGGTGACGAAGTGGCGCGGGGGATCATCGAGGCATTGGCGCAAATTGACACGGCCGTACCCCTGATTGTCCGCCTGGCCGGGACCAACGCAAAAGAAGGGATGGAGATATTGGCAGAAGCAAAGATGGAGACGGCCGTGACCCTCTCCGACGCCGCCCAAAAAGCGGTAGCTGCCGCCAAACGAGGTGCATCATGAGCATTTTAGTAGACAAAAACACCCGTTTACTCGTGCAGGGCATTACCGGGCGCGAAGGTACATTCCACACTAACCAGATGATCGCCTACGGCACCAATGTCGTTGGTGGCGTTACGCCCGGCAAGGGCGGCCAATGGTTTGAAGGCGACGACAAACGAGTGCCCATTTTTGATACGGTCAAAAGTGCGGTAGAAGCCACCGGCGCCAATGCCAGCATCATTTTTGTGCCCGCCCGTTTTGCCGTAGATGCCATTTATGAAGCTGCCGACGCCGGTGTAGACCTCATCGTCTGTCTGACAGAACATATCCCCGTGCTGGATATGATTGCCGCCCGCGCTTACCTGGAGACCCGGCGCATCACCCTGGTGGGGCCAAATTGTCCCGGATTGCTGACGCCCGGTCAGGCTAAAGTGGGCATTATCCCCGGCAACATCGCCATGCCCGGCAATGTGGGCGTGGTGTCTAAAAGCGGTACGCTGACCTATGAAGTGGTTGATGCGCTGACGCGGCGTGGCATCGGCCAGACAACTTGTGTGGGCATTGGCGGCGACCCCATCAGCGGCGTCTCGTTTATTGACGTGCTGCAACTGTTTGAGGATGACCCGGAGACTGAGCAGATCATTATGATTGGCGAGATTGGCGGCAATGCCGAAGAGCAGGCCGCTGCCTATATTGCCCGCCACATGACCAAGCGCGTGACGGCGTTTATTGCCGGGCGCACGGCCCCGCCAGGACGGCGCATGGGCCATGCCGGCGCCATTGTGGAAGGAGGATCGGGTACGGCCGATGGCAAAATTACCGCCCTGCGCCAGGCCGGTGTCACCGTCGCCGACCACCCCGACCAGATTGTGGATTTGATTGGCTGAGTAGATTTTCCGGAGGGGAGGTTTTAGCCGACACTGTGCCGGCTAAAACCTCCCCTCCGTAGTAGTAAATGAGAAAGGAATTGTTGCGCCGGGTAGACCCCGGTTTTTTTGTGGTACTGGCGATTGCCATTATCGCCATCTGGCCGTTTATCAGCCGCGCCAGTTTGCCGGTGGAAACGGACGCGGAACTGCACATTTTCCGCCTGCATGAGCTGGGGCTGCTGGTGCGTGGCGGCGACTATTACCCGCGCTGGGCGCCGAACTTCTATCATGGCTATGGCTACCCGATTTTTAACTATTACGCGCCGCTGGCATATTACGTAGGGCTGCTGTTTGAATTGTGGCCGTTCTGGGATGCGGTGGCGGCGGTCAAGGCCGGTTTTATCATTGGCCTGTTGGCGGCGGCGTTGGGGATGTATGGCTTTGTGCGCGACAATTGGGGGCGGGGGCCGGGTTTTGTAGCCGCAGCAGTTTATGTGTATGCGCCGTATGTGCAGTATGTGGACCCCCATGCGCGCGGGGTGCTGCCGGAGTCGCTGAGTCTGGGTATCTTCCCGCTGGCGCTGTGGGCGCTGGATCGCTTACGCCAAGGGGGCGGGGCGCGGGTATGGGTGACGGCCGTACTGCTCACCGCCGCCGTCATCCTCTCCCACAACCTGATGGGAATGCTCTTTTTTGCCCTGCTCTGCGCCTGGGCGGTGTGGCAGATTGTGTGTTCAAGTGTCACGCATCACGCATTACGCATTACGCATCACGCATCACCTCCTCCCCCTCTCACCCCCTCACCCCGGCGTCTTCGCCGACCTCACCTGCTCATCTTTGCTGCTCTTCTCTTGGGCCTGGGCGTGGCCGCCTTTTTCTGGCTGCCGGTGCTGCTGGAGCGGCATGCGGTGACGCTGCAAACGCTCATCGGGCAGGGAGGGAACTATGATTTTCACACCCATTTTTTGTCGCTGCGGGAGATGGTGGCCTTTTCGCTGCGGCTGGATTGGGGGGCGTCGGAACCGGCATTTCGGTTTAATCTGGGGGTGATGCAGTGGGTCACGGCCGTGCTTGCTGTGGTGCTGCTGCTTTGGCGGCGGGTGCGGCAGGGGGCGCAGGTCTTGTTTTTTGCCCTGGCGCTGGCAGGGCTGTTGTTCTTGATGCTGCCCATTTCGACGATGGTTTGGGAAAGGTTGTCATTCATGGCCTTTTTCCAGTTTCCCTGGCGGCTGCTGGGGGCGGCGGCGGCAATGTGTGCCGTGTTGGCCGGAGCGATGACCGATGGGCTGCTGTTGATGGGGTGGGAACGCCAGCGGGTACAGGAATGGCTGACGGCCGTACTCGTCTCCTTCACTATTCTCCTGGGGCTGCCCATGAGCCAGCCCGCGCCCTGGGGCGATTTTGGCGAGGTGAATACATTGCGCATGTCGCTCATTGAAAATACCGGGCGCTGGTTGGGCACCACTTCCACGGCCGATTATGTCCCGGCAACGGTGGACGTGGTGCCGGCGCGCAAGGCCAGTGTGGTGGGCGGCATTGCTGAAGGGCGGCCCATGGATCGGGTGAATTGGGATGTGCTGCCACCAGAGGTGATGCTGGAGTCGCAGGTGATACGGCCGTTACACACACGCTATATTATGGACACCCCCGAAAAGCGCCTGTTCCGCCTCTACCTGTTTGATTTTCCCGGTTGGGAAGTGCGCATTGACGGTGAAAAGGCGGCGACGGAGTTGGGGCGGCCTGAGGGGTTTATTGTCGTGCCCGTGCCGGCGGGGCGGCATGTGATTGATGTGGAGTTTGGCACGACCCCGGCGCGTACGGCGGCAGGTGTGGTCACGGCCGTGTCGCTGCTGTTGATGGGTCTGGTAGCCTGGAAACTACGGCGGCGGGTGGCAGATAATTCTACTCTACCACCACGTTTCCCGCTCCGCCTGGCCCGACCCGATTGGGTGACGTTGGTGGCGGTGTTGGTGGTCACGGCCGTGACCATTCTCCTGATAGAAAAAACCGGCGTTTTGCATCACAATTCCTCCGGGCTGGTGGCCGAACCAGCCGCCACCGATATGCTGGCCGACTTTGGCGAGCAAATTGCCCTGATTGGCTATACGGCGCGGCGGCAAACGGTCACTTCGACGGGCAACCTGCGGTTGCCGCTCAGTGCCGGCGCGCCAGGCGACATTATTCCCCTGGAACTCTATTGGAAGGCGCTCAACCCGTTGGACATCAACTTTCAGGTTTTTGTCCACGTCTTGGCAGCCGATGGTACGTTGGTGGCCCAATCCGACAAACTCCATCCCGGTGAATTCCCCACCCGGCGCTGGTCGCTGGATGCCTATGTGCGTGATGAGCATGTTCTGGCGCTGCCACCGGATTTGCCGCCGGGTGAATACCGCGTGACCACCGGGCTGTGGGTGCAATCTGAAGGCTGGCGGCTGCCGCTATTGGTGGATGGGGTACAGGTAGGGGATAATGTGGAGCTGTTTACATTGGTTGTGAAGTAGGGGCGTGGCCTCTGTGCCCGCCCCTAACGATATAACATGATGCGCGTCATCAGTGGTAAGGCCAAAGGGCGTAAATTAAAACGGGTTCCCGGCGACAGCACCCGGCCGATTATGGATCGGGTAAAGGAGAGCCTGTTCAACATCCTGGGGGATGTGTCTGGGCAGCGCTGGCTGGATTTGTTTGCCGGGACGGGGCAGGTGGGCATTGAGGCGCTCAGCCGGGGCGCGGCCGAGGTGGTGTTTGTGGACAAGATGCGCCCGGCTATTCTGACGATTCAAGAGAATTTACGGCACACGCAGCTAACAGCGGGGGCGGAGGTGCGGCAAATGGACGCTTTTGCTTATTTGCAACAGCCGCCGGCACGGCCGTTTGACCTGATCTACATTGCCCCGCCGCAGTATAAAGGCATCTGGTTGGAGGCGCTGAAAATGGTGGCGACACGGCCGTCTGCCTGCTTAAATCCTGATGGTCTGGTGGTAGTGCAGATTGACCCTAAAGAGATGCAGCCGGTGGCGTTACCCTCTCTTCAACTGGCTGATGAGCGGCGCTATGGGAATACGTTGTTGTGTTTTTATGAGATTGGCGATTGAGACAAGTAACCGTTCAGTTCCTCTGGAGACTTGACAAGTTTTTGCGCCTGAATAGCGGCAACTGCCTATGGTAATAAACTTGTCAAGTCTGAACGCTTACTGAGACAATCGCCAATCTCTAATTTTCCAACGTAATCTGAATCGCGCACTGGTAAGCGGCCTCGCCGCCGCGGTTGAAAGCTGTCAGCCGGATCAGGTACGGCCCCGATTCCCACTGGCTGAGGTTGACGTTGCCTAACAAACTATCCACAACGGGTTGTGCGATGGTGCGCCCTACCAGGGAGGCCCATTGACCGTTGGTTTGCGGGCCGTTGGCCTCCAGGGTATAGCCGCCAAAATCAGGCGTGTTGGCTGTGCCAAAAAATTCGATGAAGCCGGTCACGGTGGCGCCATTGCGCGGTTCGCTGATGGTAAGCTGGAGGTTGCAGCCGATGAGGGGAGTTGGGGCCAGTGCGGGGGTGGGCAGGGCAACGGCCGTATCCCCTTCTGCCGGTTCTGGCGTTTCGGTGGCTGCCGGTGCAATGGGTGGCGGCACTAAGGGTTGGCTGGGCAGGGTGATGGTTGGCGCTAAGAGCGGCGTGGGCGTAGACGAGGGAATCGCTGGTGGTGAAGGTGAGGCCAGTGGGGTGCGGGCCTGGTCTGGCGTGGGCGTCGGTGGGCGCAGTAGTTCCGGTGGCAGTGTGGGCGCTACCTGGTAATTGACGTAGATGATGATGCCGATGACGGCCGTGAGCGCCAAGATGAAAATGGCCGCATTATTGCGTAATTGGCGTCCCCGTTCCCGTTCCAAACCAAATACAGCCCGCTGCAACAGGCGCCGCGCCCGCAAAAACTCGCTGATGTACCAGAGCAGACCAAGCGAGGCCAGGAGCAGCATCCAGACATCATTTCGCAGGACAAAGATATAAATTCTTTCCATTGTGGTGGGGATTGGAGGTTAAGGGATTGGGGATGAGAGATTGACGCTATCTCTCATCCCCAATCCCCACGTTATAACCTGAGCAAGATACCACGAATCAGAGCCATCAGGTTGGGAACGATTTGTTTGCCCGTTTTTAGCACTTCATCATGGGTAACGGTCGTACCGGGTTGGGGGTCTGGGTCTGCTTTATTGGTGATAGAGGAGATCCCGACCACGCGCAGGCCGCCATGCCGGGCGACCACCACTTCGGGTACAGTAGACATGCCCACCGCATCGACGCCCACAGCACGTAGAAAACGAAGTTCGGCGGGGGTTTCAAAACTGGGGCCGGCCACATAGCCATAAACGCCTTGTTGTAGGGTGAAGCCGCGCGCCTGAGCCACTTCCAGAGCGATCTGGCGCAGGTGGGGATCATACGGCCGTGTCATGTCAGGAAAACGTGGCCCAAAGCTGTCCTCATTTGGCCCACGCAGCGGGTTGTGTCCGGCAATACCCAGGAAATTGATATGGTCGGTAATGAGCATCAATTCTCCTGGTTGGAAGGCGGCATTGATGCCACCGGCGGCGTTGGTTACGATGAGGGTTTGGATGCCCAAGAATTGCATGACGCGCACAGGCAGCGTAATGTGGGACATGGCGTACCCTTCGTAAAAATGGGCGCGCCCTTGCTGTGCCAGCACTGCCTGCCCTTCTAGCTGGCCGATGACCAGCCGCCCGCCATGTCCGGGCACGGTCGAAGCCGGCCAATGGGGAATTTGATCATAGGGGATAATGTGGGGATTCTGGATACTGTCGGCCAGCGCGTTGAGGCCAGAACCAAGTATCAGACCAACCGTTGGTTGATACGGGCTGAGTTGGCGCACGGCCGTAGCTGCGGCGGCAACATGGGTAGCAGTTATTTCATTCATAGGGGTTCCAGCAAAACACAGCGCCTGGCTTTTCAGGAAGCGGGCACAGCTACGGCTTCTTCAAAATAGAATTCTGCTTCTTCACTATCATCATCTTGGGTATCATCGTCACCCAAATGTGTGTAAATTTGGGTGGTGGAGATGTTGGCATGGCCCAATAGCCTTTGTACTTCTTGCAGATCAGAGCCGCTATGCAATTTATGTGCGGCGAAACTGTGGCGCAGGGTGTGGGGCGTCACTGAGGTCTTCAGTTCAGCCTGTTTCGCATATGCCTTAATGATGAGCCATAATCCCTGGCGTGTCAGCTGCTGCCCGCGATGGTTGAGAAACAGGGCTTTTTCTTCTTTGTCTTTCACCAGGTACGGCCGTCCCTCATCCAGATATAACGACAAGATCTGCTGCGTGTGGGCGTCAAAGGGCAGCTTGCGGCTGCTTTCTTCTTTGCTGGGGCAGTAGAGTAGGGCATGTTCCAGATCAATATCTTCAATCTGCAAAGAAACCACTTCTGTTACCCGCATTCCGGTGGAGTAGAGGATATTAAGCAATGCGGTGTCGCGCAAATTTTTTGGGGTGCGTTTTTGAGCCGGCGCCGCCAATAGTTGGTCAACTTCTTGAAAAGTTAAGGTTTGTGGCAGCCGTTTTTTTACTTTGGGGGAATCAACTTGCGTCGTAGGGTTATCGTCAATGGCATTTTGTTCATGTAAATAGTTGAAAAAGGATTTCACTGCCGCCACTTTCCGGGCTACAGATGAGGATGCATATGGCTGGCTTTTCATAAATTCGACGTAATCATACACAATATTGGGTGTCACGTCGTTCCAGGAGTCAATATCCCCATAACGGCCGTTGTGCAAGAAAATGACAAACTGGTTGAGGTCGTTTTTATAAGCAGCGGTTGTATTATTGGAGTAGTTGTACTCTTCCTGCAGGTAATCCAGAAAGGCAAGCAGCTGTTCATCCATCCCCTGCAACTCCTTACGAACACAACGACGATTTATGCAGGCTCGTGTATTCGTATAGCAATACTGGCGGGTTGAATCCACCAAATGAATGCTATTGTTGTTTGATTGAGGTAACTATGATCTTCGATTACATTAACGCCGATGCAGATGCCCTCAAACAGCGGATTATGTTATCAGGCCGACTGTAACCTCAGATTGCGTTTTATGATTATGTTAGTTAAATCTGCGAGCATTATAGCAATTACTTTGCATAAGATCAAACATGAATCAACATAAAATGTGAAATTAACACCTATACGAATTTTTGCGCCATTGGATGTAAGCGTTCAGACTTGACAAGTTTATTATCAGAGACAGTTGCCGCAATTCAGGCGCAAAAACTTGTCAAGTCTCCAGAGGAACTGAACGGTTGCCATTGGATCAAGCTTAATGAATGTGTGAGGATGAAGATAACGTGGTAGCATATGCCGCTATCAGGGGGGGGCAAGTAAACAATTGAGAGTGGAACATGAGTGAGACAAAAAAACAGCATAAACCGGCACAAAGCCAGTTTGAGGCTTATTTTCGCCGAGGAACCGGCCTGCTGCATGAAGGGAAGGCGGCACAGGCAGTGCCGTTGCTGCAAAAAGCGTATGATTTGGAACCGGAGCATAGGGACACGGCCGTCAACCTCAGCAGCGCCTATATCCTCATCAGTAAATTTCGCCAGGCTGTGCCCATTTTAGAAGCGTTGGCCGCCCGTTATCCTGACGACCCCGCCATCTGGACAAACCTGGGGGCGGCTTACCTGGGCAACCCCGTCCTGGCGGCCGATGAAGACCAGCTAAAAGCCATTGGTGCTTTTCAGCAGGCGTTGGCGCTGAATCCCATCGCCCCCCATGTGGCCTATAACATTGGCCTGGTATACCGTGACCGGCGCGACCGTGAGCAGGCCATTGCCTGGTTTCAGCGCGCGTTGCAAGCTAACCCCCATGATCGGGATGCCCAACGGTTGATCAGCCAGTTAAGCCAGCCAAATGATCCTGCTCCGTCAGGCTAGATGAAATTAAGTCCGGGAATACTTGATCCCTGAACATTTGCCTATATGGACACTTGCACACTTGTACCTACCGGCACTTATCAGAGGGGACGACACGGTCAGCAGCCCACTGCAAGGGATGGAAATTCATAATTCATCCTTCATAATTCATAATTTCCACAGGAGCGTATATGCCGTTAGATGCCGCACAATTCAGCCTGCCGTTCCGCCCATTTGCTGCCCGGATGCTGGCGGAAGGGTTGCCCGATATTTTTATCCGCGCGTTTGCCGGTTATTATGAGCAGTTGGTAGCCGGCAGTACCGGCCTGATCCCGGAAGCAGAAATTGAGCCGGTGACTTCACTGCCAGATGCCGACACGTTTTCAGAAGAGCTGGCGGCTGTTGGGGAAGCGGTGCTGCCGCGCACGGCCGTTATCAAGCTCAATGGCGGCCTGGGTACCAGCATGGGGCTGGAACAGGCAAAGTCTTTGCTGGTTGTGAAAGAGGGGCTGTCGTTTTTGGACATTATTGCCCGGCAGTCTATTTGCATGGCCGTGCCCCTCATCCTCATGGATAGTTTCAGCACCCAAGAAGACGCCTGCCACGTTTTGTGCCGTTATCCCGCATTAGACAAAAGGCTGCCGCAATCCTTTTTGCAGCACAAAGCCCCCAAAATCAACCAGGCCGACCTGACCCCTGTTTCCTGGCCTGCCAACCCGGCCCTGGAATGGTGCCCGCCTGGTCATGGCGATATTTACACGGCCCTGGTAACCAGCGGTACACTGTCGGCGCTGCTGGCGCAGGGGTATGAATATGCCTTCGTTTCCAATGCCGATAACCTGGGCGCCGTTATTGACCGGCGTATTTTGGGTTATTTTGCCAGCTATAAACTCCCTTTTATGATGGAAGTAGCCAATCGCACGGAGATGGACCGCAAAGGGGGGCATCTGGCGCAGCGACCTGACGGCCAACTTATCTTGCGGGAATCGGCGCAGTGCTCGGAGGAAGACCAGGACGCTTTTCAGGATATAAGCCGTTATCGCTACTTCAATACCAATAACCTCTGGTTTCATTTGCCATCCTTGCAGCAGGTTATGCAAGAGCAGGCGTATCAGTTGGGGCTGCCGATCATCCGTAACCGCAAAACGGTTGATCCACGTGATGCCGATTCGACGGCCGTCTACCAGTTAGAAACCGCTATGGGGTCAGCCATCGCCATTTTCGCCGGGGCGCAGGCGGTGCGCGTGGGCCGGGAACGTTTTGCGCCGGTGAAAACAACCAATGAATTATTGGCCGTGCGTTCCGATGCTTATGAATTAACGGCCGATTTTCGGGTTATTCCCGGCGCCGGCCGCCATATGATGCATTTTGTGGTCAACCTGGACCCGGCATATTATAAATTTCATTATGATTTAGAGGCGCGTTTTCCGTATGGAGCGCCTTCCCTGGTTCAATGTACACGCTTTGACGTGCGTGGCGATGTCTGTTTTGGCAAAGGGGTGGTGTGCCGGGGCGAGGTGATAATTAAAAATGAAAGCGACCGGCAAATCACGATTCCCGATGGAACTGTTTTAGAAGGTGTTATAAAATTCACGTAGTCACAATGCTGGCCGGCGACTGGTGATGAGAGGCTGGCACCAGCCACCAGCTACGATAGGAGAGAATCATGTTCGAGCATGTATTAGTTCCGGTAGATTTTTCAGAGCGCAACCCGCGGGCGTTGGCGGTGGCGGTGGAGATGGCGCGATTGGGAAACGGCCGTGTCACTCTCCTGCATGTCATCAAACTTATCAGCGGCGCGTTGGAGGATTTTCAAGACTTTTACGAGAAGTTGGAAGCTGAAGCCCACGAAAAAATGGCAGCGCTGATTGCTTCTCAACCGGATGGTGACATCCCGCTTGTCGCCCATATCATCGTCGGGCATCGGGTGGAGGAAATCTTGCGTTTTGCCGCCAGGCAGGGCGTAGATTTAATTGTGATGAGTTCCCACAAAATTGATTTGCAGCACCCGGATGAAGGGTGGGGGACCATTAGTCATAAAGTTAGTATTCTGGCCCAGTGCCCAGTTTTGCTGGTGAAGTAAAACCCGATTTTGGGCTTAAGCATCCCCCGGCTGCCAGAAACGCTGAAAGGTTACGCAGTACAAAATAACACCGAACTTCTTTGAGATGGAGAACAGCGATTGGCGATTTTCTGCTAATCGCTAGACTCCCATCTCTCATCTCAACTCGCAATTGGAGGTACCCCAAAAAATGGCAGAAGTGCAGTATTATCAGAACGATCCCCGCTGGAAAGACATCAAAATTGGCACAGACCAGTATATGACCATTGGCATGGTGGGCTGTTTGCTCACCAGTATGACGATGGTGATGAACCACTTTGGCGCCAATGAAACGCCGTTGACATTAAACCAGAAGATGATTGGTAGCGGTGGTTATAATGGCGCGTGGATTAAATCGGCCTCAGTGCCGGGACAGTTCCCGGCGTTGGGCGTCAAACGCCAGCGGTATGTGGAATGTAAAAACCCCATCCCTGCGCCTATGGCCGATATTGACATGGGGCTGGCAGCCGGATCGCTGGTGGTGGTGCAGGTAGATCGGGAAGATGACCGCGCTTTTGAAGAGGAAGATGGGCATTGGGTGGTGCTGACGAAAAAGGTAGGCGACGATTACCAGATGTGGGACCCCTGGCAGAAACAAGGCGCGCCGGAGACGCTGGTGGGCCGTTATGGCTTTGGCAACAAACGGCCCGAAGAGATCATCCAGAAGGTGATCTGGCATGGCACGGGCGACCTGCCCAAAGCGGAAGACAAACCGGCTGTGCCTGCCGCCCCGGCTGCGCCCACAGC
>JABFFZ010000058.1 GCA_013112725.1 Chloroflexota bacterium
GTGGGGTGGGGGGTTTCCCCCTTCCCCGCTTCCCCCTTAAGAATGTTCTGTATTCAAAGTTCCACACTACATCCGTTAGCCCACCAGTTTTCATCAGTGCGTGTGTGGCTTGCATCATAGGTAACTCAATTACTCAATAACCTGTCTTTCTACAATCACAATAAGATGCCGGCGATGGTGAAATAAATAAACAGGCCGGTGGCGTCTACGAGTGTACTCATTGCCGGGCCGGAGACGACGGTGGGATCAATGCCTACCCGTTCGGCGGTGACCGGTAGTAATGACCCCAAACTGTTTGCCCAAACGACAATCGTAAAAATAGCAACCGCTACCGTGAGCGCCACACCATTGGTCGTGCCCCAAAGCAGGGCACGGCCGTAAGCCACCACCGCCATCACCACGCCCAGCAGCAGCCCAATGCGCACCTCATGCCACAGCGGCTGCCATATTTTCTTGGTTTGCAGCTCTCCCAATGACAGCGCCCGAATAATCGTGCTGGTCGTTTGTGACCCGGCATTACCCCCTGTGCCAATCAGCAACGGAATGAAAAAGGAGAGCGCCACCACCGCCTGAATCTCCGCTTCAAAATGGCGCAGCACACTGCCGGTCAACGTTTCCGTCAGAAAGAGCAGCAGCAGCCAGCCAATCCGCTTGCGGAATACACTGACAATAGAAGTGTCCAGATATGGCCGATCCAGAGGCTCTGTTGCCCCCAACCGTTGAATATCCTCTGTGGTCTCCTCCTCCAACACGTCCACCACGTCGTCAATAGTGATCACGCCCATCAAGAGGCCGGCTTCATCCACCACCGGCAGCGCCAGCAGGTCATATCGGGACATCAGCCGGGCACATTCCTCCTGGTCTGTACCCGCCGGAACAGAAAAGACTTCACTCTCCATGATCTCTTGCAGCGGTGTGGTTGGGTCAGCCACAATGAGTTGGCGCAGGTTTACCATGCCACACAACTTACCGTAACGGTCTACCACAAACAGGGTGGAGATGTCTTCCCCATCTGGCAGCCAGTTGCGGATGGCGGTCAGGGCATCTCCGGCCGTCATCCGCTGCCGCAGCGCCAGAAATTCGGAGGTCATAATGCCGCCGGCCGTATCAGTAGGGTGCAAGAGCAACGGCCGTATCTCGTCCGGGTCTTCCAGCCCTGCCAACACAGCCTGCGCCTGTTCCATGTCCATGCTGCCGAGTAGGTCGGCGGCTTCGTCGGGGGCCATCTCATCAATAATGCGCACGGCCGTACTGGTGGGTAGAGCCGCTACCAGTTCTGCCGCCTCACTATCATCCATCTCTTCCAGGATGTCGGCGGCAGCATCCGGCGCAAACTCTGGCAGCAGCGTTTGCTGGGCATCATTATCCAGCTCCGACAGCAAATCGGCCTGATCGGCCGGATATAAACGCTCAATGACGGCCATCGCCTGAGCCACATCATCTCGTTCCAATGAGGCACGTACCTGCGCCAGGATTTGTTCTAACTGTGTAAATGACATGGGTCACCTCCAGGTTTTTTCTCCCTGGAGGCGGAACGCGGGGAACCAAACAACCAGGGGCTACAGTATGCGGTTGATTGGTCCGGTAGTAGCCGTTTGGCGACTACTGCCAGGCTCTGATGGGTTATTCACTCTTATCTCCATTTGAAATGTCGGGGTACACATGCCCCGGAAATGAACGGCGGGATTCTAGTCCTCTGGTAGTGAGAAGTCAATAAGTCAATAAGCTGGCTCCGGCAGATAAATCTGCACCTACAAAAGGCAAAGTCGGCCTGCGCCGACTGGTGACCAGCCCACGCAGTGCCTGCCCTGAACCTGTTGAAGGGTGGGCTTTGCTCTCTGTAGGCGTGATTTTTATCGCTGGCTCCTGGTAAATTGAGAACTGCTGCTAACCCCAATTCGGCGGAAATTTGGGCAAGTACTCATTTCTGTGCCAGAATCGGGGCATGGCTTCAGGACCAGTATGCCCGGCGTGTGGCGCGGCTTTACCGGCCGGTAATAGCTGCCAGGATGCCTTTCACCAGATGTTATTCTGGGAATGGGAGTTTCCGCCATTGGGGGCAGTGCATCATCTGATGGTGCTTTGTTTTCATTTGCAGCACCCCCACCTGTACTCACCGGAAGGGCTGGTTTATGCGCGGCAGCTTTTGGAGCAGTTTGTGGGGCAAGGGCCGTCTCCCGCCGCAGTGCGCCAACAGAACCGCACCCAGGTGAATTCGCACAACCACGCCCGGAAAATCACGAGCACGGCCGTTGCCTTTGGCGTGTATGATCCGCCCGTGAACTGGACGATGACGGCCGTAGACGTGATCGCCGGAGGACCCGAAAATTATTCCGAATTAGTGCAAGCCTGGGCACAATCTATCCATCAGGTGTTGTCACGGCCGTAAACAAAGGTTTATTTCATGCAAGGACCAATCAACGAAAATTCAGCAAGTGGATTTGCCTGGGGGGGGCGTATTCTGGTCGCCCTCCTGGCCATCTGGATATTTCACGTGGTCTGGGGCGCGCAAACCATTGTCTGGTTTGTGGTTGGCTCTGGCGGCAGCGATGATGGCTGGCCCTGGGTATGGGCGTCGCTGATTCAAGTAGGGTTGACGGCCGTGCCCTTGCTCCCCCTGGCCTGGAAATGGCCCACACCCCGTTACCGCGCCATCTTCCAAAGCTGGCTGCTGGCCTGCCTTTGCCCCCTGCTGCTGGCCCCCATCCGTCTCTTCCTGCCCACCCAAAGCCAATCCGTCCTGCTTACCCAACTCCTGCTGACCCTCTTCGTCATGCTGTTCCTCTCCCTTCTCTTCAGACAAAAACTGATTACGGATAACCCCTCACCGCTCACTGCTCACCGTTCACTGCTCAATGCTTCAGGCACGGCCGTCTTCATCTCCCTGCCCTGGTTTGCCTGGGGTGCGTTGGGGTCGCCGTTGGATACTTTGCTCAGCCTGGGGTTGGGGCTGGCCTGGGGTGGGGTGGCGGCGTTGGTGGGCGGCCCCTGGCTGCGTTCACTGGCGGAGGATTCACGCGGGTTGGGTTGGGATATGCTCACGGGTGGGGTGGCGCTGGGCACGGCCGTACTCATCCTGGCCTCCGGTCTTAGCTTTAACGGCGCACAGTTGATCCTGATGACCGCTTTACCGGCGTTGGGAGGGGTGTTGATGGGGCTGGTGGCGGCTGACGACCGTCAGCCGCGGGTTATTGGCTGGTTGGCCGGGCTGTGCGCCGCCTTCATTCTCATGTTCACCGATACTGACGGCATTTTCCTGAACGCCCTTGATGGCATTTTGCGTTACTCCTTCCAGGCCGCCGTTGTTTCACTGTGGCTGGCCTGGTTGGTCGGTTTCCTGATGCTTTTGTTCCGGCAGCGGTTAGCGGCGGGGGGACACGGCCGTCTTCTATCCGCTCTCTCACTCATCATCATCGCCCTGGGGGTGGGCGTCTACCTCTTTGCCGGGCAGATCGGCTTTCATGGCGACCGGCTGTTTGTCATCCTCAAGGAGCAGGCGGATGTGTCGGCGGCGGTGGGGATGGCGGATTATGACGGCCGTCGCCAATTCGTTTATGACACCTTGACCAATCATGCCAACGTGACGCAGGCCGATTTACGCCAGTCGTTGGATAGCCTGGGCGTGGCGTACACGCCATACTATCTGGTAAATGCCATTGAAGTGCGTGGTGGGTTGCTGCACCGGCTGTGGCTCTCCACGCGGCCAGAGGTAGATCGCATCATTCCCAGCCCGGTACTGCGCCCTACGCATAGTGATTTAGGTCTCCCCACACAGTTGGGCGCCGCCCCCGCCGCGCCGCAGTGGAATCTGACGAACATTGGCGCGGATCGGGCCTGGGCGGAATGGGGGGCGCGTGGGCAGGGCATCATCATCGGCCAGAGCGATTCCGGCGTGCAGTGGGATCATCCCGAATTGATGGATAGCTACCTGGGGAGTGCTGGCAACCACAGCGGCTATTGGCTGGATGTCTGGCGGGGCACGGCCGTACCCACCGACACCAGCGGGCATGGCACCCACACCCTCGGTTCTGTGTTGGGCAACAGCGTGGGCGTGGCCCCGGATGCGCAATGGTTCGCCTGCGCCAATCTGGCGCGCAATCTGGGCAACCCGGCGCTTTATCTGGATTGTATGCAGTTCATGCTTGCGCCGTATCCGCAAGGGGGTGATCCCTTTGTAGACGGCCGTGCTACCCAATCGGCGCACGTGCTGAACAATTCCTGGGGCTGCCCGGAAAATTATGAAGGGTGTGATCCCTTGTCGCTGCTGACGGCCGTGCAAGCCTTACGGGCGGCAGGTATCTTTGTCGTCGCTTCCGCCGGGAACTCCGGGCCGGATTGCAGCACCGTCACTGACCCACTGCCGCTGTATGATGAGGTATTTTCGGTGGGCGCGGTGGATGTGAATAACAATATCGCCAACTTCAGTAGTGTTGGCCCGGTGTTGGCCGATGGCAGTGGGCGCATTAAACCAGACATTGTCGCGCCGGGTGTGGATGTATTATCCGCCTGGCCCGGTGGCGGGTATGCTTATTCCAGCGGCACTTCCATGGCCGGGCCGCACGTGGCCGGGGTGGTGGCCCTCATCTGGTCGGCTAATCCTGATTTGATCGGCGATATTGAGGCGACGGAGGAAATTTTGCGGGCCAGCGCCACCCCCTACCGGCCTACCACAGCCACCACACTACCGGTGGGCGCGGAACAAATGGACGAGGCCACGGCCGCACTGCTCTCCCCCATGCTCAACCAGGCCGCCGACCCGACGGGAGATACCTGTCTGGCGCAAACGGACACGGCCGTTGTGCCCAACAACATCGTCGGTTATGGCATCGTCAATGCCTATGAAGCTGTGCGCCTGGCTTTGGAGAGGTAACGCGATTTGCCAAATCGCCTTACATTGGGTCGCAGCGACCTTTCAGGCAATTTGATCACAATTGGTGGCTGCGGGCGTTGACGCCATTGCCAACCATATCATGGACAGCGTGTTTCCCGGTGCGATTATTCTGATGCACGATGGCGGCGGCGACCGGTCGCAGTCGGTAGCCGCTTTGCAGCAGGTTTTGCCGCAGTTGCAGCAGCAGGGGTATGTGTTTAACGTGTTATGTCGTTAAGGGATCAACAAACACAGGCAGGTTGCCCAATGCAACTACATGAGACCAGTCCGCTTCGCCTTCGGTAAAGACGGCGGCGATTTGGGCAATAGCACCGCCCGCTTTGTTGACCACACTCTCCATCCCTTTGAGGGTGCTGCCGGTGCTGATCACATCATCTACCAGAATAACGCGCCGCCCCTGAATGATGGCCTGGTCTTTTTCGTCCAGGTAAAGGGTTTGCGGCGCACCGGTGGTGATGGAGACGGTTTCGGCGCTGATGGCCTCGCCCATGTAGCTTTTGTAGGCTTTGCGCAGAACGACATAGGGCAACCCCATCAGGGCACTCATTTCATAGATGAGGGGGATGCTTTTGGCTTCGGCCGTAACCAGGACATCGGCCGGCGTCTCTTTTAGCTTTTCGGCCAGAGCGGCAGCGGCGGCTTTAACCATGTAGGTATCGCCCAACATATTGAAGATGGCAATGCGTACACCGGGCGCGACTTCAAATAGGGGAAAGTGGCGGGTGAGACCGGCCACTTCGATGGTGTAGATTTCACGTTGGTTCATACTGTTGCTCCTTGTCAGGTTGTTTTAGCGGTAGGGTGATGATGAAGGTAGCGCCGGCTCCGGGCTGGCTGTGGGCGGTGATTGACCCATAATGACGCTCTACAATGCGACGACAAAGCGTCAGACCGATGCCGGTGCCTTCGTATTCGTCACGGCCGTGTAGCCGTTGGAACATGGTAAAAATGCGCGGTAGATATTTTTCATCAAAACCGATGCCGTTATCGGTGATGGTTAATTGTAGGGTGGGGGTGTTATCAGCATTGCGGAGGAGAGTGCCGTCAATTTGAACGACAGGTGGCACGTCTGGTTGGTGGAACTTCAGGCTGTTGCTGATCAGGTTTTGCAGCAGTTGGCGTATTTGAATGGGGTCAGCGTCAATGGTGGGGAGTTCGCCGACAATCACCTGTCCTCTGGTGGCCTCCAACAACTCCTCCAGGTCTGCCAATACATCTTGTACGGCAGCGGTCAACGACACCGGTCTAAAATTGCTGCTTTTGGCGCCAATGCGCGCATAGGTGAGTACATCTTGAATGAGTAGTTGCATCCGGGCGGCGGCATTATCCACGCGCCGCAAATAATCCTGCCCACGTTCATCCAGTGCGCCGTCATATTTTTCCAGCAGGCGCTGGCTGAATGTCTGGATTTTGCGCAGCGGTTCTTGCAAATCATGAGAGGCGATGTAGGCGAAATTGGCTAAATCCTGGTTGCTACGCTCCAGTTCTCTGGCATAGGCTTGCAGGGTGGCAGTAGCTTGTTTTTGGGGGGTTATATCGCGGACTGTGTCGATAATGCACAATTCTCCCTGCACATTGACCACTTCGGCCGAGAATAAACCATCAAAGAGTTCACCCGATTTGCGCCGCGCTTTTAGTTCCAGGTGATGGACTTCGCCTGTTTCTTCCAGAATCGTGCGCAGCCGGTCGCGGCTGAGTGGATCGGCATAAAGATTTAATTCGTATGCTGTATGCCCAATGATTTCTTCCCGACTGTAGCCAAAAATACGGGTGTGTGCATTGTTGATGTCTATCATGCGGCCTTCAACCAGGGTGGAAATGGAAATGCCGTCACCGCTGGCGCGAAATGCTTTGGCGAAACGCTCTTCGGAGAGGCGCAATTCTTCTTCTATACGAATGCGTTCGGTGACGTCACGGGAAATACCGACCAGGCCGATGATACGGCCGTTTCTGTCGTAGATGGGCGCTTTGGTAGCTGAGAACCAACGGTCACGGCCGTCGAGTGTGGGGTTATACCCGATGCGGTCCAATATGGGGCGTCCGGTTTTCATCATCTCCTGTTCTTCAGCTATAAATTCGCGTGACAACGACTCAGGCTGAAAGTCAAAATCCGTTTTGCCAATCGCTGCCTCGGTCTCTAAAATGCCCAGGTGAGTAGCCTGGGACCGATTGATGCGGACAAAACGGGAGGCCGTGTCTTTGAAGTAGATATGGTCAGGGCTGTTATCCATGAGAGCTTGCAGTAAATCCCGTTCCTGCGCCAACCGGGCATCCACCACCAACCTGCCTAAGGCCAACCCGCTGATAGCCAGCAAATAAATGACAAGACTTGCCGGACTGGTATACATGCCTTCACCGCCGCTGCGCCACAATACAATGATCCAGGTGGCGGCGGCGCTGCCCACAATTCCGGGAATGCCCACGAGTACCATTGCCATAATAGGCGGCAAAAGCACACCCTGGGAAATGGCATCATCGAAACTGCTTTCGGGGATGGCGATAGCGGTCATAACCGTAATGAGGGCAACGGTCAGGTAACGGGCATAGCGCCAATCAAACCAGGTGAGTAGCCAGAGTACGGCCGTGATGAATAAATAAAAGAAAAGCCGGTTGCGTTCGGTAGCCAGTCGGCTTTCTGGTAGCCATGTACTGGCGATAATCAGCAATAAGCTGATGAAGATAATAGAAGTGAGTGCTAGCGTCGTCTGACGTTGTGTAATCTGCCTCATACTGCCTCCTGTTCATTTTCTTGATAGAGGCTCATCAACTACACGAGTTTAGTGGAACTCTTTGGTCTCGTCTATGATTTTAGATGCATAACAAGTCAGGGCACGAAAAAAGCTCTCCGATGGAGAGCTTTAAGTAAATCCGGCTGTATGGTGTGTCCGCGTACTCACAAGGGTAGAACTGTTAGGGTTAACCGGTGCGGGGTACAACGCCGTATCGGTTATCGCCTTAGAACAGCCCCCAGTCGCCTCCGGCGCCTTCTTCCATCATGGAGGGGTCCCACAGTTCGGCGCCGATTTCCACGGTGACACCGCCGCTCATGACTTTGTTGCCGACCATACGCACCTGCTCAATCAACTGTGGCCCATAGGGGCAAAAGGGGGTGGTCAAAATCATGGTGAGGTTGGCGGTATCATTTTCTTCGTTTACCTTAATGGCGCGAATCAGACCCAGTTCGACTACATTCAAACCTATCTCCGGGTCAATAACTACGCGCAGGCTTTCCATCAATTCTTCTTCTTTTGTTGTGACCATCGTGAATAAATCTCCATAGACCTGACAGGTTTCAGAAAACCTGTCAGGTTTGTCTCGTTAATTACGATTCTACCATCACGGCCGTGTTCCCGACCATTGAAAAGTGGCAGCAATCATCCCCATTTAACATGCAACTGTGCTGTTGGATCGGTACGTCCAAGACAGTCAACATGAGTTCTTTATCAAATGTGCAGACTTCCTGATGTTTTTGGCCTACGGAAATATAAGGGCAGCTATATTCAATGATCTGGTAGCCTTCCGTAGTGCGTTCCCACCGCGCTAAAAAACCTTCTTTCGCCAGCAATTCAATCACATAATTGAGGCGCTCTTCAAAGGTGAGCGATTCAAACTCGTTTTTATGATCGTTGATCAGCGATTTAACCACGCCGATGAAAATGTCATTGACGGCCGTTTCTGGCAGGCGGCTTTTGAGTTCATCCAGCAAGCGGTTCGTTAAACTGAAGTAACGGTGGGGAAAGAGTTCCTGGCCTTGTTCGCTGAGGGAATAGACGTAGTACGGCCGTCCCACCTTCCGCCGTACACTCTCCACTTCAATCACCCCTTCCGCTTGTAAAGTATTCAAGTGGTGCCGCACAGTAACAGGGGAGACTTCTGCCGCCTGGGCCAATTCTTCAATAGTAGCCTGGGGAGACAGCTTAATGGTATGTAAGATGATATTCCGTGTGCTATTCTTGCCGTTGGTCATAACAGATTTCACGTACAATCCTGAATTTGAATCGACCAGAGTATAATCAGAGAGGAGCCTTTTGTCAATTTGGGCTATTTTTATCATTATTATAATAATAATTGACACTATCTGCTCCCTTTGTTATAATCCTGCCTGCGTTTAGAAATCCGACCTCTCAAAAAAATCGGGCTTCTGACGCTACTACTTACAGGAGAATATGTGACAATGACGACTGCTTTAGAGATTAAAAATTTGCATGTGAGTATTGGCGACCAGCCAATTTTGAAGGGCATCAACCTGCTGGTGAAGCAAGGTGAAACCCACGCCCTCATGGGGCCAAACGGCTCCGGCAAAAGCACCCTGGCTTATACCCTGGCCGGCCACCCCGCCTATGAACCATCTGCTGGGCAAGTGATTTTTGATGGTAAAGATCTATTGGAAATGGAAGCGGACGAACGTTCCCGCGCCGGTCTGTTTCTGGCTTTCCAATATCCGGCGGCTGTGCCCGGGGTGACCCTGGCAAAGTTCTTGCGCCAGACCATCAACTCCCGTCGCAAAGCGCAAAATCCTGAGGACCCCGGCATTTCCATCCCCGAATTTCGCCGCCTGCTGACCAAAAAGATGGACAGCCTGGGTATTGACCACAAAATGGCCGGCCGTTACCTGAATGAAGGTTTCTCTGGCGGTGAAAAAAAGCGCGTGGAAATTTTGCAGATGTCGGTGGTGGAGCCAAAGATCGCCATTATGGATGAGACAGACTCCGGCCTGGATATTGACGCTTTGCGCGTGGTGTCTGAAGGGGCGCGGCGGCTGCAAGAAGAGATGAACATGGGTATCCTGGTTATTACCCATTATCAGCGCATCCTCAATTACATTCAGCCAGACTATGTGCATATCATGTTAGACGGCCGTATCGTGGAAAGTGGCGGCCCCGAACTGGCGCTGGAATTGGAAGAACGCGGTTACGACTGGCTGCGCGAAAAGCATGGCGTGTTGGAAGTGGCGTGATGCCGGTAATCAGTAAACGGTAATTGGTAAACGGTAGCAAACACCGATAACCGATAACCGATAACCGATAACCGATAACCGGATACCGGAGGTAAACAATGGCAGAATTAGTGCAAGAACGCGAAATGACCGAAGAGGAAATTGTCGCTTTGGTGAATCAGGATTATGCGACGAAATATGGTTTCGCTGATGTGGAAAATTACGTCTTCAAAGCGGAAAGAGGGTTGAATGAAGGGGTTATCCGCGCCATGTCCCTCTCGAAGGGCGAACCGGAGTGGATGCTGGATATTCGTTTGAAGGCGTATTATCACTTTCTGGAGCGGCCCATGCCCAATTGGGGCGCCGACCTGAGCGGTATTGATTTTGACAATATCTATTACTACATCAAACCAAATGACCGTGAAGGGGATACCTGGGAAGATGTGCCGGGCTACATTAAAGATACGTTCGATAAGCTGGGTATTCCTCAGGCAGAGCAAAAGTTTCTCTCTGGTGTGGCCGCTCAATATGAATCTGAGGTGGTTTACCACAACATCAAAAAGGAACTGGAAGAGAAGGGGGTCATTTTCCTGGGTATGGATGAAGGCTTGCGCCAATATCCTGATCTGGTGAAAGAGTATTTTGGCACCATTATCCCTTACAACGATAACAAGTTTGCGGCGCTGAACACGGCCGTCTGGTCAGGCGGCAGCTTTATCTACGTGCCACCGGGCGTTCACGTGGAGATGCCGTTACAGGCGTACTTCCGCATCAACGCCAAAAATGCGGGCCAGTTCGAGCGTACCTTGATCATCATTGACGAAGGGGCGTATGTGCATTATGTGGAAGGGTGTACCGCCCCCATTTATTCCTCGGATTCGTTACATTCGGCGGTGGTGGAGATCATTGTCAAGCGCAACGGCCGTTGCCGTTACACCACCATCCAGAACTGGTCTACCAACGTCTACAACCTGGTCACCAAACGCGCCGTCGCCTACGAAAAGGCCACCATGGAATGGGTAGATGGCAACCTCGGTTCCAAAGTCACTATGAAATACCCGGCTGTGTATATGATGGGCGAAGGGGCGCATGGTGAAATTCTCTCCATCGCCTTTGCCGGCAAAGGGCAGCATCAGGACGCGGGCGGCAAGGTTGTCCATGCCGCGCCCAACACCACCAGCCGTATCATCTCCAAATCCATTAGCAAAGATGGCGGCCGGGCCTCTTATCGGGGCCTGTTGCAGGTGAAAGAAGGCGCGTACCACTGCAAATCCAATGTGGTGTGTGATGCCCTATTGCTAGACGAGCACAGCCGCTCTGACACGTACCCTTATATCGAGATTGAAGAGGAAGATGTGAACATCGGCCACGAGGCCTCGGTGAGCAAGGTGGGTGAGGAACAACTTTTCTACCTGATGAGCCGGGGTATTGATGAAGAGACCGCTACCTCGATGGTGGTCAACGGTTTCATTGAGCCGCTCGTTAAGGAACTGCCCATGGAATACGCCATCGAGATGAACCGGCTGATTCAGTTACAGATGGAAGGAACGATAGGGTAATTAGGAATTATGAATTATGAAGTTTTTCATAATTCATAATTCCTAATTCATAATTCATAATTTGATTATGAGTACATTTAACAAAGACGCAGTAATTAAACTATCCGCGTCGCTCAACGAGCCGGAATGGATGTTGCAGCGGCGTTTGCAGGCGTGGGCGCTGTATGAAAGTTTGCCTATGCCGACGACAAAAGATGAAGAGTGGCGGCGTACCGATATTCGCCGCCTGAAATTGAACGAGATTGGGCCATCGGTGAATGGTGATGCGGCCGTAAACACCGCTATCCCTGAATTTTTGGGTAAAGAGCTGACGGAGGACGTGGCCGGTGGCCGGATGTTGCAGGTGGATGGCGTGGTGCGCCAGTATGAACTGAGTGACGAGTTGAAGGCGCAGGGGGTGATCTTTTGTGATATGCACACGGCCGTCAGCCAACACCCCGACCTCCTGCAGAAACACTTTATGACCGAGGGGGTGCGCCCGGATGAAGGCAAATTTGCCGCCCTGCACGCCGCCTTCTGGCGCGGCGGCACGTTCCTGTATGTGCCCAAAAATGTGCAGGCAGCCGCGCCATTGCACAGTGTCTTGTGGTCGGTGAACGGCAAGACCTTCACCCACACGCTGGTCATTGTAGATGTGGGCGCGGAAGCGGTGTTCATGGATGAATACGCCTCCGCCGGTGGCGAATTGCCGGGCTTGCACAACGGCTGCATTGAACTGCTGGTGCGCGACAACGCCAGCCTCATCTACGCCGGGCTGCAAGATTTCGGCCAGAATATCTGGCAGTTCAACCACGAACGCGGCCGTATTGGCCGGGATGCGCGGTTGGATTGGGTGACGAGCGTCATGGGGTCTCGCCTGACGAAGGCGTTCCAGACGTTGGAACTGGACCGGCCCGGTGGTTGGGGGCGGATGAGTGGCATTTTCTTCACCAACGGCCGTCAACACCTGGACATGGACACCCAACAAAACCATAACGCCGGTTCCACCACCAGCGACCTGCTCTACAAAGGGGCGCTGCGGGACAAATCGCGCACTGTCTGGCAGGGCATGATCAAGGCCCAACCCGGTTCACAAAAGATTGACGGCTTCCAGGCCAACCGTAACCTGATGCTGGACAAAACCGCCCGCGCGGACTCCATCCCCGGCCTGGAAATTGAAGCCGACGACGTCAAATGCACCCACGCCTCGGCCATCGGCCAGCTTGATCCCGAAGAACTGTTCTACCTGATGAGCCGGGGTATTCCGCGCAATACGGCCGTTGAAATGTCGGTCCAGGGTTTTTTTGACCCACTCATGCGCCGTATCCCCTTTGAAGGGGTGCGCAACCGTATTTTCGATCGCATCGTCGAGAAAATTTACACTTAATCATGGTCATCTGGCGTGATTGGTGCTTGTGTTATAGGCGGGAGAGGTAACGGCCGTACCTGCCTGTTCATTGCGCATGATAACGGTGGCAACTTCTCCCGCCTTTCCTGGTTTGTGGCGAAGTTGCCACTTTTGTTTTATCAATTCATTACCACAATGTGCTATGGAGGTTGACGAATGAGTGACAAAGGTTATGTGCATCCCGATGTTTTAGTCAGCACTGATTGGGTGGCGGAACATTTGGGGCATACAAAAGATATTCGCCTGGTAGAGTCTAACGAGGATGTGCTGCTGTACAGCACCGGCCACATCCCCAACGCTGTCCATATTGACTGGGTGGCCGACCTGAATGACGCTATTCGCCGCGACTATCTGAATGAGGAGCAGTTTGCCGCCTTGATGGAAAAACACGGCATCAGCAATGACACAACCGTGGTTTTCTACGGCGACAAAAACAACTGGTGGGCCTGCTACGCCTTCTGGGTCTTCAAATTGTTCGGCCATGCAGATGCCAAAGTGATGGATGGCGGCCGCCAGAAATGGATTGCTGAAGGGCGCGAATTGACCAAAGACGTGCCTTCTTTCGCCAAAGGGACGTACTACCCCGCCGCCCGCGCTGATTACAAAATCCGCGCCTTCCGCGACCAGGTGTTGGAGCATGTGAAGGCCGGGCAGCCGTTGGTTGATGTGCGCAGCCCGCAGGAGTACAGTGGTGAACTATTGCACATGCCCGGCTCGCCGCAAGAAGGCGCGCTGCGTGGTGGCCATATCAAAGGGGCTGCCAATGTGCCCTGGAGCCGGGCCGTGGCCGAAGACGGCACCTTCAAAACAGCCGATGACCTGCGCGCCATTTACGAAGGCGAAAAAGGGTTGTCGCCGGACAAAAACGTCATCGCCTACTGCCGCATTGGCGAACGTAGCTCACATACCTGGTTTGTGTTAACCTACCTGTTAGGCTATCCTTCCGTGCGCAACTATGACGGCTCCTGGACCGAATGGGGCAATCTGGTGGGTGTGCCGATTGAGAATCCGTCGAAGAGTAAGTAATTGGGTAATTGGGTAATTGAGTAACTGCCAATTACCCAATTACTCAATTACCCAATTGCCAAAGATGCTAGACGTAACCAAAATCCGCGCCAACTTTCCCATCCTCCAGGTGGAGGCGCATCCGGGTGTGCCGCTGATCTTTCTGGACAGTGCCGCCTCTTCGCAAAAGCCAGCGGTGGTGATTACGGCCATGGATGCCTATTACCGGCAGATGCATGCCAATGTACATCGCGGCATTTATGCGCTGAGCGAGGCGGCGACCAGTGCATATGAGGGGGCGCGGGCCAAAATTGCCCGGTTTATCCATGCGGCCGATCCGGCCGAAGTGATTTACGTCCGTAATGCTACTGAGGGGTTTAACCTGGTGGCGTTTGCCTGGGGGCGGGCCAACCTTGAACCCGGCGATGAAATTTTACTGACGGAGATGGAACACCATGCCAACCTGGTGCCCTGGCAAATGCTGGCGGCGGAGAAGGGGGCGGTGGTGAAGTATGTGCCTTTTTTGCCAGATGGTACGTTGGATATGGACGCCATCCCTGCTTTGTTGACGGAGCGGGTGAAGATATTCTCGTTTACGGCCGTGTCCAATGTCTTTGGCACCGTCAACCCCGTCAAACAATTGGTGCAGATGGCGCACGCAGTGGGCGCGCTGGCCATGGTGGACGCGGCTCAGGCCGCGCCGCATCTGCCGATGGATGTGCAGGATTGGGACTGTGACTTCACGGCCTTTTCCAGCCATAAAATGTGCGGCCCAACGGGGATTGGCGTGTTGTATGGCAAACGCGTTTTGTTAGAAGCGATGCCCCCCTTCATGGGTGGCGGCGATATGATTCGCCGGGTGACGTTGGCCGGCTCCACCTGGAATGAACTACCCTGGAAATTTGAGGCGGGCACACCGGCTATTGCCGAGGCGATTGGGTTGGGCACGGCCGTAGATTACCTGATCGGCCTGGGCATGGATGAGGTTCACGCTTACGAACAATACATCACCACCTATGCCCTGGAAGCATTGAGCGAAATTGAAGGACTGACGCTGCTTGGGCCGTCGGCGCGGCAGCGGGGTGGCGTGGCTGCCTTCACCATGCACGGGCTGCACCCACATGACATTGCCGAGATTGTAGACAAGGATGGCATTGCCATTCGCGCCGGGCATCACTGCGCCATGCCCCTGCACCATAAACTGGGCATTAACGCCAGCGCCCGCGCCAGCTTTTACATCCATACCACCACCGAAGAGGTGGATAAACTGGTGATGAGCCTGCACCGGGCGAAGAAGGTATTCAGACAGTAGGTAATTGCGTAATTGCGTAATTACCCAATTACTCAATTACTCAATTACTCAATTACCCCTATGGACGACAGCATTTACCGCGAACAAATCATTGACTTGTATGAAAATCCGCTGAATTATGGCGAGCTAGATGCGCCGGATTGGTCGTATGAGGAAGACAATCCGTTGTGCGGCGATGTGGTGCGGATTGAGGTGAAGTTGGGGGCAGACGGCCGTGTGGCCGAAGTTGCCTGGCGGGGTGATGGCTGTGCGATCAGCCAGGCGTCGGCCTCTATTCTCACCGAAGAGATCAAGGGGCTGACGCTGGAAGAGATACGCAATTTTGACAAGGACCACTTGTTGGAATTGATCGGTGTGCCCTTGAGCATGGCGCGAGTGAAATGTGCCCTGCTCTCACTAAAAGTGCTGAAAGCGGGCGCCTATGGCATCCCGGACCCAGCGCATATGCGTGAAGACGGTTTGTAGTTCGTAGTAGGCGATTTATCGCCGTCGGAAGGCGATAAATCGCCTACTACGAACGGAACCGCCTACTTACGAACGGAACGAAAATTGAAATGGCGAAATTTGTGAAGGTGGCACGTGTAGAAGAGATACCGCCAGGGGAGCGGCTCTTTTATGAGTTTGAATATGAGTCGGTGATTGTTCTCAATGTTGGCGGGGAGTTTTATTGTATTGCCGACCTGTGTACCCATGATGATGGGCCGTTGGCGGATGGCAAATTGGAGGGGTATTCGATTGAGTGCCCGCGCCATGGGGCCTGTTTTGACATTCGTACGGGGGCGGTGCTGGCGCTGCCGGCTACACGGCCAATTCCCCATTACGCGGTGAAAATAGAGAATGGCGAGGTGTGGGTAGAGTCGCCTGACTGATCATCAGGGTAGGATTTCTTTGGCGGAGATGATGGCGAGGCTACGGCCGTCTATCACCACCCGCACCTCATCATTTACCCCATAAATCTGTTCTTGTTGGTTTGTCGCGTTTCTCCCTGTTCCCGTTGGTTCAGTATAAACCTCAACCTGATTGTTCACCAGATTGATAATCCAGTAAACCGGAATTTTAGCAGCCGCATAGAGCCGTTTCTTCACTGTCTGGTCATATGCCAATGAAGCATGGGCAACTTCTATAACCAGCCCTATATCGGCTGGGCCGGGATGCCGGTGTAAATAGTCGCGTATCTTACCGCGAATGATGGCAATGTCTGGCTCCGGCTCACTGTCAAACATCGTTATGGGATCGTACTTGCCGACGAACCAACCTGCTGGTAATTGAGCGGCAAGGTTTTCCTGTGTAACGTTGATGGTGTAAGTGAATTGTGGGATTTTTGGCTCTTTGAGGATAAGCTACCCCTCTACTAATTCGACTGGATCATCAGCCACTAAAATGCCGGCATCAATCATGGCATGGTATTGAGCTATGCTCAGACGGTAAATGGGGTGTTGCAGAATGGTCCGATCTTGTTTCACGGCCGTAGTTAGCGAATAAATCATACTGCTCATTATAATCAATCTGCGGTCTGCGCAGTACGCCATCCCGTGTTAAAATTGTGCTTCTATTCACAAAGATGAGAGGAAGTGTATGAACGAGAAAATGGTAGAAGAAACAACCGCCACCGAACCCCTGGACTTTATCCGCCGCCAGGTGGAAGAGGATTTACGCACCGGCTATTTTGATGGCGTGGTGATGACCCGCTTTCCGCCTGAACCGAACGGCTATTTGCACATCGGCCATGTCAAGGCCATTTGTGTGGATTTTGGTATTGCCGAAGATTATGGTGGCGCGTGCAACTTGCGTTTTGACGACACCAACCCGGTCAAAGAAGAAACCGAATATGTGGAGTCCATGATTGAGGATATTCACTGGCTTGGTTTTGAGTGGAAAGAGCTGCTGTACGCCTCTGACTACTTTGACCAGCTTTATGAGTGGGCGGTGCAGTTGATCAAAGAGGGTAAAGCGTATGTGGATGATCTCAGCCCGGAGGAAATCCGCGAATACCGGGGCACCCTTACCAAACCGGGCAAAAACAGCCCATACCGTGACCGCACCGTTGCCGAAAATCTGGACCTTTTTGAGCGGATGAAAAACGGCGAATTCCCCGAAGAATCGCGGGTACTGCGCGCCAAAATTGATATGGCTTCGCCCATCATCAACCTGCGTGACCCGGTGATGTACCGTATTTTGCACACGCCACACCACCGCATCGGCGACAAATGGTGCATTTACCCCATGTACGATTGGGCGCATGGGCAGTCGGATTCGATTGAGGGTATCACCTATTCGCTTTGTTCGCTGGAATATGTGAACCATCGGCCGTTGTATGACTGGTTCCTGGATCAGCTAGGCATTCACCACCCGCGCCAGATTGAGTTTGCCCGGCTGGAACTGACCTACACGCTCACCAGCAAGCGGCGGCTGCGGCGGCTGGTGGAGGAGGGGTATGTGAATGGTTGGGATGACCCGCGTATGCCCACTATTCGGGGGATGCGGCGGCGTGGTTACACCGCGGCGGCCTTGCGTAACCTGATTGACTTGACCGGCATTTCCACGGCGAACAGCACCGTAGATTTTGGGTTGGTGGAGTATGTGGTGCGTGAAGATTTGAACAGGGTGGCCCCCAGAGGAATGGCGGTGTTACGGCCGTTGCGCCTGACCATCACCAATTATCCCGATGACCAGGAAGAGTGGTTTGACATCCCCACCTACCCGCAGGACAAGGAAAACCCGGCCACGCACCAGGCCCCGTTTTCTAAAGAGATTGCCATTGAACAGGAAGACTTTATGGAAGACGCCCCGTCTAAATTCTTCCGGCTGGCCCCAGGCCGGGAAGTGCGGTTGTTGGGGGCGTATTTGGTGACGTGTACGGGCGTGGTGAAGGACGAAGCCGGACAGGTAGTAGAGATTCTTTGTACCTATGATCCGGCGACACGCGGGGGGAATGCGGTGGACGGCCGTAAAGTCAAGGGCACCATCCATTGGGTCAGCGCCCGGCACGGCGTTACGGCCGAACTGCGGTTGTATGACCGCCTCTTTAGCCAGGAAGACCCGGAAGCAGTGGAAGAAGGACAGGATTTCACCGCCAACCTGAACCCGCACTCGCTGGAACTGTTGGACAATGCCCTGGTGGAACCCTTTGTGGCCGACCCGGCCAACGGCAGCCATTTCCAGTTTATGCGCCAGGGTTACTTTTGCCGCGACGCCGATTCCACCCCGGCCAAACCGGTCTTTAACCTGACGGTGAATCTTAAAGATACATGGGCGAAGGTGAGCGGCGGGTGATCATCGTATGGTAAACTACATGCGAGGTGATGATAGGAAAAATTGGGAAACAATCGAAGCAGTTGAACGGCATCCTGGCAAGGTCAGTGGTGCGTGGGTATTTCGGGGTACACGTGTTCCTGTAGCGGCGCTCTTTGAAAATCTAAGAGACGGTGCGTCTATTGATGAGTTTCTGACATGGTTTCTAGGCGTTGAAAGGACACAAGTGGAGGCTGTGTTGAATTACAAAACCATGAAACTAAAATAAGTGATAATCAGGAGTTGTCGGATATGGATTGGTCATCGTTTATTGGGGCACTGATTGGCAGCGTTATTGGTTTCGTTATTCTTTTATTGGCCATCATCGGCTGGGACGAATTCACTCGACGCAAACAAAGGAAAGCAGACGAGTTAAAACCACCAAGCTTTGATAATATTCTCGAAAGTCACTTGGAACAGCACATTGTTCAAAACTTTGATAAGCTGTTTCCAGAGTGGAGTATTTATGCACTTAATTTAGACGCTGGTGCCTCAAATAAAAAAAAGATCTGTTGGTATCCGTTACCGTACCGAAGCTGGAGAAATAGATATTCTCTGTCTTGATTCAGATAACAACTTTGTGGTTATAGAACTCAAACGAAATAAAGCCCCTGACAAAGTGGTGGCTCAAACAGACAGATATATTGCCTGGGTTAAAGAAAATCTAGCACAGCCAAATCAACAAGTTCGTGGTCTCATTATCGCCAAATCGCTTGATAATCATTTAGCTTACACCTTATCTCAGAGACAAAATATAGCTTTTTGGGCGTATTCATGGCACCTTCGATTCGATAAAAATATTGTTCAAAGTGAATTGGTAAAATCAACCGCAGCAGATGTCAATTCTGAAGATACTACAAATACCAAATGAGGTTATTTACAATGATTCAAATCACAGAAAACCGGTATATTGTGAGAAATGACAAGATTTTGAGTGGTGAACCAATAATTAAAGGAACAAGGACGCCAGTGAGGGCCATTGTGGAAACATGGCGGCAGGGTGTCATGGCGGAGGAAATACCAAACATGTTGCCACACCTGACATTAGCCCAGGTATTTGATGCCTTGAGTTATTACAGTGAACATCAGGCAGAAATAAACGATTACATTGAACGCAATCGAATTCCTGATGAGTTGATTGACCCCTTGGTGAGGGATATGTGAGCCAGCTTTTCATCGAACTCTATCTCGACGAAGATATCAATGTGTTGATAGCAGATTTACTACGGGGACGCGGTTTTGCAGCTACCACCGCTCGTGAGGAAGGGCAGCTTGCCAAAAGCGATGAAGAACAATTAGCCTACGCTGTTAGCCAACGTAAAACGTTGCTCACCCATAATCGTCACGATTTTGAGACTCTCGCTCGTGAGTATGTCAGTGCAGGAAAAACTCATTACGGCATCATTTTAGCTGTGCGCAATCCGCCCTATGAAGTTGTACGGCGGTTGATGCGTTTCTTGAACCACGTTACGGCCGATGAAATGAAAAATCAGGTTCGCTACATATGAAAGCAGTTATTTATCACAACTATGGCTCACCCGATGTCCTAAAACTCGCGGACGTCGAGAAGCCAACTCCTACGGATGATCAACTGCTGATCAAGATTCATGCCGTATCCATCAACGGCGCTGATTGGGAAGGGTTGATCGGTAAACCGTTGTATGCCCGCATCGGCGGGCTTCGGAAACCAGGTCGCCCGATACTTGGGTCGGATATCGCCGGGCGCGTGGAATCTGTTGGCAAAAACATCACCGAATTTAAACCAGGCGATGAACTGTTTGGCGAAATCCCCGGTTATCATGGCGGTTTTGCCGAGTATGTCTGTACGCATGGCAAAACTATGGCCCTAAAACCGGCCAGTCTGACGTTCGAGGAAGCCGCCGCCATTCCACAAGCTGGCGTGATCGCCCTGCGCGCGATTCGTGAGAAAGGGCAGGTTCAGCCAGGGCAAAAAGTTTTGATTAACGGCGCTGGCGGCAGCGCCGGTTCATTTGCCATTCAGCTTGCCAAATTATACGGGGCCGAAGTGACGGGCGTGGATAACGTGGGCAAGCTGGACTTTATGCGTTCGCTTGGTGCAGACCATGTCATTGATTACACTCGGGAAGATTTCACCAGGAATGGAAAACAGTATGATCTGATCCTGGATGTGATCGCCCATCGTTCGGTTTTTGCTTATAAGCGGGCACTCAGCCCAAATGGAAGCTGTTTCTTTGTCGGCGGTTCTGTGGCTGTCCTTTTCCAGATTTTGCTTATCGGCCCATGGATAAGAAAAAGCGCGGACAGGAACATAACTTTCCTGGCTGTGCCCCAAAATCGAAAAGATTTAGTCGCTATCACAGAGCTTTGTGAAACGGGAAAGGTCGTCCCGGTGATTGATAGACGATACTCGCTCAGTGAGGTTCCGGAAGCGCTCCGCTATGTGGGTGAAGGACGCGCCAAAGGAAAAGTGGTCATCACGTTGGGATGAAAAGTTCAGCAATTATTTCGGCTTGTCGGCAGTACCGGTATGAACTGCGGCGGGTGTGGGATGAGGCGGGGGCGCTGGCTTTGTTTGTCTGTTTGAATCCGTCGGTGGCGGATGGGGAGTTGGACGACCACACATCGTGTGTGTGCATCCAGTATGCCCGGCGGTGGGGGTATGGCGGGCTTTTAATGGGCAACTTGTTTGCCTACAGGTCAACCAACCCGGCGGCTCTGTATCGGGTGGCCGATGCGGTTGGCCCGGAAAATGATGACTGGTTGCAGAAACTTCAGAGTGAAGCGGCGCTGACGGTGTGTGCCTGGGGCGCTAGAGGCGCATACCAAAACAGAGATGAAGCGGTGTTAGCGTTTTTGCGGTCGCCACACTGCCTGGTAAAGTTGAAGAACGGCCGTCCCGGACACCCCCTCTATAAACGCGCCGACCTCAAACCAATTCCCCTATGAATGGCGAAACAGATTTAGAACGGTTACTGGCCGCGATGCAGCCGGTTTTGCAGCTACGGCCGTATATCTTTACCACCCTCACCCCGGATGCTTACCAAGCCCTGCCCTTTGTGCCGCTGGGTACATTCTGGGAAGAAGAAGGGGTCACGGTGATTGCCAGCCAGGAACAGGCCATCGCCTGCAGCCTATCGTTTGACAGCACGTGGGCCTGTATTACCCTGACGGTTCATTCGGCGTTGACGGCCGTAGGTTTTCTGGCCGCCATTACCGCGCGGTTGGCTCAGGCGGGCATCCCTGTCAATCCCGTTTCCGCCTATTACCACGACCACCTCTTTGTGCCCTGGGAACGCCGCCAGGAAGCGATGGAGAGACTGCGTCGTCAGGATTTCGTGTGGACCAACGTGAAACGTGAAGCGTGATGCGCGATGCGCGATGCGCGAACTCCTCTCTGACATCAACGCAAAATCGGCACCCCAAATTGCCTGAATTTATTTACAAGGCAGAAGTTCATGGTTATACTTTTTATGACTTCTCTCACTTCTCATTCATATTTACACTGCTGCCACTTCTGTTCTTGTGTTTTGGGGCGCCATTGGGGCGCCCTTATCACCTCAATCAATCAAAAGGAGAAAACCATGAGGAAACAACCGCTTATCTTAGTATTGTTGTTTGTCGGTGTACTGTTGAGTCTCACCTTTTTCTCGCTGGCGTTTGCCAGTGCCCCCCCAGGCATTGCCCAAACAGGCCAGCCGGAAAAAGAAATCCCCGCCGCAGAGCCGGCAGATACCGCCGAAATATCCGTATTAGAAGTAGGGGGTAGCGTTATTGGCAATGTGCCGGCCACTCGTCTGGTGGCCCCTCTGGGCGCTATTTCCGTGTACGAAACGGAACCGAATGATACGCCCGCCACAGCTAACGCCCTGGGTGGCAACAGTGCTGTGGTACGTGGTTATGTGCATCCCAATGCTGATTTAGACTATTTTTCATTTACGGCCCAGGCCGGCGACCGTGTTTATGTGGCGATCATGACCGCCGGCTCGGCTAATGCCAGTAGTGACAGCCAACTGCGTATATTTGATACGGATGGCGTGACCCTGATCGAATTTGATGACGATGACGGCACTTTTGGCGGCCTGTCTTCGAGTATTGCCGGGGCTACTTTGCCAGTGGCTGGAACATATTATCTTGAGGTGAAACATTTCTCAGCTACCAACCAACTGCGCCCCTATGACCTTTACTTCCAACTGCAAAGTGGCGCGCCTACGGCGGAGATGGAGCCAAATAACCTGACCGATGGTGGGCAGCCGCTTCCAGCTTCGGGTTGGGTGACCGGTACGATTAATCCGGCGGCAGACAATGATGTTTTCGTAATGGCATTGAATGCTGGCGATACCGTCTTCTTAAGCCTTGATTTGGACCCGGAGCGCGATGGTGGCACCTCCTGGAACGGGCGTCTTGGTTTAGGCGCTTTTGGTTCTCCATTATCCATTTTGGTCATCAATGATGCGAGTACAACATCACCGAATTCTGAAGCGTTTTTCTTAACGGTGAAGGAGACCGGTACCTATTACGCTTATGTGGATCAACCCACAGGTCTTGGCGATCCTGCCTTTACGTATCATTTGTCGGTTTCTGTATTCCCCCATGTCCCGGCAACGGCTAATTGCACCACGTACACCAGCACCGACGTGCCAGTTACCATCCCCGACGGGCCTGGTCTGGTGACCTCAACCCTGTCGGTGCCGGGTAACCCGCGCATCGCAGATCTGGATGTGACCGTTGTCCTTACCCACACCAATATGCCGGATCTGGATGTAACGCTAACGGCGCCGGGTGGGAATGAGGTCATTCTTTTCAATGACCGTGGCGCTGCTGCCCAACAGCAAATGAATCTGGTTTTGGATGAAGAAGCCGCTATTCCTAACACCTTTTACACTATCCAGAGTGGCATTGTGTATCAGCCCGCGTTGAATTACAGATTGAGCTGGTTTGATGGTCAAAATGCTGGTGGTGACTGGACGCTGAATGTGTATGATGACCTGGCAGCTAACGGGGGCGTACTGCAGATCTGGGCATTGACCATTTGTGAACCACCACCGCCCGCCACATGTCTAACGGGTACGCAGCCGGTGACGGTCTTTAGCTCCGATTTTGAAGCTAATGACGGCGGCTTTACAGCGTCAGGTACGAATGTTGATTGGGCCTGGGGCACACCTACTGTTGCGCCGATCAACTCCTGTAACAGTGGTGCCAACTGTTGGGTGACCAATCTAGATGGCGATTACAGCACTTCTAGTAACCAGGATTTACTCTCACCCGGTATAGACCTTACCGGTTTGGTTGGCCCTGTCCAACTTTCCTGGGCGCAAAAGTATCAGATTGAGAGCGCCAACTTTGATCATGCTTTTGTGGACGCCCAACTTGTCGGTGGTGGCAGTCCGGAACGGCTGTGGGAATGGTATGACGCTACGATGCGTGTTACAACTGGCATTGGCAACCCGGCGGTGACGGTGCAACAAAGCGCCGGCTGGGGTTTACACAGTGCCGACCTCAGTAGTTATCTGGGTCAGCAACTGGAACTGCGTTTCCACCTGGATTCTGACACCAGCGTCAATCTAGCCGGTCTGGCGATTGATGATGTGACCGTTACGGCCTGTGAACCGACAGGGGGCAACGCTGCCATCAGCCTGAGCAAGACGGTGGGCACCACGCCCGGCGTTTGTGCCACCACCGATGAGATTACAGTGGCGGCGGGCACCGAAGTTTATTACTGTTACCAGGTAGAAAACACCGGTACGGTCACGCTCAACTTCCATGATCTGGTGGACACGGAACTGGGCGTTATTCTCAATGACTTCCCTTATACCCTGGCCCCTGGAGACTTCTCGCCAGAGGTGATTGTGCCGGAAACGGTGGTGGCTTCAGTTACGAATGAGGCCACGTGGACGGCCGTGACCGCTCTGGGTGATTACGTCTATGATGATCAGGCGCCGTTTAACTACATTTCCATCAATACCACCGGTACCCCATTGAACTTGACCGATGACGGTGAGGCCAACATCACCATTCCCTTCCCCTTCACCTTCTATGGCGTCACGTCTAGTGACCTGCGGGTGGGTAATAATGGTGGTATCCGGTTTAATGCCACCACCGGCGATGTAGGATTCACCAACGCAGCATTGCCAAATGCGGCTCACCCTCTGACCATCTTCCCCTTCTGGGATGACCTGGATGATGAGCAGGGTAATGTTTACTGGGAAGTGCAGGGTACGGCGCCCAACCGCGTTGCCATCATCGAATGGTATCAGCGGCCACACTTCCCCGGCTCGGTCACAGCCGAAACTATAACATTCCAGGTGCTTTTGTTTGAGGGCAGCAACGAAATCAAATTCCAATACCTGGATGTGGACTTCAATGACCCGGCTACCAGCTTCGGCGCTTCCGCCACTGTTGGTATCAACAAAGATGCCACCACTGCTCTGCAATACTCTTTTAACCAGCCGGTGTTGCAAGATGGCATGGCTATTTTGTTCTATGAGGTTGTTCCTGAGAGTGCGTCAGCCACAGACACGGCTACCGTCAATGTGTTAATCCAAAACATTGATGTAGACCCGCTCAGCCTGAGCAGCATCCAGGACCCGGACACTACTACCACTCGGACGTTGACCATTGCCAACACCGGTGATGGGACGCTGACATGGAATATCACTGAAGAGCCAACGGCCGTGCTCTCTGCTCTGACAACCGGCGGTGACGCCACCGTGGCCCGTGAAGATGCCAGCACCGCTGCCTTAAGCAATGGACAGCCCGCCGGCGCTCCACCGGCCCTGAGCAGTTGGCGCGTCCCCGAAGACATCCTCTATGACAACGGCCCATTGGTCACCCATCCCGGCGGCGGCGCCGGCGGCGCTGATGTAAGCGCCTTACAAACAGCCCTGGGTATGGGTACGTTTGGCTTTGGTAACCAGGTTTCCGCCGGTAACCGGGTAGCCGATGACTTCACTGTCACTGGCGGTGGCTGGTTTGTGCAAAATATCACCTTCTTTGGCTACCAGACCGGCTCCAGCACCACATCCACATTCACGGCCGTGAACCTGCGCATCTGGGATGGGCCGCCTAATGATCCCAACAGCAACGTGGTTTTTGGCGACACCACCACCAACCGCATGACCGCCACCGGCTGGTCGAACATCTACCGCACCCTGGATACTGCCCTGAGCGCCACAGACCGGCCGATTATGGCGAATGTCACGGACATCAACACCTTCTTGCCACCCGGAACTTACTGGGTGGACTGGCAGGCAAACGGCACATTGGCTTCTGGCCCGTGGGCGCCGCCCATCTCTATTCTGGGCCAGACCACAACAGGTAATGCCATGCAATTTACTACTGCTGGCTGGGCTGACCTGGTTGATGTTGGGCCGCAAGGTCTGCCTTTCATCATCGAGGGGCTGTCCGATTGCAGCAATCCCAGTGACGTGCCCTGGTTGAGTGTAGACCCCACCAGTGGCAGCAATGGCGGCGGCACGAGTACCGATGTCACCGTTACCTTCGACTCAACCGGTCTGGCAGCCGGTACCTATACCGCCAATCTGTGTGTAGCCAGCAATGACCCAGATGTTGGCCCCGGCAACGGTACGAGCCTGGTGATATTGCCGGTAACACTGGACGTGAATGAAGTCGCTGCCCCGGCCATTAGCCTGACGAAAACGGTGGGCACCGATTCGGCCGTTTGCGCCACCACAGACGAGATCACCGTCGTGGCCGGTTCAACCGTCTACTACTGTTATGAAGTTGAAAATACCGGCAACGTCACGCTGAACCTGCACGACCTGGAAGACAGTGAGTTAGGCACTATCTTGAATGGCTTGTCCTATGCGCTCACTCCGGGGGCATCTGCCTTCTTGACGGTGACCGCCACAATCAGCGTCACCACGGTCAATACAGCCACCTGGACGGCGTATAATGCCGGGCCAAGCGACGTAGCCACGGCCACAGACTCGGCTACAGTCAACGTGACACCCGTGCCCGTGCCGGCCATCACGCTGGTGAAAACGGTAGGTACCACGCCAGGCGTCTGCGCCGCCACCACGAGCATCACGGTAGAGTCTGGCACGACCGTTTACTACTGCTACACCGTCACCAATACCGGTAACGTGACGCTAGGGCTGCATGACCTGGCAGATGATGAGTTGGGCGCACTGCTGAATGCCCTGCCCTATGACCTGCTGCCAGGGGCAAGCGTGGATACCGTGACCGCCGGTCTGACCATCACGGCAACCATTACGGCGAACACGACCAACACGGCTACCTGGACAGCGTACAATGCCGGGCCAAGTGATGTGGCCACCGCGACTGCTTCGGCGACGGTGACAGTGGCGGCTGCACCCGGCAACTTGATCTACCTGCCCATCATTCTGAAACCTTAGCAACTTTAGTGTCTGTCAAGAACCGGTTCTGTGCCGTTTCTTGACCCCGTAAAGTGAGAGGGTATCTGAACCCAGATACCCTCTTCTTTTTCCAGCAATTCTCAATTTGAGACGATGTGTAGGGGCGGGACAGGCGGGCGATACCTTTGTCATAAAGAATCATGTTCTTCCCCGCCTGTCTCGCCCTGTTTGGGCCGGATTGGGTGAGACGGCGCGGAGACCAGCCCATAAGTTTTGCCCAAATGGAACCCGCGCCGTCCCACCCCTACGCCTGTTTGATTTCACATTTAGGATTGCTATTCTTGTTCCAGTAATTCTCAATTTGCCCGGCGGCGGCAGATAAATCTGCACCTACAAAAGGCAAAGTCGGCCTGCGCCGACTGGCGCCCAGCCCACGCGGGTGGGCTTTGCTCTCTGTAGGCGCGATTTTAATTGCTGGCTCTCGGTAAATTGAGAATTGCTGTTCTTTTTCTCATGCATTTGACCAGCAAGGGGGTTTTTGTTACGATTCCAGCCGCTTCATTTACAGATGTATCTATGAGACCGGTGAGCACTGGGTCCCTGGCGGCGAAAGCCGCCGAACCGTGTCAGGTCTGGAAAGAAGCAGCACTAAGGCGATTCTTTCGGGCGCCCAGGACAACCTGGTGGTCATCGGTTCCATGGATATATCGGGAGATTGGCGATTAGAGATTGGAGATTACGTGACGCCTGTGATCTCTGGTCTCCAATCTCCAATCTCTTTTTTTTATGCGCACCCGTAATCGTCTATCAACCGTCCTGGTGATCCTCTTTCTGCTGTTTGGTATGGCCAGTCTGGTAGCAGCCGGGTATATGCTGGCCCAGGAAGAGTATGTGGTGATGGATGGCGACCAGCAGATTGCCCGGCTTACCGGTCATTACCGGACGGTGGCCGAGGTATTGGCGGCGGCGCGGGTGACGTTGCGGCCAGAAGATGTGGTCATCCCGCCCCAGAAAGACCCACCGGCCACAACCATCAGCATCCAACGCGCGCGCGCTGTAACGGTGCGCACGGCCGTTGGCGTCCACACCTACTTTAGCCACCAGCCACATCTGGCTGGTTTTCTGGCCGAAATTGGGCTGAATCCAGCGGCCGATGTGCCCATTTTTGCCGATGGTGTGCGCGCGCCGGTGGAGGTGTTAGCGACACGGCCGTTACCCCACACCCTGGAAATTGGCAAATTTGTTACTATCACCATTCACGACGGCCGTCAGCGCCAGACGGTGCGCACCGGAGCAGCGACGGTAGGCACGGCCGTCGCCGCAGCCGGCATCACCCTGCAACCGCTAGACAGCACCGAGCCGGCGCCCCATACCCCACTTACCGAGGGCCTGACCATTACCGTGCGGCGCGCCTTTAACGTGACGATTCTGGTGGACGGCCGTACCATCACCACTCGCACCACCCATATCAACGCGCTGGATGTATTGGCCGACAGCGGCGTCACCCTGATTGGCAGCGATTATGTGCTGCCCGGCCCGGAAGCGCCTTTGCAGCCGAATACCACCATTCAGGTGGTGCGCGTCACCGAAGATTTTCGGGTGGCCGACGCTCCCATTCCCTACCAGACCATTTACCAGGCTGATAGTCGCCTGGAAATTGATACCAAACAGGTGGTTAGCCCCGGTGTTCCCGGCATTTTGCGGCAGCGGATTCGGGTGCGGTATGAAAATGGTGTGGCCGTCGGTGAAACGGTGGACGGCGAATGGGTGGCGCGGGAACCGGTGACAGAAGTTGTCGGTTATGGCACCAAAATCGTCACCCGCATCTTGAACACGCCTGATGGCGCGTTGCAATACTGGCGGGTGGTGACGATGCGCGTCACTTCCTACCATGCGGGCAGTTCAGGCAAGCCATTGGAAGCGCCCGATTACGGCATTACCGCCAGTGGTCTACCGGCGCAAAAGGGAGTAGTGGCCGTAGACCGGGCCATTGTGCCCTGGCGCACCTGGGTTTACGTACCTGGTTATGGCGTGGGTTATGCCGGGGATACGGGTGGGGGGGTTCACGGCCGTTGGATTGACCTCGGTTACGCCGAAGACGCCTACATTCCCTGGTCGGGCACGGTTGATGTGTACTACCTTACCCCTATCCCGCCGCTGGAAGATATTAACTTTTTGCTGCCGGAGGCGCTGCCATAAATATTACGCAAGTACCTACTGACAGGTCTGGTAATTGGGTAATTGCGTAATTAAGTAATTGGGTAATTCATGCACCCCAAACAACTCCTCGACCATTACCAACTGGAACCGAAAAAAAGCCTGGGACAGAACTTCTTGTTTGATGACAATGTGCTGGCGCGGATTGCGGATGCGGCAGCCGTGGCTGATGTAGACGAAGTGCTGGAAATTGGGCCGGGGCTGGGGGCGCTAACGCGGCTGCTAGCGCAGCGGGCGCGGCGGGTGGTGGCGGTGGAATTGGATGACCGTTTTCTGCCCATCCTGCACACCGAATTAGCGGGGGTGACGAATGTGCAGATTCTTCATGGGGATATACTGGCGCAGCAACCAGATAGGCTCTTTGACAAGGCGTACAAGGTTGTGGCCAATGTGCCTTATTACATTACGGGAGCCATCTTGCGCCATTTGCTGGCGGCCCCCCACAAACCGGAATTGATGGTATTAACGGTGCAAAAAGAGGTGGCGGAACGGCTCACGGCCGTACCCCCCTATATGTCTCTGCTGGCGCTCAGTGTGCAGTTTTACGGCCGTGTCCAGACCATTGCTACTATCAAAGCGGGCGCCTTTTGGCCGCGGCCGGATGTGGATTCGGCGGTGGTGCGCGTGGAGTTGGCGGGAGTACGGCCGTTGCCGTTGGCTGAGGAAGAAACGTTTTTCCGCATTGTGCGCGCCGGTTTCAGCCAGAAACGCAAACAACTGCAAAATAACCTGCGCCAGTTGGGGCTGGGCAAAGAAGAAGTGGGAGAATGGCTGACCGCAGCGGGGGTAGACGGCCGTCGCCGCGCCGAAACCCTGACCTTGCCCGAATGGTTAGCCCTTTACCAGGCCATACCCGTCACAATCAAATCTGGCGCATAAATTGACTGTGTTGCTGTCCCGTTCACTTGGGCAAATTTAAGAACAACGGTAAGAATGATGCCGCACGATCCTGTTGTTCCAATGAGGTGTAAACAGGAGTGAATAGTGCAAGAGACAAGACTGTTTGACGAGCGGCTGGAAGAACCCCAGGAGATTGCCGAACCGGAAGTAGACGTTCTGGCTGAGGGGGGGCTGCACAAGCTCATGCTCTTTTTTCACCAACCGGTAACCTGGCCGGATTGGGTGTTGTTGCTGTTATGGCTGACCTTTAGTGGGTTGGCTGGTTTGGGCTGGGTGCTGTTAACCGGTGATAAAAATTCCATGCAGGCGGTGACATTATTTATGGCCGCCATGTTGGCCGACGATATGTTGCTGCTGCGTTCACTGCCCCGGCGCGGGGTTTCTTATGGCCCCTGGCAGGCGCAGTTTGTGGTGTTGGCGCTGCCCCGGTTGGCGGCAACGGCCGTTATCGCCCTGTTGTCCCGTTGGCTGGGAACACATCTGGGGATTGCTCTCTTGTTAAGCGCACAGTTAATCGGTTTGGCGGCGCTCATTTGGGGCGCGGAAATTGAGCCGTTTCGCCTGCGGATGAATGAGTTTCTCATGTTTACAGACCGGATGAAACCCGGCAGCCCGCCGCTGCGTTTGCTGCACATCACAGACCTGCATATTGAGCGGCTGACGGCGCGGGAAGAACAGGTGGTGGCACTGGCTAAAAAGGCCAAACCCGACTTGATTGTGATTACCGGCGACTTTGTTAATCTCTCCTATAACCGTGACCCGGAAACACACCGGCAGGTGTGGCAATTGTTACGCCGTCTGAAAGCACCTTATGGCGTCTATGCCACGCTGGGCAGCCCCACAGTTGACCTGCGGGAAACGGTGGTTCCCATTTTCGATGACCTCTCTGTGCAGTTGTTGCGGCAAGAATGTGTGCTGGTGGATGTGGGTCACGGCCGTACCCTCTCCCTCATTGGTCTGGACTGTACCCACCACATCCCCACGGATGAGGCCCGGCTGTCACAATTGATGGCCCAAACGCCCAGCCATTCACCCCAGGTCTTGCTCTACCATTCGCCGGAACTGGCGCCCCAGGCCATGCAGCACGGCATTGATCTCTACTTATGCGGCCATACACACGGCGGTCAGGTGCGTTTACCAATTATTGGCCCCCTGCTCACTAGTTCCCAATTGGGGCGGCGCTTTGTGATGGGCTTATACCATCACGGCCGTACCCATCTCTACGTCTCGCGCGGTGTGGGCCTGGAAGGTCTCAGCGCCCCCCGCGTTCGCTTCCTCTGCCCCCCGGAAATCACGCTGGTCACGATTCGGCCGGCCTCTCTGTAACCCATAAGCCGTTATCTATATTCCGTTTTCCCGGCAATTTCCCGGCAATTCTCAATTTGCTCGGCGGCGGCAGATAAATCTGCACCTACAAAAGGCAAAGTCGGCCTGCGCAACTGGCGCCCGGCCCACGCAGAGCCTGCCCTGAACCTGTTGAAGGGGGGGCTTTGCTCTCTGTAAGCGCCATTTGAATCGCTGGCTCTTGGTAAATTGAGAATTGCTGCCGTTATCCGAAGTTGGATTAAGATTGACGGATTACAGATTACAGTTGACCGGTCACGAAATCCCCTGCGCCCGTAACCATCCCATCATGTGATCGGCCACCGCTTTCCAGTCCGCTTCCAGCATCATATCGTGCGCCATGTTGAAGAAGACAGCCTCGGTGTTATAAGCAGCGGCGGTACTCTTCACCTCATCCACCGTAAAAATGGTATCTTTTGTGCCGCCCAGTACCAGCATTGGGGCCTTGACTTTTTTCGGTTTGGGCAGGTTCAACCAGAGCATGTCGTTGAAAGCGCGGAAGGATTCGTTGTGGAGACGGCCGTAATACCGCGCCACCTCTTCCTCCGGCATCTCCTCGCTAAAAAACATTTCTCGCGCCAACGCCTGTGTGCCAATCACCGGCTGCATGCTCAATGTCAGATTCACTTTGAACAACACACCGGGATGATTACGCCCCAACCGTAATGTTGTACCAATGACCCCGCGCGGCGGTACGGCCGCCAGCAGCACCCCGGCCGGGGCATGGTACGTTTCCAGGTACTTCTGCACCACCAATCCCCCCATCGAATGCCCAATCACCACCGGTCGCGCCGGTAAACTTTGGGCCACTTCGGCTACATCGGCCACATAACCGGTCACCGTATGCCAGCGAATCTTTTCTCGGCCGGGGCTGTTCCCATGCCCCCGCAAACTGAGCGCATGGGCCGACCAGCCCTTTTCGGCAAAATAAGGCAGGAAAAATTCATCCCAACACCACGCCCCATGCCACGCCCCATGCACAAACAGCAGCGGCGTCTGGTGCTGTGGCGTCTCCGGCTGGCGGTTAATAACTTCTAGCATAATCCCTCCTTTTTGAGTGAGCAGTGAGCAGCAGGTGACTGCTTACTGCTCATTGTTCACTGCTTACTTCTGCTAAGAAAGCGCCGACCACACCTCCAACTTCGTTTTCACCCGGCGGATGACTTCGTTGGTGAACTCGTCTGTATTGGCCGTGCCGCCAATGTCGCCGGTGCGAATGCCGTCATATACTGTTTCCAACGTGGCTTCATAAATGGCGCGGCTGGCCCGCTTGGCCTCTTTCTCTTTCATATGGGCCAACATCCCGGCCCCTGCCAGGATCATGGCCATGGGGTTAGCCCGGTTTTGCCCTTGCAGGCGGGGCGCGGTGCCATGTGGCGCTTCCGCCATCAGGCAGTCAATCTGCCCTTCTGCGTTGATGGAGATGACCATAGATTCCGACCCGGCAATGGAGCCAAACATTTGCAGTACCATGTCAGAGAGCAAATCGCCGTCCCGGTTCAGCGCTGGAATGACCAACGGTTCGCCCGTGGTGGCTAACAGCAGGGCGAAGGTGGCGTCAATCAATTGCGGTTCGTACCGTACATCTGGGTACCTTTCGGCGCAGGCATCTAGCTCTTCCTTAAACATGCCTTCATACACCGGGCTGACGGTAAATTTGGGGCCGCCAAACACCTTGGCGCCTGTATCGCGGGCATGGAGGAAGGCGTATTCGGCTACCGCCCGGCAGACGCGGCGGCTGATTTTTTCGGTGCGGTAAGCCATTTCCTCAGGCGACCCGTCTTCCCCCTCGCGCCATTCTTTGGCGCCGTAGGCGTCGTCCCGTGCCATGCGCACCACGCTGATGGGCGCATAAACGCCGGCTGTGGAGCGGACGCCGGGAATACGTCGCCCGGTGCGCAAAATCACTTCCGCGTCCATTTCCTCGCGCAAGATGCGGTTGGGGCTGCCCACATCCTCCTTGATTTCCGGGGTAATGGTAGCCGCTTTGAGGGCCACCCGGTGTTCGCGGATTGCTTTCCCGGCGTCGTAGACAACTTTGTTGTTGGTGGCGCGCCGGTTTTCCAGGCTGAGGTCGTACCGCAAAAATTCCACGTCAAAACGGGTGACGCTGGGTTCCAGCACCCGCAGTGCTTCTTCCAATAATTCCTGTCCGGTCTGGTCGCCATCTAAGATGACAATTGTTCGTGCCATACGTTTACTCTCCTTCAATGGGGTAATTATGTAATTGAGTAATGGGGTAATTGAAGGGGCAAATTACTCAATTACCCCATTACCCAATTACTTCCTCTTTTTTTTAACACATCCAGATATTTCGGCACGGCCGTACCATATACCCAATACCAAAACGGCCGTGCCACATAATCCCACGCACCAATGTGCCGCACCACCTGGCCATTGAACCCAGCCTTGAAGCGCCACACACCCCACAGTCGGTCGCTCTCGGTAAATTCGTCCGGCGCGCCCCACATATCATACCGTTCAAACCCTTGTGCTTTTGCCCAGCGGATAGCCTCCCATTGTAACAAATAGTTGGGCATCCGGTTACGCTCTTTTTCGGTGGACGCGCCATACATATAAATCACTTTCTGGCCCGATTTCACCAGGTAAACGGCCGCTACCGGTTCACCCCCATAATCCGCCAGCAATAGCTGACCCATACCTGATTGGTGGAAACTTTGCCAGGCGTCCAGGTAATAGGGTAACGGCCGTAGCCCAAACCCATCCCGCTCTCCCGTCTCCTGGTACATCGCTGCCAGCGCCGGAAAATCATCCGGCGTCCCTGCCCGCACCGTGATCTCCTTACGCACCGCCAGCCCGATGTTGTAGCGCGTCTTCGACTTCATCGCCGCCAGCAGTTCCTCTTCGGACAATGTCAGGTCAAGCTCAACGGTGTTGCGAAACTGAATCTGGTCATCCGCAAAACGCCAGCCCCGCGCCTGTAAATCCTGGATGAACTCCACGCCACCCGGTGCGGGCTGCTCAACTTCTGCGCCCCAACCTTTCACCACGTCCGGGTCAATCTTGATAAAAATCCCCCGCTCCTGCCGTGCTATCTGCTCCAATTCGGCCAACACCAGTCCGCGCAGCGCCTCGTTGGTGTAATCAAAGGCCGGCCCCTTGGGCACATAGAGGATGGAAAAGGGGGTGCGGGGCAACGGCCGTTTCAAAACCATTGCCGCCGCCAGCGGTTTGTCGCTGCCTGGCTGAAGCATCACCAACGGCTGCATCTGCCACCCCCACCGTGACTTAAACGCTGCCCACGTCCAGCTTTGCAGCGCGTGGGTGTTTGGCAGGTGGCAAAGAGCATTCTGCCATTCGGTGGGGGAGGTGAGGGGGTGGAAGTTCACGTTACCGGCTTCGCCTCCATTGATACAGTTTATAGGCCAGGTTATTGTACACCCGATCTGTCGCGCCGATAGTGCGTTTGATTTCCCCACCAAAGCCCCGTTTGAAGCGGTAAACGCCCCATAATCCATCATGCCGGTTGGTAAAATTGGCTTCCAGTTCCGCTTCCGGTGCGTCGGGGATACCCCACAGGTCATAGCTCTGGCAGCCCTGGTTTTTGGCCCACTCAATGGCCGCCCACTGTACGGCATAATTGGGCATGCGCTCCCGTTCTTCGCTGCCGGACGCACCGTAGAGGTAATAGGCGTTTGTCCCCAGGGTAAAAACCATGATGGCGGCCAACGGCCGTCCTTCAAACTCCGCCAGCCACAACGCCGCCTGCCCCGTCTCGGCAAAAATCTCATAGGCCGCCTGGTAATAAAGCGGCGTGTGGACGCCAAAACCGTCCCGCTGGCCGGTAAGCTGCATCAGCCGCACAAAAGTGGGCAAATCGCTGCGACTGCCCAGACGGGTGGTGACGCCTTTTTTGGCCGCCAGGCGGATGTTGTAGCGGGTTTTCTGTTTCATCCCCGCTAGAATGTCGTCGGGCGACGGCCGTAAATCCACTATCACCGTCTGCGGCGGCTGGATGGTATCCGTTTCTGGCCGTAAATCATGTTGCTGGCAAATGGCCTGCCAGTCGTCCGGCGGCACGTCGTCTTGCCACACCAGCGGCTCCATCTTGACGATGGCCGCCCGCCGTTCATAGACGGAGTGGTCAATCTGGTTGAGCAGCACGGCCGTTTGCTCCGCGTCTGTCCAATCCACCAGCGGCCCATGGGGGATGTAGGCCATTTTCATCAGCCCCATTGCCGCCGATTTGTACAAGAGCTGCGCCCCGGCGACGATACGGCCGTCGCGCTTCAGCCACACTCGATGCGAGCGCCAGCCAAAACGGTTCTTCAGCCGCGCCCAACCCGTCGTTTGCAGCAAACTGCCCTGCGCATGGGCGGCCACAAAGGCGTCCCACTCGTCATCCTCGGCCGTATGCGCCTGTTCTTCTACACCTAAAATTTTGTCAAACATAAGGGGGCAATTATAGCGGGGAATGGTTATTATGCCTGTTGGTCATAATAACCGTTTGGCAATAATCTCCTTCATAATCTCCGTTGTGCCGCCGCCGATGGAGAGGATGCGGTTGTCGCGGTAGAGGCGCTCCACCAGGTATTCGCGCATGTAGCCGTAGCCGCCAAAAATTTGCACTGCTTCGGTGGTGACAAAATCGCTCACCTGGCAGGCAAAGTTTTTTGCCATCGAAACCTCCGTTACCTGATCCAGCCCGCTGTCCATTTTGGCGGCGACGCGGTAGGTGAATTCGCGGCTCACTTCCACCTGTGTGGCCATGTCCACCAGCTTGTGGCGAATCACCTGGAATCCGGCCAACGGCCGTGCGAATGTCTCCCGTTCTTTCACGTAGCGCAAACTCTCCTCCAGCGCCAACTGTGCGGTGATGTTTGCCAGCACGGCCAGTTGCAGCCGTTCCCGCTGGAAATTGGCCATTTCACTACCGTACATTTTTAATGTGATGCCTGCGGCATAGAGAAAGCCACAGGAATTTCCATGGATTCATTAAGAAAATGCTCCAACAAGTCAAGACCCAATTGAAACAGGCTCAAGTCGCACCGGTCTGGA
>JABFFZ010000059.1 GCA_013112725.1 Chloroflexota bacterium
AAATACCCAGCGCTCTCAGATAAACTGTCTCCATCCGTTGGCGCACACGGGGGTGAGAGTGATGGATACGTTCGTGATGTAATTGGTTTATGATTTCCGGTGTGAAACTCAGCTTGATCATGTCCTTCTCTAACTCCTCAATAAAAACCGCGGAGTATAGCTTTCTCTTGTTTGCTGCCAAGTGGGTTTCAGATCAGAATGTCAGTTTATGCCCTTTCAAGGTATATCAACTCTGCCAGAGAATATGATTCTTTGCCTCTGGTAGCGTAATCGCTAAATATGGATTACACACCCATTCACAATTGTCCTTAACTTGTAGACAATGCACTTACCCATAAAATTCCTTTGGCTGAATAATCGACCGGAGTGGTACATCTAAAGACGACCGTTTTCCTTTCACACAATTGTGGGGGGGAGCGGCCGTTTTTGTTGTGGATACGGCCGTTTTCCTTCGCGCGGTTGTGGTGGGGAACGGCCGTTTCTGTTGTGGTGGGGAACGGCCGTTTCCTTCGCTGAATCAATTGACAGGCCCCCAAAAGGCCGTAAAATTGACCCCTAAAACAGGGGCTAATTTTAGCCTTTTTATAGGGGCATATGATGATTCAGACAAAATTTAGTTTGGAAGAATCCCAACAGACTTTTTTAGAGCAGTATCGTACTTACGGTTTTAAGGATAAAGGAGATATGGTACGTACCGCACTTGACCGGTTACAGGCGGAGCTAGAGGCGCGTCTCTTGCGGGAATCGGCCGATTTGTATGCCGCCGTGTACGATGAGGATGCCGATTTGCGCGAATTGACGGAAACGGCCATTTTGGAGTGGCCGGAATGAGTTCTCTTGTACGTGGTATGGTCATTGACGTGAATCTGGAGCCGACCAAAGGATCGGAAACAGGCAAAATACGGCCGTGTGTCATCGTCACCAACAACACCTATAATGAGCGTGTGCCTGTGATTCAAGTCGTGCCTTTAACTGAGTGGAGCGAAAAGAAGGCTAGAATTATCACTAATGTCACGATTGAGCCAACACCGGACAATGGGTTGTCAAAAAAATCTGTTGCCGATTGTTTGCAGACTCGCCCCATTGATCATCGTGTGCGGCTGATCAAAATTCGGGGGGTACTTACTCCGGAGGAAATGGGTCAAATTGATCATGCCTTGCTACGGGTATTTGCACTCTAGGTGCTACATTATTTGACAATTGGTTTGTTGGCGATACGGCCGTTTGCCTTCGCGCAGTTCTGGTGGGGAACGGCCGTTTTTGCCCATTGTTCTGTTCAAGGGGTACGGCCGTTTTTTATGCTATACTGAATTCCAAACAAAAGTAAACCAATGTCATTCAAAACAACCGCTTACTTCGCGGCCATCAAATCAAGGCCGGATCGGGCATTGATTCAAGATGAATGGATTCTTCACGTCATCAACCATCCCGTGCGCGAAGAAATTCAAAGCGACGGCCGTATTCGCCGGTGGGCTAAAATCGCCGCAGCAGACAATCGTTATTTGCGGGTGGTTTTGCTCGCTGACGCAGAGACTGTTCACAACGTCTTTTTTGATCGCCGCTTTAAGGAGAATTGACTGTGAAAATTCGCTACTTTGCTGATACAGACACCCTTTATATTCAGTTAAATGATAAAGAAATCGTGGATACGCAGGAGATCAACGAAAATACCATTCTTGACCTGGACGCAGACGGTAATTTGGTGGCGCTGACCCTGGAACATGCCCGCGAGACGGCCGACATCCTTGATTTTTCTTTCCAACAAGCGGCACAACCCTTCATGCAGCCCGCTTGAAATCAGTGTCGTTTGTAGTCAGGATACGGCCGTTTGCCTTCATGCAGTTGTAGTAGGGAACGGCCGTCTCTGTTGAGTGTACGGCCGTTTTCTGTCATGTAGCTGTGGTGGGGAACGGCCGTTTTTGTTGGGGGGCGGCCGTTTTCCTTCGCGCGGTTGTGGTGGGGAACGGCCGTTGGCTGGTAGAGCGCATTTTTATGCTATACTGACAGCACCAGGCAGCCAATGCTACGCCTGAAAACGAGGTGAATGTGATGCAAAAAGAAGCCTTGTGGCAAGAGATTGATGCTTTACCCGAAGCGCAATTAAAAACCTTGTGGGACTTTGTGCAATTCTTGCATTACATGTCTGGGCAAAAGCCGGAGAGCAGGAAGATTTCACAGCGCATCCCCGGACTTGATGCCGGCACAACCTGGGTCAGCGATGATTTTGATGCGCCCCTGCCAGATTCCTTCTGGTTAGGTGATGATGGAAATCATGAAACTATTGCTTGATACCCACGCCTTTATCTGGTGGTACAACGACCCAGCGCGGTTGCCAGCCAAAGTCTTACAGCTTGCCAGGACGTGGAAAACAGCCTGATGTTGAGCGTTGCCAGCGCATGGGAAATACAGATCAAATCACAACTGGGCAAACTGCGCCTGACAAAACCGCTGCCAGATATCATTCGTCACCAACAGGAACAAAACCGGCTGCAAATTCTACCTGTCACATTGCCCATCGTGTTAATCCTCGACAACTTACCTCTCTATCACCGTGATCCATTTGATCGCCTTCTCATTGCCCAGGCCAATGCCGATCAATTGACGCTGGTGAGTAATGACAACCAGTTTGCACCATACCCTGTTTCACTGTTTTGGGAGTAGCAAAAGAACGGCCGTTTTTGTTGAATGTACGGCCGTTTTCATTCATGCAGTTGTGGTGGGTAACGGCCGTTTCTTGCATAAGGAACGGCCGTTCTATGTTACAATGGACACATGCAACAAGTAAAAACACTCTCACAAAATCAATATCCAGTCATTTACGAAGACGGTAAAGAAACGGCCGTTGTCGTTGATATAAAATCATTTCAGCAAATCCAACTGATTCTCGACAACCTGCTCAATCGTGAACAAGAACCAGAGGATGCGATTGTGGCCGAAGCCCATATTTTGTGGCAACGCATGATACAAAAGGCGCAAGCAGAAGATAGACCCTCTGATTGGGTTGCCGAGTTGTATGACTTATAACGTCCAGCTTACCCCTTCGTTCAAGCACTCAGTCAAAAAGCTCAAACTCCGTTACATGCATATCCAAGATGATATTCGAGATGGCGTTGAGTTGTTGCTCCAAATCCCTAAACTTGGCGTTGTTATTCCCAACAGTGGCGGTATCCGTAAGGTTTGACTACCCAATAGAGATGCAAAACGCGGTAAAAGTGGCGGCTACCGTTTGCTCTATTATCTTGAGGATGACCAGTCTCAGACATTATATTTGTTGCTTGTGTACAGCAAATCTGATCGTGCCGATGTAACACAACGTGAACTAATGCATCTCCTCGACGAAGTAAGGGAAAGTTAGCGTGGCAACGGCCGTTTCCCTTTGCGGCGTGAGGTGGGGGCAACGGCCGTACTTCCTGCCAGGGTGTAGCTGTAGCAGATGACGTATGAGGGCCACACATCATCGGGAGATACGGCCATCTTGAAGACGCCAGTTCCGGGGTGAGGGGCCTGGCGGCGCTGGCAGCGGTGCTGCCATTACCACCAGAACAAACCCCAAATTTTCCAAAATTGAAAATTGCCTGTTATAAATGAGCGCATGGCGGCGACATAGCTGTAGACACAACGAAAAACGCTCGTCAAAAACTTCATGAAGCAAATCACAGCGTTCGTTGCGAATGGGCCCTGGTCAACCAAGTTCGCCGAACACAACCCATTCAACATTGTTGAACACACTCTGGAGATCATGCATGAACACCAGTTCGCCGCCAACGGCGTCCCAATCAATGCTCTGGCTGATAGCCGCCCTGGCTGACGCGCCGCCAATCATGGCAGATGATACGGCGTTGGTACGGCAGGCGCAGCAAGATTTACAAAAGTTTACCGAATTATATGAACGCTACGTGCCGCGCGTGTACCGGTATTTACTGGCGCGCGTGGGCAATGTGGCAGACGCGCAAGATTTAACGTCGCAAACGTTCATCGCCGCGATGGAGAACCTGGACAAATACAAAGGACAACGGCCGTTTCTGGCCTGGCTGTTTGGTATTGCCCACAACAAAGCCGCCGACTACTACCGCCGCAGCCGCCCGGAAACCGACCTGGAAGAGGCCGAAACCGTGCCCGACTCCGACGAGCACCCCGATGACCTGGTAGACCAACGGCTGAGTATGGAACTGGTGGCGCGTAAGCTGCAAACCATTGCCCCCGACCGCGCCGAAGCCATTTCCCTGCGGCTGATTGCCGGACTGGAAGTGGCCGAGGTGGCCCGGTTGATGGGCAAAAATGAACCGGCGGTACGCATGTTACTCCATCGCGGTCTGCGTGACTTACAAGCCCAACTATACCCGGCAGGAGAGAAAGGCCCGGAGAAGAATGGCCTGGAGGATGGATCATGAACAAGACAGAACAACAGTTAGCCGATGAATTGGATCAGATGGTTACGGCCGTCATGCAAGGCAAAGCGGCTGAGGAAATGCCGACTCACGAAGCCCACCTGGCTGCCAACCTGATTGATCTGTCTGCCCAGACCAACCCGGACCCAGACTTTGTGGCGCAGTTGCAGCGGCGGCTCTCAGCCAGAGCCAACCAACTAAACAAAAGTAGAGCGGCGCCAGAACAGGCATCATTCTGGCGCGACTTAACTCAGATGCTTAAGGAAGGATTTACCATGAAACGCACACTCGCGCTTGGCGCGGTACTTACACTCATCCTATTGTTCGGGGCCGTCGCCCTGGGACGGGGCTTCTTGCCCGGCGGCAACACGCCGCAGGTGGCGGAAGTCACCCCCGCGCCCGAAGCAACCTTACCAGAAACAACCAATACACTGGCCACGCCAGAGGAAACGGCCGTTGCCGAGCAACCCACCCCCGCCGAAGAATTGGCCCAACTGCCTCGCTTTGAAGCACAAGCCCCAGGCATGGGTGGTGGCGGTGACGGCACGGCCGCGGCCGACGCGCCTATGCCCATTGAAGAGTTCGATCTGAAAATGATGGACCCATTCTCTGGCACCACCTTCATCTTGAATAGCACCTTGCCAATTGAACCTGTCAGTGGGTTTGTGCAGTTGCGGCAACCAGAAGTAGCCCTGACTCCGGAACAGGCGCGCGCCATCGCCGACCAGTACGGTTTTACTGGCCCCTTGTTTGTGGAAACCTACCCCGCAGACGTGCCGGAAGATGCGCCGCCGCCCGTTTACATCATCTTTGATGGGCCGCGCAATCTGCGGATGGATTCCTGGGCCATCAACTATACCGATGAGGCCGCAGCGGCTCGTTTCAATTACGAAAACTGGAACCCCACGCTCCGCCCAGAAACGGTGGCTATTGCCGAGGCTTTCCTGGCCCAGCGTGGGCAACTGAACTTCCCCTATGAGGCGGAAGCGCAGGTAGGTGACAGCGTGGTGTTTTACCGACTGGTAGACGGCCGTCGCGTCAACGAACCGGAAATCTCCGTCAGCCTGAACCCGGAGAACGAAGTGGCTTATGTTTGGGACAATACATCTACTGAGTGGACGGCCGTGGGCAACTATCCGCTCATCACCGCCGAACAGGCCTGGCAGCGGGTGCTGGGTGGTGTGTTTGAAAACCACATCCAATTCCAGACCATCATGCCCGACCCTGGCGTGGTCGCTCCGGTGGAAGAACTGCCGGATTATCTGGCCGATTACCAGTACTGGGGCCGTGAATTCACGCCCAACAGCGAAGTGCATCTATACGAATGGCCGGTGGTATACCGGCCGGTAGATGGCAGCACGCCGCTCGTTAAAATTCGGGGCTTCAACGTTATCGCTGATGACGCCACGCTCAACGCCCTGGCCGGCGCTCGTGACAGCCAGCTTCACATCTGGGGTACGCTGAACGGCGACAAGACCGAACTGCAACTGGCCGGTTGGGAAGCGTTGGCCGAGTACACACCCGTCTTCCAGGTTGGTGTGGTGCGTTGGCAGGGTGATGAGTTACGCTTCTACGGTGAGGATGGCAGCATCTACATCCTGCCTAATGCCCCGGCTGACATTGCTGAGGGGTTGAAGGTTAACCTCTTTGGGTACGGCGTCCGTGATACCGGCCTGGAATATCCGGTGCTGGATTGGGAAAGCATTGACAAATACATCGAGTATCCCGAACCGGAACTGCCTATCGAAGGGGAAGGCTACCCGGCCGATGGCGACGTGAGTATTCTGCCCATTGACGGCCCATTTGCTCCCTTCCGCTACGGGCAGGTAACGGTGAACCATGTGGAACTGGTCTTCTTCGTCACCTACGCCTTCCCGGAAATCCCAGAAGGGCAAGAGATGACCTGGCGGCCATCCCCCACCATCTACTTGCAGCCGGCCTGGGCCTTCACCGGCACGGCCGACAACGGCGACACAATCAAGTTGTTTGTGCAAGCGGTGGCAGATGAGTATTTGCAGCCGTAGTTTGTAAGACGTAAGTCGTAATTCGTAAGCCGTGATCCGAAGTCCGTAATCCGTAGTGGGGTTACAGATAACGGATTACGGCTTACGTTTTTATCGTTCCAGAGTGATGATTCCCTTTTCCAGAGCCGCAGTGACGGCAGCGGTACGGCCGTCCACCCCCAGTTTGTTGAAAATGTGAATGAGATGGCTCTTAACGGTAGCGGTGCTGATGTGCAGTTCTTTGCCAATTTGCTGGTTGCTGGCTCCTTTGGCCACCAGTTGCAACACTTCAATTTCGCGGGCGCTCAGGTTTTCTTCGGCCGGGGCGCGCATCCGGGTCATCAACCGAGAGGCGACGGTCGGGGACAGCACCGATTCGCCGCTGGCAGCGGCGCGGATGGCCCGGAATAACTCTTCACGTGGCGCATCCTTGAGCAGGTAACCGGTAGCCCCGGCAGCGATAGCCCGCACAATGTCGGCATCAGAATCGTAGGTAGTGAGGACGAGGATATGGGCGGTGGGCTGCGCCTTTTTGATGGCTTCAATGGCGCCCACGCCGTCCAGAGCGGGCATCCGTAAATCCATCAGGGTCACATCGGGGGAAAGGGCGAGGGCGAGGGTCACGGCCGTATTCCCATCCGCCGCCAGCCCTACCACCTCAAAATCATCCTGCCCGACCAGTATCCCGGCCAACCCTTCCCGCACCACCGGGTGATCATCAGCAATAAGAATACGAATTTTCTCCATACTATTGATTCAAAACTCCAATGGGAATAGAGACCACAACAGTTGTACCTTCGCCGGGTACGCTTTCGATTTCCACAGCGCCACCTAATTGGGCGGCGCGTTCGCGCATGGCCTGAAGGCCATAGCCCCCACTCAAGGATGAGGGGGCCGCACCGTTGATGCCGACGCCGTTGTCCTGGACATCCAGTATGACCACATCGGCCATGTAAGAGAGGGTGATCTGCACGGCTGTAGCCCGCGCATGTTTGCGGATATTGTTCAACGCCTCCTGGACCGCCCGCAGCAGGGTGACCTCCATGTCTGGATGCAATGCAGTGGATGTGCCGGTAACGGTTGTGGTGACCGGAATGTTGGTTTCTTCTTGCCAGCGCACGGCCGTGCGCCTGATGGCGTCCGGCAACGACTGATTTTCCAACATACCAGGCCTTAAATCCTGCACCACCCGCCGCGCCTGTTCCAGGCTAGCGCGCGCCGTTGTACGCGCCTGCTCCAGATGCTTTTGCGCCGTTTCCGGCTGATCCGGCATGGCCTGTTCGGCCGCTTCCAGGTGCATGACAATGCTGGTAAACCCCTGCGCCAGCGTATCGTGAATTTCACGGGCCAGCCGCTGCCGCTCTTCCAACATGCCCTCGTGTCGTTTGGTAGCCGCCAATTCCGCCTGGGTTCTCTCCAGTTGTTCAATCAACTGCCGCCGCTGCATACTTTGATCAATGATGGCCGACATCCAGACGCCTAACAAAATGCTGGACGCCCCGGCAAACAGATAAATCCAGACAATAGGATTGTCCAGGGAAACAGACTGCCCGGCCTCGCTGGACTGTTGGTAAATGATGGCGGTGATGAGCAGCAATGTTGCCGCGATGGCATAAGGGATAGGCAATTGACGGAAAATCTGGCTGAATAACCCGGCCAACACAAAGTAATAAGCTGGCGAGAAGTTGACCAGCACAAACCAGAGGCCGATGTCACCCAGGATGATGAAAAATTGCAGATACGGCCGTGCCTCCTGATTTTTACTGCCCCGATAAGCGAACCACAAACCCACCCCATGCCACAGCAGCAGCACGGCCGTCAGCGCCAACGGCAACCAAACAGTACCGTCACGGCCGTCATCCACCAGCATGAAAAAAGTAGAAACGGCCACAGACGCATAAAAGATAGTCGTCCACAGCCAATCCCATTTGACCCAGACATCGGTTTGTTGGTGATGGTTTGTGTTTAACATGCGCTTGCAAGTGCGACGCACTTTGGAAGTGCGTCGCACGTAGTGTAACATTACTCCCAACGAAAGGTGAACCGGGAAATAATGAGACCGAGGATGAGTACGGCCGTGATGACGGCAACGGCCGTCACATTCCACTCACCGCGCAGCCACAGATCTTCCAGCAAAATGACCACCTGCGTCAGCGGCAGCAGTTTGGCAACCTCCTGCACCCCTTCGGGCATAATAAAACGGGGCATAGCCGCGCCAGAAAGAAAGAGCATGGGGAAAAAGATCGCCATGCCCACAGCCTGTGCCGTGCGCGGCGTAGGCATTACCCCCGCCAGCACAAACCCAATGGCAAAAAAGCTAAAGGCGCTCAGCAAAATTCCCGGCAAAATCATCACATCCCCACCGCTGGGTAATCGCAGATCAAACAGCAGCAGACCGGTAATCACCAACAGGGCAATGCCCAGCAGCGCGATGATGGTTTGCGCCGCCACTTGCGACCAGAGGATAGATTTAGACTGCACCGGCGTGGCCCGTAAACGGCGCAATACACCATTTTCCCGGTAAGTGGCAATGCTGAGGGGAATGCTCAACATGCCAATGGTGCCGATGATCATGCCGATGTAGCCGGGTACGGACAGGTCTACCTGCCCATACCCGCCCAGGAAGGTTTCGGCCTCGTTGCCAAAGATGAGGCCAAACAAGACCATGAGCATGACGGGAAAGGCCAGGGTGAAGAACAGCCCGACTGGTTCACGTAGTTGCAGTTTTAGTTCTGTGTAAGTGAGTTTGAGAAAAGGTTTTATGGTTGTCTCCTGATAGGGTCACCCGACGGGTCGCCCTACACACGAATGTTCCGCCCCGTCAGGGCCAGAAAGACATCTTCCAGATTGGCCTGCTGTACGCGCAGGTCGTGGGGGGCAATGTTGTTTTGGGCCAGGGCGGCGGCTACGTTTGCCAGCAGCGGGCCGCCGCCGGTGACGGTGACTTGCTGGTGGTTTTGGCTCACGGCCGTGACCCCCGCTACCCCGCGCAGCACATCGGCAGTAAACCCATTGGGCGTGGTGAAATACACCTGCGTTTCGCCATGCAGTTGGGCAATCAGATGAGCCGGGGTGTCTAAGGCCAGGACACGGCCGTGATCGATAATCGCCACCCGATCTGCCAGCGCTTCAATCTCGTCCATAAAATGGGTGATCAGCACCACCGTCTTGCCTTTTTCGCGAATAGCGCGTACCAGATCCCAGGTGGCGCGGCGCGCCTGCGGGTCTAGCCCGGTTGTCAATTCGTCCAAAAAGACGACCTCCGGGTCATTGAGCAAGGCCAACGCGATAAACAACCGCTGCTTTTGCCCACCGGACAGATTGCCAAACTGCGCCTGCTGTTTGTCTGCCAGCCCCCACGTTTCCAGCAGCGGTTCCCAGGGCACGGGACGCTCATAAAACGAGGCATACAAATCCAACGCCTCCCATACCTTCATCCGATCGGGCAGCGCCGCTTCTTGTAGCTGCACACCAATACGGTTGCCCAGCTTTTTGGGTTCGGCCTGTGGGTTCATGCCCAGGACGGAAACTGACCCGCCATCCGGTTGGCGCAGGCCAATGATGCACTCGATAGTGGTAGTTTTGCCGGCGCCATTAGGGCCGACGATGCCGAAGATTTCACCCGGCTGCACGGTTAAGGAGACATCGGCCACAGCTATGGTACGGCCGTAGGCCTTCTGCAAATTTTTCACTTCAATAATAGGGTTCATCATGCTTTTCCCAGAGGCAGGGCGGCCACAAGAGTCGCCCTTACCTTAGCGGCGGCTGCTCAACAAGACGGAGATACCACCAAAAATGAAGCCCAACGGCCACAGGCCGCTCCAACTCAGGTTGAGAAGGAAGACGGCCATGGCCGCCAGGACGGTCAACCCACCGATAAGTGCGCCGGTGCTTCTGCTGGTGAGACGGCCGTTTGTCTGGTGATCTACCCACACGTTGCGCAGCATGGTGATGGCCGGTATGAGCAAAAACAGCGCCCACCAATTGTTCAACGAGAACTCTGTAAAATTGCTGACCAGCAGGCCAATGCCCACCACAATCAAAACGAGAGCCATAATCCAATTGTTGCTCTTATCTTCTGCGGTCCCTCCTTTCTCTTCATCCTTCAAATCTTTGAATTCGTCGCCCATGTTTTTTCTCCGGCTGCAAATGTGCCCAGGGCAAAATGCAGTTTGGCGGTGGCAGACTTTTTGCAGACGCCTGCCGCCTAAATTTTATTAAGATGGGTACAGCTTACCGGTTGGTGCAGGGAAAGTAAGCCATCGGGGGATTGAATTTGGATTGTCGGGGGGATGGATTGTGGGGTCAGTCAGGTGGTTACGGTCGTATCCACCAACTGGTTGATACGATGTGGCCGGTGGTGGGTTAAGGTGCTTCTGGCGCTTTTTTGTGGGAGGCAGACAGTTTGCCGCGCAAAAATTCGATGATTGCCGGCATGAGGGAAAGGATAAACACACCCACCAGCATCAGACCAAAGTTCCTCTGGACAAGTGGATGGGAGCCAAAAAAGTAGCCGCCGAAAAAGGCGATGGAAACCCAAATGGTATTGCCAATGATGCTGATGGGCAGGAAACGGCCGTAAGACATCGCCCCCAACCCGGCCACCAGCGGCACAAAGGAGCGCATGATGGGCACAAAGCGAGCCAGGATAATGGCCTTACCGCCGTGCCGGTCATAGAAGGCCTGCGTCTGTTCCATAGTTTCGGGTTTCAGGTAACGGTAACGGCCGTCAAACACGCACGGCCCAATGAGGCTGCCCCAAAAATAGTTCAGCGAATCCCCCAAAATAGCTGCCGCCACAAACAAGAAGAACAAAACGACGATGTTCAACACGTCTAGACCGGCCAATGCCCCGGACACAAATATGAGCGAATCACTGGGCAAAAAAAGGGCAACCACCAACCCCGTCTCGGCAAACACCACCGCAAACAACAGCAAATAAGCCCACCCCCCCAACACATCTACCATCTGCGCCAGGTGTATATCCAGGTGAACAACAAAATCAAACAGCCCGGTTAATGGTTCCATAACCAATCAAGGCGGAGTTGGGCTTCCTCAGATACCCATCATTTGCATCTTTCGGCAATCTCAGGACAAGTTCTGAGGCTGCAAACCCCACTGGCCTACCAGTTTAATAAACTCGGCAACGGACCAGCCGCCGCCCAGAATGAGGAAACCAAAGTAAATGACGGCCGCCAGATTAGAAAGATTACCATAAAGGATAAAACGGCCGTCGCGCTGCATCATGCCCACCGCCAAAAAGATCAGCGCCAGTGCCGGCAGCGTATTGCTAAAGGGGATAAACCCAAACGGGGCTATCAGCAGTACCGCCGCAAAAATAAAGGAGAGGTTATTGAGTACCGTCATCATGCCTTCGGCAGTCAGGCGGTTCATGCAGTGTGGTTGGCTGATTTTTTCCAGGCGGTGCAGCCAGACGAGGGCGCGGGTAAAACCTTCACGCAGCTTTTCGGCCGAAAGCTGGCGGTTGGCAATCTTCTGGGGCAGCCAGATATGGCGAGAAAAGAGGAGCGTAACGCCACTCAACAAAATGCCAATGCCAAATACCGTGCTAACCCCTGGAATGGAAACGGGTACCAGAAAGACCAGCGAGAGAAAAACGGTGAGGAGGAGCAAACTGTCTGGGCCAATGATCTCCATAATTTCCATCAAGGTTACAGAAAACAGGTAAGGCGACTATCTTTGATCCTCAATTTTTAACCTCCACCACAAACGATCCATAGATCGCTTAGTCGGTGAAATCTGTGGATTTAATAGGCCGCATCATCTAGCGCCTGGTGTTCTTCACGCAGGCGCAGGTAGCTTTCGTAGCGTTGGGGTGAGATGTCGCCGCGCTGCACGGCTGCGCGCACCGCACAACCCGGCTCATGGTGATGGCTGCAATCGCTAAAGCGACAATCGGCCACAAAGGGGGCGATCTCCCGGAAATAGGCGTCCACTTCCCCCGGTTCCAGATCATACAACGCCAGGCCCCGAATGCCCGGCGTATCGGCCACATACCCCCCACCCTCTAGCGCCAACAGTTGGGCAAAGCGAGTCGTATGTGTCCCTTTGCCGGAATAGTGACTCACCTCGCTTACCTTCAGTCCCAGGCCGGGTTGAATAGCGTTCAGCAAACTCGACTTACCTACCCCGGATGATCCCGCCAGCACCGAAATTCTGCCCTGCAAACAATGGCGTAATTCGTCAATGCCCTCCCCTGTTTTAACGCTGGTATAGATAACCTGGTAGCCAATTTGGGCATACACGTCAAATAGTTCGTGCGCTTTTTCTGGTTTCACCAGGTCTACTTTGTTGGCGCAGATCACGGCCGTCAACGCATTCCTCTCCGCCACTACCAGAAAACGATCCAGTTTACGCAGACTGGGGAACGGATCCTTCACGGCAAAGACAAACACCACCTGATCCACGTTTGCCACCAACACTTGTTCTTGGTCGCTGCCCAGGTCGCGGTCACGGGCCGACGGCCGTGAGCGGGAGAGAACACTCTTCCTTTCCGCCACTTCTTCAATGATGCCCGTACCATCCGCGTTCAAGGAAAGGCTCACCCAATCCCCCACCGCCACAATGGAGCTTTCCTGCCACTCCTTCTTCAACCGCCCCGGCAACTGCGCCACAACCTCGCCGCTGCCCGTCTCCACGGTAAAGAAGCCACTAATCGCTTTGATGACACGGCCGTTTAAGGTTTGCAGATGCTATCCTCCAACATTTCTCATACGAAAAGAGATTAGGAGATTAGGAGATTGCGTTGTGATGTAACACGATTTGCCAAATCTCCTAATCTTTCAAAAACGAACGCGCCCCGGCAAAAGTGTCCCGCAGGTGGGGCACGGCCGTGACCTCATCCACAAACACCCCGTTCCGGCTGCGCGACGAATGGATCATCTGCCAGCCGCCCAGGCTCAGGCCCACATGGGAAATGTGCCGGTGTCCACCTTCACTGCCAAAGAATAGGAGGTCACCGGGCCGGTAGGGTGGTTCCACCGGCTGTCCGGCGGCGAACATCATGTCCGCATCGCGGGGCAAAGTCAATCCCGCCAGCCGGTACAACAACTGCACGTAGCCGGAACAATCTATGCCATAACCCGAAATGCCGGCCCACAGATAGGGGACGCCGGTAAAACGGGGCGCGTCGGCGACGAGTTGGGCGCGTTGGGCGGCGGCCGTCTGTGGCAAACCGGCCAGTGGGCGCAGATGGGGGGCAGGCAGCCAGCCGCCGGGCAGCCCGGCCCAGGTGATGTGCTGCCAATCATTTTGCTCGTCGGTGATGGCAACGGCCGTGCCCGCCAATACCCGGTTGACCAGTGCCGCCTTTTCATCCGGCCCCTGGCGCAGCAAAGCGACAGGTTCACATACCAGATGCGTGGGCACAGCCGAGGGGTCATCACCCAGATAAGGTTCATAAACCCAACCCAGGTAGCCATCTTCCTGGCGCACAAAGAGCCAACGGCCGTCTGCCCGCAACGGCTCCAACCGCATCCCATTCAACAAATAACTGCCCGGCTCAGACAGGAAACCAGGGCTGTTATACAGGCCGGTGATGGTGGTGCAAACGGCCAGTTTGGCCCGGTCAGGCGGGCGCAAGATGGTCACGGCCGTCGCGTCCAGCGCATATTCCGGACAGGTTGCCGCCAGGTGGGAGAGTACGGCCGTCAGCGTAACCTCATCCAGCACAGCACCCGCCAGGGTAATACGGCCGTCAGTCACGGCCGTGACCTCCACCTGGCACACATGCACCCGCTTATCGGCAAATTGCCCCGCCACCGCCGCCAATGCCTGTTTAATTTGCTCATCCATCGTCACACCTCTGGGCATCGTGTTTACGTGTTCAGGTGTCAGGTGTCAAGTAAGGTCTTCACTCGTCACTCGCCACTTGTCACTCATCACTCGTCACTCATCACTCATCACTCGTCACTCATCACTCATCACTCATCACTCATCACTCGTCACTCATCACTCATCACTCATCACTCATCACTCGCCGCCTCAATCCGCCAACTGAATCCCCGCCTCCTGCAACCGCTCATGCACCAGCGCCAGCAGACGCGGGCGCATCTCTGCGCCCATGCCAAAGCGGGCTTTCGCCAGCAGCGTCAACTCCGTTTGCTGCCCCATCTCGCCTGATTCGCTGATGATCCGCCAGGGTTCTACCAGATTGGGCAAGAGAATCACCGCTTCTTTGCCCAGTGATTCCAGCACCAGCAGCGCCTGCGGCAGGTCACTGGCAGCCAGTTTAAGCGTAATCGTCGCCGGTGAAAAGAGTCCCCGGCTGAAATTGCGCACCAGACGGATTTCGCCATTGGGCACCACCAACAGTTCACCGCTGGGAGCGCGTAACATGGTGGTGCGCAGATTGACTCTTTCCACAACGCCTTCCACTTGCAGCAATTCCACTTTATCGCCCACATCAAAAGGGTCTTCAAAGAGGAAACTGATGCCGGTGAGAAAGTCGCTGATCAACGGCCGTGCCCCCAACCCAAACGCGGCGCTAAATAAACCAACCATCCAGATAAGCGTCTCGACGCGGACAAACTGGCTGAGGGTGAGGATGAAGGCCGTGAGAAATGCCAGAAAGGCAATCATACTGGCGATGAGGTTGTGTAGTGTCTGGTACCGTTCTGGGCGCATCTGCCGCCCTTGTTTAGAAAGTCGCCCTACGTGCAGCAGCCGGTCGGCCAGACGCGAGGAGAGCCGGTATACCAGCCAGGCTAGCAAAAACAGCAACACCGTCCACAGGAGATGGCTCCACCAGGTGTGGGTTGACCAGAGGGGGAGGACGGGTTCGAGCATAACCATGATGCGTGATGCGTGATGCGTGACTAGAGAGTCCTCACGTATCACGCATCACTGATTAACGGCCGTCACCGGCAAACAGATCGTAAACGTCGTCCCTTCGCCCAGGGTGCTGGTCACTTCAATACGGCCGTGATGCTCTTCCACAATTTTCTGGGCTACCGACAACCCCAGTCCGCTACCCTCGCGCCGTTCGCTGCCAGGGATGCGGTAGAAACGTTCAAAGAGGTGGGCAATGTCCTCAGCCGAGATACCGGGGCCGGTATCGGCCACGCTGATGTGTACTTCTTGTGGCACCAGTTGGGCGATGATGATGATACGGCCGTTGTCTCTGTTGTACTTGGTAGCGTTGCTGACCAGGTTTAGCAACACTTGTTTCAGCCGGTCCCGGTCGGCCAGCACCACCTGAGCGCCGTTCTCGGTGGGCAAATCGTCAGCGCAGTGAATTTCAATGGTAATCCCTCGTTCCGCAGCCTGTGATTGGGAAATGTGTTCCACTTCCTGCACCACCTCAGCTACCGCTACCGGGGTCATCTCCAGCCGCGCCCGCCCCGATTCCAGCCGGGCGAAGTCCAGAAAGTCACGGGTCATTTTAGAGAGGCGCTGCGATTCGCGCTTGATCATGGCAATCAACTGGCCGTGTCGTTCCACAGGCACTTCCGGGCGACTGAGCAGTTCAGCGGCCGAACTGATAGCCATGAGCGGCGTTTTGATTTCGTGCATCACCTCGGCCAGCAGATCAGACTGGTTGAAAAGGTGGGCATTGACAATGGCCACCGCCGACTGCGAGGCCAACGCTTCCATGAGGGCCACATCCTGGCTGGTGTAGTGACGGCCGTCTCGTTTGTTCAGCACCTCCAGCGCGCCAATAACCCCTTTGGGCGTTACCAGGGGTACCGCCAGCATAGAGCGGGTGCTGAAGGAAAGTTCTTCGTCCACACTGGCATAGTGGCGGTCATCCTGGCCTACATCATCAATGATCAGGGAACGGCCGTGCCGCACCACCCAACCGGCGATGCTGCCATCCAGGGGCACGGCCGTGTTCTCCGGCACCGAGCCGCTGGTCGAGGCCACAAAATGAAGCTGCCCCGATATCCGGTCTACCAGCAAAATAGAAGCCGCTTCTGTATTCGTTAGTTCTGTCGAGACATCCATCACCAAATTCAACAGTTCGCTAAGCCGTAAGGTGGAACTGAGTCGGGTGCTGATTTCCAGCAAGCGTTGTAATCGCGCCGGGCCAAGCGCCTCGGCCTCGGCAATGGCTTGCCCGCCGAATTCATGTCCATGAAAAGATTTGTGACTATTCATATGAATATTGTCTGGAGACTTGACAAGTTTTTGCGCCTGAATAGCGGCAACTGCCTCTGGTCATAAACTTGTCAAGTCTGAACGCTTACCCCTAATTTAATCTCTGGCTTTAACCGCCGCCGCTAACTGCGGCAATATCTCCACCACATCAGCGTGAATAACCACATCGGCAACGTGGTCAAGATGGGTTTCGTCCAGGTTCACAATGATAAGCCGGGAACCCTGGCGTTTGGCTTGCCAGGGCAGTTCATTAACGGGGCTGACCTCCAGCGAAGACCCGGCGACCAACATCAGATCGCACACGGCCGTTTCATACTGCGCCTGCTGCAACACCCGCAGCGGCAGTACCTCGCCAAAGAGGACCACGTTCGGCTTCAAAACGCCGCCACAACTCAGGCACAAGGGCACATCACCCGTTTCCAGGAAGCGCGGCGTTACCAGATCTGCATGGACTATCTGATTACAATCCATACAGGTAAAATCGCGCATGTGGCCGTGAACTTCATACACCGTTTGAGAGCCGGCCTTCTGGTGCAGCAGGTCTATATTTTGGGTCACCACACAGGAGAGTGCCCCGGCCTGCTCCATGTGGGCCAATGCCAGATGCGCCGCATTCGGCTGCGCATTGAGGACGGTTTGGGCTAACGGATAAAGCCATTGGTAAAATGGCCGGGGATCATGCTTAAAGCCATAAATGGAGGCTACCTCCATCGGGTTGGCCTGTTCCCACAGGCCAGAGTGGGGGCTGCGAAAATCAGGAATGCCCGAAGGGGTGCTTATGCCGGCGCCGGTGAGGGCCACAATCGTATGGGCTTTTTGTACCAAAGCAATTGCTTTGTGGAGAAGAGAATCCAATTCAGACATGTCCCCTGCCTACGTTTTTGCCAGTTGGCGGGCTAACTGGCCGATCACGGCGGCTACTTTGCCTTCGGGATTAAGTTGAACCAGGGGGATACTTTTGTTGACGGCGCGGCGCAAATCCTGAGGCGGAACGGGAATAACGGCCGTTACCGGCCACCCCAAAAAAGACTCAATCGCTTGTTGGGGGATGGTCAGACTGCTATCAAAATCGAGCAGCACCAGGTGCAGTTGGGTGTGGGGAAACAAGATGTCTTTTAACTGGGCCATGAACCGTTTGGCCGCTGCCAGCCCCACACGCTCTGGTTGAACGCACAGCAGCAAGTGGTCGGCTTGCTCAATGACGGGGCGATTGACGGCCGTGATTCCTAACCCGCAGTCTACCACCGCTGTGCCCCCCAAAAGCGCCATCACTTCTATGATCTTCTCCACCTGCATGGCCGAGGGCACATCACCGGCAGCAGCCAGATCGCTTTCCGTCAGCAGCAATTGCAAATGGTCGTTATAGGGCATGAGCCGGGCAGATATATCCTTAAGCGGTATATTCTCTGAAAAACGGGCCAGCTTGTTCAAGCCATTACCCACTTTCTGATTCAAATAAAGCGCCACATGCCCCTGGCGCACATCCAGATCTATCAATGTAACCGGATGTTCGGGCGCGGCCATGACAACGGCTAAATTGATGGCTAATTGGGTTGCCCCGGCGCCGCCCCGCGCACCCAAAACGGCCACAACCTGGCTGCTGGGCGCTAGAGCCACCGTGCGGCCCATGGTTGCCGCTTTGGCAACCGGCGGCTCAACCTCTGGCGGCGCGGCGACTGCCAGGTCTGGGCGGGGCGGCACATTTTCCAATAAGGCTTGCACACGCTCTATTAACTCCACCGGTTCTGTGGGTTTGGTCAGGTAATCATCCGCGCCGGCATTAAATCCGGCCAACTTTTGCTCGGCCACATTGACGGCCGAAAACATGATGATGCGCGTCTGCGCTATTTTGGGGTTGTGGCGGATGCGGCGGCACACCTCCCAGCCATCCAGATCAGGCATCATCCCATCGAGTAAGATGAGGTCTGGCTGTTCGGTGTCAGCCAGGGTTAGCGCCTGTATGCCGGAGGCAGTAGTAATGACAGCATACCCCTGCTGCCGCAATACACGGGAGATAATTTCCAGGGTTTCGGGATGGTCATCTACGATGAGCAGCTTATGTGTCATGACGGCCGTTTCACACCGGAGGCCAGGGGTAATGACGGCCTGGGCCTGGGGTGATAAATCTTCCTTCCTCGACGATGGTGCGTATGCGGCGCCGGAACGCGGTTAGCTCCGACGCCGATAACAAATGCGACAACTCATCATACAGTGAACCAGATTTTCGTGCCAGCGTTTGCCCTAGATGGGTCATGTCTGACAGCAGCGGCACAGGTACGGTCGTGCCCGCAAATTCCCAGATGACGGTACGTAGTTTGTATTCCGCATGAAAACAGATGCCATGATCGATCAGCCACAGCCGGTCCGTTTCGGCCGGCGTTTTTGGCTCTTCAATAAGCACATGACCTGCCTTACGGTCGGCATTGTTGATCAAAATATCCAGCAAGGTGATTTTTTGTAATTGGGGGGCAAAGGCGGCGTTGCCTTCAATAGTGAAGTAGTGGCAGTCGGGGTCATGCGGGATGAATAGTTGGACGGAACCCACACCATGCGGGCCATTGCGCAAGACGGTGGGGGGCACCAGGCCCCATTGCAGCGCCTCGCTCACCAAAAAGGCGGCCCTTTCTCGTTGGTGCAATGTGCCCTGGGGGAAGTCCCACAACGGCCGTTCCCCCCGGCGTGGTTTGTAAACGGCTTTCACTTCTTTCAGAGGGGGAAGGCCGTCACCAAGTGCTTGTGTTACGGCCGTATTAGGGCAAATGCGCGCCAGGAATGTGTAGTTCGAACTCCAGGGCAGCAACCCTTCCAGGTGCATATCACCTGATTGCAGAAGTGTGGTAATGACGGCCGTGTCCATCATAAAACGCATTACGCCGCATGTCCATTGCGATGCGGGCAAAAATGACCATCCGGGTCTATAGGCCGGCCACAATTGCCACAAATGGGGCGGCCGGCCCGGACAACCTCGTTGGCATGTTGCAGCAGCGCCTGCACCTGAGCACGGGTAGCCCAATAGCTGACCACATTTGGCTCCTCGCCTTCCTCTACCAGTTCATACGCCACCAACACCACCTGATCGCTATCTTCGTTATACCCCAGCCCCATATTCCCCACGCGAAAGAGGGGTTGTACCGGTTCTTTCAAACGCATATCTGTCCACACCGGGGCTTCCTGGGCAGGCTGCGGGTATTTGGTGTTTAGTTCGGCCAGAAGTGACTCGAAACTGCTGGCGAGCATACGCGCCTGCTCTTTCTCAATCACCAGCGAGATAGTTTGCGTGCCCCGGCTGCCCTGCACAAAAAATGTGCGCTGGCCTGGTTCGCCTATTGTGCCCACTGTGAGATGCGTCACCGGATTCAACTCAATATGGCGCGCCATGTGCAAAATTCCTTCAGGAGATTGGAGATTAGCGATGGGAGACTTACCAAATCTCCCATACTAATTCTCTCATCACTTTTATGCTACTTTCGCATCCATCTATTTCTTACCTGGTTTTTTGGCTGGTGGTGGTTGTAATGGGCCATCATCGTTAATGCGGCCAATACGCACACTACCATTTTCCGGTAATGTTATCACACTTAGGGAAGCGGGGGCGATGGTCAGCCGTTGGAAGAGGTCTATATGGACGCCCAGGTAATGGGCTATCACCAGTTTGATCAGGTCGGCATGGGAAACAACGATGATCATCTCCTCCGGGTGCTGCTGTGCCAGCTTTTCTAATGTCTGAATGGCGCGGAATTGAACTTCGCGCAAGGCTTCGCCATTAGGAAAACAAAGACGGCTGGGGAAAAATTGCACCACAAACCAGAGTTTGTTTTTAGTTAACGTTTTTATCTTTTCGCCTTCCCAGTCACCATACCGGACTTCGCCCAGTTCGTTAAGGGGGGTAATTTCCAGTTGGTGCGGAGCAGCAATGGGCACGGCCGTTTCCAGGCATCTGGTAATTGGGCTGCTGTAGATCGCTTTGATGGGTAGATGGCTCAATCTATCGGCGGCAGCAGCGGCCTGGGCACGGCCGTTTGCATTCAAATGGACTCCCTCAATCCACCCTGCCAGCCGGTTTTTTTTCACCCAATCATTTTCGCCATGCCGCACCAGGATAATAGTTGACATAGGCAGAATAATAGCACAATTGATGGTTTGGGGTTAGCCGCTGACGAGGAAAATAAAAACGGCCGCCCTGCGCAGGACGGCCGTTAAAAGAAGCAAATCAGGAGAATCAATGGGTGGGTGATTGGTTGGAACTGACGACAAAAGAACCGTCCAGGACAGAGAAACCTTGAATGGCATCCATATGTTCCAGCAGCTTCATAATGCAATCACGCGCACCCGTCAGCGTGAGATTAAGGACAACATCTTTTTGTTCCGGGTCCTTTTCTGTTCTTTCTGTCAGCTGTACAACCTGTTCTTCCATCATCATGTGCAATTTCCTGCCGATCACTTTAATCTACAAAAGAGTTATAGGATTGAACACTGCTATCCCAAGTTTTACTTAAACCAAGCGCAGCTAATGGATAGCTTAATGCAGTTCGCAGCCGATGCCAACAGCAAAAAGGTCATATATCTATTGTTATTGTTGATTATATGCTGATGAAAAGTCTGGCGACTTGACAAGTTTTTGCGCCTGAATTGCGGCAACTACCTCTGGTAATAAACTTGTCAAGTCTGAACGCTTACAAAATACGGCCGTGTCCAGGGTGGGATACGGCCGTGTCCGTTTTAACTGGCCGCTTACTAGCCGCTCACTCTACTTTGTGGCTGCCCGGCCACAGGCCCGTTCCAAGCAGTACGCAAAAGTTCAATCAACTCCGTTTTCTGCTGGCGCACATCATGTAATTCCTTCAACGTTCGTTCCATGTTATCTTCGTAATACTTCACCTGCGCCCGCGCCATCTGCAATCGCCGGGTAACTTCGGTAAGTTGATCATGCAATTCATGTTCCCTCTGCTCCAACTGTAACCGTTTTTCAATTGTATTTGTATTTTCCATTGGAATCTTTCCTTTAACTACACGTGAAACCATCAGATTATTCCTTCCTTCAAAATAAAGAAGCGCCTTCGTGGAAAAAACATGAGGAAATAGACTGCGCCCTTACCTTAGTACTATATCCCTTACCTTAGTACTATATGATATACAGGGATTAGCCGCTGTCAAGTGAAAACGATGTAAGCAATGTCATTGTTTTCTCATCCCCGTCAGGTAAACCCCACGTTAAGCGAGTGGTCTACTGTCTGCATATATGGCACAATGAAGGGACACTTCTTTTTTTGGAGTGAGGAATTAAGCCTTTGTCAAAGTTAATTCGGCTGCTCATCATCCTTATTCTTCTTTTCCTGGCAGCTTGCCGCCAGACCGTACCAGAGGCGCCCACGCCTACCACACCGGCTGTATCTACCCCTACCATCACACCTGCCGCTACCCGAACACCGGCGTCTACCAGCACCATCCCACCCACACCAACCATCAACCCAACACCCGTCATTCCCCACCTTGCTGTCAAGGACCAGGTACTCACCGACGAAGGACAGGTCACAATTGCTTCGGTGCTGAGTCCACAGCCGGGTTGGCTAGTTATCTACACCCTGCCAGGGGATGAATTGGGCGAGTTGCTCGGATACACGGCCGTGCAACCCGGCAGCAACACCAACTTAACCATCCGCATTGACCCGCTGGCAGCCACCCCTACCCTGGCGGCTGTGCTGCACGTAGACCAGGGCGTCCCTGGTGAATTTGAATTCCCCGATGGCGCCGACGTGCCGCTGATGTTTGAATCCGGCGTTATCGCCCAAACCTTCAATCCACAATTTCAATTGTCCTTGCCTGTTATCACAGTAAATGATCAAGAAATTTTGGAGGATGGTCTAGTGCATCTGGAAAAAGTGGTAGCGCTGACCCCGGGCTGGCTGATCATTCAAGCCGATGCTGGCGGCCAACCGGGCGCTTATCTGGGGGCAACGCCGCTTACCGCCGGCGCCAATGACAACCTGACGGTGCATATTCCCTGGCAGCAAGGCACGACCATCCTTCATGCGGTGATTTATGCCGACAACGGCCGTACCCGCCAGCTAGAATTGCCCGACATTGATATCCCCTTTCAGGTTAATGGGCAGCCCGTGGTCGCCTCATTTCAAGTTTCCTATCCGCCAGATTTGTATGTGCTAGATCAGCCAATCATTGATGGTGAATTTCAGGTAGAGAGAGTCACCAGCAAGGGGCCTGGTTGGCTGGTGGTTTATTATGATGATGGCGGGCAGCCCGGCCTGATCATTGGCTACGCCGCCCTAAAAGATGGCGTGAATGAGCATGTGGCCGTGCGGGTTTTGCACACGGCCGTGACCAACCCCCTGCACATTCGCTTGCATGAAGATACAGAACCTGGTGATGCCTTTGACTTTCCCCGTGTAGACCCCCCCATTGTGTATCAGGGCCGGCAATGGCTGCCATACAGCTTCAACACCGAACCCGGCAGTTACATCATCACCCGTGACCAGGCGCCCCAAGAGACGGCGGACGCCAAACAACAGATCATCATCCCCTATGCCATTGTTGAGCAACCATCATGGGTAGCCATTCATGCCAACGCCAATGGCACACCAGGCGAAATCCTGGGTGTGGCTCCACTGCGGGCAGGGCTAAACCGGGAAATTGTAGTGGAAATTGACCCTGCTGCCGCCACAGAAACGCTGCACGCTGCCTTGTATACCGATAATGGTGAAACCGGCGTCTTTGAATTCCCCAACGGCGCCGACTCACCCATCCAGCGTAATCGCCGCGTCCTGTCTGCGCCATTTGTGCTGCTTAACTTTAGTGAGCCGCCCCCACCCACTGACGAATAAGTGTTCAGACCCGGGAGGTTTGGAAAACCTCCCAGGTCTGAACAACGATCAATAAACTTCGCGCACCAGGGCCAGCATGTCTCCCATCACCCCGGCGGCTGTCATTTCTACCCCTGCTCCTTTGCCGCCAATGAGCAGCGGCTCATCATCATAGCGTTCGGTACGGAAGCTAATATATTTAAGATTTGCCAGGGCGCTGCCAGCCGGGATCGCTTTCAAGCCCACGCTGCCCCCTTGTGCATTCACCTCCGCCACATAACGCAGCACCTGTCCGTTGGCTTTGGCCGCTGCCACCCGTGCCTGCATTGTTTCATCCAAATGCGAAATAACCGCCATAAATTCGGGTATGCTCAGCGAAGCCATCTCTGGGGCATAGAGCGATTCAACAGTGATGTCGCTTTCTTCTAGCGGCCAACCGGCCAACCGGCCTAAAATGAGGAGTTTGCGCATGGCATCCATCCCCCCCAGGTCATCACGTGGGTCAGGTTCGGTATAACCGTTGGTCTTGGCTTCCTGCACGGCCGTGCCAAACGCCACGCCATCATCCATCCGCTGGCAAATGTAGCCCAAGGTACCGCTCATCTGCCCTTCTATCTGGTAAATAGGATCGTTGGTATCCAACAAATAACGCAGTGTGGCAATAATGGGCTGCCCGCCACCCACCGTACTTTCATGACGCACACGAGGATGATTGAAAAAGCCCGAAGCTCTTTCCCAGGGGGCTGCCAGCGGCTTTTTGTTGGCTAAGACCACACTATAACCCAGGTTAATCGAGCGTTTGAGGACAGACTCCATACCATCCGCCGCCGTCGTATCTACCACCATCACGTTTTCTAATTCGGCTTCGCTGGCTGCGTCTAACACGCCATGGTCAGACGGCCGTTGCATCGCCACCGGCTTTGTCACCCGCCACTGTGGGTCAACTGACAGCCCTTGCTGTTTAGCCGCGGCTATATCCAAAAGCTGCTCGTCACTCAGGCCACTCACCGCCCATTGCCACGTTTTGCTGTCCGCCACCGCCACCACGGCAAAGTGACAGTGATTGCGCGCCGCCATTCGTTCACGGCCGTACACCATTTGCCGCAGCAGCGCACCACCAACCCCTCCCGCGCCATATAAAATCACCGGTACCCGCTTCATTCAAAAAACTCCTTCAAGAAAAATCATGAATGATGAAAGCATTTTCAATACAAAACAAAAGCCCCGTCCGAAAACGAGGCCTTTGCTTACACCGTAGCGCTAACTTTCCAAAGGAGGCAGCACTACGGTGTGTTCAGGTAAACAACTATCCATGAGCACCACCTCCTCATGATATAAGATAGCAACAATAAATTGAGGAAATGATGTGGGCATTATGGCACATATGGCAGGTGGTGTCAAATTAGGAAATCAGGCCAATGCCGCCAACGCCTCGATAACTTGTTCCACCTCATCATGGGTGTTGTAATGCACAAAACCAATCCGCACCAGGCCACCCTTGTCAGCCAGACCCAGGCGCTCCATCACCGCCACCGCGTAATAATCGCCATGCCATACAAAAATGCTTTGCTCCCCTAACCTGGCCGCCACCGCTTCCGGTGCATACCCATCCAGACTAACGGCAAACGTGGGTGTGCGTCGTTCCAGGTTTTCCACATCGGTAATGCCATACACCCGCAGACCGGGGATTTTGGCGGCGCCTTCCAAAAACCGGTAGCTCAGACCCATCTCGTACTCTTTAATGTGGGCCATCGCCTGCACCAGCCGTTCCCGGCGTGTGCCGTGATCCCCACCAAGCATGGCGATGTAATCTACCGCCGCCGTCACGCCAGCCAGGCTTTCAAAACTCTGCGTACCTGTTTCCCACTTGCCCGGCGGTTTGGGAGAAGACGGCCGTACCTTATACGCCTTTAACGCATCCAACAATTCATACTTACCATAGAGCGCCCCCACATGGCCGCCAAAAAACTTATATACCGACGTCGCCAGAAAATCACAATCCAACGCCTGCACGTCAATCAGGCCATGCGGTGCAAAATGTACCGAATCCACAAAAACCAAAGCGCCCACCTCGTGCGCCATTTGCACCACGTGCTGCACATTGCTGATGCTGCCAACGGCATTCGAGGCATAGGTCACAGCCACCAGCCGGGTTTTTTCATTGAGCAAACCGGGCAGCAAATCCAGGCGCAAGGTGCAATCGGCCGGATCAAAATCCAACCAGCGCACGGTCACGCCGCGATCAGCCGCCGCCAGCACCCAGGGCGTAATGTTGGCGTCGTGGTCCAGCCGGGTGACGATGATCTCGTCGCCGGGCTGCCAGGTCTGCGCCAGGGCACGGCTGAAGGCAAATGTCAGGCTGGTCATATTCTGGCCGAAGACAATTTCTTCGGGTCGCCGCGCATGGTAAAAGTCCATCATCGCCTGGCGCGCCGCCATGATGACGCCATCGGTGTATTGGCTGGTGAAAAAGGGGCCGCCCTGATTGCTGCCGCCATGCATCAGATACATGGCGATAGCGTCAATGACCGGCTGCGGCGTCTGCGTACCGCCAGGCCCGTCCAGGTACACGGCCGTGCGCCCATTCACCACTAATTGCAAAGCCGGAAACTGGCTGCGGATTGTCTGTAGATCAAAGGGGGTTTGTGTTTTCATGCGCTAATTATAGAGGACAAGGTGGCGCGGTGACAGGGCGAAAAGGGGACGAAATGTCGGATTATGCCCTTTCTACCAGACAGGCTATCATTGTTCGTAGCAGGCAAGTTATCCTCTGCTAACGGCGATAAATCGCCGACTACAAACGTACAAACGACGAACGAGGAGAATGATATGACGGAAAACAAACGGCCGTTAACGGCCGAAGACCTCTATAACTTGCAATTGGTCAGCGACCCGCAAATTTCACCGGACGGGCAACACGTCATTTTTGGGTTGAACCGGGTAGACCAGAAGACGGAGAAGAAGTATATGAACCTGTGGCTGGCGGCGACGGACGGCCGTACCCCACCCCGTCAGTTTACTTATGGCGACCAGACCGACACCTATGCCCGCTGGTCGCCCGACGGCACAACCATCGCCTTCCTCTCCAACCGCAAAGACGAAAAGCAGATGCAAATTTACGCCATCCCCTTGGGCGGCGGTGAGGCCCGGCCCGTCACCAACGTTCAGGGCAGCTTTGCCAGCTTTGCCTGGTCGCCGGATGGCTCATGTTTTGTGGCCCAATTCCGCCAGAAGGATGAAGCCGCCCGCGAACGCGAGCAAGATGAGCAAAAGAAGAAGTTGGGTGTGGTGGCGCGGCACATTACCAGCTTGAATTACAAATATGACGGCGCCGGCTACCTGCCTCAGGAAAAGTGGCACATCTGGACGTTTAGCGCCGAAACGGGCGAGGGAACACAGCTAACCAGCGGTGATACGCAGGCAACGGAACCGTGCTGGTCGCCCGACGGCCGTGCCATCCTCTTCGTTTCCAACCACTATCCAGACCCCGACCTGCACCCGGATGAGACGGAACTGTATCTGATCCCGGCAGATGGCGGTGAGGCAGTGCCGGTGGAAACAGGGCATCACGGCCGTAAATTCTCCCCTTCCTTCTCGCCAGACGGCCAGACCATTGCCTACCTGGGGCGCGCCCGTTTGGGCGATTGGGGGCAAAACACCTGCCTGTACGTCGTCCCCACTGCTGGTGGGCAGGCGCGGAATCTCTCTATTGCCCATGATTTGCACCTGAGCCTGGCTACGCTGACCGACACGGGCAGCAACACACCGCAGCCCCCGCCCACCTGGTCGGCGGACGGCCGTCGCATTTACATCCAGGCCACCGAATTGGGCAACCAACCGCTGCTGGCTTTTGACGTGGCAACCGGCGATTATGAACGCCTCATTGATGAACCGGGACTGGTGGGCAGCTTCAACCTGGACGCGGCTCAAAACCGGCTGGTCTATCTGTGGGGCGACCAGTACAGCACCGGGCAGGTGTGGCAGCGCCGCCTGCATGAGCCAGCGGCCACCCCGCTGACCCACTTTAACCAGGCGCTTTTTGCCGAAATCAACTGGGGGCAGCTAGAAGAAGTATGGGTTGATGGGCCTGATGGTAACGACCTACATGGCTGGATTTTGACGCCGCCCGATTTTGACCCGGCCCGGCAATACCCGGCCATCATCGAAATTCACGGGGGGCCCATGACACAGTACGGCCGTGTCTTCATGCACGAATTTCACTTTTTGGCCGCCGGTGGGTACGTGGTGGCCTTTAGCAACCCGCGCGGCAGCCAGGGGTACGGCGACGCCCACGCCGCCGCCATTGCCAACCGCTGGGGTACGGTGGATTACGCCGACGTGATAGCCTGGGCCGATTACGTGGCCGCGCTGCCCTACGTAGACGCCCAGCGCATGGGTGTTACCGGCGGCAGCTATGGCGGCTATATGACCACCCTCATCATCGGCAAGACCCACCGCTTCAAAGCAGCCGTTGCCCAGCGTGTGGTCAGCAATTTACTCAGTTTCTACGGTTCATCAGACTTGAACTGGATGACGGAATATCTGATTGGCGCAGGCTCCCAACCCTGGGATGACCTGGCTGGCTACTGGCAGCAATCCCCCATCAGCTTCATCGGCAAGGCGCGCACCCCCACCCTGGTCATCCACAGCGAAGCTGACTTTCGCTGCAACCAGGAACAGGGGGAGCAGGTCTTTGTGGCCCTCAAACGGTTAGGCGTGGACACGGAACTGGTCTTGTTCCCGGAAGAGTCACACGGGTTAAGTCGTGACGGCCGTACCGACCGCCGCATCCAACGCCTGCACCACATCAAACGCTGGTTTGATAAATATCTGAGTCAGTAACAGAAAAGGGGGTAGTCCCCTTTTCTGTTACTTAAACCCAACCGCGCAGCCGCACCGCTTCTGCTACCCGGTCAACCGCCACCAGGTAAGCCGCCACGCGGGTGTCCACCTTCTTGGACTGGGACATAGCATGAACCGCCTGAAACGCCGTCGTAATTTTGCGGTCCAGTCGTTCATTGACCATGGCTTCATCCCAGTAGAACTGGTAGCCGTTCTGCACCATCTCAAAGTAAGAGACGATAACGCCGCCCGCATTGCACAAAAAGTCTGGGATAATGTAGACGCCCTTGTCATTGAGAATGTTGTCCGCCTCCGGCGTCGTGGGGCCGTTCGCCAGTTCGGCCACAATTTTGGCCTTGACGCGGTCGGCATTCTGGCCGGTTAGCTGGTTCTCGATGGCCGCCGGAATGAGAATTTCCACCGGCAGTTCCAGCAGTTCGCTATTGCTAATTTCTTCGGTTTCCGGGCAATTGATCACCTTGCCAGTACGGCGCACATGGTCGCTGACAACTTTGGGGTCGAGGCCGTGTGCATTGTAAATGGCGCCAAATTCGTCGCTGACAGCCACCACTTTCAGACCAAATTTGGCCGCCAGTTGGTGGGCGTTGCCGCCCACATTACCGTAACCTTGAATGGCACAGGTGGTTTCGCCCAGGGCCATGCCCTTTACTTTGGCCGCTTCGCGGATGGTGAATAGGCCGCCTAACGCTGTAGCCGGGGTGCGTCCCTGCGAGCCACCCAGGGGCAGCGGTTTGCCGGTGATGACGCCGGGTTCGTGCCAGCCCATCAGGGTTTCATATTCATCCAGCATCCAGGCCATAATTTGGGGATGGGTGTTTACGTCGGGGGCAGGCACATCCTGGGTGATGCCGATGTGCCGGGCGATGTTGCGCATGTAGCCACGACTGAGCCGTTCTAGCTCGCCCTGGGAGAGTTCGCGCGGGTTGCAAATGACGCCGCCCTTGCCACCGCCGAGGGGGATGTCGGACACGGCCGTTTTCCAGGTCATCCACGCCGCCAACGCCCGCACAGTGTCAATCGTCTCGTCGGGGTGAAAGCGAATGCCACCTTTGGCCGGGCCGCGGGCATCATTGTACTGCACACGGAAGCCTTTGAAGGTCTGGGTACGGCCGTCATCCATGCGCACCGGGATGGTGAAATGGAATTCCCGCATTGGTTCCCGCAAAAAGGCGTGCATGTCGGGGTCGAGTTGTAAAACTGCCGCAGCTTCATCTAACTGAGCCTGCGCAATTGCAAATGGGTTCAGATTCTCTTTCATTTTAACTTGTACTCCGTTTTCAAAGTGGGATTCTGTGGACATGACTGCCCACTTGACAGGAGTGTCTACGATTCTGTCTGGTGTGTCAAGTGACTTAGATCAGGGTAGAAGCCGGTAATCCGTTACCCGTGATGCGTGATGGGTGACGAGTGACGAGTGACGAGTGACGAGTGATGAGTGACGAGTGAGGCGTGATGCGTGATGCGTGAACCAAAAACCGATCACGGATTACGGATTACGATCAAAGGTGACATGGTGATTTTATCATCCACCGGTGTACCGGTTTCGTTCAAAACGGGCAGGCGAACGCCGGAATCACGGTCATAGATGCCCACGATGGCCGGGTATTCGCCGGGAGCGGCATCGGCGGGAATGGGTACGGCGTGGATTTGCAGGATCACATCACCGGGCTGCCAGCCCCAGGAAGGGGCTTCTAATGAGTCACGTTGGGCAAAGGGACGGCCGTCTGCCCCCAACACCTGGGTAAACATGACCACATCGGTGGTAAAGGCCGGCGGCACAATTGGGCCTACCCGCACCGGGTCTTGTACCTGCCAGATAGTCAGCAGTTCGGCCACGCCACCAGGCACGACAGACTCGGCCAGCCAACCGGCATAACGCAAAGTGAGCGCGTCATTCAGGTTCACGCTGCCGGGCGCCAACGAAGCGCCCGTGTTCCATTCCCAGGGCAGCGCACCCACATCCAGTTCCACCAACGTAAACGACGGGTCTAAATCATCCGGGTGCAAGGTGACGGTCTGCTGCGGCTGCGCCAACATCACAAACGCCGGGTGCAGCGGTGTGGAGGCGGGGATGACCGCCAGCGTATCCTGCCCACCGGGCAACACCAGGGCATACCGGGCATCGGCCCAGCGGAAATCGGTGTCGCCCGCCAGCACCAGGGCAATGGACGGATCATGCGCCGGACCAGGGTAGACGGTAGAGAGCAGCACCGGCCCATCTATTGTCTGGCTGTTGAGGTAGGCCAGCGACTGCACCAGATTGTGCTGGTACGCGCCGCGCACAGCGGGTGACTGCCCCCAACGCATGAAGTAATCGTTAATCGTGGTGGCGCCCACCCAGAACAGCCAGACAGCCAGGGCAACGGCCGTAACCCACCGTCCATAACGCGGCCAACGCCCAACAACCCAGCTTACAAACGCCCAAAAGCCAACGGCCGGGAGCATAAACACAGCGGGCAGCGCCGCCAGATTGCGGGTGGTGTTGGCGGTGGCCCCGGTGATGAGTGAGGGCAGGATGCCCACACCAAACCAGAGCAGCAAAAAAGCGGCGTTTGGCTGCCGCCAGCGCCAAAGAGAAATAGCAATACCGAGCAGGAAGAACACGGCTGTGACCACCTCAAACACCGGTCGTCCGGGAATGTTGTACGCCAGGAATTGGTCCCCCTGCCCCGGCCACACAAAGGCCAGCAGCGCCCCGGCCGCATTGCGCGCCAGCGGCAGCAGGTTCCCCTGGCGCAAATCGTTGAGCGGCCTGTCCAGCATGTCCAGTCGCGTCAGGGCATAGGGATAACGTTCCAGGTACAGGAATATGGGTGTTACCAGCAGCGCCGCCAGCAGCAAACCGGCCAGCGTTGGCCGCCACATCCGCCAGAAAGAAGGCCGATGAGCCAGCAGCAGGTACAGCAAAAACAACGGAAACAACAACCAGGCCACCCGCGCCGCCAGATAAATGTGCAGCGTCACCGCCACACACACCCCAAACCCAATGACCGCTGACCGTTTACCGTTTACCGATAACCGATTATCGAATAGTCGCCAGAAAAACCAGACCGCCAGGGTCATAAACAGGGGCAGCAGCCCGGCGCGCAGGGCTTCGCGGCTGGTAGCCAGGGGCCAGAAGGAGAGGGCGATGAGTACGGCCGTGACCAACGCCACTCTCCTATCAAAAGCCCGGTTGGCCCAGGCATACACCGCCGCAATCACGGCCGTGCCCGCCATCACATTCACCAGCCGCAGCGCCAACAACCCCTCACCCAACAGCGCCATGAACCCGGCCACAACGTAGCTGTAGAGCGGTTCGCTGCCATAGTTGAGGGGAAAGTAAAAGAGTAAGATACCGTCCAGAATGCCAATGGCTTCACGGCCGTGATTGGCTTCATCGTGCGTCAGACCGGGCGGCAGGCTGGTCAGCGCCGCCAACCGCAGGCCAAACGCCAGCAGCAAAATCAGGAGGATGGGGCCATTTCGTTTCCACATGCGGGCGGCATTATACTTGACATGGCGGCCGGGCGACACGGTGACATGGTGACAAAATGCCGAAATTTGCCGCCTGTCACTGGTCAGGGACGAGAGAAGTTGATAGATTTATAGGGCGATTTTCAAAATCCCCCTACATATTGGCAGGAGGTAGAGCAATGCCTGAGAATCTGGAAACCTTACGCAAGCAGCGCAACATGAAGGCCGGTCAGTTGGCGGCCAAATCGGGTGTACCCATCAAACAAATTGCCGCCTATGAAAAAGGGGAACGCATTAAAGTGGCCGATATGCCCAAACTGGCCCGCGCTCTATTTGTAGACGAGTCCCAAATTAACTGGGTCTCTGTGCCGCCCCCGCCGCCGCCGCCCAAACCGGTAGTGGAAAAGCCCCCAAAAGTGGCCGCGACGGCCGAACCCCAGGCCGAAACGCCCGAAAAACCAGAGAGAACGGAAAAGCCCCGCCGGTCGAAATGGCAAAAGTCAAAACCTGGGCTGCCTGCACGGCCGTCGCAGATTGACCACGCGCTGATGATGGCCGCCAAAGTGGGGGAAGATGAAACGGCCGTGACCGAAAAAGCGGGCAAACCCCTGGCTGAACTCACCCAAACCGAAGCCAGCCATCTCATCATGACCTACCAGAAAGCGTGGTTGGAATACAAAAAATCGCGGGTACCGGGTGATCCCGGCATTCGGGGCAACCAGGGCAAACGCGCCCTGACGCCGGAAGCGGTTGATCGCTATGAAATGGCGTATTTGCAGGCGCGGCAGGAAGCGGGCGACGAAGTAACCTTCACCCTGTTTGATGGTTCGGTGCGGCACGGCCGTATTACCGGCTTCTCCCCCTATGCCATCACCATCCAACAACCTGATGGTGGGGAGACGACGCTGCAAAAGTTGGGTATCGCGTATTATTCGGTAATCGGTAATCAGTAAACAGTAATCGGCTTACCGATTACCGATTACAGGAGTACACCCATGAGCTTGTCAGACCATTTACGCTACTTGCGGGCGATGCGGGGGGGAGCGCCAATTGATGAAGTGGCTCACGCGGTCGGCATTGAAAAAGTGATAGCTGCAAATATGGCCGAAAAGCAGTACCGGCCGGTAGCAGATGATACGCTCATCGAAAAGCTGGCCGCTTATTACGGCCGTCCTCTGGAAGAATTCCAGTGGCACAATGCCCGCTCCCGCAAGCAGTTCACCTACTTTATCAACAAGGCCATGCAGAAGGAGACGGCCGTTTCCCTGGTCTTGCGGCACGGCGAAACAATAACCGGCATGGTGGAAGATTGGGATATGGCCTGTGTGGCGCTGCGGCTGGCGGACGGCCGTTTGCTCGTCGTCCAGCGCCACGCCGTTGTGGATTGGTCAATGTGGTAATGGGTTTTTAGCCGTTCCACCACCGCTTTTTTGACGATGAGCTGACAAGTGCGTTCGCTTTGCAGTTGGGATTTCACGGCCGTAGCCTGCACCGTAAATTTGCCATCCTCCGTAATTGGTTGTGTTAGAGCCAGCCATTAGCAAATTCATAAGCCGTAGCCTGCACCGTAAATTTGCCATCCTGCGTAATCCCGCAGCCGGGCAAATATACCAACGAAGGGCATAATCTGACATTTTAGCCGGCGGTTGAAACCGCGCCTACACGTGCAAAGTCGGCCTTCACCGACTGGGCCCCAGACCGTGCAGGCGATCTTTGCCCTTGTTGCCGCAAATTCCATTCGCCGGGCAAAATGACACTTTATGCCCTTTGACAGTATAAATTCGCGGTTACAGAAGGCGAAGACCACCTGCACGGTCTGGCCCCGGCCAGGAAACCCATTTTTAACACTGGTTAATTTCATGTGTACCCATCGGTAAACTTCCAAATTAACAACTGCCCTTGTACCTTCCTTTATAACGGCCATAATCACCTGTAGTTTGTGAAGAGTACAGGTGATTATGGCCGTGAATGAACTTGGCAGAGTGCGCACCCTGCCCCAACCAATCCAACTACAACAGTGGCGGCACGGCCGTCACCTATCCCCGTTTTATCTCCTGTTGATCGGCACGGCGGTGCTTGTCTCCGCGTTGATCTCGCTGGTACCGGCCTATTTGCTGCTGCGCACCGCCACCGGCTGGCAAAACGCTGCCGATACCCTACTGCGGGTGCAAACATGGCAGGTATTGGGCAACACCCTCTGGCTGGCGCTGACGGTCACAGTGGCCACGGCCGTACTCGCCGTGCCCCTGGCCTGGCTGACAACCTGCACTGACCTGCCCGGCAAGCGTATCTGGGTCATCTTGCTGGCGCTGCCGCTGGTCATCCCCAGCTATGTGGCCGCCTTCCTCTTCGTCTCCATGATGACGCCCAAAGGGTTGTTGCAGCAGTTGACCTACCCGCTGCTGGGCATTGAGCGTTTCCCCAACGTCTACGGCTTTCCTGGGGCGTTTTTTGTACTGACCATCATCAGCTACCCCTTCACCTTCCTGACGGTGCGGGCGGCGCTGCGGCGGATGGACCCGGCGCTGGTGGAAGCGGCGCGCAGCCTGGGGCTGTCGCCGCGCCGGGCATTCTTCCGGGTGACGCTGCCTTATCTACGGCCGTCTATCCTGGCCGGTAGTCTCCTGGTGGCGCTCTATGTGCTGCGTGACTTTGGCGTTGTCACCCTGCTGCAATACTCCACCTTCACGCGCATCATCTACAACCGCTATACGGCGTATAAGTTGGACGCGGCGGCGGCGCTGGCGTTGGTGCTGGTGGTGGTCACGGCCGTGATCCTCTACTTTGAATACAAAAGCCGGGGGCGCGCCCGTTATGAGCGCATCTCCATTGGCGCGGCGCGGCGGATGCGCCCCACACCGCTCGGTATCTGGCGCATTCCGGCGCTGGCTTTTGTTTCCGGCGTCGTCGTGACGGCGCTCATCATCCCCACCGGGGGATTGGTGTATTGGTTTTGGCGCGGTTGGAACCAGGATTTTGGCGTGAAAGAACTGGGCGCGGCGCAAAATAATCTGGCGTCCCTCTCTACTCTGGTGCAGCCGGCCATCAATTCCTTCACGGCGTCGCTGGCAGGGGCCGGCCTGGCCATGCTGCTGGCGCTGCCCATTGCCATCCTGGCCGTGCGCCGCCCCAGTAAGATCAGCGCCTTTTTTGAACGGCTGACCTATGCCAGCTATGCCCTGCCCGGTATTGTGGTGGCGCTGGCGTTTGTCTTTTTTGGCATCAACTATGCCCGCCCGTTGTACCAGACGCTGCCCATGCTGCTGCTGGCGTATGTGATTTTGTTCTTGCCGCAGGCGATGGGGGCGCAGCGTAGCTCCTTGCTGCAACTGTCCGCCGGGCTGGAAGAGGCGGCGCGGAGTCTGGGCAAACGGCCGTCGGCCGTTTTCACCCGTATCACCCTGCCCCTGGTCAAACCGGGTATGCTCGCTGGCAGCGCGCTGGTGTTCCTCACCTGCATGAAGGAACTGCCCGCCACCCTCATCCTCAGCCCCATCGGCTTTAACACGCTGGCGGTGCAGGTGTGGGGCAACATCAACGAAGCGTTCTTCGCCCGCGCCGCCGCCCCCGCACTGCTGCTCCTTCTGCTCTCCTCCATCCCCCTGGCGTGGATGACGCTGAGGGAAAGAGAATTATGAATTAGGAATTAGGAATTATGAAAGGGAGCCGCCGGCTTCATAATTCATAATTCATCCTTCATAATTCCCCATGTCCACCGTCACCTGCCGCAACCTCACCAAAGCATTTGATAACCAGCCGGTTGTGGCCGGAGTTAGTTTTGATGTGCAGCCGGGGCAGATTTTGGCGCTGCTGGGGCCGAGTGGTTGTGGCAAAACCACCACGCTGCGCCTGATTGCCGGGTTTGAACAGTTGGACGGCGGCCTGATTGAGATTGATGGGCAGGTGGTGGCGGACGGCCGTACCCATATTCCCCCCGAAAAACGGCGCGCCGGTATCGTCTTCCAAGATTACGCCATCTTCCCCCACCTGAGCGTGGCCGAAAACGTCGGTTTTGGGCTGGACAAACAGGGCCGCGCCGAACGGGTGGCCGAGATGCTGGAATTTGTGGGGCTGCCGGGATTGGGGGAGCGCATGCCCCATGAACTGTCCGGCGGGCAGCAGCAGCGGGTGGCGCTGGCGCGGGCGCTGGCGCCGCAGCCGGTGGTGCTG
>JABFFZ010000060.1 GCA_013112725.1 Chloroflexota bacterium
GTTGATGAAACCACTCCTACGTGTCGTCTGCGCTCGTTAACCGGAGACAGTGCCCGCGGTTACGATGAGATGCCAGCTTACCGACAAGTAAGCTGGAGATGCTGGTTTGTTGCCAGTGGTCAGCCAGGCTTAGACGAAAGTAGGCTGTTTTTGCTGTTTGGCGTATCTGTTTTTAAGGTGCAAAAGTCGTGTTTTTAGTTTTTATTTCCGCCATTTGCTCTTAGGGTTGGTATTAGGTGTTCAGGTGTCAGGCGGCGGCGTAGGCCTGGCGCAGCCAGGCGACCAACTCGTCATTCACGTCGTCCACACTGCCCAGGCGTACCCGGTGGCTGACCATCGAATTGAAGCTGCCTGATTTTTCCAACCGCTCCGTTGGCGGCACATCCTTCAAATTGATGCCTACGTCCACGCGACTGGCGGTGGAAGGCTGGATGATGCCAAACTGCTTGTTGCGGCGCAGGCTGACGTAGGCTTTTTTGGGCGCTAACTCCACGTCGGGGCCAAAGTTGGTCACGGCCGTGACCAACGCCTCATACACCGGCAGCAGTTCCGCCTTCGTCCCCGCATACTGCGCCGCCACCAGGTCGTCCGCCGCCTTGGGATCGTCATCCTGTTCCAATGCTTTGATGGCTACCAGATTGGCGTAGCCATACGTTAGACCATGTTCGTCTTTCAGGCGATTCAAAATTTCCCGATGTTTGCTCAACCCAAAGCTGCGGGCAATTATCACCCACTCTTCCAGGCTGTTGCCCGTTTTGGCTTGCAAGTTTTGAATCATGGTTTAGGTCGCTTCATCTACAGAAGACATGTTGACCTCCTTCAGTAGTGCCAGGCAAGGGGCAGAACCATTTTGGTTAACCCAGGTAAGGCAGCCCCTTGCCTGGTACCGCAAATCGCCTTACGTCGCTAAAAGTTCGGGCATGGCGTCTAACAACCGGTGCAGCCGCCGTTGGATAATCTCGTACTGTGCGGCACGGGTTATATCAGTCGCGCCCAATTGGTTGCCAATGCCCAGGCGCATTTGCTGGGGCACGGCCGTTTGATCATAACGAGGCCACGCTGGCCGGCCGGGCATATTGGGGTTGCCCATGCTGGCAAACTGCGTCCAATAGTCGCCCATCACCTGCGTCAGGGCGTCGTCATCGGGAGTACGGTCAAACAGCGGTATTTTGCTGCCATGCACAAACGAAAGTTCGGCGGCGTGGTACGCCCCGGCCATTTGCCTGGCTGCGGGCGGCGTCCGCGTGAAGAAATAATTGTAAACCGGCTGCCCGGCTCTGGCCGCCTGCGCCGCATAAAAATCGCTGACCGCGCCAAAAAAACTGTCGCCCATCAAGGCCATGCCTGCCCGCCCCTGACCCTGCTCCAGGCCGGGATACAGGCTAAAAAGGGCATCACTATCCGTGCCAAATTCCTGGCGGATGAGTCCGGCAATTTGCGCCGGCTGAACATTGTCCCGGCCAAATTCGGCCACCGGTGACGGGAAAATGGGGTACAGCAATGTCCCTTCGTCGGCATTGCTGCCCACGATCAGGGGCACACGCGCCTGGTCGCCATCCCGGAAAGCAGCGGGAGGGCTTTTAGGCAGCACATAACCATCTATCACCGGATGGAAACGGTGGAATTCTTCCGCCTCTCGCCACCGTTTGTAGAGTTCCGCCGCCGGTATCTGGCGCAGTTGCTCTAATTGAGCACGGCCCGAAGCTACTTTGGGTTCGCCGTCGCCCACCAGATACGTGGCAAATTCGCGCCCAAACTCTTCCAGCGCCGGCCGGTTCAAAAATGGCTGTTTCAAGAAAAGCATCTGGCCGGAATTGCCGGGGCTTTGCATGATGGCTTTGTGGAATAGCCCCCGCGCCAGCGGTGAAGTGAGCATATGCGCCACCGATTCACCACCGGCCGATTCGCCAAAGATGGTCACATTATCCGGGTCGCCGCCAAAGGCACTGATGTTCTCTTGCACCCAACGCAGGGCGGCAATCTGGTCGAGCGTGCCATAATTGCCGGAGACGCCCTGCGGCGATTCCTGGCTCAGTTCGGGGTGAGCAAAATACCCCATCAACCCCAGGCGGTAGTTGAAGGTGACGACCACCACGCCCCGATGCGCCAGGGCGTTGCTATCATAAAAAATCTCGCCGCCGCTGCCATCCTGGTGGTCGCCACCATGAATCCAGACCATAACCGGGAGATAGCCGTGGCCACCCAACATCGGCGTACGCACATTGAGGTATAGACAATCCTCGCTTTCTTTTGGTTTGGGCAAGACTTTGAACAGCAGTTTGACCGCCTCCGTTTTCAGCCCGTTCCACCCCTGCCCTACTACCAGCGCATTCATAAACTTTTCAAAACCCATCGCCAGTTGAAACGCCGTCGGGCTGTATTTGGTCGCCGGGCGGACCCCTTCCCAGGGCGTCACCGGTTGCGGCGGCTGCCAGCGCCGTGCGCCTACCGGCGGTGCGGCATAGGGGATGCCTTTGAAAACGGCAATCTGCCCCCTATCTTGAAATAAACCATGCACCAGGCCACCGCCGGTACGTACCTCTGGAGTTGCGCTTTCTTTTGCCATCGTTTCACCTCATCTTTGGGCATATGGGTATGTGGAAATTATGTTGTCGGGCGGCCTGCCGCCGAGAATGGCAGACATTCGTTGCGGAAAAATATCACAGCTTTGGTTTTCAGGCCAAAAATTTATGAAGTTAGCAGGTGGCAAGTGGCAGGTACTTGCCACCTGCTAACTGCCACTTGCTACCTGCCCCACCTGTGGCACAATTTGGGTTATGAAATCTCTCGGCCTGCCAGCGCCTGCCCACACCCAGATCAGCCTGCGGCTGCGGCTGCCCGCGCTCTCGCTGCTTTTTCTGTTGATCGCTGCCTTTGTCTTGCCAGACCGGGTGTGGAACACGCTGCTTATTGGCCTGGGGGGGATGTTTCTGGTGGCGTATGGCTGGGTGTGGTATCTGGCGCGGGGGCTGCACGCAATGCGGCAGACGGAGCGGCATTGGTTGGCGGTGGGCGACCAGTTGGCCGAGCGTTTTGAGGTGTGGAACAACAGCCCCGTCCCGGCGCTGTGGGTAGAGGTGATGGACGATTCCAATGTGCCTGGCTATCAGGCGGCGGTGGTGCGCAGTCCGGGGATTGATCGTCGGGATCGGTGGCGGCAAACGGCCGTGTGCCAGCAGCGTGGGCAATACCGGCTTGGCCCCTGGCGCATCCGCGCCGGCGACCCATTTGGCATCTTTACCATGACCCGCTACTACCCCCAAAGCCAGGAGATCATCATCCATCCGCCTATTCACATCCGGCTGCCCATCAGCCTGCCCGCCGGGCAAAGCAGCGGGCGGCAGCGGGCGCGGCAGCGCAGTTTGCAGGCCACCATCAATGCCGCCACCACCCGCCATTATGTGCCCGGCGATCCCCTACGCTGGATTCACTGGCGCACCAGCGCCCACCAGGACAAACTCTATGTGCGCCAGTTTGATATGGACGCTACCGGGGACATCTGGCTGGTACTGGACATGCAGGCAGCGGTGCAGTTGGGCAGCGGCATGGCGGGCACGGAGGAACATGCGGTGCTGCTGGCGGCTTCATTGGCGGCGCGGGCTTTGGCCCAAAATCGAGCGGTGGGGGTGGCGGGTTACGGCCGTACCCCCCAGATCATCCCCCCCGGTCAGGGACAGGGGCAGGAGTGGCGCATCATGCGGGCGCTGGCACTGGTGCGGGCCGATGGGGATATTGACCTGACGGTGGCGCTGCGGGATGTGGGCCGGGCGGCCGAAAAGTACAGCACGGCCGTGATCATTACCCCCAGCGCCGACCCGGTCTGGCTGCCGCAACTGCTGCACCTGACGCGGCAGAGCATTGACAGCAGCGTCATTTTGCTTGACCGGCCCAGTTTTGGCGGCACGGAAGCCAGCCAACCCATGCAAGAAGCAATACAACTATTGGGGGTAATGACCGTAGTCATTCACCAGGGCGAGGTTGGCATGCCCTTACAAGAGCCGAAAAAGGTGGAATATCGCGTGACGCCGTTGGGGAGAGTGGTGGAGTTGAGTAATTGAGTAATTAGGTAATTACTCGATTACCCAATTACCTGATTTACCCCTCTTCGTAGTGTGCATACGGCGGGGTGGGGGTGTCTTGTGACTTTTGCCAGTCATGCACCACCATGCGGAAAATGTCTGATTCCGTCAAGATACCCACCAGTTTGTCGTTGTTGTCCAGCACGGGCAGGCCGCTGATTTTGTGCTGATACATGATCTGGGCAGCTTCGCCGATGGTGGTTTCTGGGGTGGTGGTCAGCACCGGTCGGGTCATTATATCAGCTACCGTCAGGCGGGCCAGCAGGTAGTTGAGTTCCCAGGCGCTCAGCGAACTGGTGGTGGAGGGTTTGGCTTCGCGCACATCTCCATGCGTGAGAATGCCCAGCAAACGGCCGTCGGCGTCCACCACCGGCAGCCGTCTGATGCTCTTATCCCGCATGAGATTGCCCGCGTCTAATACACCCATATGGGGTACGGCCGTGATTACTTCCCGTGTCATCCAATCTTTCACCAGTTCCAGTCTCATCGCCCACTCCTCTAAAATAATTATGAATTATGAAGGATGAATTATGAAGGGCGGCTGATACCAGCCACTTACCACAAGCCACCGGCTTCACTCATATTGTCTGCTGCGTAGATAACTGATAGCCAATAGGAAGATGATTGTAATCAAAACGGCCGATACCAGGCAATACCGGCAGAAAGCATGAATGACAAACGCTTCCAACCCCGTCAGTACCAGAGTAAAGAGTAAACCAAAGCCGGCAGCGCCCACCAGCAGTTCCGGCAGATAACGCTCTCGCAGCGGCGCCCAGTCCTTTAACCAGGTCAGCCCATATATGATAGCGTACCCCAGCAGGCCGATCAGGGCCACGGGAATGGGGCCAACAGAGGCATAAGGCGCGCCGGGGCCGCTGACTGCGCCACAATCATCCCAACCAGAACCGGTGCAGCCAGACAGTAACACACCGTTATGAAACAGCAGTAAATAGTGGGCGACTAACAGCCCCAACACAGCAATCGGTTGAATAACGCGCAACTGCCAATCCTGTCGCATTCGGACCTCCGGTAACAGTAAATGGGTAATTACGTAATTACGCAATTACTCAATTACTCCCCAACAACGACTCAATCCGCTGCTGGAAAACGGCTAAGGGCAGGTTACCACGAATGATGTCGGCGCCGAGGGCGAAGCTGGGTGTACTGTTGATGCCGGCGCTGGCAGCAGCTTGCATGTTGCGGCGCACCACCTGCTCATAGTCGTTATCGGCCAGGCAGGCGGCAAAAGCAGTCATGTCCAGCCCCGCTGATGCCGCCGCCGTTTGAAAACCTTCCGTTGTGTTGTACAGCGGCGAGCTTTGCAGGTCAAAAGCGGCACGATGATAGGCGGGGAAGTTGTCTTGTTCGGCAGCGCACAGCGCCGCAATGGCCGAGGGTATGGTACCGCCGGGTTGGCTGGACAGGGCAAAGGGCATCACCACCCATTTTACCTGTCCTGTTTCCACGTATTGTTGGTGAAGTTTCACGGCCGTGTCTGTATTAAAATTGCGGCAGTGCCCACAGCCATAATCAGAAACCTCAACCACCGTCACCAGCGCATTGGCCGCCCCTTCCACAATACAATTTTCCGGGTTTTGTTCACAGTACCGCTCCAATTTCAGCGTCTCCGGCTCACGCAGCGCCACCGCCATCAGCCCCACCAATACCATGCCTCCGATCACCATCCCACCGATTACCCACCAGTTGGTCTTTTGTTTTTTTCTTTGTTTTCTAGCGCTCTTTGCCATTGTTTACCTCGAATAGAGATTGGGGATTGGAGATTAGAGAGTGAACCAATCTCCAATCTCTAATCTCCATCCCCACAAATTAACTAACCTGCCCCTCTATAGCACTCCCAAATGAGTTGTGAATGGAGGAGAGGCTTTAGCCGATGCGTGGTTCGCCTAAAGGCTCTCCTCCGACTGTCCACATTTCAGATAGGGTCGCTATATGAAGTCTAACGCAATAGGGAAGGTGGGGGAGTGCGCATTGTAATTACTCGCGCCTGACATCTATCACAATCAACTGGACGGTTTAACAAGAGTGGGTATGATTTGTTACAAGAAAAGTGGCTGGTGGTTAGTGGCTGGTGGTTGGTGGGTTTACCAGCCACCAGCCACCAGCCACTACAAACGAGTAATTTTATGGCTGATCTGACCACATCTTATTTAGGACTGACCTTAAGAAATCCGTTGATTGCTTCGGCCTCACCGCTGTCCGCCAGTGTGGAGACCATTCGCCAGATGGCAGAGGCAGGGGTAGCGGCGGTGGTGCTGCCTTCGCTGTTTGAAGAGCAAATCGAACTGCGCGACCTGGGCGTTCACGACGCCAGTAAAGCCAACCAGGCATTGCTGCCCGACGCGCTGCAACATATCCCGGAAATGAAAGAGTATAACCAGGGGGCGGGTGGTTATCTGGCGCATATTTACCAGGTGAAAAAAGCAGTATCTATATCGGTTATTGCCAGTTTGAATGGGTATTATAGCGGTGGTTGGGTGCAATATGCCCGGCTGATTGAGGCGGCGGGCGCGGATGCGCTGGAGCTCAACATTTATCACCTGGCAACCAAACCACATATTTCGGGGACGGAAGTGGAGCAGATGTATTTGAATCTGGTTCGCAGTGTTAAGGATAAAATCCGGATTCCGGTAGCGGTGAAGATCAGCCCCTACTTTAGCGCCATGACCCATATGGCGGTGCAGCTTGATCAGGCTGGCGCGGATGCGTTGGTGCTGTTTAACCGGTTTTACCAGCCAGATATTGACCCGGAAATGGAGCAGGTGATTCCCAGCCTGGAGTTAAGCGACGCCAGAGAATTACGGCTGCGGCTGCGCTGGGTAGGTATTCTGGCGCAGTATGTCAAGGCTGACCTGGCGGTAACGGGTGGGGTTCATTCCGGGCTGGATATGTTGAAATGTGTGTTGGCCGGGGCCAGGGTGGTCGAAGTGGCTTCGGCGCTGCTGAAATATGGCGTGGGACATATTGCCACGATGCTGTCAGACCTTGACACATGGTTGGCTGAGCATGGGCATGAGGCGTTACGGCCGTTACACGGCCGTATGAGCCAACCCAATGTCGCCGACCCGGCCGCCTTTGAACGGGCGAATTATATGCATGTGTTGAAGACGGGATTTGGGTGAGAGATTGGGGGATTGGGCGGCTGAGCAAAATCACGGCCGTTGATGACATTTATCAATGACGGCCACCCCTCTCATCCTTTACACTGCATTTATAACTCCAATAGTGGCTGGTAGCGGGTGGCTTGTACCAGCCACAAGCAACCAGCAACCAGCCACTATTTACAAAGGAGGCAACGCCATGTTAACCGTGAATGATTTGATGACTCTGATTCCTAATACGGTCACACCAGACACGCCGCTGCGTACCATTGTCGGCGTCATGAAGTCACAGGGCTGCCGCCAACTACCGGTGCTGGACAACGGCCGTCTGGTGGGCATTATCACCGACCGCGATGTGCGCCTGGTGATGAATTCGCCCATTGTGCTGCACGGCCGTTGGCAAGACGAAGAACTGCTAGACAAAGTGACCGCCGAAAGCTGCATGACGCCCAATCCGGTAATGGTAACGCCAGATACACCCGCCGCTAAAGCCGCCGAAATGTTGGCGCTCTACAAGTTCGGCGCGCTGCCAGTTGTAGAAGCTGGTACGCTGGTAGGCATCATCACGGTGACAGACTTCTTGGAATATCTGGCGGAGGAGCTGGCAGGGGAAGAGTCGTCGTAAATAGCAATCGGTCATCAGTTATCAGTAATCGGTGAAAAATAACCGATTACCGTCCACCGATGACGCATTACCGGTCCGGTAGTGTCAGGTGAATGGCCGTACCCTGGCCGACCGCGGACTGAATAGAAAATTTCCCCCCCAAATCTTCGGCTCTGGCACGCATATTGGAAAGGCCATGCCCCACCGAATAGTTGCGGGCGGCGCGGTTAAAGCCCCGGCCATCATCCTGCACCGTCATATCAATTACCCCGTTCTGGCGGGTTAGCCGAATGGTGACATGGCTGGCATTGGCATGGCGGGCCACATTAGCCAGGGCTTCTTGCGTGGTGAGAAAGAGGGCGCGCGCAACGGCCGTTGGTACTGTCACCATATCCTCCGCCTCCGCCTGCAAATCCACCGGAATCATAGCATTGGCCTGAAACTCCCGCACCAACCGCTCCAGCCCTTCCTGTAAATCACCCCGAAATCGATGCGGTCGCAAATCCAAAATATAGTTGCGAATATCCCGAATCGTATCATTCAACCCCTCAATCACCCGGCGCAGCAGCATATCGGCTTCATCCGGTGCGCCCGGCAGCGCCAGCCGCGCCGATTCCAACGTCAGGCCCACCGCATAAATAGATTGAATGATGCCATCGTGCAAATCCATGCCAATGCGGGTACGTTCCTCGATGATCGCCAGCCGGCTCACCTGTTCGTAGAGGCGGGCATTTTGAATGGCAATGGCGGCATGGGCGGCTAAAAATTCCACCACTTCCTGGTCTTCAGCCGTAAATTCGGCCGCTCCAATTTTTTCGGTGAGATATAAGTTGCCCAGCATTTCCTCACCGGCCATGACCGGTACGCCGAGAAACGCATCCATAGGCGGATGGCCGGGTGGAAAACCAACCGAGCGCGGATCGTCTTCAATGCGGGGAATACGAATGGCCTGACCACCGCGAATAATTTCGCCCAACAACCCCAACCCTTTGGGGAAATGGGGGATTTGGGCCACCACTTCCGGCGCCATGCCACTGTGAATAAACGCATCCAGATAACCATCACTATGGGGAACACCCAGGGCGGCATATTGCGCGCCAACCAGGTCGCGGGCGGCATCCACAATGCGCTGCAACACCTTATGCAGATCATCTAATTCGGCAATGGAAAGAGTCGCCTGATGCAGGGCGTGGAGGACATCGTGGGGGGTACGGCCGTTACTCATCCTGGTAATCAGGTAATTAGGTAATTGGGTAATTGAGCAATTACCTAATTACCTAATTACATCTTTAGCTTTGTAGATAATCCTTCAAACGGTGTTGGATAGCATAAGCGGCTGCCTCAGCCCGGTTAGAAACTTGCAGCTTGGAAAGAATCCCGCTGACGTAATTACGCACCGTACCTTCGCTTAGATAAAGGGACTGGGCAATCTCCCGGTTGGTTTTGCCCTCGGCAATTAGCGCCAGCACATGCATCTCCTGGGCAGTCAGTTCATTAAAGGCAGTAGCTTCTTCTTGTTTGATAGAGCGGCGCATCTCGTCAAAAATGCGCTGTGTCAAGGAGGGGTCCAGCGTGGCTTCGCCCCGCGCTGCGGCTTCAATGGCGCGGATGACATCATTGCCCCCCACCTGCTTGAGTACATAACCCACCGCCCCAGCGCGGATGGCAGAAAAGAGCATTTCATCTTCGGCGTAGGAGGTCAGCATGATGATTTTGGTGGACGGCCGTTGCGCCACAATCTGCTCACAGGCCTCAATGCCACTGCCACCGGCCAACCGGATATCCATCACCACAATGTCCGGATCGTAGGCCAGTGCCTTTTGCACCGCTTCTGTTTGGCTGGCGGCCTCGGCCACCACTTCAAAGCCGGCGTGACGTTCGATCAGGCTTTTTAAGCCCAACCGCACAACTTCATGATCATCTACCAGGAGGATTCGCAAATTTGCCATGCACACAAGTATAGCTACAACTTATTGGTTGAACCAATAGTGTGCTGTAGGCGCTAGTGAGGAATGTCATAGATGGAATATGACACGGCCGTTTGGCGTCACAACTTTTTGCCGGTATAGTAGAATAATAGGAGGTTTGCCTTGAACCAGAAAAGTAACTTTTACGCAGTAAGCGCCGTGGTAATGCTGGGTATCCTGGTGGGGTTGAGCCTGTTTACCTTCAGCTATGCGCAGGGCGCTTCCTATCTGTCTGATGACCCCAATGCCTGTGTCAACTGCCATGTCATGCGCGAACAATTCGATGGCTGGAATCGCGGCAGCCACCAGGCTGTCGCCGTCTGTAATGACTGCCATACCCCACATACTTTCCCCCAAAAGTGGATTGTGAAAGGCATCAATGGTTTTAACCATAGTTGGGCTTTTACAACCGGGAACTTCCCCAACACCATTCAGATTAAGTCGTTTAATGCTCAGGTAGCGGAAGACAATTGTATTGATTGCCATGAAACGATGGCCATCAATGTGCATGGTTCTGGCGACAAGGAGACGCTATCTTGTGTGGCCTGTCATGGGAATGTGGGGCACGGCCGTTAATCCCATCAGGAGTTCAACTTCTCAAAAGAGGTTGAACTTCTAAAAAAGAGGTTAAGTAAGATGACACAACGATTAACACGCGAAAAATGGCTCTATGTGGCTGTCTTCATCCTGGCGGCTGCATTAACTGTAGTCGTAGCCGCTCTTCTACTCAATATCAACCAGCGCAAACAAGAAGCAGTTCAATTCCCATTGAAAGTAGTGGAAATTGCAGCCGGTGAATTAGACCCGGCCGTGTGGGGACTCAACTTCCCCAGCCAATATGATTCCTTCAAACGTACCCAGGAGAATTACGGCGAAACCCCCTACGGCGGTTCCGAACCCTACAGCAAACTGGAACGATATCCGGCGATGATCCGCCTGTGGGCCGGTTATGCCTTTAGCAAAGACCATAACGAAGAGCGCGGCCATTACTACGCCCAAATTGACCAGGAAAACACCCAGCGGGTACAGATTGTCAACCAACCCGGCGCCTGCATCAACTGCCACGCCGCCGAAGCGCCCGGCCTGATTGCCGAAATGGGCTGGGAAAATTTTAACCACACGCCCTATAACGACCTCAAGGATCAGCTGCACTTTGGCTCTTCCTGCGCCGATTGCCATGACCCGGTAACGATGGATCTGGTCATCACCCGCCCCGCTTTCCGCAATGCCATGGAACAGCGCGGCATTGACCTTAGCCAGGCTACCCGCCAGGAGATGCGCTCCTACGTCTGCGCCCAATGCCATGTAGAGTATTACTTCTTGGGTGACAACAAGGTGCTGACCTTCCCCTGGAGCCAGGGCTTGACCATAGATAACATTGAAGCGCATTACGACAGTTATGGCTTCACCGATTGGACTCATGCCGAAACCGGCGCGCCCATGATCAAAATTCAGCATCCCGAATTTGAGATGTGGAGTACCGGTCTGCATGCCCGTTCTGGTGTTTCTTGCGCCGACTGCCACATGCCCTACGTGCGCGCGGGCAGCGTGAAAGTGTCTGACCACTGGCTGCGCAGCCCGTTGGTGAACGTGAGCCAGGCGTGCCAGACCTGCCACAACCGGCCCGAAGAGGAACTGACCGAACGGATTCTAACCATTCAAAACACCACGGCCAGTCTGCTACGCCAGAGCGAAGAGGCGATTTTGGCGGCGATAGACGCCATTGTGGCTGCACGCGAAGCCGGGGTAACCGATGCGGAACTGGAAGAGGCATTGTTGTTGCACCGGGGCGCCAGTTTGCGGTGGGATTTTGTCTCTTCGGAAAACAGCACCGGTTTCCATAGCCCACAGGAATCGGCGCGCATTCTGGCAGAATCTATCAACCTGGCGCGGCAAGCAGAACTGGCGGCGTATAAACTCCAGGCTGGAAAGTAATGGTATCATGCGCCAGGCAAGGGCATAACCGTTTCGGTTAACCTGATAGGAACTACCCCTGGCCCGGCACTACTATAGATAGGAGGGACACGGCCGTGTCCCTCTTTTTGTTGCCTGCCCCTACCCCATGCATTAGAATCAGGTCAATTGAGGACACAATGAGCACAGAACGAATTGGACGCTATGAAATTTTGAAACGGCTGGGGCGCGGTGGCATGGCTACCGTCTATCTGGGCCATGACCCCTTTATTCGCCGCGAAGTTGCCATCAAAGTGATGTCGGCGCAGTTGATGGAAAATGACCCCACCTTTTTTGACCGCTTCCAGCAGGAGGCAGAAACCATTGCCGCCCTGGAACACCCGGCCATTGTGCCCATTTATGATTTTGGGCATCAGGGAGATCAATCCTATATCGTTATGCGTTATATGAGCGGCGGCACACTGGAAGATCGGCTGGGGCAGGGGCCAATGAAACTGCAAGAGATTGCGCCCATTATTGACCGCGTAGCCGCCGCCCTGGACGAAGCGCATCGCAAAGGGATCATCCACCGCGACATCAAACCAGCAAACGTCTTGTTTGATACCAAAAACGACGCTTTTCTCTCTGATTTTGGTATTGCCAAAAGCACGGCTGCTGGCGCCGGCCTCACGGCCGATAATACGTTCATTGGCACGGTGGAGTATATGAGTCCAGAACAGATTCAAGGCGAGAAAGATTTAGACGGCCGTACCGATGTCTACTCCCTGGGCATTGTGCTGTTCTTCATGCTCACCGGCAAACTACCCTTCAAAAAAAACACCCTGGTCAGCACCATTCTGGCGCATCTGACGGAGCCGGTCCCCAGCGTCCAGGCGGCGCTGCCCCAGTCGCGTCTGCCCTGGGATGAAATCTTAAACAAGGCGCTGGCCAAGGATCGGGCTGACCGGTATCACACCGCCGGCGACCTGGCCAAAGATGTCAACAGCCTGCTTTCCGGCAAATGGTACTTGAACAAACTGCTCGATTAACAGGTTGATCACCTTTGCGCCGTCATCCAGAAATAGGGCTTTCTGGTGTTCATTGTGGCAGTGTGTCCAATCACGGCCGTAAAAATTCCCCACTTTCACCCATAATCAAACCTCGCCGCTTTTGCTATGATTTTGCCGTTGTCAACATGCAGATTTTCGTTATAAATACAGACCCTAAGGGTTTCAAAAACCCTTAGGGTCTCAAAAAGAAATGTTTGTGAACGTCAAAACCACCCAAATGATGTGCTTGTGTTGTATGTGTCCCCTCATGGGAGACGGTACCGCGCGTCACGGTGGCTAGACAACACAAACAGCCCGGAAGGACAACCAGCGACCGCTCCCCACGCAAAATGGAGCAGTCGCCGCAAACGCCCAGAAGACTGCTCTTCTGGGCGTTTTTTATTGGCAAAAGCAGCCAGACCTGACAGGTTTGGGAAAACCTGTCTGGTCTCTGTAGGAGTAAACATATGACAACCTGGAAAGAACAACTCACCATTCCTCTTGATTTGGGCTATCAAGAGATAGCTGACGAAATTGACCTCTTTGAAAGCCAGATGGAACTGCGCCGCCAGGGAAAAATTGACGAAAAAGTGTTCGCCGAAACCCGGCTGCGGCGCGGCGCTTACGGCCAGCGGTATGACAACGGCCAGCGCCACGACGGCCTGACCACCCGCAGCCTGCAATTCCCTCTGACCGACGTCACCAAAGGGCCAGACACCCTCTGGGATGCGCCGGGCATGATGCGCCTGAAAATCCCCTACGGCGGCCTGAACCCGGAACAGCTAGAAGTGCTGGCCGAACTGGCCGACGAATATGCCGATGGCATCCTGCACGTCACCACCCGGCAAGACATCCAGCTTCACTACGTCCACCTGGACGACGCGCCTGACCTGATGCGGCGGCTGGCAGCGGTAGGCATCACCACCCTGGAAGCGTGTGGCAACTCCGTGCGCAATGTGACGGCCTGCCCCCTGGCGGGCGTCTGCCGCACCCAGGCGTTTGACGTGACCCCCTACGCCGACACGCTAGCCCACTACTTCCTGGGGCATGATGATGTGCAGGACTTCGGTCGTAAGTTCAAGATCGCTTTCTCCGGCTGCGAACATGAGGCGTGTGGCCTGACGATGATGCACGACATGGGCTTTCTGGGGCTGACGCGCCAGATTGAGGGGCAGACGGTGCGTGGTTTCCGCATCTACGTCGGTGGGGGATTGGGCACGGTGCCCCACCAGGCCAAAGTGCTGGCGGAGTTTGTGCGCGAAGAGGAGATGCTGCCGCTGTCGCAGGCGGTGTTCCGCGTTTTTGCCCGGTTGGGCGAAAAGCGCAACCGCAACCGCGCCCGCGTCAAATTTCTAGTAGCGCAGTTGGGCATTGAAGAGTTCCGCCGCCTGGTGTACGAGGAGCTAGAAACAATTCCGCCGGATGAAAAATGGACAGGCTACCTGGAAGCGGTGGCCGCATACCAGGAGACGCCTTTGAAAACGGCCGTACCCCTCAACGGCGTCGTCCATCCTGATGGCTTTGATGAGTGGTTCCAGACCAATGTGTACCAGCAGCGGCAGACGGGTTACACGGCCGTGACCATCAACACCCCCCTCGGCGACTTCACCAGCGAACAGGCCTTCCAACTGGCCGACATCGCCCGCCGCTACGTGGGTGACGCCATCCGCTTGACGGTGGAACAGAACATTATGCTGCGCTGGGTGTCGGCAGCCGACCTGCCCGCCCTCTACGCCGACCTGAAAGCCATCGGCCTGGGACAACCGGGCGCAGGCACCATTGTGGACATCACCTCCTGCCCCGGCACCGACACCTGCAAACTGGGCATCGCCTCTTCACGCGGGCTGGCGGGGGAACTGCGCACCCGGCTGGCGGCGCAAAACGCCGCTCTGCCCCAGGCGGTAAAGGATTTGCGCATCAAAATTAGCGGCTGCTTCAACTCCTGCGGCCAGCACCATGTGGCCGACATCGGCTTTTTTGGCAACAGCCGCCGTCGCAACAACCGCACCGTGCCCCACTTCCAGGTGGTGTTGGGCGGGCAGTGGCGTGAAAACGCCGGGGCGTATGGGCTGGCCATGGGCGCCGTGCCCGCCAAAGCCGTGCCCGATGTCCTCTCCGCCATCACCAGCCGCTATGCGGCCGAACGTGAACCGCAAGAGAGCTTTCAGGATTGGGTGACACGCCTGGGCAAAAAGGAGATCAAGACGATCATTGATCCCTTCACCGACGTGCCCGATTATCTGGAAAATCCTGCCTTTTACTCTGACTGGGGCGACCCGCGTGAATTTTCCATCGGCGATATTGGCGTGGGTGAATGTGCGGGTGAGGTCATTTCGCTCTTTGCCTTTGAGATTGCCAAAGCGGAAGGCGAGGCGTTTGAGGCGCTGGTTGCTCTGGACGAGAAAAATTTTGCCGACGCCGATGCTAGAGCGTACCGGGCCATGATTCTGGCGGCGCGGGCGTTGGTGCGCAATCAGTTTTTGGCTGTGGGTGATGACCCGCAGCGCATCGTGGCCGAATTTAAGACGCGCTATTACGATACGCAGTTGTTTTATGACCGCTACGCCAAGGGCAAATTTGCCCGCTACTTGCTAGATCGGCACGAGAAACCGCCGGTCGCCGTCACCGAAGACAGCGCCCGCGCTCTGGTGGAAGAGGCCAACCTGTTCATCGAAGCGTGCCATGCCTGTGATGCCCGATTGGCCGGGGCGTTGGCGGCTGGTGTTTCCCTGTAAAAGAGATCGGGTTTTTTGGAAAAATCCGATGTCTGGAGGCAACTCATGAGCGTAAACCGAATCACGATCAAGTTTTTCATCAAGGATGGGGCGGGGTATGAAATCATCAATGTGACCCCGATTTTTCATCGCTGGATTCAGACGGAGGCGGTGCCGGGGCTGTTGATTGATGTGGCTGATTATAAACATGTGGCCAAGGGGCCGGGCATTATTTTGATCGGGCATGAGGTGGATTATGCGCTGGATTTGGGTCACGGCCGTGCCGGATTCCTCACCCGCCGCAAACGCATCAACGGCGGCACGCTGGCCGAGAATTTGCATGACGCACTGGCAACGGCCGTGGCCGCCGCCCATCAATTTACTGAGGATACCGGCCTGGCGCTGCGCCCGGACGAAATCGAAATCACCTTCCCCGACCGGCTGCACGCCCCGAATAATGCGGAAACATTCGCCCAATTTAGCCAGGAAGCACAGGCTGTTTTGCAGAAACAATACGGCGCAGTGGAATTGCGAAATGGCGCGGTGGATGGGCGACGGCCGTTGACGATAGCGGGGGTAATTGGGTAATTGGGTAATTGAGTAATTACCCAATTACGCAGTTACTCCACCACGGAGTAATGAATGACAACAGGCAAAGTATTCATTGTGGGGGCGGGGCCGGGCGACCCGGATTTGATCACCGTGCGCGGGCTGCGGGTTTTGCAGCAGGCAGACGTCGTGTTGTATGACCGGCTGGCGAACCCGGCGCTGCTGTGCCAGATTCCGCCCCACGCCAAGACCATTTACGTGGGCAAGGGGCCAGGCCACCAGGCGTTCAGCCAGGCGCAGATTGAGTATATGCTCATCTGCGAGGCGCGATTGGGGCAAACGGTGGTGCGCCTGAAGGGGGGGGACCCGTTTGTGTTTGGGCGCGGCGGCGAAGAGTGCCAATCTTTGGCCGAAAACGGCATCCCCTTTGAAGTGGTACCGGGGATCAGCAGCGCCCTGGCTGTGCCTGCCTATGCCGGGATTCCGGTAACGCACCGGCAGACGGCCACTTCGTTTACGGTGGTGACGGGGCATACCGCCGGGCAAGATGAATATACCATTGATTGGGCACGGATTCCCGAAAAGGGGACTTTGGTCATTTTGATGGGCGTGGGGCAGTTGGGGAAAATTGCGGCAGATTTGGTGGCGCACGGCCGTGACCCCCACACCCCCGTAGCCATTATTGAACAAGGCACCACGGCCGACCAGCATACCATCACTGGCACATTGGCGGACATTGCGGCCATGGCTCAGGCGCAGGGAGTACGCGCCCCAGCGGTGATTGTGGTGGGCGAAGTGGCGGCGCTGCACCATCAAATGCACTGGTTTCACCCGGCGGCTACTTATCAGACCCAACCGGCTGAACTCTTTGCCGAACAGCCAACGTTTGTGGGGAATTAGATTTAGACCCTAAGGGTTTCAGAAAACCCTTAGGGTCTTTACTTCGATTGACCATGATCAACCATATATCCATCAAGACCATTGACACGCCGGTGCGGAACTGGAAACCGGCAAATCTGGAAAACCTCAACCGCCGCTTTGAAAACCGCCCGCCGGAGGAATTGCTGCGCTGGGCGCTGGCAACGTATGGCGATTCGCTGGTGGTAGCCACCGGCTTTGGCGGGTCGGGCATTGTGCAGATGCACATGATCGCCCAATTCCGCCCCAAGACGACCTTTTTTTACCTGCAAACGGATTTACTCTTCCCGGAGACGCTGGCGCTGCGCGATGAACTGTCGGCGCGGTTGGGCATCCAGTTTACGGAAGTGCATTCGGGGCTGTCGTTAGGGGAGCAGGCGTATCAATACGGCCGTGACCTGTGGGCGCGCAACCCCGACCTCTGCTGCCTGCTGCGTAAAGTGGAGCCGATGAAACAATTCCTGGCGGACAAACGGGCCTGGGTAACGGCTATCCGCCGCGACCAATCCCCCAGCCGGGCGCAGACGCCGCTGGTGGATTGGGACTATGCCAATGGGCTGATCAAGCTGGCCCCCCTGGCAGCATGGACAAAGGAGCAAGTACAGGATTACATTGACCGCTACGACCTGCCGTACAACAAACTGCGTGACGCGGGCTATGGCTCAATTGGCTGTGTGCCCTGCACCCGGCCGTTGCTGGCGGGCGAAACGGACGAGCGAGCTGGTCGCTGGGCAGGTATGGACAAAATTGAGTGCGGCATTCACATTCAGCCAAACGGCAAGATTGTGCGTCTAGGTCAGGTGGCAGGCACCTTGGAAGTGCCTGTCACCTTGTAATACCGATGAAACCCTACCCCCTCTTTCTCATTGGTTTGCAAAACCGCCTCTGCGTGGTGATTGGCGGCGGGCATGAGGCGGAACACAAGGTGGCCGGGCTGCTGGAGGTGGCGGCGGCGGTGACGGTGATTGCCCCGGAACTGACGCCGACGCTGCAACAATGGGCGGACGACGGCCGTTTCGTCTGGTTGGATCGGAAGTATGAAACAGGCGACCTCAAGGGGGCGTTCCTCGTCATCGCCGAACGCGCCGATGCCGAGCGCAACGCGGCTATTTACGAAGAGGCAGAAACGGAACGGGCGCTGGTGACTGTGATGGATGACGTGGCTCATTGTAATGTGGTGGCGGGATCGGTGGTGCGGCAGGGGCCGCTGGTGATTTCTATTTCCACCAGCGGCGCCGCCCCGGCGCTGGCGGTACGGCTGCGCGAGGAGTTTGAGGGGCGGTTTGACCCGGCATATGGCACGTTTTTAGAGTGGATGGCGGCGTTACGGCCGACGATAGCCGCCACGCATCCCCAATTTGGTGAACGCAAACGGCGCTGGTATGAACTGGTGGATTCGGAGGTGCTGGCGCTGATCCGGCACGGCCGTGAGGCCGAAGCGCGGCAGTTGATTGCAGATGTTATGGGGATTGAGATGCGGGAGTGAAGTGCGACGCACCTGGACATCACTCCCTCACCTGCTCACTCTATCATGGAAGGGTTTAATTGAACGTCAAGTTAAGTTGAACTTTGATGGCCTGTTCCACTTTCTGCATATCGGCGGGAGAAAGTTGCCCGGCACGGTTTGACAGGCGGAGTTTGCTGACCGTTGTCAGTTGGTCAACCAGTGCTTTGGCCGGCTGGCGGGAAAATGTTACCAGCGCTTCACTGGGATAAACATGCTCAATTTTGGCGCTGGTAAGGGGAACAACCTGCACCCGGTTCAGATGCTTATTGGCGGCGTTATTGCTGACGATGACGGCCGGCCGCTGTTTACGAATTTCGCCGCCAACAGCGGGATCAAAATTTACCCACCACACCTCACCCCGCTTCATTTGCTACATCTCCTACAGTTGCTTCCGCCCATTCCCAGGCTTCGGCTTCGCGGCTTTCATCGGCAGCCATCGCCGCGTAAGCAGCATCAAGGTCAGGAGAAATGACATACGGCCGTACCAATTCCTGAATAAACCCACTAATCCGGCGCGGGCCAATGATTTGATACAACCCTTCATATATTTCTTCATCAATGGTAATTGTTAATTTCTTTTGCATTCGTTCACTCCTCACGACAAACTATTACACGTGTAGTATACGTGCAGCACCAGAGGGGAGCAAGCGGTATGGACATGGAGCAAAGCCGGCCATTCACCTGGTTCAGGACAAAAACTTTGTCGGCTGAAAAAAGTCGGCGAAGGCCGACTTCGCCTTTTGTTGTCACGATTTTAATCGCCGGATTTACATCCCCTTACCCCACCTCCATTTTATAACCAAACAACGCCATATCCTGCCGGTAGCGGGCAACGGCCAACTGCGCCAGCGCAGGCGTGTACATTTTCGGGTAAGGTTTGTGGGGCGAAGGGTTGAAATGGGGCAGCGGCCCGATGTTGGCCTGCTGCCGGACAAATTCCCAATCTTGCGCCAACTGCTCAAAGCGGCCCACAAAATCTACGATAGGCTTCCCCCCCTGATACACAAAGGTGTGCTGCGAGCGAAAATGGCGGTCGGCACGGTCGTCCGGGATGGCCGCCACGGCCGTGACAAACTCCGCAAAACTCATCTCCGGCCAAAAGCGATGGCCGTAGCGCCAAAACAACAACGGCATCTGCAACTGGCAGGCATACAGCACAATCTTCTGCGCGTAACAGGAAACCAGCCGATCCAGCGGATGGCGCACAAAGGTAAAACGAAAATAATCAGTCAGATTGGGTACGGCCGTTAAGGGTACAGTCTGGAAAGCGGCCTCATGCGGGTCAGTGTAGGGCAGCCCGGCGGCGTCCGCCAGCGCCGCCTTAATCGAACGATTGGCCACTTTAGGCACAGGCACATAGAGCAATTTTTGAGCGGGCAGGAGGATGGCCGACGGCCGTTCCCAGGCATAGCTGTAATCCAAAAACGGCACATAACGCGGCAGCGGCGAGCGCATAAACCATACCCTGGCCGCCCGCGCCGCCGGCCTGAACTTCCCAGAAAATGAAGCCATACCGCCACATTGTAAAGCGGCTTGCACCATCGGCCAAATCATGGCTACACTACGCTCTTATTCATAATTCCTAATTCCTAATTCATAATTCCTAAACATGGCCACCACACCCCTCTCCCCCCCAGAACCCACCACCATTGAAAAAATGCGCGGCCTGCGCTGGAGCATTGCCGGGGATTCGGCCAACACCGTCTTTGTCGAATTTACCTTCTTTGGCTCGGTCTTCATCCTCTTTCTGGATGCGCTGGCGTTGAGCAAGGGGCAAATCGGCATTGTGCTTTCGCTTTTCCCTTTCGCCGGTCTCATCGCCCCCTTCATTGCCCCCCGCGTGGCCCGGTTTGGCTACAAGCGCACCTTCATCACCTTTTGGGGTATCCGCAAATTTTTTGCGGCGCAACTGCTATTGACGCCCTGGGTCTACGGCCGTTTCGGCGAAAACGCCGCCATCCTCTTTGTGGCTGCCAACACCGCCCTCTTTGCCCTCTGCCGCGCCACCGCCGAAACGGGCAAATACCCCTGGACGCAGGAGTACGTGCCCAACCACGTGCGCGGCAAATACTCCGCACTGGATAATGTGTTCACCACCACCGTCGGTTTTGTCGCCGTGGCCACCGCCGGGTACGTCATCGCCCACAACAGCGGGCTAACCGGTTTCATGCTTCTCATTGGCCTGGGCGTGGCCTTTGGTCTGGTGGGTGTATGGGCGTATACCCATATTCCCGGTGGCGCAGCCGTTGCCGTGCCCAAACAAAAAAACCAGCGCGCATTGTGGACGGCCGTACACGACCAAAACTTCCGCTATTACCTCCTGGGCATCGCCCTGATGACCCTGGCGACCGCCCCCATGATCTCCTTCCTGCCCCTCTTCATGGTGGAAGAAGTGCGCCTGCCCCAAAGCCAGGTGGTACTGCTGCAAAATGGCGTCCTCATCGGCAGCCTGCTCTCCGTATTCGCCTGGGGCTGGGCCGCCGACCGGTATGGCAGCGCGCCCATCATGCTCTCCGGCGTCCTGCTGCGCATCTTGCTGCCCATCTGCTGGCTGTTCATACCCAAAGGCAGTCCCTACAGCCTCTATGCCGCCCTGAGCATCGCCTTGCTGCAGGGCGTTGCCAACATGGGCTGGGCCATCGGTTCCGCACGGCTCCTGTTTGTCAGTGTGGTTCCCCCCGAAAAAAAGAGCGACTATATGGCCCTTTATTACGCCTGGATCGGCGTCATCGGTGGCCTGAGCCAGTTGTTTGGCGGCTGGATTTTGGATCTGTCGAGTGAACTGGCGGTGGATTTAGGGATTGTAAAGTTGAACCCGTATACCCCCCTGTTTTTACTGGGCATCACCCTGCCGCTGGGCAGCCTCTATTTCCTGCGCCGGGTGCAGACAGATAGCAATGTGGGTATCGGCCGTTTTGCCGGTCTGTTGTTTCGGGGCAATCCCTTCCTGGCCGTGGAATCTATGATTCGTTACCACATGGCTAAAGATGAGCAAACGGCCGTGCGCCTCACCGAGCGTTTGGGCCAGGCACGCAGCCTGCTCACCATCGAAGAACTGCTGGAATCATTGGCCGACCCCCGTTTTAACGTGCGTTTTGAAGCCATTGTGGCTATCGGCCGTACCCGCCCCGACGCCCAACTGCTCCACGCTCTTAGCCAGGTTTTGCACGGCAACGACCCGGCGCTGGGGGTGATGGCCGCCTGGGCATTAGGACGCAGCCACGACGAACGTGCCCGCGAACCACTCCACGCGGCGCTCGATTCCAGCTACCGCTCCATCCGCGCCCACAGCGCCCGCTCACTGGGCACATTGGGCGACCAGAGCGTGATCCCCCTTCTGCAAAACCGCCTGGCCGCCGAAAGTGATCACGGCCTGCGTATCGCCTATGCCTCGGCCCTGGGGCAGTTGCAGGCCATCGCCGCCACCGAAGCCATCCTGGCGCTGCTGGCCGATGAACCAGAAGAACCGGCCCGGCTGGAACTGGCGCTGGCAGTGGCCCGGCTGACGGGGGAGGAGTACACCTTCATCCAGCTATTACGCCAGTCGCGCCACGACAGGGGCACGGCACTGGCGCAGGCCATCACCGGGCTGGAAAAGAAGTGGCGGAAGGGAAGGGACACGGCCGTGACCCCCACAGACGCGCCCCCCGCCCTCACCCTCCTCACCCAAAGCGCCGCCGCCTTCAGCATCGGGGATTTGGATGATGGCCTGACCATCCTCTGCCGCTTTTTGCAGACCGGCCTCCCTAACGGCCTGCCCCCGTTTCAGCAAATGATTTTGCAGGAATGTGCCCACCATCTGGAAACGACCGGCGCCGCGCGCCTGGAATACGCCCTGCTGGCGCTGCACCTGCTAACCGTGAACTCGTAATCCGTGACGGCTGACGGGTCACGGATTACCCATCACGAAGCCATCTGCTTTTGTAAAAACTGCATCAACCCATCCAGGCTTTGGAAAGCGTGCCTGGTGTGCGTTTCTGGGTCTTCCAGCGTAAAGCGCCAACTATTGGCTTTTTGCGGGTCAGGCGTGCGCTCTTCCCATAAGCGCAGAATAAACGTGCGGTAAGTTGGGGGATTGTTGAAAGTCATAGCTTCATCTCCGGTGTAAATTGGTATAATGGGGAAACTGCCCGTAATTCGTGCTTCGTCATCCGTAAACCGATCACCGATTACCGGCATCCACCTTGCTACACCATAAACCGCGAACGCTGATCTATCGTTAAATTTTGCGGGCAGTGCCAGGCACAGGGTACTTTTACTCTGGTCAACCACCGTAAAAGCGTCCTTTGTCTGGCGTCAAATCAAACCTATGGCTCGCCTCGAAATTTCCCTCTTAGGGTCTCCTAAAATCCAACTGGATGGAAAAGTGATAACCGGACTGCCGGCCAAGGCGCAGGCGCTGCTTTTTTACCTGGTTGTCAGTGGGCAACAACAGACACGGGAGCGGCTGGCGGAAATGCTTTTCTCCGAAGAAACGATGATGCGAGAGAAAAAGCTGAGCAATTTGCGCGGGCCGGGGGCGCTATTGGCGCTCAATGAGGTGCTGAGTGCGTTTGTGGAGACCCGCAAGTTTTCGGTGGCCTTCAATACAGAAAGCGATTACTGGCTAGACCTGGATGAATTTCATGCTTGTTTGCGGAACCCTAACCCTACGCCGGCGCAATTGCAGCGCGCGGTTGACCTGTATCAGGGAGATTTTCTAACAGGGCTGCGGGTAAGAGATGCCGATGGCTTTGAGGAATGGGCGGAGCAGGTGCGCCGCGCCCTGGAAACCCAGATTGTGACGGCCCTTTACCTGCTTGCCGTACATTACAAAGAACAGCGGCAATTTGTAGCCGCGCTGACCTGCATTACCCGGCTACTGGCCATTAATCCCTATTTTGAGGAAGCAAACCGGGAATTGATGCTGCTGCTGGCGCTGACCAGCCAGATCAATGAGGCGTGCAGCCATTATGAACGGTATGAATCGCTGCTGGCGGAAGACGGGCTGGAACCGGAGCCGGAAACGACGGTGCTGTACCAGAAAATCTGGCGCGGCGAGATTGCGGGGAATGATGTGGGGGTTTTACCGATGCCCACCCCACCGCCCCAGGCCTGGTCGCCGCCGTTTCAAGCGCCGCCATTACTGCCCCATTTTGTGGGCCGGGATGATTTGCGGGCGCGGATAATGGCCGCTTTGCAAGCTGAGGATGGGGATAGTATTGCGGCTTTGGTGGGCATGGGCGGCGTGGGCAAGTCGGTGCTGGCGGCAGAAATTGCCCATGCGTTGCAAGAACATTTTAGCGATGGCGTGTTGTGGGCCAGTGTAGCCGTGAGTGAACCAACGGCCGTACTCGAAAGTTGGGCGCAGGCATACGGTTATGATTTTTCGCGGCTGCCCGACCTGGAGAACATGGCGAATGCGTTCCGTGGTGTCCTGGCGGGCAAACGGGTGCTGCTGGTGCTGGATGATGTGGTCAGCGTGTCGCGGGTACGGCCGCTGCTGCCCAACAGCCCCCACTGCCGCGTCTTACTCACCACCCGTGACCAGGATTTAGCCCATGCCCTGGACGCGCAGGTATGGCGGCTGGCGGAATTGTCACCGGCAAACGGTCTTCTCCTGCTCACCCGCATCCTTGGCCATGAGCGGGTGGTGGCCGAAATGGAGGCGGCCGGCGCCATATGTGACCTGCTGCAAAATCTGCCACTGGCAGTGGAAATTATCGGCCAGCGACTCAAGTCGCGCCCTCGCCGTCAATTAGCCGATGTCATCCCACGGCTGCGGGATGAAAAACAACGCCTCTCGGAATTGAAAATCAGTGACCGGGCTGTGCGCGCCTCGTTTGCCATCAGCTATGATACGCTGGATGCGCAGGAGCGACAGATGTTCGCGTTGATGGGATTATTTCACGGCCGTAGTTTTGCCGCCGACCTCATGGCCGGTATTGCCGGACAAGACCGGTATGAAACAGAAGACCGGATTTTTGCGCTGGTGGCCCTGTCGTTGGCCCAGGAAGAGGGGGCCACGCGCTACCGGCAGCATCCGTTGTTGGCAGACTTTGCGCGGGAAAAGTTGGTGGAATCAGGGGAGGCGGGAGAGTGGTACGGCCGTCTGGTCCAAACCTGCCTGGCCTTTGCCCAAAAACACCAGCACGAATACGACACTCTCCGCCCCGAATGGGAGACCCTGATGGCCGCCATGCAAACCGCCCATGATTACGAATTGTGGCAGATGGTCATAGAGTTTGCCGATGCGCTGCACGATGCCTGGTTTGCCCGCGGCCGTTACACGCAAGCCCGCCAGGGCTACCGGTGGGCCTTCCACGCTGCCCAACAGACAGAGAATACGCCTGCCCAGGCAAGATGCCTGCACAACTGGGGCGTGGCCTGCCTGGAACAACGTGATTTTGAGGAAGCGAGCGACCATCTTTCGCAGAGCAGCAACCTTTGTGCAGCCGGGCAAGACCTGGCCGGCCTCGCCCAAAATCAATGTGATCTGGCACGCATTGCCGTAGAGCAGTCCAACTATGACCTGGCGAAACAATGGCTGCATGCAAGCCGCGCCCTCTATCAATCTCTCGGCGATTTACCAGGCGTCGCAGAAACCCTGCATGTGGAAGCCAGAATGAATTACTTCCGGGGTAAACATGAAGAAACCATACGGCTAGGCAAAGAAGCTCTGGCAATTTTGGCGAACACGGCCGTTGCGGACAAGGCCTTACGCACCCTGAGTTTATTAGCCAGCGCCTTCATCATGCAGAAGGATTTTATCTCTGCCAAATCCTACGCCCAACACGCCCTGGAACTGTCCGAAAAGGTACAAGACAAAGGCGATCAGGCAGTCGTTCTGGGGGTGTTATCTTACATCGCCCACCAACTGAATGACCTGGACACAGCCCAGACCTATGGCGAAAAAAGCCTGGAGCTGCTACAAAACATGGGCGACCTCGGCTCGCAAGCGATGATTCTGTACCAGCTAGGTCGTATTTATCTGCTGAAAGAGCAATATGAATTGGCTTTACAAGTAGGTTTGAAGAGTCTGGAACTCTGCCGCAAGTCACAATTTAATCTGCAACTGGGCTGGACACTTACACACATTGCCGCCTGTTTTGAGCGACTGGGCCAGATGTCCCAGGCCAGAGAAAAGTGGCAAGAAGCCTGGAAAGTGGCCCAGTCGCTGCAACACCCCGCCCTCATGCAAAAGGTGCAAGAAGGGCTTAACCGCCCGTAACGCCGAAAGGTGACCCTTAACCACCCACCGGGTTCGGTTCTGGGCCGCGCGTGGCCCAACCATCCGCATATGCCAGTTCAATCCACCCCCATTCCCCCTTATTATCCCTTGGGATGCGGTTTGGGCGGCGTTCGGCCAGTAATTCACCCAGGGGCGCTCCGTTACGCTGCGCCCACCTCCCGGCCCAATTGACCCACAAAGAATCAATACCAGGTGTCAATCCGGCGGCCTCCAGTTCAAGAGACGACTCCAACTGTTTCGTATCAGGCGACAAATCTGGCATCAATATCACAAGTTTGTGGGGATATTGCCCGCTGCGTAATTCTTTGTCTCGTGGCGTATGCACCACTTCGATGCCGTTCTTAAACTGGTCAAAATTTGTATACAGCGCCGGCAACTGTGCCGCCTCACAAATAGTTGATAGGCTGTTCTCATCTCCTGACCAACGTGGATATGCCAGGTCCGCGGGCATCCAGGGAGATAACATGTTGAGGATCTCCTGCACCATACCATCCAGCGGTTTGTTATTCGTGTCCAGGTTGCCGCCGGGTGAACGAACATCTTCCAGGCTGAGAGTCTGGTTTGTGGTGGTAAACGTAATCGGGGTTTTTGTCTCCTCAGACCGGCCCAGGTAGCTGTCCCGACGTCCGCGCCAACGTGTTTCCAATAACAGGGCCAGGCCGGTATCTCGATGAACGTCTGAATTAACCAGAGTTTTTGTATAAATGTCTGGCCTGATGACGGGAACCGGATCCTCATAATCAATGTAGGCTTTGGTAAACTCGTCAATTGGGTCGTCTAGCTGCAAGTCTTGAAAATCAATAGCCATCACCGGCCCGGCCACCAGGCAGCCATAAACATCAGCAAATGTCTCTTCCAACCAATTCCGCAAGTATTTCGGGTGGTGTTTTGTTTTGTCTTGTAGAAAGGTCGAAATCGGTTGCCGGTTGTGGTTGCCATGCCGGTACACGTAATGGGCCACTTCGTGCGGGATAGCCAGAAAATCACGCGAAATGTGAATGGCCGTGAACGGTAGCCCCACAATGGCCACATCGGCATAGGGGATGACACGGACTGAGGTAGATTTTTGGAAGTAGGTCAGCACCGTGACATCTGCCGGGATTGCCCCCCCATGGATAGCCGGTTGCAAGGCTAACTGCCCCAGAGCATCGGCCAGTTGCAAAGCCTGTTTCATCACGGCCGTGCCTGCCAGACGTTGATTCCAGGCCCGTTCAATCACCTCTAAATCAAAGGCGATCTGGTCAATGATGGAGCGTAAAACGGCCGCCGGCGGGTATTTTTCCCGGTCTTCGTGCAATGTCAGTGGGCTGTCCGCCAGAAAACCTTGATAAAAATAGGTGAAGTGTGACTTGCCAAAAGACCTCAACCTTTGCAGCAGGTGATAAATTGTCGCCTTTCGCGGAAAATCTGGGCCGCCGTGCTCGCCATATTTGGCCAGCAAATCGCTCATTGTTGTGTCTAGCGTTTGCCAGCGATCTTTCCATACTTGCAATTCTTCAACCGGTCGCATTTTATTTGCCTCCTGTTACACAATCGAGTAATCCGAAATCTGATAACTGTGATGATAGGCTTTCATCGTTAAGTCAACGTTTAACTATCACAGCATATCTGCTTTGACCTCACCTTTTTCTGTGTGCGTGGTGTGTTACAATTGCTGGTATATTTTGTATCCATGCTATTCACAACGATTAAGGAGGAGAAATGGATCGCCCAACCGGTGTTTATCTGATTTCGTTTTTGCAGGTGTTTTTGGGGGCCTATTTGCTGTCGGTGGCCTTTTTTGACTTTGTTTACGGCAGCTTTTTTGACGGCAATACGCTGCTGGCCAGTCTGGCGCTGGTGACCGGCGTCATTAACTTTGTGTTGGGGCTTGGCATTTGGGGGGTGAAGGGCTGGGCCTGGATGTTAACGCTGATTTTTCCGTTTGTGCATATGCCCGCGAATTTCTGTCTTATTTTCTGGCCGACCAATACCTCGGCTTTTTCAGCCTGATCCTCAGTGTAGTCATCATCTATTACCTCACCCGCCCGGAAATTCGGAAACTGTTTGGAAAGTAATGTTAGTTGGGTAATTGGGTGATTACCCAATTACTCAATTACCTGATTTCCTTCGCCATGTTAGCCCGGTACGAAGTCCGTATTTTTCAAAATGGGTTCCACCTGCGGCCTGATGAAAAGGGACAACCGGTGGGTCACGGCCGTACCCTCATCATCATCCTCACGGCCGTTTACCTGCTCTGGCTCTTTGTGCACCTCATCAGCCAGCCGCCCTGGCTGGCGCAGTTGCCGCCATCTTTGCTGGAGCTGCTGCGGCTGGCGGAAATCGCCGGCTTCATCACCCTGGCGTTGATGTGGGGGCTGCTCTGGCGTCAGCCGCGTGACAATCCGGTCACGGCCGTTATCCCTCTCGACCTGGAGCAGCTATACGCCCTGCAACCCTACGAATTTGAACAGTATGTGGCCGAACTCTTCCGGCAAAAGGGATACCGGGTGAAATTGCACGGCCGTCGTGGAGATAATGGCGTAGATTTGCGGCTGACCCAGGCTAACGGCAAGGAAGCGATTGTGCAGTGCAAACGATACCGCAAAAGCGTTGGGCCGGATATTGTGCGCGAATTGTATGGCACACTGGTGCATGAGCGCGTGGCACACGCTTTTCTGGTGACAACGGCCGATATTTCCGACGCTGCCCGCGCCTGGGCACAGGGCAAACCAATGACGCTAATTGACGGCCGTAGCCTGGCGCACATTGCCGCCGTGATGCGGGAAAAGGGTGGTAATTGAGTAATTGGGTAATTACCTAATTACTCAATTACCTGCCTACCGGCTTATCACCTTTTGGAAGCGGCGAAACAGCCAGACCACCAGGATTGACTGGGAAAGCAACCCGGCGAACATAAATCCCCAGGTATTCTGCCCGGCTAACAGCAGCCAGAACACTTTGACCGGCCAATAGGTGGGCAGCAACCCCAACACTAATTGCCACGGCATCTGCATAAACCAGGCGGCTAACGGCACAATCAAGAAAATACCCAACCCTTTCATCAAGGCAAAGCCCTGCACCTTGTTGGCAGCAAAAGCGGCCAGCAGTAGCATGTAAATGGGGGCGAGCGGGGCGGCGGCAACGGCCGTGACCACCATCTCTCCCAACGACAACCCCGGTACACCCACTACCCAGAGCACCGGCGGCGTCAGCAGCAGGCTGAGCGCCATGGGCACGCCAATCCGGTAGGCGGCATAACCGGCGAGCGGCAGCGGCGTCACTTGCAGCGCCAACAACGTGCGGTCATCCCGTTCATCCAGCAGCAAAAAGCCCACCACCGCGCCATATAGCACCGGGATCAGCAGCGCGATATAGGCATAGAACAGGGGCAGATACGGCCGTATATCCACGCCAAAATTCGCCGCCGCCAGTTGCCCCGCCCAGGGCAGCACAAATCGGAAAATGAGCGCCAAAAACAGCGGCGCAAACAGCATCCAGCGCAGCATGGGATCGCGCCGGGTGTTACGGCCGTCAATCGGCCCCAATGTTTTGATAATTGTTAGAGCATTCATAGTCCATAAACAGGTGGCAAGTAGCAAGTGATCACGCGTCACTCGTCACTCGTCACCTTTCACATCGCCAAACCACGTGGCAAAATGACAAAACGGTAAAAAGCGCGCCGCGCCAACCGGTAAAGGATAGCCACCCACACCGCGCCATAGACCACGCCATACAGCCACGTCCAGGCCGGCATCGGTTGGAAAGCGCCGGTCAACAGCAGCAGCGGCGCCTGCACCGGGTGTAGGTACATCAGCGGTGTGTCTACCAGGCCAAAGTATTGCAACAGCGGGATGGATAACACCATTGCCCAGAACACCGAAGGGAAAATAAAGCTGTTCACCGACTCATACCGGATGACCAGCATAAAGCTGTATAAAGCATTGATGAAGCTGAGCAGCACAATACCCGCCGCCAGCAACAAGGGATTGAAATAGACGCCAACACCAGCCGTGACAACCACGGCCGTGACAATCACCCCATTCTCCACCAGCGTCAACAGCGCCAGGGACAGCAGTTTGGCCCACAGATACTCACCCTGGCGCAGCGGCGTCAGCACCAGCCCGGTCAAAACGCCATCATCCTTTTCCAGCAGCACCAGCGCCGCCATAAAGTAAAAAGTATTCATGGTCATATTGCCCATCACCAACACCGGCATCGCCAGCGGCCAATATGCCGCCGGTAGATATTGCAGCCCGATAATGAACAACACCGCCACAAACCCCGCCGCATAATAAAACCCATTCCGAAATTGCAGCCGCACTTCCCACCGTATGGCCGACCATAATCGCCTCATTTGCCACCTCCTGTCACTGCTCACCGCTCACCGCTCACTTCTCACCGCTCACCGCTCACTGCAACCGTCGTCCGGTCACGGCAATAAAAATATCATCCAACGTCGCTTCCTGGGTGTGCATGGTCTGGATGGAACCAGATTGCAGCAGGTCTTGAAAACGGCCGTTGCCGCCCAACCCCACCAGCGCAAACTGATCCCGTTCCAGGTGGCCGTTTAGCTGGAATTCCACCTGCACCTGGGCACGGCCGTATTGCAATTTCAAGGCGCGCGGCGAATCAATCAGCCGGATTTGCCCATCCATAATAAAGGCCACCCGGTCACATAATTCGTCAGCCACAAACATATCATGCGTCGTCAGAAAGACCGTTGCCCCTCGCGCCTGTTGCGCCCGGATCAACTCCTTGATATGCCGGGCATTCACCGGGTCCAGTCCCGATGTCGGTTCATCCAGAAAGAGCAAGTCGGGTCGGTGCAGCAGCGCCCGCGCCACCCCCAACCGGTTTTTCATCCCCTTGGAATACTGGGAAACGAGCATATCGCCATCTTCGCCCAGCCCCACCATCTCTAACAACGTTTGGGGATCATAGGTTTCACCGCTGTACAAGGCGCGGAAGTAGGTCAGGTTTTCCCGCCCGGTCAACTTCTGGTAATGGTTGGGCAGTTCAAAGGAGACGCCGATATGCTCATAATAGGCTAAGTCCCAATCGCGTACCTCTTTGCCCCGCACCCGGACGCTGCCGGTATACTCTTTGTAAAGGCCGTTCAACACCTTTTGCGTGGTAGATTTACCGGCGCCGCTGGGCCCTAAAAAGCCCAGGATTTCGCCCGGCTCTACCTGAAACGATACATCGCGCACAGCGGGTACGGCCGTGCCGGGATAGGTAAACGTGAGATTTTCGACAAGGATCATTGTTTTCTCTTTTATGGCGTTAACATCCGGCGCAGCAGGTCGCTGATTTGGGCGGCAGCCGATTGCAGTTCGGCCATGGTGAGCGGCGTGGTGCGGCCAAAGAGCCAGCGGTCATGGGCATCATCTACGGCCGTGACCACCGCCGCCAACAACTCATCCGGCAAATCGGTACGCACTGCCCCCAGCGCCTGCCCCCGCTGCAACAGCGCCGCCATCAGTTGCCCCACTGCCTGCATCAGCGCCGCCAGTTGGCCATCGGCAGCCAGGGCCTCGGCGCTGGGGCCGCTGGTTTTGAGCAGACCCAATACCCAGGGACGGTCAGCAAACGCCGTAAATTGCTGCTGGTAAAGGTCCGTCACGGCCGTCCAGAAATTGGCCGCCGTCAGCACGGATACATCCAAGTTGATAGCTTGCAAAACCGTGAGTCCGTAATAGTGTACGGCCGTCAGGTACACATCTACCTTATCGTCAAAATAGTAATACGCCGCCCCTTTGCTGATGCCCGCCGTCTCCAAAATCCGGTTCAACGATGCCTGGGCATAGCCGTAAGTAGCAAACTCTTGCGCCGCCGCTTCCAAGATACGCTCGCGTTTCTCCGGCGCTAATTTTTCAAATCGTGGTCGGGGCATTCACACCTCACTCGTTTTGCCAGATTAAACCATATAGTTAGACTGTTAAATTAGACCGTACAGTCTAAAATAATACTGTCGTTTATGAACTTTGTCAAGAGGGGGAAAAAGCGGAGGGGAGGCTTTAGCCGACGCTATGTCGGCTAAAGCCTCCCCTCCGGTGGAAACACAAACCCGGTCAGGGCTTCAGCGTGGCGGGCAAGTAAACCGTATGGAAGGCGGGGGCATTCACCATATGGAACCACCAGGCTCCCTGCCCATCGGTGCCCACAAACACCTTGTCCGGCGTTACAAAATTCGCATCAACAGACCGCACGCGCGTGGGTGTAAAGCCCTGAGCCATGTGGAACCATTTGCCGGAATAATCAGGCGAGACCCACATACCCTGCCCCACACTACCGGCAAAGATGTCGCCTGTGCCTTCCAGGGTATGGTCTACCGCCCGGAAAGAAAGTCCCACCAACGCCGAATCATTCACCGCCTGCCAGGTGACGCCGCCATCCACACTGCGCGAAAGTCCGGCAACGGCCGTGCCCCCCGTAAAGGCAGATACGCCGGCATTGGCCGCATACACGTGCGTTGCCTGGGCCACATCCGGCGCATTACTCAGGCCAAACACCAACGTAGAAGGTTCCCCGGTTGCGGCGCTCCAGTTAAAGCCATTCACATCGCTGGCATAATACACCCCATCCCCGTAGGTTGCGGCGACAAGCCGATTTGTCACTCCTGGCACGCGCTCAATATCCAAAATGATATTTTCGGTGGGATTGCCACCCAGCAGGCCACGTGTCCAGTTCACACCGGCATTATTACTTACGTAAATCCCATCGGCCGTGGCAATCGCCAGACGGTCATAATTGCCCGTGCGTGATTCCACATCAAACACCGGCTGCGCAAAGGGAGGTAAATCTGTTGTTGGTAGCGCTTCCCAGGAGACACCCTGGTTGTAGCTAACAAACAGCGCCCAACCACTGTAAAACGTGCCCGCATACAGCACCGTACCACTGGGGCCAATGGTTGCTTTGAGCGCATATACAAATGGCAAAGATAACCCTTTATTCGCCTGCGCCCACGTCTTACCGCCATCGGTGCTGCGGAATATGCCGGAACCCCACGTGCCCGCATAAACCAGCGTGGGATTGTTGGGGTCTGCTTCCATATCCAGGACATATGTGTTTTGCATGCCGCTGGTGTGCCTGACAAATGTGCTGCCGCCATCCACTGTCTTGAAGACGCCACCCCCATAATAAAAAGGTCCCCAGTAATACTGCTGCGCACCGGCATAAGCAACGGCCGTGTCCGTGGGATGCAGCGCCAATCCGCTCACGGTTAGGTCGGGGAAGGCCGCGTCAGCCACCGTCCAATTATCACCACCGTCCACACTTTTCCAGACATAGTAAAGGCCGGTCGCAAAGACGATGTTCGGGTTCAGGCGTGAAATTTCGATATTGAGCAGATTTGTTTCTGTTAACCCATTATTGCTAGGGTTCCAGTTTTGGCCGCCGTCCGTCGTTTTCATCACCCCCTGGCCAACAGTAGCTGCCAGCACCGTATTAGGGGTTGTGGGATGCACGGCAAACTGGGAAACGACGTTTGTCACCATGGCATTACCAGCTACCATTGTCCAATTGAGGCCGCCATTGGTCGAGCGGAAGATGCCGCCATTGGTACCCCAATCTCCCCTGGAAGCATAGGCGATATTGGGTGAAGAAGGTGAAAAGGCGATGGCCCGCCCGCTGCTCAAGGTGGCGCCGGGCATATCCAATTCGGCCCATGAATCTCCACCATCCTGGGTAAGATAAAACCCACGCCCGGAAACAGCCACAATCAGCCGGTTGGCATCGGTGGGGTGAATGGCCAGGTAACGCGCCGGTACCCACTGAATGGCTAATGGCACGCGGAATGTTTCATCATCCGTTTCAAAAAGTGGGGCGGTCAGGTCAAGCTGCTGTTTGAAATCTATGGCTGTGTCCACCACGGCTGTGTCCACCCCCTCCTCTGCACTGGCAAATGGTTCTGCTAGAGACAGCCCTTCGGCCAGGCGCATGTAAGGCGCCGGGCCAATCTGATGAACCCATTCACCTTCCACCAAATGGACGGCCGTTCCATAGATGGCGTCTGGCAAAGAACGAAGCAGCGACCAATTGCTGCCGCCGTCGGTGCTTTTATACACACCATCCCCCCAGGTGGAAATGTAAACCGTTTGGGCGCTGCTGGGCGAAATCACCACATTCGTCACTTCCAGACCACCAAACGTCCCCAGGCCGTTCAGCCGCGGTGACCAACTGCTGCCGCCATTGGTGCTTTTATAAACGCCCTCAGTGGTGGCGGCATAAACAGTGTTAGGCGCAGTGGTATCAATGGTCAGTTCGTTAATGGTGGGTGACGGCCGTTCCGGTCCCCGGTGCATCCATTGATCCCCTTCAATAACAGAGAGCTTCAGGTCACCCCCTGCTCCCCCGCCATAAGCCGCCACCTGCATATAATAGGATGTGCCCGCTCTGGCGTTAAACTCTAAATGGCTTTGCAACCCCGCCCCTGAATCATCATCACAGGCCACATTCGTCAAACTACCAGGCGTCCCCGTCCACACGGCCAACATCGTGTCGAAATTACTGCCATTGGTATGGGCCACTATAGAAACATCGGCCGATGGCACAAAACGGTACCAGACCGATTTATTGCCCTGATTGGGTATGCCCGGGCAGGGGAAAATCGGATCATCCGGGCTGGTGGAGGCCGATGTGGTCCTCACCTCATTCAGATAAGGCAGGTTGGACACCGTGCGCGGGTTAACAAAGAGGTCGTGCGGCGGCACGCCATGGATGACAAAGGGGAAACCTTGTTGTGTGCCCGTGCCGCTATCCAAAGCTTCACCCCAAGAAGTTGAAGTTGGATCATATTGCAGGCCGTTGCCGGTGCTGCTTTCGCCCCACATGGTGATGGGCACGGCCCACGGGCCGGAGGCCAATGAGCCATCCACCTGCCAATCCAGCCAATAGGTGCCGGGCGCTAAATGAAAGCCCGCGCTGGCCACAACCGTCATCACAGGCCGGTCTATGGCGCTGCCCGATGTGGCTTCGGTAACACGGTAGGCATTCGTCCAGGTAGAGCCTGTCAGACGATTGGTGGTGGTATTGCCAAAGACAATCTGGCTGCCGGGGTCTGCCGGGGAGCCATTCCACACGCGGTAGTTCACGGCCGTTATCGTTGACGCCGTGGTAGAACCAGTCTGGTAAGCATAAAACGTGATGGATTCCACATCCCACCCATTGGCATCCGCCACCGTAAAATCATCGGCTACCCGAAACCCCGCTGCCACCTGGTGCCCAAAACCGAGTGTATTCATGCCAAACAAATCAGTTTGCAGAATACTTTCATCGGCCCCACCGGCGCCACTCATCGGGCTATTCACAAATGGGCCGCTTTCATAAAGCGATTGGATGACACCTGGTTCGGCAGCCACCGGCAGGGCTGCCTGACCCCCTACTAACAACAGGCACAATATCACGAAAAAGAACAAACAAAATGGCCGCCCCAATGAAAAAACTTTCTGGCTTTCCATAATATCCTCCAGCGTAAATGTAGCGCGATTTGGCAAATCGCGTTACAGGTTTTCATTGATCGTGGTGGGCTGCCGCCCATAAAAACTCCTTTACGGCGGCGGCGGTGTAGGCGTCGGTGGTGGTTCGGTCGGTGGTGGTTCGGTCGGCGGTGGTGATGTCGGCGG
>JABFFZ010000061.1 GCA_013112725.1 Chloroflexota bacterium
GGTGACAATGTGAACATGAATGTGGAGTTGATCACCCCGGTGGCATTGGAAGAGGGCAGCCGTTTTGCCATTCGGGAAGGTGGCCTGACGGTTGGCGCTGGTGTCATTACCAAGATTCTGGATTAACGATGTGTAGGGACGCTGTGAAAATCGGCGTCCCTCACTTTGAGGCAGCATATGTCAAAACAAAGAATTCGTATTCGTTTGAAGGCTTACGATCATCGTGTTCTGGATCAATCGGCCAAGCGTATTGTGGGTACGGCCGAACGTACTGGTGCTCGTGTGGTAGGCCCGGTGCCCTTGCCGACAAAGATTGAACGGTTTACGGTGCGACGCAGCACGTTTATTGATAAAGATTCTCATGAGCATTTTGAGATTCGTACTCACAAGCGGTTGATTGATGTGATCAATCCTGATTCGAAGACGATTGATACACTTATGCGGCTGAATTTACCAGCCGGTGTGGATATTGAGATTTCTATTTGATGTCTGAATAACTCATCTTTAGTGAAGTGAGTTGTCAGGATGATGCAGCGAATACCCGGTAGCTGACAGTCCTGGAGGTATACATGAAAGGTTTACTGGGAATTAAAATTGGCATGTCTCAGGTGTTTGATGAAGGTGGTCTGGTGACACCGGTTACTATCATTCAGGCGGGACCATGCTATGTGACACAGGTTAAGACGGAAGAGACAGACGGTTACACGGCCGTTCAACTTGGATTTGGCGACACAAAAGAAAAACGTTTGTCCCAGGGAGAGCGCGGCCATTTAGGTCTGCTGAAAACGGACAAGACGCATCCTCGTCGTAAACGAAACAGTGATATTCCGGCGCTTAAACATTTGAAAGAATTTCGTACCAAAGAAGCCGAAGGGTACGAAGTGGGGCAGCAGCTTACCGTTGAACAGTTTACGGTCGGTGAGCATGTTGATGTTACCGGCAAGACCAAAGGGCGTGGTTACACCGGCGTTGTCAAGCGTTGGGGTTTTGGTGGTGGTTCTACTACACACGGTCAATCTGACCGTTGGCGCGCCCCCGGTTCTATCGGCGGGACTTCCGGTACCGGGCATGTTTTTAAGGGTAAAAAGATGGCCGGCCGCAGCGGCGACGAACGCTATACCGCGCAAAACCTGGAAGTGATACGGGTTGACCCGGAGAGAAATTTGATTGCTGTCAAGGGCGCTATTCCCGGTGTAAAGGGTGGCCTGGTCATTATTCGTCAGGCGGCGAAGGGTTAGTGGAGGCGTTGTGATGAAAGTTCCTGTATATAACATGGCTGGAGAGGAAGTGAGCAGTGTGGAACTTCCGGCCAGTATCTTTGAAGCAGAGATTAATCGTGGTTTGATGCACCAGGCATTGGTGCGCCAACTGGCGAATGCGCGTTTAGGTACGCACAAGGCAAAAGGGCGCTCAGAAGTTAATCGCTCCACGGCCAAAATTTACCGGCAAAAGGGAACGGGTAATGCCCGCCACGGTAGCCGCCGCGCCCCCATTTTTGTGGGCGGTGGTGTGGCGCATGGCCCCAAGCCGCGCAAATATGTGAAAAATATGCCACGCAAGATGCGCCGGGCTGCCTTGCGGTCGGCGCTCAGCGTCAAAGCCAGCAATGGTGAAATTATAGTCGTGAACGAAGTCACGATGGATGCACCTAAGACTAAAGAGATGGTGGCTTTGATGAAGCGGCTATCGGTGGAGAACAATGCTTTGCTGCTGCTGGCGGGTAAAGATGACAATGTGGAGAAATCGGTGCGCAATTTGCCTTCTGTTAAGGCGTTACCGGCCGGCTATCTGAATATCCGGGATCTGCTTGGTTACAACAAGATTGTTATGCCCTTGGCGGCTTTGGATGTTGTGACCAGTTTTCTGAGCCTGGAGGATGATCTGGATTTTGACTTTGACGATGAGGACGAGGTGGAAGTCGAAGATGTGGCCGAAAGTGAAGCTGAGGTCCAGGATGCAGAAGGTGAGGAGGAATAAATCATGCAATTACATTGGCGTGACATTATTCGTCGGCCGGTGGTGACGGAAAAGAGCAACCGCAGCGCCGATTTTTATAACCAATATACCTTTGTGGTGGATGCACGCGCAAACAAACACATGATCAAGCAGGCAATCGAACTGGCCTGGCCAAAAGTGACGGTGGATAAGGTGCGGGTGATGAATATGCCGGCCAAGCGTTCCCGCCGTTTACGGCGTGTCGCCGTGCGCAGACCGGGCTGGAAGAAGGCCATTGTGACGCTGATTCCTGGTGACACAATTGACCTGTTTGAAGGTGTGTAAATAGAGCAGGGATGAGGACTTTAGCGAACGGGGTGATGTTCCCGTTACGATTATAAGAGTCTAGCGCCCATCCTTGGAGGAAAGTATGCCAATTAAATTATTTAAACCAACTTCTCCTGGCCGTCGTGATATGAGTGGTCAGACGTTTGAGGAGGTTACGCGCGTGGCGCCGGAGGCTTCGTTGACGCGAGGTCTGCGTAAGCGCGGCGGGCGTAATTTCCGGGGCAAAGTGACCATTCGTCATCGTGGTGGTGGACACAAGCGCCGTTTCCGCGAAATTGATTTTAAGCGGCGCGATAAATTTGGTGTCCCCGCGCAGGTGACAACGATTGAATATGACCCGAATCGTTCTGCCCGTATTGCTTTGCTGGTTTATGCTGATGGTGAAAAGCGGTACATGTTGGCGCCGTTAGGTGTGCGGGTGGGGGATAAGGTGATGAGTGGCCCAACGGCTGAAATTCGGCCGGGGAATGCGCTGCCTTTGCGCGATATTCCTTTGGGTACGATGATCCACAACATTGAATTGCAAGTGGGCCGGGGGGCGCAGTTGGTACGCTCGGCCGGTACGTCGGCGCAGTTACTTTCAAAAGATCATCCTCAATTTGCCTTGCTGCGTTTGCCTTCTGGCGAAGAGCGGTATGTGCCGAAGGATTGCCTGGCGACAATTGGGCAGGTGGGGAATGTGGAACATGGGAATGTGAAGTTAGGCAAGGCGGGCCGCAAGCGACATCTGGGCATTCGCCCGACGGTGCGCGGTACGGCTATGTCGCCACGTGACCATCCACATGGTGGTGGTGAGGGGCGTTCGCCCATTGGGATGGCCGGCCCCAAGACGCCTTGGGGACAACCGGCGCAGGGTCGGCGCACGCGCCATAATAAGGCGACGGATAAGTATATTTTCCGCCGTCGCTCCAAGAAGCGTCGGTAGGAGGTGAACTAACATGGGACGTTCATTAAAGAAAGGGCCATTTATTAGCCCAAAACTGCTGCGTAAGGTGGAAAAATTGAATGAAGCGAAGCAGCGTCAGGTGATCCGGACGTGGTCGCGGGCCAGCACAATTTTCCCGCAGATGGTGGGGCATACGATTGCTGTGTATGACGGCCGTCGCCATATCCCCATTTACGTCACAGAAAACATGGTCGGCCACAAGTTGGGTGAGTTTGCCCCCACACGGACGTATCGTGGACATGTGAGCAAAGCTGAAAAGAAGGGGCGGCGGTAATCATGGCAGAAGCATTTGAAATTACGGCAAAGTTGAGTCATTTACAAATCTCGCCGCGCAAAGTACGGTTGGTGGTGAATGCGGTACGTGGCAAAGATGCCCAAGAAGCAATGAGTGCGTTGCAATTCATGCCCCAACGCGCCGCTAAGCCGGTGTATAAGCTGATTCAGTCAGCGGTGGCAAATGCGGAACAAAATTATGGTCTGGATGCGGATGAATTGATTATCAGCCGTATCTTTGCTGACGAAGGGCCGCGCCGCCGTAAAGGGCGTTATGGCGGTCGTTTCGCTGGCCGTGGCCGTTTTCGGCCGCAGGTGCATCGCTCCTCTCATGTTACCGTTGTTCTGACGGAACGTGAGATAGTGGATTATGGTGGCTAGTGGCTAGTCGCTGGCGGCAGAGGTTTTACTTACCAGCCACCAGCAACCAGCATGGAGGCATAAATTGGGACGCAAAGTACATCCAATTGGGTTTAGATTGAAGACAATTCGGGATTGGAATACGCGCTGGTTTGCCGAAGGTCAGCAGTATACCAACCGGTTGCACGAAGATTTCAAAATTCGGGAATTCATTAAAAAGGAAATGCCGAAAGCGGGCATCTCTTTAATTGAGATTGAACGGGCGCCAAAACAGGTGCAGGTGACGATTCATACGGCCCGGCCCGGTATTGTCATTGGGCGCAAGGGCACGGCCGTGAAAGATTTACGTGGCGCGCTGAAGGATTTAACCGGCAAGACGGTGCGGGTTGAAGTGGAAGAGATTACCCAGCCCGATACCAACGCCCAGTTGATCGCCGAAAATATCGCCGGGCAACTGGAACGGCGTATTGCTCACAGCCGGGCTATGAAAAAAGCAGCACAACAAGCCATGCGCCAGGGCGCTGAAGGTGTGCGCATTGAAGTGAGCGGCCGTTTGGGTGGTTCGGAAATGGCGCGCAAAGAGAAGTTGTGGGACGGCCGTGTGCCCCGTAATACCCTGCGCGCTGATCTCGACTATGGCTTCTCTGAAGCACTGACCACTTACGGCATTATTGGCGTCAAGGTCTGGGTCTATAAGGGTGAAATTTTGCCCCGTAAAAGTCAGATCCCTGAAGTCATGGATGTATACATCTCCGAATAAAGATCAAACTGGTGGGTATCTGTTTCGCAGCTACTCGCTATGGAGAAGAAGCTATGTTAATGCCAAAACGTACCAAGTATCGCAAGCAATTTCGCGGTCGAACCACAGGTATGGCAAAAGGCGGTACGGAATTACAAAATGGTGAGGTTGGCTTACAGGCTCTGGAACCCGGTTGGATTACCAGCCGCCAGATTGAAGCCATCCGCCGGGTGGTTGTGCGCCATAATAAGCGGCGCGGTAAATACTGGATTCGTATCTTCCCGGACAAACCAGTTACCGCTAAACCCGCCGAAACGCGCATGGGTAAAGGGAAAGGCTCGGTAGACCATTATGTGGCCGTTGTCAAACCAGGCCGTATCCTGTTTGAGATTGCCGGTGTGCCTGAAGTTCAGGCCCGCGAAGCGCTGTTGCTTGCCAGCTACAAACTACCTATTAAGACCCAAATCGTATCACGGGAGGATCGGTTGTAATGGCAAATATCGTTGAACTTCGCAGCATGAGCGAAGAGAAATTAGAGAAGATGTTGGAAGACGCCCGCGAAGAGTTGTTTAACCTGCGTTTCCGCCGTGCATCCGGGCAGCTTGAAGATTACTCTCGCTTAAAAGTGGCGCGCCGGGAAATTGCCCAACTCGAGACTGTGCTGCACATGCGCAGCCTGGCTGTGCAGGCGGCGGCGACCGAGCCAGAGATTGCCAATGCTTTGCGTGGGCAAGAGTGGCAGGCTGCGGCCCACTTTGATTACGAGGCCAGCGCCTGGCAGGTGGAATTTACCGCTGCCAACAAAAACGTGGCCTCTGCCGTGGTAGACCTGAACAAAAAACGGCCGCGTAACAAAAAAGAAGCTGAGGTGAAAGGTCAGCCCCGGCTTGTTACCAGCTATAAACTATAAAGTGGCGGGGTAGGTGTAAAGATGAGAGAACAACGCAAACGTCTACAAGGTGTCGTAACCAGCGACAAGATGGACAAAACCGTCATTGTGAAGGTAACAACGGTCAAACGGCACCCCATGTATGGAAAAGTGCTGCACCTGGATAAAAAATTCAAGGCGCATGACGAAAAGAACGAATGCCGCATTGGTGATCGTGTGGAAATTATTGAATCCCAGCCGATTAGCCGCGAAAAGCGGTGGGCTGTGGTCTCCATTTTGGAACGCGCAGAATAAGGCAGGTGGATCATGATTCAAAAAGAAAGCCGACTCAATGTGGCCGATAATTCTGGCGCCCGCGAATTGCTGGTGATTCAGGTGATGGGTGGTTCCATACGCCGCTATGGTAGTGTGGGCGATATTGTCACCGCCACTGTGAAAAAAGCGACGCCAAATTCAAATGTGAAAAAAGGGACGGTTGTCAAAGCGGTCATTGTGCGTACTGCCAAAGAGTATAAGCGGGATGATGGCACCTATATTCGCTTTGATGACAATGCGGCCGTAATTATTGATCCCACCAGTAAAAACCCGGTAGGGACCCGTATTTTTGGCCCTGTGGCTCGTGAATTACGGCAGGCCGGATTTAGCCGTATCCTGTCTTTAGCGCCGGAGGTGCTTTAGCCATGCGTATTAAAGTTGGTGATCAAGTAGAAGTCATTGCTGGTAATGACAAGGGCATTCGCGGTACCGTGCAGCGCGTGATTCCCGGGAAAAATCGGGTGGTTGTTTCTGGCGTTAATCTGGTCAAGAAACACCAAAAACCCCGGCCAACCGGTGGTCGTACACAAGCACAAGGTGGCATTATTGAATTTGAGGCGCCTGTAGATGTCTCCAATGTGATGCTGGTTTGCCCGCATACCGGTGAGCCGACCCGTGTGGGTATTCGGCGTGATGAAGAAGGTCATCGTGTCCGCTTTTCTAAGAAAAGCGGTAAAGATATTGACTAAGTGGTTATTTGTTAGAGGCGAGCCAGGAAGCCTGAGTACGGCTGCGTAGGGCAAGCGATTGGCCTGGCTGTATGCTATCCTGCCACTCAACTCGGAGGTAAATGTGTTAACACCATTAAAAGAGCAGTACCAAAATGATGTGGTACCGGCGTTAATGAATGAATTTGGCTATAAAAGCGTGATGCAAGCGCCACGTATTACGAAGGTGGTGGTGAATGTAGGTTTGGGCGAGGCATTGGATAATGCTAAAGCCATTGAATTTGCCACGAATGATATTACGCTTATTACGGGCCAGAAGCCGATCGTAACAAAAGCGAAGAACTCGATTGCCGGGTTTAAGCTGCGTGAAGGTCGGGCTATTGGCGTGAAGGTGACGCTGCGTGGTGACCGGATGTGGATGTTTTTGACCCGGTTGATTCACCTGGCGTTGCCTCGTGTACGTGATTTTCAGGGTGTATCGCCGGATGCGTTTGACGGCCGTGGCAATTACACTCTTGGTTTGCGCGAACAGTTGATTTTCCCGGAAATCAACTACGACAAAATTGACAAATTGCGGGGCATGGAAGTGAGCATTGTGACCACCGCTAAGACCGATGAAGAAGGTCGCCAGTTGTTAGCGTTATTAGGCATGCCCTTCCAACGGGACATGTAAAAGGTAATTGAGTAATTGAGTAATTGAGTAATAACCCAATTACTCAATGGTAATTTAATGTCTGTAAGTAAGGGAAATCATACACCTTATACTGCGGGCAGGAGTGAAAGATGGCAAAGAAATCCATGGTAGCGCGGGAAACACGCCGCAAGTATCGGATACGGGTACGGAATCGTTGTTATTTGTGTGGCCGTCCACGGGGATACATTCGCCGCTTTGGGCTGTGCCGTATTTGTTTCCGTGAGCAGGCGCTGAAGGGTAATGTCCCTGGCGTGGTGAAATCGAGCTGGTAGGAGGTGCATTATGTCCATGAGTGATCCGATTGCGGATATGTTAACCCGGATGCGGAACGCGATGATGCGCCAACACCAGACGGTTTCGGTGCCTCATTCTAAGGTAAAAGAAGCAGTAGCGCAGGTTTTGAAAGATGAAGGTTACATCGAGGATTTCCAGGTGTTACCGGAAAAACCGCAGGCTGTTATTCTGGTTAAATTGAAATATGTGGGTGGTCGTCGTGACCGTCGGCCTGTGATTACCGGTCTGGAACGGGTGAGCCGCCCTGGCCGACGTATCTATGTGGGCAAAAAGGAAATCCCCTGGGTATTGAGTGGGATGGGTGTTGCCGTTATGACCACCTCTAAGGGCATTATGACCGGGCAAAAAGCGCGCCAACTGGGTTTGGGTGGCGAAGTTCTTTGCAAGGTTTGGTAAGGGAGGTATGTGATGTCTCGTATAGGCAAACAACCGATTTCACTCCCTAAAGGGGTGAGCATTGAAACCAAAGGGACGACGGTACTGGTGAAAGGGCCAAAGGGCCAGCTTTCGCAGTCGTTTCATCCCGATATGCTCATCGAACAGGAAGATGGCGTTTTGTCTGTGAAACGGCCAACTGATAATAGTGGGCATCGCGCTTTGCATGGTTTGACCCGCGCTTTGTTGAACAATATGGTGGTGGGCGTGAGTGAAGGTTTTACCAAGACGCTGATGATTGAGGGTGTGGGCTACCGGGCGGAAATGAATGGTAAAAACCTGGTTTTGAACCTGGGCTACTCCCATCCCATCACCTATGAACCCCCCCAAGACATCTCTTTTGAGGTGGAAGATCGTGGTAAGCGGGTGATTATTAAGGGGATTGACAAACAGGCGTTAGGGCAAATTGCGGCGGTGATCCGCAAGCAGCGCCCGCCGGAGCCGTATAAAGGCAAAGGTATTCGGTATAGCGATGAAACAATCCGCCGTAAAGCTGGTAAGGCGGGTAAGGTATAAGAGGGTGGTTTAACGATGGCTATTAAATCTCGTGAAGCACGCAAGCGTCGTCATCGTCGGATTCGGGCAAAGTTGTCCGGTACGGCCGAACGTCCCCGTTTGAATGTGTTCCGCAGTTTGGAGCATATTTATGTGCAGGTGATTGATGATCATGCCGGGCACACCATTGTGTCGGCTTCGACGGTGGACAAAAATTTGCGGGCAGACTTGGCAGGGAAAACAAAGAAGGAGCAGGCTACGCTGGTTGGTAAAGCGGTAGCTGAACGTGCCCAGGCGGCCGGCGTAAAACAGGTGGTGTTTGATCGCGGCGGTTATTTGTATCACGGCCGTATCCAGGCCCTGGCCGATGGCGCCCGTGAGGGCGGTCTGGAATTCTAAAGGAGACAACAATGGGCCAGAGACGACAAGCGTTTGAACAAGAATACGATGAGCGCATCATTGACATTGCGCGTGTGGCGAAAGTGGTAAAAGGTGGCCGCCGGTTCGCTTTTCGTGTGACCGTGGTGGTGGGTGACAATAAAGGCCGGGTTGCCGTGGGGATTGGCAAGGCGCGTTCCGTGCCGGATGCTATTCGCAAAGGGCTGGAAGCAGCGCGCAAAAATCTAGAAACGGTCTCGATTGTCGGCAGCACCATTCCTCATGAAGTTGTCGGGCGGCATGGCGCGGCGCGGGTGTTCCTAAAGCCGGCGTCACCCGGTACGGGTGTTATTGCCGGTGGTGGTGTGCGCGCGGTGATTGAGGCAGCTGGCTACAAAGATATTCTGTCTAAATCGTTGGGCAGCGATAACTCTTTGAATGTGATGCTGGCCGCGATGGATGGCCTGCGTCATTTGCAACACGTAGACCAGGTAGCCGCCAACCGGGGCAAAAGCGCTAATGAAGTCGCGCCGTTTTGGAGTCGGAAATGATGGCTAAGAAATTACTGGTAACGTATGCCAAAAGTGGCATTGGCTATAAAGAAGACCAGAAGCGCACGATTCGCGCTCTGGGATTGACAAAATTGAACCAGACGGTGGAGCATGAAGACACGGCCGTGATTCGCGGCATGATCCATAAAGTCAGCCATCTGGTGATAGTGGAAGAGGTAGAATAAGATGCAATTACACGATCTGCGCCCCAATTCAGGATCGAAAAAAAAGCGCAAGCGAGTGGGTCGTGGTATTTCTGCCGGGCAGGGTAAAACCGCCGGTCGGGGTACCAAAGGCCAGAATGCCCGCAGCGGCGGTGGCAAAGGCAAATACTTTGAAGGTGGTCAGTTGCCTTTAGCCCGCCGTTTGCCCTTCAAACGTGGCTTTACCAACATTCGCAAAATCTATTACAAGCCGGTTAATTTAGGCAGCTTGAACGAAATAGATTTTGGCGATATTGAAGTGACGCCAGAGGTCATGGCTGCCATTGGTTTGATCAAAAAGCCTACCGACCCGGTGGTTATTCTGGGTGATGGCGAACTGAATGCCAAACTGACCGTGAAAGCGCACCGGTTCTCAGAATCAGCTAAAAGCAAAATTGAAGCGGCTGGCGGTACGATTGAGGTGTTACCTTATACGGGCTAAATTCTGGAGATTTGCTGTGGCGCGGTTTGAAACTGGCTACAGCAAGTATCACGAGGAAGTGAGGAGCAACTATGATTGAATCAATGCGCGCCGCTTTTGCCTTGCCCGATCTACGCCGACGGATTTTGTTTACCATCGGTCTGTTAATCATTTACCGGCTGGCGGCTAACATTCCTGTGCCCGGCGTCAACCTGGAAGCGTGGACGATCTTCACCCAGCAGGCCAGCCCCAACGCTGTTGTTGGCTTTTTAGACCTCCTGTCTGGTGGTGCAGTGCGGAACTTCTCGGTGATGGCGATGGGTGTTTATCCCTACATTACTGCCTCCATCATCATTCAGTTGTTGACGCCCATCATTCCCCAGTTACAAGAACTGGCTAGCGAAGGAGAAACGGGCCGGAACAAGATGAACCGGTATACCTATTACCTGACTGTGCCCCTGGCTTTGCTACAGGCTATAGGTCAGATTCGGCTGGTCGGTTTCAGTTTAGGTGCGGGCGGCATGGAATTTATCATGCCGAACTTTGGTTTTGAGGCGAGTACGATATTACCCACATTAACAACGCTGTTTGCCATGTTGGGTGGCACAATGTTTGCCATCTGGTTGGGTGAATTGATTACGGAAGATGGTATTGGCCAGGGTATTTCGCTGATCATTTTCAGTGGCATTGTGGCCGGGATTTTGCCGGGATTGGCGCAATTGTTTGCCCCGGATAATACAACGACGCAAACGGTCTTTATGGTCACCGCTTTTATCTTGATCACCCTGGCAACCCTGTTTGTCATTGTGGTGGTACAGGAAGGGCAAAGGCGTATACCGGTGCAGTACGGCCGTCGTGTGCGCGGCCGTAAAGTATACCAGGGGCAAAGCAGCTATGTGCCACTAAAGGTTAATACGGCGGGCATGATCCCGATCATCTTTGCCAACTCCATCGTCATCTTCCCGCCCCTGATTGCCGGCATCTTTGTGGATAGCAGCAACGAGTTTGTGGCCCGCGCGGCGCAAACCATTGCCGGTTTTGCCAATCAGGACCCTGGTAGTATTGGTTTTTACCTGTACTGGCTAACTTTCTTTTTGTTGGTGGTTGGGTTCACATTCTTTTACACTGATGTCATGATCCGTCAACAAAACATCCCGCAAACGTTGCAGAGGCAAGGTGGTTTTATTCCCGGTATCCGGCCTGGTAAACGCACAGAAGTGTATATCATGGCTGTTGTGCGGCGTATCACCTTTGCCGGCGCTGTTTTTCTGGGAACAATTGCCATATTGCCGGGACTGATGCAGTTTATTGGCTTTGTCCTGGGTATTCCCGGCTTGCAAAATGCGGTGTTAGTAGTGAGTGGCTCTGGGTTAATCATCGTGGTCGGTGTGGTTATTGATACCATGCGCCAACTCGAATCGCAGTTGCTGATGCGGCAGTATGAGGGTTTTCTATAAATGGCGACGTTTATCGTTTTGATGGGTGCGCCGGGCGCAGGCAAGGGCACGCAGGCGAAATTGCTGCAAGAAAAATTAGATCTGCCTCAGGTAGCTACCGGCGACTTATTTCGGGCTAACCTTAAAAACCAGACGGAGCTAGGCAAACTGGCAAACTCTTACATGGAAAAAGGCGCGCTGGTACCGGACGAAGTGACCGTGGCGATGCTGAAAGATCGGCTGGCGCAGCCAGATTGTGCAAAGGGGGCCATCCTGGATGGCTTCCCGCGCAATATTGTCCAGGCTGATGCCCTGGATCATCTGCTGACCGAGACGTTTAACAGCACTATAGCCATTGTGCCTCACATCCATGTGGATGTGGAGGTGCTGGTGGATCGTTTGCAAAAGCGGGCAGAGATTGAAGGGCGCGCCGACGACAATGAAGCGACTATTCGCCACCGGATGCAGGTGTACGAGGAAGCGACTGCGCCGTTGTTGGCCTATTACGCCGCGCGCGGGTTGTTGGTGGAAATAGATGGTGATCGGCCTATTGAAGAGGTACAGGCAGATTTACTACAGCGAATTGCCCAGGCGACCTCATAAGCAGCTAATAGGAAGAGGGTGTGATTTAACCCATTTTCTGGACGAAAACAATAAATGATGGCAAAATAGGCAGTTGCTGTATGCAACCCATCCGTGTTGCCTGAAAAAGTGAAGAGTGAAAAGAGTGGCTGATTGCTAGTTGCTGCAAGCCGCTATTTTCAAGAGAGAAAGTATCATGAAAGTTACATCGTCGGTAAAACGTCGTTGTCCTAAATGCAAAATCATCAAACGCAAGGGTGTTGTGCGTGTTATTTGTGTGGATCCCAATCACAAACAACGCCAGGGGTAAAAAATTATGGCTCGTATAGCTGGTATTGATATTCCGCGTGACAAACGGGTAGAGATTAGTCTGACCTACATTTACGGCATTGGTAAAACAACCAGCCAGAACATCTTGCAGCAAGCCGGTATTAACCCAGACACGCGTGTCAAAGATTTGTCTGAGGCTGAAGTGTCTCAACTGCGGCAAATTATTGACAGTGATTGTGTGGTAGAAGGGGATTTGCGGCGTGAAGTCAATTTGAACATCAAACGGCTGTCTGAAATTGGCTGTTACCGGGGTCTGCGCCATCGCCGTCATTTGCCGGTGCGTGGCCAGCGTACCCGCACCAATGCCCGCACGCGCAAGGGTCCAAAGAAGACTGTTGCCGGACGTGGCCGTCGCAAGGGCAAGTAACCAATGATGGCCAGGGTGGTTTGTATACCCTTGCCTATTCAGGGAGAAATATGGGACGTAGAAGACAAGCACAAACACGCAAGAAAGCGAAGAAGATGGTGCCCGAAGGGCAGGCTCATGTGTATGCCACCTTCAATAACACCATCGTCACTATTACGGACATGAACGGAAATGCTGTTTCCTGGTCAAGCGCCGGTCATGCGGGCTTTAAGGGGTCGCGCAAAAGTACCCCGTATGCCGCCCGGTTGGCAGCTCAGAACGCGGCCAAAGAAGCCCATGATAATGGGATGCAGGAAATGGATGTGATTATCAATGGCCCTGGCCCCGGTCGGGAACAGGCGATTCGCTCTTTGCAATCTTCTGGTATTAAAGTGCGCAGTATTCGAGATATAACGCCGGTGCCACATAATGGCTGCCGGCCGAAGAAGAAGCGCCGCGTTTAATATAACTGCTGTGGCCGGTTTCCAACCGTGCCGCCACACATCTTTGAGAGGGAAGACGGGTTGCCAAGCCTGTAAACCTCTCTGGTACATATGGAGGTATTAAGTTGGCAAGACATACTGATCCAGTTTGTAAACTTTGTCGCCGTGAGGGCGAGAAGTTGTTTTTGAAGGGGTCACGGTGTTTAACCCCGAAGTGTTCGTTTGAGCGCCGTTCTTACCCGCCAGGGCAGCACGGCCGTGACACCCAATTCCGGCGTGGACGTGCCTCAGACTATCTAATGCAGTTGCGTGAAAAACAAAAAGCGCGCCGCATCTATGGCGTCTTTGAACGGCAATTCAGCCGCTATTTCCGTAAAGCGACTCGCCAGGTGGGGTTGACCGGCGCCAATTTGCTGGTGCTGTTGGAAACCCGTATGGATAATGTCATTTACCGGCTGGGTCTGGCCGATTCACGGGCACAGGCGCGCCAGTTGGTGAGCCATGGCCATTTTATGTTGAACGGCCGTAAAATTGATGTGCCCTCCGCACTGGTAAAACCCGGTGATGTGATCACGATTCGCCCCGAAAGCGCCGGGCGCACTTACTTCAAACAATTACGGCAGGACATTGATGATCGTCGTGTGCCTGCCTGGCTGGCATTAGACGTTAAAAACCTGTCAGCTACAGTGAAAAACTTCCCCGCGCGGGAAGATATGGATGTTTCCATCAACGAACAGTTGGTTGTGGAATACTACTCACGCCGCTAATCTGGTTCACTGTCCTTACTCGTTTTTAGGGAGGTTTTTACGTTGGCTATAAACAACCTTATTTTGCCCAAAATTGAAAGCACCGCCATGTCTCAGGAATATGGCCGGTTTATCATTGGCCCTTTGGAAAGAGGGTATGGTACCACGCTCGGTAACTCGCTGCGACGGGTGCTATTGGCATCTTTGCCAGGCGCGGCCATTACGTCTATCCGCGTTACCGATGTGCCCCATGAGTTTTCGGCCATTGAGCATGTGCGTGAAGATATGATGCAGTTGATCCTCAATGTGAAACAACTGCGTCTCAAATTACATGGCACGGACACTGCCCGGCTGCGCCTGGAAGTGCATGGCGCCGGTACGGTGACAGCCGCCGACCTGCAAACACCGCCGGAAGTGGAAGTTGTTAATCCTGATTTGTACCTGTTCACGGTTGATTCGGATGAGGCGTTCCTGGAAATTGAAATGACGGCCGAAACGGGTCGTGGGTATTCACCGGCTGAAGAACGCGGCCGTCTACCGATTGGCGAACTGCCCGTAGACGCCATTTACAGCCCCATCCGCCGGGTGGGGTATGAAGTGGAAAAGACGCGCGTGGGCCAGGTGGCAGATTATGACCGCATTGTGATGCAAATCTGGACAGATGGCACCATCAAGCCAGAAGATGCGTTGGCGCAGTCAGCCCAGATTATGATGCAAGTGCTGCGACCGATTGCCGGTGTGAGCGAAGAGACGTTCATGCCGGAAATTGTGGAAGAAGAGGAAGAAGGTTCCATTCCCAATGAACTATACGACACACCAATTGAGCAGCTTGATTTGAGTGTGCGCGTCTTTAACTCTTTGAAACGTACCGGCATCACCAAAGTAGGTGAGATGTTGGATATGCTGGATCGCGGCGAAGAAACGATGTTGGCTATCCGTAACTTTGGTGAAAAATCCCTGGATGAGTTGAAAGCCCAATTACGGGTGAAAGGCTTTTTGCCAGAGGAAGATGGAGACAAGGCCTGAGTACGGCCGTCATTCGATAGAACGAGGTAACGATAATGCGACATAGAGTACATGGTCGTAGACTGAATCGCAGCATGGCGCATCGGAACGCCTTACGCAAGAATATGGTGTCTGACCTTATTTGTTACGAGCAGGTCTTAACGACAGAAGCAAAAGCCCGCATGTTGCGGCCCACGGCCGAAAAAATGATCACCCTGGCGAAACGGGGCATTACCAGCGGCAAAGAAAACCCGGCGCAAGAAATTCACGCCCGTCGCCTGGCGGCAGCGCGTATTGCCCGTTATCGCCTGGTGAAAGATGACGACGGGAATGTGGAAGAAGTAGACGTGGTCAAAAAATTATTTGACGATGTGGCTCCCCGTTACATGGATCGTCCTGGTGGTTATACCCGTCTGGTCAAAATTGGCAAGCGCGCCGGCGACAATGCGGATATGGCCATGCTGCTGCTGGTTGAGGATTAGCCTTTGCCCCAATACGCTGCTCTGATTGAGTATGATGGCACAGCTTATTATGGCTTTCAGCGTCAAAAAGCTGATCAACCAACCATTCAGAGCAAGCTGGAAGAGGCGCTTTACCAGATTATCCAACAGCCGGTGACGATTACCGGCGCTGGCCGTACCGATGCAGGTGTACATGCCCTGGGTCAGGTAGTCGGTTTTACAATCGAATGGCGGCATGGGGTCATGGCTCTACGAAATGCCTTGAATGTGCATCTGCCAGACGATATAGCTGTTTTACAACTGAAAGAGGCTCCCGTTTCTTTCCACCCCCGGTTTGATGCTAAGCGGCGGGCGTACCAATATGTGGTGTTGAATGCACCCACTCGCCGGCCCATGGCCCGGTTGACTAGCTGGCAGGTGGCACGGCCGTTGCAAATAGACCAGATGAACGCCGCCGCCGCCGCCCTCCACGGTGAGCATAATTTTGCCACCTTTGGCCAACCATCTAAAGGCGACAATTGTGTGCGGCACGTTTTTGCCGCCTGGTGGCAGCGGCAAGGAGAATTCCTGCTCTTTTTTATAGAAGCCAATGCTTTTTTGTACCGTATGGTACGCAGCCTGGTTGGTTCTTTGAAACTGGTGGGAGATGGGACCTGGACAGTAGATGATTTTGTAGCTGCATTGCAGAGCCAGGATCGGGCTATGGCTGGCCCGACGGCCCCGGCACAGGGGTTGTTTCTGGTATACGTGGCTTATGACGATTTGAGATTTGAGATTGGCGACAGGCAATCTCAAATCTCCGAACCATTTCTGGGAGAGATATGTAATGAAAACAACGATTACCAAACCGGCTGATGTTGAGCGGACATGGTATGTTGTAGACGCAGATGGGCAAACGCTTGGCCGCCTGGCGGCCAGAGTGGCCGCCGTTTTGCGTGGCAAACACAAGCCGGGCTTTTCGCCGTCGGTTGATTGTGGTGATTACGTCATCATTGTGAATGCCGACAAGATTCATGTCACCGGCAATAAATTGACCGATAAAATGTACTATCACCATTCCGGATATCCTGGCGGCCTGACGGAAATGACGCTGCGGGACCAACTGAAGCGTTATCCGACGCGCCCGGTGGAAATGGCGGTGAAAGGGATGCTGCCCAAGAATAAATTGGGGCGGCAAATGATCAAGAAATTGAAAGTTTATCAGGGCGCAGAGCATCCCCATCAGGCACAGCAGCCTTTACCGTTGGAGTTATAGGCAGGAGATTTAGTAAATGGCAGATACAGATACAAGACGTTATTATGAAGGCATTGGCCGGCGCAAGCGGGCTTCGGCGCGGGTGCGGATTTATGTGGATGGTGATGCTACCGGCGCCATTACCGTCAACGGCAAAGAAGCCAAAGAGTATTTTCCGCGTTTTGGGGATTACCTGATTCTGACCGGGCCGTTGTCTGATGCCAAATTGACGGGCAAGGCTGATGTCAGCGTACACATTAGCGGCGGCGGCATTACCGGGCAAACCAGCGCCGTGCGGCTGGGGCTGGCGCGGGCGTTGGTGAAATATGACGAGAATCTGCGCAGTCCGTTACGCAGCGAGGGCCATCTGACGCGGGATGCCCGTGTAAAGGAACGCAAGAAGCCAGGTTTGAAACGCGCCCGTAAAGCGCCAACCTATACCAAGCGTTAAATCGGGTGGCGGTTGAGTGGCGACCGGACATCCGATTTCTTTGAGAAATGGGATGTCTGACACGAACGAATGGAAATGTCATTTCTATAAGAGATATGGAGATTAAGTGATTAGCGTCACTCTCTCCATCTCATGCTTCTCCAAAAATTACAAGTAGATGCTTACAATGGTAAACAGGCGAGTGATAAACTCGCCTGTTTGTTTTAGATCCGCGAACGGCGCGATGTTTTTTAAGGTGAGTTATGAGCATAACGATTGTGGGATTGGGGCCGGGCAACGGCCGTACCCTGACCCTGGAAGCGTGGCAACTGTTATCGGCGGCGGAGACGGTCTATTTGCGCACGGCGCGTCACCCGGCAGTGGCCGATTTACCTGACGGCGTGAGACTGGTCAGTTTTGATGATGTGTATGACACGGCCGTATCCTTTGAAGCCGTTTATAGCCAAATTGTAGACACGCTGCTGGCACACGGCCGTGATCAGGATATTCTCTACGCTGTGCCTGGCCATCCCTTTGTGGGTGAATCTACCGTCACCCGGCTGGCAGCGGCGGCGAACGAGCAGGGGATTGTCATGCGAATTGTGCCCGGTTTGAGTTTTGTCGAGCCTTCGTTGACGGCCGTGCGGGTAGACGCCCTTGATGGCCTGCAAATTTTTGACGCCATTGAACTGACCCATTTCCATTACCCACCTCTCAACCCCGACGTGCCGGTCTTGTTGGGGCAGGTATACAGCCGGATGTTAGCCAGCGAGTTGAAGATGGTGTTGGCGGCCGTCTATCCTCCGCAACACCCCGTCCACCTGATTCATGCGGCGGGCACAGTCGTGGAGCAGGTCGAATCTATCCCTCTGTATGCCATTGACCGCAGCCCGCACATTGATCATCTTTCCTCGCTTTATGTGCCAGCGTTGCCGGCGGCTTCCAGCCTCATGTCGTTGGCTGAGACAGTGGCCCATCTGCGCAGCCCGGAAGGTTGCCCCTGGGATCAGGAGCAGACGCCGCAAAGCATGAGAACCGGTTTCCTGGAAGAGGCGTGTGAGGTGCTGGATGCGCTGGACGCCGATGATGTGGCCGGTTTACAGGAAGAGTTAGGTGACTTGCTCTATCATGTGTTGATGCAGGTGCAGATGGCGGCGGAAGTGGAAGATTTCACCCTCACCGATGTCATCGCCGGTATCGAGACCAAACTCAAACGGCGGCATCCCCACGTCTGGGGAGATTGGCAGGTGGACGACAGCGCCCATGTGGTGCGCAACTGGGAAATGCTTAAAAAGCAGGAGAAGGCCGAAAAACCGGCATCAGCATTGGATGGCGTACCGGTTTCCTTGCCGGCGTTGGCCCGCTCGCAAAAGATTCAGCATAAGGCGGCGCAGGTTGGTTTTGATTGGCCGGACATCAGCGGCGTGTATGCCAAACTGGACGAAGAGATGGCCGAATTAAAAGCTGCCGCCGATGCCGACCAGCGGGCCGAGGAGTTAGGTGATCTCTTGTTTGTCATTGTCAATCTGGCCCGCTGGTTAGCGGTTGATGCCGAAAGCTGTTTGCGGGAAGCCACTGGCAAATTTAGCCGTCGCTTCCAACTGACAGAGCAATTGGCCCGGCAGCGCGGCTTGCACATGCCGGAGATGAGCCTGGCGGCGTTGGATGCGCTGTGGGAAGAGGTGAAGGAGATGGGGGACGTGATGCGTGATGCGTGATGCGTGATGCGCGATCGGAAAGGTCTCTTGTTTCACGCTTCACGAGGTTCATTTCGCAGCCATTCTAAATTTGGCGGCAGATAAATCTGCACCAACAAAAGGCAAAGTCGGCCTTTGCCGATTGACCCTAACCCGCGAAGGTGGGCTTTGCCCTTTGTAGGCGCGATTTTAATCGCTGGCTCTGGGTAAATTGAGAATTGCTGCTCATTTCGGTTTCGACTTGCCAAAGTAAGTGGTCTTGCATAAAGTATAGGCGCAACTGATTTGGAGGAGATGATGTGACGGCCGTATTGAACCTGCTGATTCCCTTTCTAGCTGCCCTGGCTGCTTTGGCCGGTATCTACTTTATGATCCGGGCGTTTTCCAGCCGGTCAGCCGAAACGCGCGCTACTTACAATGTAGCCCGGCAACATGCCCATCGTGACAAACAAGTGGAACTGATTCGCTCGGTTTTCTCGTTTATCGTGGCGCTGATATTGTTGGGGGTGTACGGGTTTAGTCCACGTCCCCTCATTCCTGCCGCTACCCCCACGCCTGTGCCGGAACCCACAACGGCCGTACCTCCCACACCCACCACTGCACCTACCCAGCCAACCGCCACCATATCTCCTGCTACCCCAGCGGCTACCGCCGCACCTACCGATGCGCCCACACTGACGGCTACGGCCGTGCCGCCCACTGCCACGCCGACCGATACCCCCACCGCTGCCCTCCTCACCGCCACCGTCAGCAGCGGCGTTGGTGTCTGGCTGCGCGCCGAACCCAGTACCGCCGCGGAACAGCTAGACTGGCTACTGGATGGTACGATTGTGACCGTATTACCGGAAACTGCCGCCGCTGAAAATCTGGCCTGGCAGCAGGTGCAAACGGCCGAAGGGCTGGTGGGATGGGTTGCCGTTCCCTTCATTACATACAACCAATAAACACAGCAGATTGGAGAAAAAAAGGACAAACATGACAACCTATCACTTCCCAAAAAGCTTTATTTGGGGCGCGGCCACTTCTTCTTACCAGATTGAAGGTGCCTGGCAGGCTGACGGCAAGGGCGAATCTATCTGGGATCGCTTTAGCCATATCCCCGGCAAAATTGAAGATGGCAGCACCGGTGATGTGGCCTGTGACCATTACTACCGCTGGCCGGAAGATGTGGCCTTAATGCGTTCGCTTAACTTGCAGGCGTACCGCTTTTCCATCGCCTGGCCGCGCATCTTGCCGGAAGGCGTGGGGCGGGTGAACCAGAAAGGGCTGGATTTTTACGGCCGTCTGGTAGATGGCCTGTTAGAAGCGGGCATCACCCCCTTTGCCACCCTGTACCATTGGGACTTGCCGCAGGTATTACAGAACAAAGGCGGCTGGCCCGAACGCTTTTTGGTGGATGCTTTTGCTGAGTATGCCGATGTTGTTTCCCGTCACCTGGGCGACCGGGTGAAAAATTGGATGACGCATAATGAACCCTGGGTGGCGACCTTTGTCGCTTACCAGATGGGCGAACATGCGCCTGGGCTGCATGATCAGGCGGCGGCGCTGCGGGCAGCGCATCATCTGTTGGTGTCACACGGCCGTGCCGTGCCCATTATCCGCGCCAACAGCCCAGACGCTGAAGTCGGCATTGTGCTCAACACCACCCACGTTTACCCCGCTTCCGCCAGCGCCGCGGATTATCACCAGGGGCGTTGGCTGGATGGTTGGATTAACCGCTGGTTTATGGATCCGCTGTACGGCCGTCACTATCCTGCCGATATGGTGGCCGCGTTTAGCGACCAACTGCATGGTATGGATTTTGTGCAGCCCGGCGATATGGACGCCATTGCCGTCCACACCGATTTTTTGGGCGTCAACTATTACACCCGCTCGGTAAACCGCGATGACAACGCGCCGGATAACCTGCCCCGCGCCGTTGATCCGTCGCTGAATGAACACACAGAAATGGGCTGGGAGGTGTACCCGGATGCTTTATTTGAATTGCTCATGCGGCTGCACACCGATTACCGCGCTCCAAAACTTTATATTACCGAAAATGGGGCCAGTTATAGCGATGGGCCAGACGCCACCGGCCGTGTGCCCGATACCCGTCGCCTAGATTATTTGCGTCACCATTTGCTGGCCTGCCACCGCGCCATCGAGAATGGCGTGCCGCTGGCAGGCTACTTTGCCTGGTCGCTGTTGGATAATTTTGAATGGGCCAAGGGGTTTTCGCAGCGGTTTGGCCTGGTATGGGTGGATTACGAAACGCAGCAGCGTATCCCCAAAGACAGTGCTTTATGGTATCGGGATGTGATCGGGCGGAATGGCGTAATCGGTGATCGGTAATTGGTAATACGATGTCCGCAGCCGAAAGCTCAACTTTGGTCTTTCAAATTTTAAGGTCACGACCGTTGACGGCCGTTTGTCCACAGAGTTATAATGCCATTGCACCTTGACAGCTTTACCCCCTACCTATACCACCCCGGATGACACGGTAGATCGACTAGGAAAGTAGGCACTTTTGAAATCCCCGCTAGTGCGCCTGAATGCTTCCACATATGGAGTAAGCACAGGAAGCCAACATCTGTCAAAGGCCACCAAGAGATTCGGACACATTGAGCTGCTGAACACTTAGCCAATTCCAAATCTACCGTTCCTCACCGGGGTTTTTTTGTGCCCAACGCTTAAAGTTACACCTGATCTTCTACTTAATGTCGCCTGCACGATCAATCGCCCGGCGTTACAATCAACCTATGCAACGTTGGCTGGTGTTTGGGATTGTGCTGCTCTTTTTGGGGCTGATTGGGCTGGGGATTGTGCGCCAGGAAATGGGAGGCGCCGCCCGGCAAACGGCCACTTCGACTCCGCTTGGCGCCGGTGTGCCTGCTCTTTCTACTGCGTTTACGCCTGCCTTACAACCCGCTGCCCTCACGTCGGTCATGCCAACAGTGTTAGCGGGCAACCCGACTGTGCCCCATGAAAGCGCCGCCAACACCCACACCGTCCAGGCCGGTGAAACGCTCTTTCGCATTGCCCAACAGTACGGCGTGACGCTGGATGCCCTGGTCGCCGCCAATCAGATTGCCAACCCCGCCCTGATCCACACCGGGCAACACCTGATCATCCCCGTAACTGCTGCACCTATTCCTGAAACGGCCGTTATCACACCGCCAGAAGCGCCCCCTGCTGCTGCAGAATCCACCGTCCTGCCTGAACCGGCAGCCACCGCCGCTGACCCGGTTGAGAATCTGAACGGGGTTCCCCTATCCAGCATTATTGTTTTGCCGGAAAATGTCATTGCTCAGGCGCGAGCTATTTTTGCCCAGGGGCAGGTTTACGGCCGTAACCCCCACGCCTATTCCAAAGTAGGTGACAGCACCATCCAAAACCCGTACTTTATGGCCCGCTTTGATGAACCAGGTGGGTATAACCTGGGGCCATATGCTTATTTACAGCCCGCTGTAGATTATTTTGCCGGGTCTCACGGTCGTGAGGGTACGGCCGTGCGCAAAGGATTCCATTCCTGGACGGTTACCGATCCCCTCTGGGCGGATAAGGCGATTTGCCAGGCCAATGAAACCCCCATCGCCTGTGAAATTCGGCTGCATAATCCGGCCATCATCATCATCCGCCTGGGGTCAAACGACGCCGGTGTACCCCAGATGTTCAACCAGAATGTGCGCCAGATTGTGGAACTGGCCATAGCCAACAGCGTCATCCCCGTCATCGGTACCAAAGCCGACCGGTTTGAAGGCAGTAATGCCAACAACGACATATTGCGCCAAATTGCCGCCGATTACCAACTGCCATTGTGGGATTTTGACGTGGCAGCGCAGATGATTCCGGGGCGCGGTCTGGATGTGGATAATGTACATCTGACCACCTTTTATGCCCATGACTATGGCTCACCGGTCGCCTTTCAGCGCGGGCATGGCGTCCACAATCTGACGGCGCTGATGATGTTGCAGGCGTTGCTGGATGAGGTTATTTTACCGGGTAATTAGGTTTTGGCTTTTTGGAGACCTTTATACAAGAGTGGAGATTAGAGATTGGAGATCGGCCAAGCATCCAATCTCCAATCTCTAATCCCCACTCTCCAATGCGTATGTTATTAAATTTCCATTTTTTTTTGGTTGGCATCTTGTGTCTAGTGGGATTGGCGGCTTGCGCTGCGCCTACGGCCGTCCCGACACCCGTGCCTACGCTTTCGATTTCACCAGTGACGGCGACACCGGTGGCAACGGTTGTGGTGGAAAGTGCTGCCAGCCATACGGCCGTACAGTTGCCTGCGGACACGGCCGTACCCACCGCCACCCCCACCTTGCCGCCCACCAACACCCCTCTTCTCTCTGTGGCTCCCACCGCCACCGATACGCCGACGGCGACCCCTACGCCATTACCCCTGCTCAATGGCCTGACCATCCAGGACATCCTGATTATGGATGAAGCCACTGCCGCCAATATGCGCCAGATTTTTGCCAACGGGCAGCAGTGGGGGCGCGACCCGCGCGCTTACTCTGTCTTGGGTGACAGCACGGTGATGACGCCGCACCTGCTGGCCCGGTTTGATCGCGATGACCTGATCCTGGGCGAATATGCCTATTTACAGCCAACGGTGGCCCATTTTCAGGGAGTCTGGAAACGGTTTGGCGTGGCCACTAACTATGGTCTGCATGCCTGGTCTGTTTTTGATCCACTCTGGGCCGACAAAAAGTGGTGTGTGCCCAATGAAGATTTGCTTACCTGTGAATTCCGGCTGCAAAACCCTGCTTTTTTATTCGTGCGGCTGGGGTCGAATGACGCCGGTTCGCCCAGCGGATTTTCTTACAATGTGCGTCTGGTGATTGAACAGGCCATTGCCAATGGCATTGTTCCCATCATCATCACCAAACCAGACCGTTTTGAGGGAGACGATACCAATAACGAGATTTTGCGGCAGTTGGCGGCCGATTATCTGGTACCGATCTGGGATCTGGACCGGGTGGCGGAAACGCTGCCGGGCAAGGGGCTGGACACGGACCAGGTGCACACGGTGGAGTACCCGGCCAATGATTTCACGGATCCGGCCGTTTTTAGCAGCGGCCACGCCATGCAAGACCTGGCCGGGTTGATGGTGCTGCACACTATTCTGGAAACGGTGCAGGCATCAGGTAATTGATTAACCTATAATTTTAGTGGAGGAGATTGCATGAGACATTGGGGATTGATGACGTTGATGTGTCTGGTCACGGCCGTGCTGGTGGCTTGTGGCGGGCAGGCCGGCGGCGGCGACCCGGCGGCTGCAGTGGAGACCTACTTGCAGGCAAAAGTAAAGGGTGACGAAACCACCATCCGCAGCCTGCTGTGTGCCGAGATGGAGCAGTTTGCCGAACGCGAATTCCGCACCTTTGACAGTGTGCAGGATGTGACCATTGAGGATATGGCCTGCACCGATATGGGCAACGGCCGTGTGGCCTGCACTGGCGTGATTAAAGCACTCTATGGCACAGAGCAGACCGAATTCCAACTGACCAACTATCGTGTCGTTCAGGAAGATGGTGAGTGGAAATGGTGTGGGGAGACGCCGTAACTTGTGAGGCATGAGGCGTGATAGGTCACGCCTCATGCCTCACGCATCATGCCAATGTCTAAAATATTTTCTCGTGAGAATCTCATTGCCATCGCCCTATGTCTCCTCGTCATTTTGTTGATCATTGTCACCACCGACAGCGCGCCACAGTGGATTTACCAGGGGTTTTGAGAGGTATAGGTCTGACGGGTTTTAAGAGACCCGCCAGGGCTTCGCTTCTTTGGTTTTGCCTGGCGGCCGTCTTGTTCACTGCCTGCCATGCCACCAGCAGCAGTCCAACGGCCGTGCCCCCAACCATCAGCATTGCCGCTATTAACACCGCCACACACACGACCGTGCCCCCAACCGCCACTGTTACGCCCACCTCCATGCCTACCCACACACCAACGGTCGTGCCGCCTACCATTACCCCCACACCTCCTCACCTGCTCACCCCAACACCTGTTCACCCCGGCGTCTTCGCCTCCCTTACCCCTACTCCCGTTCCCACCCTGGTAAACGGCCTCATTTTGGAAGATTTTCTTATCATGGATGAGATTACCCGCCAGCATGTACGCGCCATTTACCAGCAGGGGCAGGCAGCAGGTCGTAACCCACATACCTTTTCCAAACTGGGCGACAGTGGCGCCGTCACCGGTTATTACCTCACCCGCTTCGATTACCCGCCTCATTACACGCTGGGTGACTACGCCTATTTACAGCCGGTTATCACCCACTTTCGCAAATCATTTCAGCGGTACGGCGTGGCCGTAGCTATTGGCATCAGTTCCTGGCATGTGCTGGACCCGGCACGCAACAACCCTACCTGGTGCGCCCCGGAGGAGCATATGCTTGCCTGCGAAATTCGGCTGCATAACCCCAGCATCCTGCTCATCCGCCTGGGCACCAATGACCAATCCTCTGCCGCCGTGCTGCAACGCAACCTGCGCCGCATTGTGACCTATACCATTGAGCAAGGTGTTATCCCCATTCTGGCGACCAAAGCCGACCGCTATGAGTTGGAGTATGACACGAACAATGCCGCTATCCGCGAATTGGCGGCTGAGATGCACATTCCGTTGTGGGACTTTGACCGGGTGGCCGCCACGTTGCCCAATCATGGCCTGTTGCCTGACCAGGTGCATCTTTCCCATTCCGACCGCAATGATTACACCGACCCGGCTACCTTCACCAAAGGCTACCCCATGAATGACCTGACGGCGCTGTTTGTGCTGCAAGAGATTTTGGCCGTGATTGCCGAGGAAAAGGATGTGGGACTAGAGATTGGAGATTGAGTGACGACCAGACATCCGATTTCTTTGAGAAATCGGATGTCTGGCATGAACGAGTGGAAATATCATTTCCATAAGAGATATTAGGAGATTGATGGCCTTTTAATCTCCCAATCTCTAATCTCCAATCTCTTCAATTCTTACATGAACGTAGACCTGCTCACCATCGGCCTGTTCGCGGGCACGGCCGTACTCTATACCCTCTTCATCCCTGGCCGGTGGCGAGGCTGGTTTCTATTTGGCAGCAGCGTCCTGGCTATTTATTGGCTGCAAACCTTCACGCCGCTGCGTTTTGCCGATTACCTGCTGCAAACGCTCACTATTTTGCTGGCGGTGCTGGTATGGTGGGTGACCAAACCGTCAGGGGAGGGCAAGGGGGCAAGGGAAGATTGGATCACTTTGTTGGTGTTGTTTGGGTTGGTGCTGCTGGTGGCGGGCAACCGGTATGTGGCCGCAGAATGGCGCTTTACCCCTTCCCGCCCGCCGTCCGTTTTGTGGGTCGCCGTTGGGCTGGTGGTCATCGCCGGGGTGTGGGCGATTTTGTGGCGCTGGCTGCGGCGGCTGGAGCAGCGGACGGTATGTACGGCCGTTATCCTGCTCATCGTCATCATGTTTGTCTGGCTCAAAACACCGGCGCTGGCTACGGCTACGGCCGCTGCCTGGCGTTCCCTCACCGGCCAACAAGTGACGCTGGCGACCCCCTCTGATCTGGTCTGGCTTGGTTTCTCCTATGTCGCCTTCCGCCTCATCCACACCTTGCGTGAGCGGCAAACGGGGCAACTGCCGTCGCTCCCACTGCGTGAATTTATCACCTACGTCCTTTTTTTTCCCAGCTATACCGCCGGCCCCATTGACCGCGTGGAGCGGTTTGTGGCCGATTTGCGACAGGAGACAAAGGCGTATGCCGTGATCCGTAATCCGTATTCGGTTACGCATCACGCATCACGCATCACGCATCACGCATCACGCATCACGGATGATGATTCACGCATCACGGATTATGGCTCTCGCTACTGGAACGGCAGCGCCCGCATCCTCACCGGCCTGTTCAAGAAATTTGTGATCGCCGATACGCTGGCGCTGGGGATGTCGTTAACGGCCGTGAACGCCGCCCAGGCCACCTCTACTTTCTGGCTGTGGGTGCTGCTATATGGGTATGCGCTGCGGCTCTATTTTGACTTTGGGGGGTATACCGATATTGCCATTGGCATTGGCATCCTGTTTGGGGTGAAACTGCCGGAGAATTTCAGACGGCCGTACCTTTCCACCAATATCACTGCCTTCTGGCAGCGCTGGCACATGAGCCTCAGCGATTGGGCGCGGTTTTACATTTTCAGCCCGCTGTCCCGGTCCTTGCTGCGCCGGAAGCGACGGCCGTCCAATACGATGATTTTGCTCACCGCCCACCTGTCCACCATGACCGTCATTGGCCTGTGGCATGGCATTACGGTGAACTTTTTCATCTGGGGGCTGTGGCAGGGGGTGGCGCTGTTTGTCCACAAGCAGTGGAGCGACCGCAGCCGCCGGTGGTACCGGGGACTGGGTGACAAACCCTGGCAGAAACGGCTGTGGACGGCCGTGACCTGGTTTCTCACCTTTCAATACGTCACTCTCGGCTGGGTCTGGTTTGCCCTGCCCACGCCGCAGTTGGCGCTGGAGACTTTCGCCAAATTGTTTGGCCTGAGGTAAACGCTCAGGCGCTACGGGATTTCGTGGGTTCCGACGTGACGCGTGATGCGTGACCGGAGAAATCTCACGCCTCACGCATCACACGTCACCCATCACGCATCATCCCTCGCTGGTCATAATCATCAACGGTTTCATCTCAAAGCTCTTATACTGCGGGCAGAGCCGTTCGGTATTGTAGAACTCCTTGACGTTGACCACTTTTTTAGTGTTGGTGACGACGGTGATAGGCACATTGTCGTAACGGCCGTTTTTCAGCACCACCAGACGGCCGTCTAGCTTGTTCAAAATCAGGTCCAACGCCAGATTGCCGTAGGCCATGGGCACAATCGAATCAATGGCGTCCGGGTCGCCGCCGCGCACCAGGTAACCCAACTTCTGGTTGATAACGTTAATGCGTTTGCCGTTGTTATATTTGGGTGAAATCTCCTTCAACTTGGCCGATACCATGTCGCCGATACCGCCCAATTTGGCATGGCCGTAGGCATCCTTCTCCGCTTCCCGAAACACCATTTCACCCCCGGCAAAGGTTGCCCCTTCGGACACCAACACCACGGAGTAGCGGCTGGGATTCTTAAAACGATCCTCCGCCAGCAGCTTCGTCAACAAGTCCACATCAAATGGGTACTCTGGAATTACGCAGCGATTCGCCGACCCGGCCATGGTTGGCAGCATGGCCGTGAAACCGGCATAGCGGCCAAACACCTCCAGCACCAGGAAACGCTCGTGGGAACCGGCCGAGGTGCGCAGATTGTTGGTCATCTGAATGGTGCGGGTGACGCAGGTGCTAAAGCCGATGCAATAATCGGTACCCGGCACGTCGTTGTCCATCGTTTTGGGAATGGCGACTACTTTTACTCCTTCCTGATACAGGCGCACGCCATAACTCAACGTGTCATCACCGCCGATGGGGATGAGGTAATCAATGCCCAGGAATTCCAGATTTTTGATCACCTCTGCCGTCAGATCATTGGAATCTTCATTGTACGTATCGCGCAGATGCTCTGGCAGGTCTGACCGGCGCATGTGGCTGGGCCGGGTGCGGGAGCTATGCAGAAAAGTGCCCCCGGTACGGCCGGCCCGGTTGACAATCTCTTCGGTCAAAATTTGATAACACAAGCTATTGTCTGCTTTGGGGTCGCGCATCATTTCGGTGATGCCGGCCCAACCCCGCCGCAAACCAATCACTTTATACCCTTCACGCAGCGCGCGAATGGTCACCGCCCGAATCGCCGGATTTAACCCCGGTACGTCGCCGCCGCCGGTGAGAATACCGATAACGCCTTTGGTTTTTAGTACGTTTGCCATGGGAATAGTTCTCCTTCTTGAGTAATGGCTGGTTGCTGGTACAAGCCACCAACGACCAGCCAGTATTATAGTCTCAGGCCAGGTGCAACGCATCTCAACAGCAATTCTCAATTTGCCCGGCGGCGGCAGATAAATCTGCACCAACAGAAGGCAAAGTCGGCCTGCGCCGACTGGCGCCCAGCACACGCAGAGCCTGCCCTGAACCTGTTGAAGGGTGGGCTTTGCTCGCTGTAGGCGCGATTTTAATCGCTGGCTCTTGGTAAATTGAGAATTGCTGGTATCTCGAAGGTGCGCCGCAATCAAGTTTTCTTTTCTTAGGTATTCATGTCACGGGCAGATGAGGACGGGCACGGTTAACAGGGGCAGCAGTTGGGTGGTAAAACGGCCGTGCCGCCCCAGCACTACCAGATCACAACCGGACAACACGGCCGTGTCTACATTTCCTAACACCGACACAAATTCGGCGTTCACTTCGTGCATTTCCAGGTAGGCGCGGGCCAGCGAGAGGCTGTCTGGCGAGCCACCGACTACCAGTTGGCTGCCCCACTGTTCAGCCAGATAAGCAGCGGCAAACAGCGCCGTTTCTTTGTGTATGGTTGCCTCCCGGTTTTGGGAGCAGACCAGTAGCACCCGGTTCATGGCGCTGGGCCGGTGGCCTGGCAGCAGCACGGGCCGCGTACAGTTTTGCCATATGGTCGTCACGGCCGTGTCTGCTGCCGTTTTATCCATAATCACCAGGTCAGCCAGCGCCGCCCGGCGCGCTATCACCTCCGGCAGGCTGCCCTGTTCACTCCCCCACACGGCCGTCACGTCCGCGGCGGCACACGCCCGTTCAAACCAGGCGCGGGTCAGGCTTTTGTTTTCGTCGCCCAGAAAGAGGCCAATGAGACGGCCGTGTTCCCGTTGGGCAATGGCGATGGCCTGCGCCAGCGCCGCCTCCTGGCGCGCCGCCTCCTGGCGGCCAGTCAGCGGTAGTAAAATTTCGGCAAAGAGGGCGCTGCTGTACCGGTCTAACAGCCGTTCCTGTGCCCAATCACTGGCTGCCGGTTTCCCTTTCCAGTTGGCCGGGACCATCACATCCAGCACTCTTTGCCAGGTGCGGCGGGGTTTCAGGTGCGCGGCAAATTGGGTCACAGCCGTGTTCGGCCGTACCTGCCAGCCCAACTCATTGCGCAGCTCCGCCTGATGCGTCGCCAACCATAAGTAGAGGTCTGTTTCCGTGCGCCGCGGGAAATCGCGCAAAATGCCCTGTTCTCGAATGGCCTGCACCAGCGGCAGGTACGCTTCGTCATACCAGCGGCCAAAAGCTTCCGCATCTGGCAAGTCGCGCTCTTCGGCCATCTCCACAAAAAAGCGATGTACCTCCATGTGGTTTTCCAGCCGGTTATACTGGCCTGGCGCCGTCACCTGTAGATCACAACCAGGGCGCAGATCATCCAGCCGGGTATAGTCCAGGAAGGCGGCGTATTCGGCGCGAATGATCAATTCATCCGGCTGTATATCAGGGGGGAGTGGCACACGGGTATGCACTTCAATGACGTTGGCATGGATGTAGTCCAACCCCACTTGGCGGGCAATGGAGACACGGTGGTTGCCGTCTAGCACAAAATAGGCGTCGCCAATCTGGTACACGTCAATGGGTGGCAGATCGGCCACGTGCCCGGCGGCGCGTACCCCGGCCCAGCGTTGAGCGTCGGCATCGTGGCGCGGCAGGAAGGAGCGGGAAAAATCATGGTAGCGGCCCACGCTGCCCACAATGGCGGTTACCGGAATCTCCTTGATACCCCGCTCAGAACGGCCGCGCACTTTGAGCATCTCGGCCACTTCGTTATAGGATAGCAATTCCAGGGAGCGGCCGCGCAGCCGCCCCATCAGGGCCTCCATCGTTGCTTTCTGCCGCGCCTTGTGAAAATCTTGCAGCGCGCCGGCCAACGGCCGTATGCCTGCCACATTTTGCCCATAGATTTGACCGGGATGCATGATCGTTATCCTTTACCGGCAATGTGGGCGCTGATCTGTCTGGCCTCGATGCCAATTTCGCGCAACATGCCGGTGGGGGAGATATAAAAGCCACAAAAGTATAAACCCGGCGCGGTTTCCTGCCCACTCGATTGGGGCGTGCCATCTTCGTTCAAAACGCCCGCTGCGTCTTGCAGAAATTCATTCACCTGTGGCCGGTAGCCGGTGCCCAAAATGATGGCGTCAAATGGTTTGATGGCGCCGTTCGTGAAGACGACCCCGTTTTCGTTGAATTGGGCAAGGCCGGGGTGGATGTGGATACGGCCGTCTTTGATCAACTTCACCGTGCCAATGTCTAAAATGGGAATTTGCCGGTCTTGCCGGATTTGCACATTGGGGCCGTAGGGCAGCTTGGGCAGGCCATACTTCGTCAGGTCGCCAATGGAAGTTTTGAGCATGGGGATAGCCAGTAGATCGGCCACTTGGGGCGGGATTTTGTCCATGACAATGCCGATGGTCAGAATGGGAATGCCCAGATAATCACGCGGGATGACGTTCACCGGATGGCGGACGGCCATGCCCACTTCGGCTGCGCCGTTTTCCACCAGGTCAATGGCAATTTCTCCGGCCGAATTGCCAAAACCGACCACCAGTACCCGCTGTCCGGCATACGGTTTGCCATTTTTATAAGCCGAACTGTGGCTGATGCTGCCGGTGAATAATTCTTGCCCCGGCCAGGAGGGCAGATGCGGCACGCGCGTATAACCGGTGGCAATGACCACGTTTTGTGCCTGGTAGCAGGTGTCCTGAGTTTCCACCTGCCACAGGCCATCGCACGGCCGTACCTGCTGCACGCCCTGTCCAAAGCGCGGTTCCAGCCCAAAGTGGCGGGCATACGCTTCCAGGTAAGCGACCACATCCGCCCGCGCCGGATATTTGGCGAATGATTTGGGCATGGGCAAATGGGGCAGTTGGGAATGTGCCCGGTCAGTGTGCAGGTGCAGCCGGTCGTAATGATTGCGCCAGGCTGCGCCCACCTGGCTGCTCTTTTCCAGCAGGATGAAGGGGACGCGCTGCTCTTGCAGGCAGGCGGCCACGGCCAGCCCGGCGGCGCTGGCGCCAATGATCAGGGTGTTGGTTTGTTTGTCTACTTCTGTGGTCATCATACAGCCGGAGTATATCGTTAGCGGTGGCGGCTTCAAACATTTTGGCCTGGCCTGACTCTGCCATACAATTGCGCTCTATCAAAGCGTGAGGTGAAAGAAAATGTTACTTGACGTGAGCCATACAATTGAAGACGGTCTGATGACGTATAAAGGGCTGCCGGCGCCAGTGGTATGTGATTTTCTTAGCCGGGAAGCGTCGCGGGCACTGTATGCGCCGGGCACGGAGTTTCACATTGGCAAGATTGAGATGGTGGCCAATACGGGCACGTATCTGGATTCGCCGTTCCACCGTTTTGCCGATGGGCTGGATGTTTCTGAGTTGCCGCTGGCGGGGCTGGTGAATCTGGCAGGGGTGGTGATTCGGGCGGTGGGTCACGACCGTACACTTACCCCCGCGCTTTTCCAAAACTACGACCTGGCAGGTAAAGCCGTCCTGGTGCATACCGGGTGGGACCGGCACTGGCGCACCGACCAATACTTTGAAGGGCATCCGTTTTTAACCGAGGCGACGGCCGTGTACCTGAAAGAGGCGGGCGCGGCGCTGGTGGGCATTGATTCGCTGAACATTGACGATACGGCCGACGGCCGTCGGCCCGTTCACACCACCTTGCTCGGCAGCCAGATTCCCATTGTGGAACATCTCTGCCATCTGGAACAACTGCCGGAAACCGGCTTCCGCTTCTTTGCTGCCCCCGTCAAGGTGCGCGGCATGGGTACATTCCCCGTGCGAGCTTATGCCATCTGGTAAGCTATATGAAGGAGAAAACAATTGAAAGCCATTATCTGCCGTGAATGGGGAAAACCAGAATCGTTGGTGGTGGGGGAACGGCCGTCGTCGCCGCCGGGTCAGGGGCAGGTGCGCATAGGCATTCACGCCTGTGGCGTCAACTTTGCCGATACGTTGATCATTCAGGGGTTGTACCAGGAAAGGCCAGCCTTCCCGTTTAGTCCGGGCATGGAAGTGGCCGGGGAGATTCTGGAGGTGGGGGAGGGTGTGACCCATCTGCGTGTGGGCGACAGGGTGGCGGCTGTTACCGGGCATGGCGGCTATGCTGAAGAGGTGGTGACCGACGCCCGCACCGTCTTTCCCATTCCGCCCATGATGGATTTTGTGACGGCGGCTGGGTTTGCCATCACCTATGGCACGTCGCACATTGCCCTGGCGCACCGCGCCCGGTTGCAGCCGGGGGAGGTTTTGCTGGTGCACGGGGCGGCAGGAGGGGTGGGGTTGACGGCCGTAGAAATTGGCAAACTGCTGGGCGCTACCGTCATCGCCACCGCCAGTACGCCGGAAAAACTGGCGCTGGCGCAGCGGTATGGCGCCGACCATCTCATCAACTACCGCCAGGATAAGTTCCGCGACCGGGTGAAGGAGATCACCAATGGCAAAGGAGCGGATGTCATCTACGACCCGGTGGGTGGCGATGTGTTCGACGAATCGGTGCGCTGCATTGCCTGGGAGGGGCGGTTGTTGGTGATTGGGTTTGCCGACGGCCGTATTCCCCAACTGCCGGTCAATCTGGCGCTGGTTAAAAACATGAGCGTCGTGGGCGTCTACTGGGGCGGCTACTCCACCCGCCAGCCGCGTGTCATCACCGATTCCCTGCGCACGCTGCTGGCCTGGTACGTCGAAGGCAAAATTCGGCCTCACATCTCCCAGACCTATCCATTGGGACAGGCCGCCGATGCCCTGAACAGCCTCATCAATCGCCAATCCACCGGCAAAGTTGTGTTGACTATCCGTTGAGGGTATGATACTTCATCATACTTTTTTGGAGATACCTAATGGCAACCACAAAGGTAGCAGTTACTATTGAAAGTGAGCTTCTGGCCGAAATTGACCAACTGGTAGCGCAACGCCTGTTCCCCAATCGTAGCAAGGCTATTCAAGAAGCCCTACGCGACTCCCTGGAAAAAATCAAACGAAACCGATTAGCGCGTGAATGTGCCAACCTCGATCCGGATATTGAAGAAGCAATGGCTGAAGAAGGGATGGAATGGGAGTTGGCAGAATGGCCCGAATATTGAGAGGGGATATCTGGTGGGCAAATTTAGAACCGGTCATTGGAAACGAGCAGGCGGGAACACGTCCTGTTCTTGTCATCAGCCATGATGTTTTCAATGACCGTTCGGCAACGGTAATCGCTCTGGCCATCACCAGCCAAAAACCCAAAGCCGGATTCCCGCTTACTCTGGTACTCTCATCTGTAGCTTTACCCAGGCAATCATGGGTCAAAATCAGCCAGATTCGGACATTATCGGTGAAGCGGTTAAGTCACAAGTTAGGGCGTGTCTCCCCTGAGGAACTTGAACAGGTTCTGGATGGCCTGAACGAACTCGTCAGGTAATTACCCAAATACCCAATTACTCCAGCTACTCCCGTTCGCGGAGGTGGGGGAAGAGCAGCACCTCGCGGATGGTGGCGTTGTTGGTGAAGAGCATCACCATGCGGTCTATGCCCACGCCAAAACCACCGTTGGGCGGCATCCCATAGCGCATGGCGCGCAAGTAATCCTCATCAATGGGGTTGCGCTCGTCATCGTCTTTGGCATAGAGCGTTTGTAACATTTCAAAACGCGCCTGCTGATCCAGGGGATCGTTTAACTCTGTAAAGGCGTTGCCCATCTCCATGCCGGCGATGAAAAATTCAAACCGTTCCACGTGCAGCGGGTCGCCGGGAATGCCTTTGGCCAGCGGCGAGATTTCGCGGGGGTAGGTGGTGATGATGGTAGGCTGGATCAAACGTGGCTCGACAAAATCGCCAAACACGCCATCAATCAATTTGCCCCACCCGGCGCTTTCCGGGGCGTGCCCGCCGATGTCGCGGATGGCCTGGCGCAGGCTGGCAGCGTCCAGATGTTCCATGTAATCAATTTCGGCGAACTGCTTGATGGCGTCGCGCATGGTCAGGCGCGGCCATTGGCCGCCAACATGGATGGTTTGTCCCTGGTAGGTGATGGTGTCGCCGCCGGTAACGGCCTGGGCCACGTGCTGAATCATGCGCTCGGTGAAGGCCATCACGTCGTGGTAATCCCAGTAGGCGGCGTAAAATTCGAGCATGGTGAATTCGGGGTTGTGTTTGAAGCTGACGCCTTCGTTGCGGAAGTCACGGCCGATCTCGTAGACGCGCTCGATGCCGCCCACCAGCAGCCGTTTCAGGTACAGTTCAAAGGAGATGCGCAGGTAGAGTTCTTGTTTGAGCTGGTTGTGGTAGGTGGTAAACGGCCGTGCCGCCGCCCCTCCGTACAATGGCTGCAAAATCGGCGTTTCTACTTCCAGGAAGTCGTTGTCATCCATGAACCGGCGCAGGGCGGTAATGATTTTGGCGCGGGTGCGAAAGACGTGGCG
>JABFFZ010000062.1 GCA_013112725.1 Chloroflexota bacterium
GTGGGGTGGGGGGTTTCCCCCTTCCCCGCTTCCCCCTTAAGAATGTTCTGTATTCAAAGTTCCACACTACATCCGTTAGCCCACCAGTTTTCATCAGTGCGTGTGTGGCTTGCATCATAGGTAACTCAATTATGCGCAGATTGTATCACAAGCCGCGTTTGCGGGTCATGCCAGGGTGGTGGCGAGGACATTTTTGGCCCCGGCGGTGAGGAGGGCGTGGTGTACGGCCGTTGCCGTTGCCGGCGTTACCAGGGCGATCATATTCCCGCCCCGGCCGGCGCCGCTGAGTTTAGCGCCCAAGGCGCCGGCCGCAATGGCGGCCGTCACCAGCCGGTCTAGTTCCGGCGAAGAAACAGTCATCTCTTGCAGCAGGGCATGGTTTTCCTGCATGAGCGGCCCCAGGGCGGCCACATCGCCTGTTTCAATGGCGGCGCGGGCGGCCTGGGCAATACGGCCGCAGCCGTCAAACAGTGCCTCGAATTTTGCCGGGTGTTCCTGCCACTGGCGGCGCACGTCACCCACGGCGATTTTGGTACTGCTGCGCACGCCGGTATCGGCCACCAGCAAATGCAGCGGGCGGGCGACGGTAAAGGGTTCGATGTGGTTTTGCGGCTGTTGGCGCACAAAGTAGACGGGCATTTCGTAGGCGACAACGGTGTTGTCTATGCCGCTGGGTGTGCCGTGATGAATTTTTTCCACTTCATAGGTCAGCGCCGAAACCCAGGCGGGCGTGGCCAGATGGGCCAGCCCCAGGAATTCCGCCAGGGCGCGCACAACGGCGGCGGTGATGGCCGCGCCGCTGCCCAGACCGCTGGCAATGGGAATCTGGCTACTGACGGTGATGGTTATATCGGGTAAGTTGGATTGGCCTACGGCCGTTTGCACCTCCCGGATCACGGCAGCAATGGGATCATCCGGCGGGGCATCAGCCAACAGCACATTCTGACCCAGGTCAGGGGCGATGAGCCGGATGCCGGGTTGGGTGGCGGAGGCGACGACGGCCGTAGCCCTTAATTGTGACAGCGGAATGGCGATGGCGGGACGGCCGTAGACCACAGCATGTTCGCCAAAGAGGATGATTTTGCCGGGGGCAGAAGCGGAAAACATAAGAAGAGATTGGGAGATTGGGAGATTGGGAGATTGGGAGCACAGCTAATCTCTCAATCTCATAATCTCCCAATCTCAAAATATATAAATCACAACAAACACCGTGAGCGCAAATAAGGCAATTGTCACTTGCAACGGCCGGTCGCGCAGAGCAATCTCTTCAGGCGCGCCGCCTTCGTGGCGCACGTGGATCAGGTACATGTAACGGAAGATGCCATACATCAAAAAAGGGATAGTGAGCATCATGGTGTGGTTGGCGGGCAGCCCTTCGGCCAGAAAGGTGTAGAGGCTGTAAAAGACCAGGACGCTGGTGGTGACCAATCCCAACATACGGTCAATGAGATCCAGATTGTATTCTTGCAGGATTTTGCGATGTTTTTCGGCGTCTTCGCCCAACAGCACCAGCTCGTGCCGCCGTTTACCCAATACCAGAAAGAGCGCCAGAAAGCCACCAAACAGGTAGAGCCAGGGAGAAAATCGCTCCACTTCAATGACGGCGACGCCAGAGGCAATGCGCAGCACAAAACCGAGGGCGACGATCATCACATCAAACAACACCACGTTTTTCAGCCAGTAGGTGTAGGCGATCTGGCTCAGCAGGTAAATGAGCAAAATGAGGGCAAACAACGGTGAAAGGACATAGCCGGCGATGAGGCTGCCGCCGGCAAAAATGACGGCAGCCAGGGCAGCTACAGTGGGGCTGAGTTGGCCGGCGGGCAACGGCCGTAACCGTTTGGTTGGGTGCTGCCGGTCACTTTCAATGTCGCTCAGGTCATTCATCAAGTACACGGCGCTTGACATAAGACAGAGCAGGACAAAAGCCGCTACCGTGCGCCCCAGATAGACCGGGTTCAGCAGCTTTTCATCAAAAAACAGGGCCACAAAAACAAAACCGTTTTTCGGCCATTGGCGCGGTCGCATCGTTTTGAGCAAACCAGTAAACACGCAAACCTCCTGTGGACGGTTATTCGCAATCGGGCTTCGGTTTACGGTTTACAGATCACCGATTACCGATTACGGATTACGGATTATATGGCACGGCCGTGCCCCGTGCATCATTTTTCGTTCCCCTTCATATCCCTTATAATGTCGTTATTCCGCCGAAAAAGTTAGTGCAGGAAAACCCAATGGACGAAACTATCAGCAAAACACGGGCCATTCATGCTGGATCAGAAATCCTGGTAGTGGATGATATACGGGAAAATTTACGGCTGTTAGTGCGGCTGTTAGCAGAACGAGGTTATAAAGTGCGACCGGTGTCTAACGGCCGTATGGCCCTCACCGCTGCCCAAATTGCCCCGCCAGACCTGATTTTGCTGGACATTCTCATGCCCGAATTGGATGGCTACCAGGTGTGCCAGCAGTTAAAGGCTGATGAAAGAACACGCCATATCCCCATCATTTTTATCAGCGCCCTGCATGAACAAATGGACATCGTGCGCGCCTTTGCGGTGGGCGGCGTAGATTACATCACCAAGCCATTCCAGACAGAAGAGACGCTGGCCCGCGTCCACACCCATCTTACCATTGGTAAATTGCAGAAAGAACTGGCGCAGAAAAACCAGGAGTTGCAGGCGCAAAATGAGGAACTCCAGCAAGCGTTACACAATATAAAAACCCTGAGCGGTCTGCTGCCCATTTGCGCCAACTGCAAAAAAATACGGGATGATGACGGTTACTGGCACACCGTAGAAGCCTACATCCGCGACCATTCCGAGGCCATTCTCAGCCACGGCATCTGCCCGGATTGCATGACCGAGCTGTACCCTGACTATGAGAGGTAAGATTGTGCTTTTCGTTGGTGAATGTTGAGATTGACCCGGAATTACTATATACTTTGGCACACCCTCATAGCACAAATGTTTTGTCAAACAGCTTTTTGAGCATAAACGACTTATGGAAGATTTTATTACACGTCACGGCCGTATCGTCCACCAGGACGCCCTTGAATACATGCGCAGTTCAATAGAAGATAACTCTATTGATCTCATCTTCACCAGCCCCCCTTTTGCGCTGCTACGTAAAAAAGATTATGGGAATGTCGAAGAGGACAAATATGTGGCCTGGTTCAAGGAGTTTGCCCACGAATTTTATCGTGTTCTCAAGCCAACCGGGTCATTAGTGATAGATATAGGCGGCACATGGAAACCAGGACAACCAACACGCAGTTTATATCACTTCGAGCTGCTCATCATGCTCTGTCGCCAAGTGCAGTTCCATTTAGCCCAAGAATTTTATTGGTGGAACCCATCAAAGCTTCCTACGCCAGCCGAGTGGGTAAATGTGCGTCGCATTCGCGTAAAAGATGCCGTCAATTGTGTTTTCTGGTTGTCCAAGACGCCCTGGCCCAAAGCCAGCAACCGCCGCGTGTTAGTGCCATATAGCGACTCGATGTTAGACCTGATCGAAAACGGCTACCAGGCCAAACTTCGTCCCAGCGGGCACGATATTAGCGACAAGTTCCAGAGAGATAATGGCGGCGCTATCCCCCCCAATTTGTTAGCAATACCCAACACAGAAAGCAATTCTTACTATCTACGATATTGCAAAGAACACGATATTAAACCTCACCCTGCTCGTTTTCCGTCCCGTTTACCTGAACTATTTGTGAGAATGTTGACAGATGCAGGAGATACAGTATTTGACCCCTTCGGGGGGAGTTGTGTTACCGGCGAAGTTTGCGAATTGCTGGAACGCAGCTGGATATGCTGTGAAACCGTGCCAGAATATATTGAAGGAGCTAAAGGGCGCTTTGTCAGCTTTGCAGCAGAGAATGAAGGAAACGAGTCAGATCATTACAAGATTTACAGCCCATCTGTACTCTGGAATGGTTCAGGCACGGAAGATTATGACGCCTTATCTGTTGACGGCGGGCAAAAACGTCCCGATCTGTCCAACACAAATGCCGTCGGGAAATTAAATGGTGATGAAAGCGTCAGGCAACCCTCAAAAACACGCCCTAAACAACCCACCCTCTTTGATTGATCGTCCCCATGCCCCAGTTATCAATGTCACTTTTACTCAAGTCTATAACCGATGCTCTTGCTGAAAGTAATGCATCCGGTATGCTAATTTCCCACTCTCGTCAGAATCCACGCCGCTTTGTTGTGCAAGCAGGGCAGAACATGTTTGAAATGTGGGTATATGTCTGGACATTAACTCACGGCGGTGGCGTAGCTCGTCCTAAAGATGAATATCGTATTCAACTGACCGGTATCAAGCCTCCTCTGACGCTTAACCCATCGGGGCCAACCATAATGATTGGTTATGAGCCTAACCTACAATGTTTTGCGGGTTTTGACTTGAACAAACATCAAACATTTTCCACACGTTCACCTTCGATTCAAATTCCAATCACAACCCTACACCGGGCACTCCAGGATGGGTTTTCTTTTGTTACCAAAGGTAATGACGAAATCGCTGTTGGCTTTCGACCGGACCAGTTTTTGGCCTATGTTCTCAATTCCAGATTGTTGCATGATCAGGGCGTTGACGCAGCAACCGTCAAAATACTCTCTCGTGTGGTTGCGCTTGAGGAAATAACACTTGATGAAATGGAGCAATTACCGGCCGAGCGGCAACGTGTGGTGCAAACGATGTCTCGCCTATCGCGTGATACGAGTTTTCGACGCAAAGTTTTAGCTGCCTATGAACAACGGTGTGCTGTAACGCGAATCCAGTTACGTTTAATTGATGCGGCCCACATCTTGCCTGTGGGTGTTGAGGGAAGTAATGATGACATTGCCAATGGGCTTTGTCTCTCCCCAACGTATCATCGCGCTTATGATCGTGGGTTAATATATCTGGATGATGACCTGGTTATGAAAATCAATCCTATAAAAGAGCAAGAGCTCATACAGGTTGGCTTGGCAGGTGGGTTACGGGATTTTAAGGCGTACCTCGGTGATAGAATTCACCTACCTCAAGATCGAAATCAGTGGCCTTCGGTCGAATTTATTCGTGCGGCCAACCGTTTTCGAGAAATCAACAAATAAACGCAATACTATCTGCGCTTAAAGCTGGCGAGCGATTTTAGCAAGCCGTTCCACCGCGCGTTCCAGGTCACTTTGGGCGGTGGAGATGGCAAAGCGGAGATGGCCATCGCCGCTGCGTCCAAAGGCGCTGCCGGGTACGCTGGCGATCTGGGCTTTGTCCAGCAGGGCGTCGGCCAGTTCCAGGCTGCTGCGCCGGGAATGGGGGAAACGGGGGAAGAGGTAAAATGCCCCTTCAATCGAGCGACATTCAATGCCTTCAATTTCGTTTAACGCCTGCACCATAAAGTCACGCCGCTGCTGGTAAGAGGCGCACATGGCGGCGATGTTGTCCTGGGGGCCGTTCAAGGCGGCGATGCCGGCGTGCATGGTGAAGGTGGCGGCGCAGGAGACGGTCTGGCCGTTCAGGCGCGTGGCCAGCCGGATGATGTCTGGAGCGGCGACCAGCCAGCCCATCCGCCAGCCGGTCATGGCGTAGGATTTGGTCAGGCCGCCGACGGTTAACGTGCGTTCGGCCATGTGGGGGAGGGCGGCGATGGAGAGATGGACACGGCCGTCAAACACCAACTTCTCGTATATCTCATCCGCAATCACAAACAGGTCGGCTTCCAGGGCAACGGCGGCAATGGCCGCCAACTCTTCTTTGGTGAGGACGCGCCCGGTGGGGTTGCAGGGATTATTGACCATGATCGCTTTGGTGCGCGGGGTGAGCTTTGCTCGCAATTGTTCGGCTGTGACGCGGAAATTGTCTTCGCCGGGCAGGCTGATGGGCACGGCCGTGCCCCCCGCCAGCGCAATCATCGGTGGATACGAGACCCAATGCGGCTCTAAAATCAGCACCTCGTCGCCGGGATTGAGTACCGCGCACAGCCCCAGATACAGCGCCCACTTGCCACCTGGCGTCAAGATGATCTGGTGGCGCGGATCAGGCACGGGCACGCCATTCTCCCGCGCCATTTTGGCCGCTACCGCCTCTAACGCCTGCGGAATGCCTACCATCGGCGCCGGGTAATGGGTGTGCCCGGCGCGCAGCGCGTCTACGGCCGCCTGCACAATGTGTGCCGGTGTATCAAAGTCCGGGTCGCCGCCCGCCAGGGCAATCACATCCAGCCCGGCCGCCTGCATTGCTTTGGCCTTGTCATTCACCGCCAGCGTCATGGAGGGGGGCAACGTTTGTAACTTTTGGGAGAGTTCTTTCATATTGATTGGCTTTCGCGTATTTTCGCGCTCTTTGTCTCAGGGGGACAGGCGATGAATCGCCCACTACGAACGGGAACGGTTTTGCAGATATACGGCCGTGCGCCACACCGCCACCACACTTTTGCCGTCTTGTAAACGGCCGTCTTGGGCCATCGTCTCCAATTCAGCCAGCAGCATCGGCGTCACTTCAATCGTTTCGTCCACATCGCCGGGCAGGGGGGCCGGTGTGAGTTCTTGGGCCAGGAAAATGTGCATCACCTCGTCCGTCAAGCCGGGGGCGGGCCAGATTTCACCGAGGGAGATGAACTGTTCCGCGCGGTAGCCTGTTTCTTCGCGCAGCTCCCGTTGGGCGCAATCCAGCCAGACTTCGTCCCAATGGCGCGTGCCGGCGGGAAGTTCCAGGATGGTCTGGCCGAGCGTTTGCCGGTATTGGCGCAGCATGAGGATTTCGGGGCCGGCGGGCGACGGCCGTAACGGAACCAGCACTACCGAACCAGGGTGGACGACGATGCCGCAGGTGACGGCCGTGCCATCTGGCAGCCGCCGCGTCTCCTCCCGCAAATACCAGGAGTCGCCTTGCCAGATAATTTGGGAGGAAGGGGGAGGCATGAGAGCAATTGAGTAATTGGGTAATTGGGTAATTGGGTAATTGGGTAATTACACAATCACTCAATTACCCAATTACCTCTTTAGCAGTCAGGCGGAATGCGAATCTGGTCACCAACAAAAATGGTGTAGGGGTAGGGAATGTTGTTATAGGCTGATAACTGGTCTACGGTGCAGCCATAATTCAGGCCAATGCGGAAGAGATTGTCCCCTGCCCTGACCGTGTAAACCTGTTCCATACCGGTGGGAGGTGGCGGCGCTACGGAACCGGGCGCGGGAATGACAAGTTGTGTGCCCACTACCAGATTGTTGGGATCGGTGATGCCGTTGGCAGCCATAATTTGGTCCATCGGTACGCCATACCGCTGGCTGATGTTAAACAGCGTGTCGCCAGACGCTACCACATGTACCGTCTGCCCGCCGCCCGTAGCCGGGGGGATGGGTTCGGCCGTAGCTTCTATGACCGGCGGCGCGCCCGGATCAGGTGTCGGCTCCACAGGCTGGAGGGGATCAACGGTTGGCAGCGGGGCGGTGGGCAAAACTTGGGGAATCTCTATCGTTGGGGCGGGGGTAATGGTGGGGGGAAGTTCTTCGGTGGGAACCGGCTTCACGCAGCCCACCAAGAAAAAAGCGAGTACCAGAAAGCCACCCCAGGCTATTTTCCGGTAAGTGGTTAAACAATTCATTGGTTTCTCCTGTTATGTCAAACTTGAGTAAACATAACGCAGTCTACCATAGGCTTATATGAGCGTCAAGAGCAGGCTATTCACCCCCTCCCCCGCTTTGGCTATAATCGCGCCGCTATGGTGATCCACAAAGGACGCAAAGAGACAGAAGGTATGGGCGAGTCTGTTGGCTATAACATCTTGCCTGGTAATAATCAAAACTACCCAACGGCCTCGCCGCTACGGGTGGGCATTAACGCCCATTTGTTGTCTGGAAAGGCCGGATACCGCCGGGCGGGGATTCACCAATATGTGGCCCAGGTATTGCGCCATTTGCCGGCGGATGGTGGCCTGGAATATGTGGTCTTTACCCGGCATGAGGCCGATTTTTTACAGCGAGAGGGGATGACGGCCGTGTCTACCACCTGGCCCACCGAAAAACGGACCGCCCGCATCATCTGGGAACAGACGACCTGGCCCTGGCAGGCGCGGCGGCGCGACCTGCATTTGCTGCACAGCATGGCGTTTGTGGCCCCCTTGTTTTCGCCCTGCCCGGCAGTGATCACGGTGTACGATTTGAGCTTTCTCCATTTTCCGGATCGGTTTCCGGCGAGCCAACGCTGGTATCTCACCAGCCAGACACGCCGCTCCTGCCGCCGCGCCCGCCGGGTGATCACCATTTCCGAATCGGGGCGGCAGGATGTACACCGTTTTTTTGGCGTGCCCCTGTCGCGGATTGATGTAGTGGTTCCGGGTGTGGATGAGATGTACCGGCCATACCCGGTAGAAGTGGTGAATCGGTTTCGGGCAGAGAAGGGACACGGCCGTTACCTGCTCCACGTGGGTACCTTGCAGCCGCGCAAAAATATCCCCACCCTGTTGGAAGCCTTCGCCCGGTTGGCCGAACCAGACCTGAGTCTAGTTCTGATTGGCGGCAAGGGGTGGCTGTATGACGAAATTTTTGCCAGAGTGCAGACATTGGAACTGACGAAGCGCGTGCATTTTACCGGCTATGTGCCGGATGAAGAACTGCCGCTGTGGTACAACGCTGCCGAACTGCTGGTTTTGCCCTCGGTATATGAGGGGTTTGGCCTGCCGGCGCTGGAGGCAATGGCCTGCGGTACGCCGGTAGTGGCGGCGAATAGTTCTTCGCTGCCGGAAGCAGTAGGGAATGCGGGGCTGTTATTTGCACCGATGGACGTGGCTGAATTGGTGGAGCGGTTGACGGCCGTATGTCACGATCCCCAATTATCCGCTAAAATGCGCGCGCTGGGGCTGGCCCATGCCGCCCAATTTTCTTGGGAACGCGCCGGGCGGGAAACGGCCGTCGTCTATCGGGCGGCTATGGCCGCCGGCGCCGTAGAAGAAGGATGAGTAAAAGTAAGATACGCTTTATCACCATTGTCGGTGATCTATTCCTCATGAATATGGGGTTTGCCCTGGCATACCTCATTCGCTACCAGTGGCAGTGGTTCCGCTCGATTGCTTTTTATGAACCCTACACCGATTACCTGGGGCAGCAGGCGGCGCTGATTCTGCTGTTGGTTTTTACCTATTCGCAAATGGGCGTGTGGCAGCGGCGGCGGGGGGAAGCCTGGCTGGATGAGGCGGCGCGAGTGCTGTATGCCACCGCCGCCGGCATTGGGCTGATGGTGGTTCTCACTTTTTTTGTGCAACCCACGCCTTTTTCCCGGCTGCTGTTTTTTTGGGCATTTGTGATGATTGTGGCCTTGATCAGCCTGGCGCGGCTGTTGCGCCGCTGGCTGCTTTCGCTACTGTACCAGCGGGGCAAACTGGCCGACCGGGCGCTGATTTTGGGGTCTGGGGAAGTGGGGCGCAGTGTGATGCGCACACTGTTGGCCCGGCCTGACCTGGGCTTTCAGGTAATTGGCTATTTGCACGACGGCCGTAGTGAAAACAACATCGGTCTGGGGCGCATCCCCAATCTGGGCGTCTTTGATGACCTAGAAGGTGTGCTGCAACGTGAGCCGCTGGTGCATAACGTTTTTATTGCCTTGCCCGGCGAACAGCACCAGGAGATTGCCCGGCTGCTGCAAACGTGCCAGACGTGTGATGTGCGCGCACAGGTGGTGCCAGACTTGCTGCAATTGAGCATGAACCGGGTAGAAATGATCAATATGGCTGGAATTCCCACCCTCCGCGTACGGGAAGCGGGCATCAGCCGGGGACAACAGATTGCCAAACGGCTGATGGATTTGAGCATTATATTGCTGTTGTCTGTGCCCACGCTGATTGTCACGGCCGTGATTGCCCTGGCTATCAAGATGGACTCTCCTGGCCCGGTCTTTTATGCTGGCATACGCATTGGTAAAGACGGACGGCCGTTTCAAATGTTCAAGTTCCGCTCCATGGTAGTGGATGCCGAAGCACAAAAGGTAACGCTGTTGGCTTTTAATCAGGCCGATGGCCCGCTCTTTAAGATAAAAGATGATCCCCGCCTGACGCGGGTGGGCAAATTTATCCGCCGCACCAGCCTGGACGAACTACCCCAGCTTTATAATGTGCTGCGCGGGCAAATGAGCCTGGTTGGCCCGCGCCCCCCTCTGCCGGAAGAAGTGGCTCAATACAAAGGCTGGCACAAACAACGGCTGTCCGTCATTGGCGGCATCACCGGGTTGTGGCAGGTGAGCGGTCGTTCCGACCTGACCTTTGATGAGTTGTGCCTGCTGGATATTTATTACATTGAGAACTGGTCGTTGGGGCTAGATTTTCGCATCTTGCTGCAAACCATCCCCCATGCCTTGTTTGGCAAGGGAGCGTATTGAGACGTAAACCGTAACCCGTCATCCGGTTACGGATTGCCGATTACCGGCTGCTTCCACCAGAGCGGCTACCAGTTCACGGCAAAAAGCGGGGATGTCGGCGACAACGCGGCCCCAGACCAGGTTGCCATCGCGGAAGGCGGCTTTGTCTACCCAGGTGGCCCCGGCGTTGACCAGATCATCTTTAATGCCTAAAGAGCCGGTAGCGGGACGGCCGTTCACAATCCCCGCCGAAATGGCCACCAGCCCGCCATGGCAGATAACGCCAATGACCTTACCGGCAGCGTTCATGTCGTGAATAAGCTGGGTTACGGCCGTGTACCGGCGCAATTTATCCGGCGCCCAACCACCTGGTATCACCACCGCAAACAACTCCTGGGCATTCAACGTCTCAATACGCGTGGTGGGTGTTATTTCCAGCCCATTCTTGCCCCGTACCGGTTTCATATCCAGTCCGGCGGCAATCACCTCGGCGCCCTCCTCCTCTAGCCGCATCAACGGCACATAAAACTCCAAATCCTCCACCCCCTCCGCTAAAAGAATGGCAATTTTTCTACCACTTAAACGCATGAGATTACTCCTTGTAGGTCGTTAGTGGCTGGTTGCTTGTACCGGCCACCAGCCACCAGCAACTACTCTTCCTCAAACCCCTGCGGTTGGTCAATGCTAATGACCTCACCGTGAAAGTTAATAGTAACCCGAAAGCCCATCATGCCCAGCATTTCTCGCGCCTGCTGGGGAATACCCTGGGCGATAATGTCATCCATATTGATGTTGCGCAAGGAGGCATCTATGGCCGCTTTGGTCATCAGGTCATCCTTGCCCATGAATTTCATGGCCTGTTCTACCGCCATATCCTGATTTTCATGGAGTTGTTGCAGGAAAAAGTCTAATACCTGGCGGTCAACATCTTCGGCGCTAATGTGACGCATAAAGCCGGCATCATCAATCACATAGTTGGCTTCATTGCCAACAACGGCCGTATCTACCAATCGTCCGTTTTCGTCATAAACCAAACCTGCAAATAAAGCCTGTCGAATCATGGTGTATACTATCCTGAAAATAGTGGCCGGGAGTTGGTGGTGAGGAAAAACCACCAGCCGCCAACCACCCGCTTAACTTATCCCATTCTCAGGAATTATACTTGATTGGGTGGCAAAACCGGGTATTTCGTGAGCAAAATTGGAGAGGCTCTCACGGTTGGTTATAATCTCTGGTTGGAATTATCTGGGAAGAGAAGGATCAGGTAACACACATTGTTTAGACCACTAGACTGGCTTTTAGGCCTGTTTTCATTAGATGTCGGTATTGACCTGGGTACGGCCAATACGCTGGTGTACATTCGTGACAAAGGCATTGTCATCAATGAACCATCGTGGGTTGCTATTAACCGGCGGACGCGCATGCCGTTGGCAATTGGCGCTGAAGCGCGGGAAATGGTGGGGCGCACGCCGGCCGATATTGTGGCTATACGGCCGTTGCGGGATGGCGTGATCTCCGAATTTGAGATCACCGAAGCCATGCTCAAATACTTCATCACCAAATCACACGAGCAAATGATCGTGCCTTTTCCGCGCCCGCGCGTGGTGGTGGGCATCCCCAGTGGCGTCACTGAAGTAGAAAAACGGGCTGTCTATGACGCGGCCATATCGGCCGGCGCCAGAGAGGCGCACCTCATTGAAGAACCAACAGCGGCCGCCATTGGCGCCGGGCTGGCGGTGAATGAACCCCGCGGCAGCATGATTGTGGACATTGGCGGTGGCACCACCGAAGTCGCCATCTTTGCTATGGGTGGGATTGTTGTCAGCCGCTCCATTCGCGTGGCCGGCGATGAGATGGATGAAGACATCGTGCAATATGCCCGCAACAAGTACAACCTGTTGATTGGCGAACGCATGGCCGAACGGGCCAAAATTGGGATTGGTTCCGCATTCCCACTGCCCGAAGAGCGCACCATGACGCTGCGTGGCCGGAACCTGATTAACGGCCTGCCCCAGTCGGTGGAAATCAGCAGCATTGAGCTACGCGAAGCCATGGCCCCTTCTGTTAACATCATCGTGGACACCGTGCGCGATGCCCTAGATGAGACGCCGCCCGAACTGGTAGCCGACCTGATGGAAGTGGGCATCTGCCTGGCCGGGGGCGGCGCCCAAATTCGCGGTCTGGCCGAACGGCTGGAAGATATAGTCAAGATGCGGGTATGGGTCGCCGAAGACCCCATGACCTGTGTGGCCCGTGGTGCGGGGCGGGTGTTGGAAAACATCGAACTTTGGGAACGCTCGCTGGCCGGGCTGCATCGCGGCAGTACCCATCATTAGGAATGATTGTAGGAAGGGTGCTTCTTAATTCCTAATTCTTGATTCATAATTGATTATGAGTGAGGCACAGAAGCGGATACGTTGGGGTACGTTTGCCGTTTTGGCGGGGGTGGCGCTGCTGCTAACCTATCTGGACAGCACGGGGAATTTGGGTGGGGCATTAGCGGTGGTGCGGAATCCATTCACGGCCGTTCTCTCTTTCACCTCTACCCGCTCTGAATCGGCTGCCGGTCTGTTGGAAGGCCCGCGTGATCTGCAAACGGCCCGCACCGAAATTGCCGAATTACAGGCCCGCGTAGCCGAACTGGAACGGGAAAACGAAGAACTGCGGGAAATTGAAGGGGAATGGCGCATTTTGCAAGATTTGTTCAACCGCGCCCGCCAATCGCCAGAGTTCACACGGCAGATCGCTTCGGTTATTGGGCACGATACCAGCCCCTCCATCCGCAGCATTATCATAGACAAAGGCACCGCCGATGGCATTCGCGTCGGTATGCCGGTGGAGAGTTCACGCGGGCTGGTGGGCATTATCTATCGGGCCGCGCCCAACTTCTCCCAGGTGACGCTCATTACCGATAACGCCAGCGCCATTCCGGCCCGCCTGGGCAATTCACGCGCTACGGGTATCCTCAGCGGCGGCGGCTTGGGTGGGCCGCTGACGATGGATTGGGTGGATTTGAAGTACAACCTGGAAATTGGCGAAGTAGTGCTGACTTCTGGGCTGGGCGGCAGTTTTCCTCAAGATATTGTGGTCGGTCGGGTAATCGAGGTCAACCGCAGCGAAGCCAACCTGTTCCAACAGGCGGTGGTGCAGCCGGCGACGGATTTTGAGAATCTGGAGATTGTTTTTGTGATCACGAATTTTCAGCCGGTCAATACGGCTATTTTTGATAATCCGTAAAAGTGACAGGTGGCAAGTGATTGCTCACTTCTCATCACCTTGTTGAAGATGAAGAGTTCGATTTACATAGCAATTCCGGTAATGTTGGCGCTGAGTGTGCTGCAAACGGCCGTGCTGCCTTACTTCTCTTTTCTAAACCTGTCGCCACAGTTGCCCTTGCTGGTAGCATTGGCCTGGGGGCTGCTACGCGGCCTGGATGAAGGTATGCTCTGGGCGTTTGTGGGCGGCTTGTGCATGGATTTGTTTTCCATCAGCCCTATCGGATTAACAGCATTGGCCTATATGGTGGCGGTTACGGCCGTGTTATGGCTGCAACAAGCATTCCCTCCCGGCCACATCATCATGCCCATTCTGCTGGCGGCGCTAACCACTGCCATTTACCTAATTATCAATCTACTGTTTTTACGCTTGTTTAGTTTCCTTTCCAACCTACAAGTCATTACCACTCTGTGGCCGCTCATTCTGCTAAATGCCATCGCCATCCTACCCATTTACTGGCTGCTCTACGGCCTGGACCGCATTTTCCGGCCCCGCAGGTTGGAACTTTAACCCTTAACCCGTAATTCCGTAACTCGACTTCGGATTACGGAGCACGGATTACGGAGTCACTATGTCACGCATCGGATGGGATCGTCCCGAAGATCGAGAAACCTCTACAGAAGAAATTGGGCTGCGCGGCCGTTTATATTTCCTGCGCATCCTCATCGTCATCATTTTTGGGCTGCTGCTTTATCGCGTCTACTACATTCAGCAAACACGAGGCGGTGAACTCACCACGCTGGCCCAGGAAAACCAATTTGCCACCTTACGCACCAAAGCTCCGCGCGGTGTTATATTTGATCGCAACGGCCAACCCCTGGCCGTGAACCTGCCCAGTTTCAATGTCACCATTACTCCGGCTTTTTTGCCAGACACCGCCGCTGAACGTCAGGCTATTTACGAACGCCTCTCGCTGCTCACCGGCGTGCCGGTTACCAATACCGTCCAACAGCAGCAGTTGATTGCTGAGGCTGACCCCGCATTGGTAGAGACCTACACCCGGTTGGCCGGCATTTTTGGTACATCGGCCCAGGAAACACTGGACAATGCCGGTGTGGTGAAACAACTGCCCAGTAGTATTCAAGGCATTGTCATCGAAAATAGTTTTGCCCAATATATTCCCGCTGTCATCACCGCCAATGTGCCTATCACCATGGCTTACCGGGTAGAGCAGGAGAGCATCTTTCTGCCCGGCGTGCGCGTCATCCCCCAACCGCTACGTTACTATCCCTCCGGCGAATTCACGGCGCATATTTTGGGATATATGGGGCCAATCCCCAATGAAAACTGGATCAATGTATTGGGCTATCAACGAGATGACCGGGTTGGTTGGGCCGGGTTAGAATCATCAATGGAATTGGAATTAGCCGGCCAAAAAGGGGTGCGTACCATTGAGGTAGACTGGACCGGCCGCGAAGTGCGCCAGATCGGGTTAGCCCAGGAGCCACAAGCCGGCCTGAATTTGCACCTGACTCTCGACCTGGATTTACAAATTTTAACGGCTGAGATTATCCGGCAAGTGATGGAAACGCGCGAATCTGTACCTTCTCGTGATCCAATTACAGGGGAAGAATCCTTTGTGGAAGTGCGGCAGGCAGCGGCCGTAGCCATGAATCCCAAGACAGGCGAAATTCTGGCATTGGTGAGCTTCCCCACCTTTGACAACAACCGGTTTCAAACAGAAGTGCCCGTGGAGTATTACCTGGGGTTGGCCCGTAATGAATATACGCCGCTGGTCAACCATGCCATCAGCAGTGAATACCCGCCTGGCTCCACATTTAAGATTGTGCCCGCGGCCGGCGCCTTACAAGAAGGGTTGATCTCCTCCAACCGGCTGCTGCGCGCCCCCGGCCAGATTACCATCCCCAACCGGTATGCGCCCAATGACCCTGGCCGCGCCCAAACCTTTGTCTGCTGGGTGCTTAACACCCCCAAAGGCGAACATGGGTACATGAATGTGACTACCGGGCTGGCAAATTCTTGCGACATCTACTTCTATAAAATCAGCGGCGGTTTCAACCAGGATGGCGAATTTGTAGAAGGATTGGGCGTAGAAGGCATTGCCAAGTATGGTTCGCAGTTTGGTTTTGGTCGGGTGCAGGGGGTGGAACTACCGTTGGAAGCGGACGGGAATCTGCCGCCAGACCGGGGCTGGAAAGCGCGCTTCTACGGCGAACCCTGGTCTACCGGGGATGATTACAACCTGGGCATTGGTCAGGGTTTTATGACCTCCTCGCCAATGCAGGTGGCGCAAATGGCAGCGGTGATCGCTAACGGCGGCTTTTTGTATAAACCGACCATTATTCACCATATGACGGATGAAGATGGGAATGTAGTGATTGTGAATGCTGACAGTCAGATTGTGGCCCGCGCCCATCCGGGACCAAATGGCGAGACGATTCTTACCGACGCAGATGGAAATCCATTAAATGATCCGTCTATCAACATTCGCTTTGATGCCAATGGGCAGCCCATTTACCAGCCGGTGGTCTTAAACGCCCTGGACGTAGACCGGGAATATATTCAAATCATAGCCAACGCCATGAAGTTGGTGAATACATTTGTCAGCACGGAAGAGTATTACACGGGCGCCACCTATACCGAATGGCTGGATAACGTGGGCATTGCCACAGCCGGGAAGACGGGTACGGCCGAATTCTGCGACAACATTGCTATTGAAAAGGGGTGGTGCAGCTATGACGACATTATCCAGCGGCGAGTGCTGCCTACCCATTCCTGGTATGTAGGCTATGCCCCGGCCGACGATCCCGAAATTGTGGTCGCCGTCTTTTTGTATCATGGGGGCGAAGGATCACAATGGGCGGCGCCGGCTGCCTGTAACATCATGGCCGCCTACCTCAAAGTCGGTCAATATGCGCCACAGCCCGAGTTGGCAGAAGGGGAAACAGCGCCACCGGTACAGCGAACCTGCCCCTCACTCTCTTTTAACCCCGTTATCCCCCCTGGCTTTTTGGAACGGGCCAAGGCAGAAGGAACCATACTACCGCGAAATGAACAATCTATTTTTGACCAACTGACACCGTGATCCGTGATTCGTAATCCGTAAATCGTTATCGGATTACGGTTTATGGACACGGTCTTTCATTTGCCTTTCCATTCAGGGTGCCGTTTCATCAAGAAGCTCTGCGCCCCTTCCATAAAATCTTCGGTGTGGAAAAGCTGGCTCTGTGCCCATCCTTCGAGCATTAAGCCCCGATCAATATCGCTGAAGCCATCAATCACTCGTTTGGCCATGCCGACGGCCAGCGGCGCGCCCTGGCAGATTTCAGCTGCCAGTTCTTCCGCTTTGGCAGTCAGGGCTTCTGGGGGGACGACATCATTAACAATGCCCCACGGCACGGCCGTTGCCGCTTCAAACTGTCGGCCGGTAAAAATAAGTTCTTTGGCGCGGGCGGGGCCAACCAACCTGACCAGCCGGGTGGTGCCGCCGACATCAGGAATCATGCCCAGGCGTGTTTCCGGCAGCCCCATCATGGTGCCGGCGGCTGCCAGACGAATGTCACAGGCCAGTGCCAGTTCCATGGCCAAACCCAGGCAGTAACCATGCAGCAGGGCAATGGTGGGCAGTTCCAACCGCTCCAACCGGGTTAACACCCGCTGGAAGTCATCGGTGATGGCACGCATCCGAGTTTGCCAGTGAGGGCCGTAACGATCCGCCATGCCCAACAGGGTGCTAACGTCAATACCGGCCGAAAATGCTTTGCCTTCGCCGCGAATGAAAACGGCACGCAGGCCAGGGGTGCGATTGGCTTGCTGCACGGCCGTGTCAAACTGCGTAAACAGCTCCACATTGATGGCATTTCGTTTGTCTGGCCGGTTGAGGATAATTTCAAAAATGGCGTCACGCTGCCGGGTGATGACGAACTCGTCCATGAGATACCTCCGCTTGTGGGTGATTGGGTGATTGGGCAATTGGACTAATTACCCAATTACCCAATTACGTTCATGATAACAGGAGGCGGTATTTTAACCCGCTGCCGGTATTGAAGACCAGGATGCGTTCGTCGGGGTGGAGCCATTGCTGCGCCACCAGATCTTGCAGGGCGGCAATGGTGGCGGCAGCTTCAAAGGAAACGAAGATGCCTTCGCTGCGGGCCAGGAGTTGCTGCGCTTCAAAGATACGGCCGTCGCTCACCGCCACCCCTGTCCCCTTACTTTCTCGTAACGCTTGCAGCATTAGCCGCCCGCCAATCGTCACGGGCACACGCAGGCCCCCGGCTAACGTGACCGCATTTTCCCAGGGTTGGGTGGCTTCCCAACCTTCATGGAAAGCCTTGACCACCGGGGCGCAGCCATCAGCCTGGGCGGCAACCATACGTGGCCGGTGGCGGCCAATCCAACCCAATTCTTCCATTTCGGCAAACGCTTTCCACATGCCAATCAGCCCGGTACCGCCGCCGGTGGGGTAGATAATCACATCCGGCAGTTCCCAGTTGAAGGTGGCGGCCAGTTCATACCCCATGATTTTTTTGCCTTCGACGCGGTACGGCTCTTTGAGTGTCGAAACGTCGAACCAGCCGCCCACAATGGCGTCGGCAGCGGCCTCCCGTCCGGCGTCGTTAATCAACCCGTTGACCAGGTGCAGGTCAGCGCCGGTCATCTGCACTTCGTTGATGTTGATCAGCGGGGCATCTTGGGGCATGTAGACGTGGGCGCGCAGCCCGGCGCGGGCGGCGTAGGCGGCCAGAGCGCCGCCAGCATTACCGGCGGTGGGGATAACAAATTCGGTAACGCCTAATTCGCGGGCGCGGCTGACAGCGGCGGCCAATCCCAACGCCTTAAAACTGCCGGTAGGGTTTTGCCCTTCATCCTTCAAATAAAGCTGGTTGAGGCCAAGCTGACGGCCTAGTTGGTCTAATTTAAGGATGGGTTTACCGCCTTCACCGAAGGTAGTGATGTACTGTGGATCGCGCACGGGCAGCAGTTCACGGAAGCGCCACATATTACACGGCCGTTGCAGCAGCGCATCCCGGTCTAGTTCGGCTGCCGCTTTAGCCAGGTCATACCGGGCCAGCAGCGGCTGACCGGCGTCGCTGAGGCGAATGACTTGGTCGGCGTCATAGCGCTGCCCGGTCAGGGAACATTCCAGGTGGGAGAGGTAGCTCATGGGAGTTAGGAAGTAACCGTTCAGACCTGACAGGTTTTTACCAGTTCAACTTGAAACTTTGCAGGCCAAAAACCTGTCAGGTCTCTTGAGGGACTGAACACTTACGTTAGGAATTATGAATTATGAAGGATGAATTATGAATCTGGCTCTCTTGCTTCATAATTCCTAATTTTAGAGATAAGCAACGGGTACGGCCGTGCCGGGTTGGGTAGTTTGGGTTGGTTCGCCCAGGTATTGGCGCAGCACGGCCCGAATCTGGCGAATGTCGGCCGGTTTGCGCAGGAAATCATTGCAGCCTGCGGCCAGAGCCGCCTGTTCGGCCTCGTCATTGCCAAAGGCGGTGAGGGCGATGATGGGAGTATGGGAAAAGGTGGGGCGCTGCCGTAGTTGGCGGGTGAGGTCAAAGCCGGTGAGGCCGCCGGGCAGGTGCAAATCCATGAAGATGAGGTCAGGCTGGTGGGTAACGGCCGTGTGCCAGCCCGTTTCGGCATTCGCCGCCGCTAAAAACTCCAGCCCTTCGGCCTGCACAATCCGCTGAACCAATAATCTGTTGTTAGTATGATCTTCCACATACAAAACTCGCTTGCCCATGATGACGACCTCCGTTAATTGTCTGGTTTACCAGGTGCAGCTCCCCTCAAATTGCCACAACAGGCAGATTATCACAAACACTCAGTCGCCTCAAGGCTATATTAGCTATACCTTTTATAGAAAATTTTGATAGTATAGCGGACAGCCCTATAGGGATTTGTGACTATACAACCTTTATTTCTGGCATTCTGGGCTATACTTAAGTGTAATACCATGGAACTAGGGCAGATCGAAGCATTTTTAGCAGTGGTGCGGGAAGGCAGTTTTACGGGGGCCGCCTCCCGGCTTAACCTGACACAGCCGTCGCTCAGCGCCCGGATTCAGCAGTTAGAGCAAAGTTTGGGTGGGGAGTTGTTTTTTCGGGATCGGCGTCCGGTGCAGTTGACGTTGATGGGACGCACGTTTGTGGATTATGCAGAACGGGCGTTGGGCATTTTAGACGCAGGCTACACGGCCGTGCGCGCCACCCAGATCGGCACAGTGGGCAAGGTAACGGTGTGCTGCCCCTTCTCGCTGGCAACCTATCTGCTGCCGGAAGTGGTCAACCGGTTTGGGCAGGCACATCCACAGGCAGAGTTGTATATTGAAGCCGGTCATTCTGATTTTGCCGTCAATCAGTTGCTTGATGGCATGGTGAATCTGGCCATGGCTGCTGCCTTTCCCCGTTATGCCAGCCAGACACAAACGCTGCTGCGGCTGCACGATGAAATGGTGGCAGCGGTGTCGCCGGAACACGAACTGGCGGGGGCAGCGGCCGTGCCCATTGCGCAACTATGGCAGTACCAACTGATCATCATTCATTGGGGCGCGGCGTTTGACGCCTATCTGGAAAGTTTGCGCCAGATCAGTGTGGCAACTGGGCCAACGGTGCGGGTGCCGTTAGCCGCGGCTATCCCCATGGCGCAATTGCCAAATAGTGTCACCTTTTTACCGCGCCGGCTGACGGCCGTGTCCCATCTGGTAGAACTCAACGTGCCCGACTTCCAATTTGATTGGGACGCCATTGTCATTACTCGCCGCGAACGGCAGTTGACTGAACTGGAACAATCGTTTGTAGATATTGTAGCGGCCGTATGGCATAGCACACGGCCTCGCTAAACTAGCCACCAGCAACTATAGAAGGAGAATTCAGGATGCGACTAAAGCGAATTGAACCAGGCCCAGGGCAGGAATCAGTATGGGATTACCCACGTCCACCACGTCTGGAAGACTGCTCAAAACACATTCAAGTAAAGTTGGGCGGCGTCATCATTGCAGACACCCGCCGTGCCATACGCGTGCTGGAAACCAGCCACCCCCCCGTCTATTACATTCCGCCTGAGGATGTACAGATGGATTACCTGATCCCGCGTTTCAATCGTTCATTTTGTGAGTGGAAAGGCGAGGCGCATTATTATGGCGTGATGGTCGATGACCGGGTGGTGGATATTGCCGCCTGGTACTACCCCACACCGACACCGGCGTTTGCGCCCATTCGCATGCACATCGCTTTTTATGCCCAGTATATGGATTCTTGCACGGTAGATGACGAAGAAGTCACGCCGCAGCCCGGTGGCTTTTACGGCGGCTGGATCACCAGCGATGTGGTTGGCCCGTTTAAGGGGGATACGGGGTCGGAACTGTGGTAATTGAGTAATCGAGCAACTGGGTAATTGGGTAATTGGCGCCAATCACTTAATTACCTGATTACCCAATTACCGGAATTGTAAGCGTTCAGACTTGACAAGTTTATTACCAGAGGCAGTTGCCGCAATTCAGGCGCAAAAACTTGTCAAGTCTCCAGAGGAACTGAACGGTTACCCTGAATTACCGTCATTTCTCATGGCTGGTTCAAAGGTAATCGCACGGTAAAGGTGCTGCCTTTATCCACTTCGCTGTCTACAGAAATGAAACCCAGGTGCGCTTCTACCAGGTTTTTGACGATAGTCAGGCCTAAGCCGGTGCCAATAGCCAGGTTTTGGTGTCCTTTGACACGGCTGTAACGGTCAAAAATATAAGGCATCTCATCTTCGGGGATGCCATAGCCGGAGTCTGAAATCTCTACCAGGGCGTAACGGCCGTTTGCACTCACCGCTACCTCCACTGACCCTTCCTTCGGTGTATATTTAATGGCATTGGAGATGAGATTTGTCAAAACTCGTTCGATCTTCTTTTCATCGGCCGTAATTAAAACAGGTGTGGGCACGGGGTCGAATTGCAAACTGATTTGTTTTTCTATAGCCTGCGCCTGTACCGTTTCCGCTGTACTCTTTGCCAGCAGCGCCAGGTCAAACTCCGACAGGTCTAACTCTAACCCGGCGCCAGAAGTCATCTTTTCCAGATCGAGAATGTTATTCACAATTTCCAACAGTGTTTCCTGACTGCGCAGCACCACATTGGCAATTTGCACCTGCTGCTCACGGGACAATTCACGATCACGCAAGATGCTACCATATCCTTTAATGCTGGTGAGCGGTGTGCGCATATCATGGGTTAATACTGCCAGGAATTGATCCTTTTCTTTGTTGAGCCGTTCCAGTTCACCATTGGCTTCGGCCAACGCCTGGGTGCGCAAAGCCACCAGGTCTTCTAAATTGTCCATCTGTTTCTTGGCATTGTTCACGGTGACGCGGAAGGAATAGGCAGAGAGAATAATGGGCAAGACAAAGATGGCTAAACCGAGCAGGCCAAAAAGGGACACGGCCGTGTACACCAACCCCCCACCCACTGTCATCACCGTCACATTCATGGGCACGGCCCAACGATTATCGTGCCACATTTCCAGCGGCTTAATACCATGCGCCAGAAAGATAATCATCGCCAGCAGCCAAAAATTAACCTGGTCGCCCACAACCGCCCCTGCTAACCAGGGCACGGTACGGGCCAAAATCGTGTCGCCGCCCAACAAACTGTTCGTCACATAAAAAGCAACGCCGGCCAGGCAGATGGAAATGGCCTGCATACCGGCATTGACCCCCAGCCGCTCCAGTTCAGCTTTCCATACACGCTGGCCTGAACGCAAATTAACCACCCACAACCCAATTTCAGCGATAGCTGCTACAGCGCCGCCGGTGATGGGGTCATACAAACCAACAACCGCATAACTCATGGCGCCGCTCACCGAAACACCGAAACGCCCGCCCACCATATAGGTCATTGTACTCTGGGCTGCAATGGCAATCAGCAGCAGCAGCAGCAGTGTAAGCTTGTCATCCGCATTCAGGAATAACCAGGCGCCCCAAATAACAATTGTTACCCCGACCAGAGTCAAGAAGCCTGAATAGATGTTGCGTAATTTAAGCATAAATAATTGTGAACACGCAAGTTTTCCACAGCAAAATAACTGCCATACCCCAACTTTAAAACAAAAACCCCATGATGCCCATAGGAGATCATGGGGAATAAATTGTTTGTAGGGGCTGGTTGCTGGCGGCTGGTGCAGCCGCCAGCAACCAGCCACTGGCAACGTTAATTGTCGTAATCAGTCAGGCCCGTCCAGGAATAACCACCTGTCCAGGAATAGCCCCCTGTCCAGGAATAACCGCCTGTCCAGGAGTAGCCCCCTGTCCAGGAGTAACCACCCGTCCAGGAGTAGCCACTTTGCCACACATCACCGTCTTGCCATTCTTGCCAATCGGTGCTGCCCGTCCACGAATAGCCGCCTGTCCAGGAGTAACCACCTGTCCACGAATAACCGCCTGTCCAGGAATAACCACCCGTCCAGGAGTAACCACCTGTCCACGAATAACCGGCTGCGTCGGACAAGGGCTGCCCATCTTCACCGACGATGACAAAAACGCCATCCTGGAAGGTAGCGGGGCCAACGTACATCTGGCCGGGGGTCATGTTGGCATTGGCCTCGCCAGCCGGGGGTGTAAGCACGGCCGTTGCCGCGTCCACACGCCCTGCCCCTTGCTGGAAAATGCTCCAGGCCAGGCTGCCATCCGCATAAGCCGCCGGCCGGGCCGCAGCCATCAGGGCATATTTCACCTGATTGGGCGTCATCGTCGGGTTGGCCTGTAAGATGAGCGCCACCACGCCGGAGGTCACGGCCGTAGCCGACGACGTACCTGCAATCTGATAATACTCACCCCGGATGCGCGCCTCCCGGTGGCTGCGCGCCCAGGTCGTGCCGGCTTTGGTCATGGCCACCATATGCGCGCCAGGGGCAACTACATCTGGTTTCACAAAACCCGTCTCGGTGGGGCCGGCGCCGCTAAATGGAGTAATGTAGTCATCGCTCTCATCCGTTGGCGTGAAGTTATCTGTATATGCGCCGACCGTAATGACAAACGGATCATTGCCGGGCACGGCAATACTCATGGCGCCTGGGCCATCATTCCCGGCAGCCGCCACGACCACAACCCCGGCCGTCCAAAGCGCCTCAACCGCCAGGTTAATGGGATCAGCCCAATAGGGGCTATCTATGCCACCGACCAGCGAGAGGTTGGCAACACGAATATTGTAAACGTCTTTGTTTTGCAGAATCCAGTTTAGCCCTTCCAGGATGTCCGAGTACGTACCTTTACCCACTTCATCCAGGACACGCACATCAATAAAATTAACGGCGGGGGCCACGCCAATTGTGCCATTCGAGTCGGTGTGATTATTCCCAATCAGGCTGGCCATCATCGTACCGTGGCCATGGGGATCTGGTTTGTGCGAACCATTATCCAGGGCGTCAAAACGGGCGATAATCCGTCCGCGATTCCAATTCATCGGGGCAATCCCCGTATCTACCACCGCTACACCAACACCCTGACCGTGATATCCGGCGGCCCACACCGCGGCCGCGCCGATCACTTCTGGAGCATCCATTCCGGGGGCATCACCGGCCACCATTACCTGGCCATCTTCATAAATGGCGACAACTTGATCCTCACCAGCCAGAGATGTTACCTGATGGGACGGTAGCTTTACTGACACGGCGTTGATAATGGGCAATTCTGTCTGAATCTGCCCGCCATATTTCTGCGCTAGTTCTCCAGCAATCTGGCTGTTGGCGGCTTGCACCACAATGGAACGAATGGGGGACGAAGGTGAGGGGATGGCGCTGAAAACGGCCGTTACCAAAATAAAAAATAAACTGATGGTTAAAATGCGCTTCATGATACTTCTCTCCTGCAGTGAATTGCTGCTTACAAATTGAAGCTGTTGTCATGTTGTTTGGGGTAACTGGTATGAGGATCAGTCTCCCAGCCCCCATTTACATTATCCAGAATACCCATCCGCGCCTCAATAGGAAAAGGGGTGAATGACCTTTTTCCCATTGTTGTTTATGAAATTTTTATTGTTGCCTGTAAGACAGGCTTTAAGGATAATAGGTTATATATTTTGCGGTAATGTAACTTCATGTGTAGTATAGCAATTGAATAGAACTGACCAGGGCGAATTACCACATCATATTTATGTGGTGTGTGTTGTTCTTGTGTTGTGATGGTGTCCTTGCGGGCCTGTCGCAACGCAGTTTTATTTTTTATTGTTGTTGGGTTAACCGGATTTTAGGAAGGAGTGTGCAGCATGAAAAACGGTTATTCTTGGACAGGTTAGTTTAGGATTGGTAACAATCCGGTAAGGGTCACGGCCGTATACGGCCGTGACCCTTATTCTCATTATCACTGGGCAAACATAAAAAGGGGAGAAAACCAATATGAGCAGCGCCCTTTCCTCATCAGAAACCATTGTTCCGCAACGTCATGTATTAGCCTCACGCAATTTTCGTCTTTTATGGCTGGGGCAGGCCATTTCCACCTTTGGTGACAAATTCAGTGAAATAGCCATTCCCATCATGGTTTACACCATCACCGGTTCGGCCGTGCAGTTAGGGTTAGCCTTCCTTACACAAACATTAGCCGCTCTGATTTTTGGTTTATTTGCCGGGGTCATTGCCGACCGCTGGAACCGCCAGCGCACCATGATCTGGTCCGATATCATCCGCGCCGTTTTTATTTTTGCAATCTTATTCGTTCCCCTGCTGCCCTTAACCATCTCCGGCCAATTGGTGGTTTTGTATACCCTGAGTTTCATCATCGCCGCCGTTAAGCAGTTCTTTTTGCCCGCTAAAATTGCCATCATCCCGGAAACGGTAGGCGAGGGGCAGCTGATGGCAGCTAATTCGCTGGATCAATCCACCATGACCTTGATTGGCTTCCTGGGGTTTGCTGCTGCCGGTCTGTTGGTGGAATGGGTGGGGGTGCAAATCGCTTTTGTCGTTGATGGTTTTACTTTTCTGGTATCTGCCTTGTTTATCCTGTTGATGCGGCTGCCCCAGACTGAGAGCGCCGCAGCCGAGGTCACCCCCAAACCGGATGTCATTGCCGGGATTCGCGCCGGTTTCGCTCATGTCTGGCAATCGCCCATTCTCAAAGGCACCGTCTTGCTGAGTCTGATCGCCCCGTTAGCAGTGGGCGCTACCCAGGCGCTGCTGCTGATTTTTGCCCGCAATGTATTGGGGGCGGGCGCGATTGGTTTTGGTCTGCTAGAAGGGATATTTGGGTTAGGGATTGCCTGTGGCGCTTATATTCTGGCGCGGTTTGCCGCCGATGCACCGCGCGGCCGTTTGTTAGCCGGCGGGGTCATTGGCATGGGCGTGGGCCAGTTTCTTGGCGTCTTGCTACCCTTATGGTTGGTGTCTCAATATGAGATGACAACAACGCTGCTGATGGCGGTTTCGCTGCCGTTCTTTTTCCTGGGGGCGGTCTGTAATGCGGCTGTCTTTATCGGCATTCGCACCATTGTGCAGGAGAATGCGCCGCGCCCCATGATCGGCCGTGTCTTTAGCGTCATTATGGTGGTGAGCAGCATGGCTATCGCTGCCGGGGCCAGCCTAGCCGGGTTGGCCGATTGGCTTGGCGTGGGGGTGATGTTGATTATCTGGTCGGTGGTATTGGTGGCCAGCGGCGTATTGGCGTTAGCCTGGAAAACTTTCCGGGAGGCGTAAATGTTAGCAATGCCGGAAACCACTATGGTTGATGTGGCCGATTACCAGCGCCGGGCCGAAGCTTTCTGGCAGGCAGAAGTCACCGCCCAGTACCAGATACAGGCCGGGCTGCCGGTCGAGACGGATCTGGCCACTGTTTACGAGGAAAATGCCGATCTGTTTGCTGCGGAGGTGGCGCGGGAACTCATTGAACTATCGCGCACCTGTGTCAATGACAACTACCGTTCGTTGGCAGCCTTTGCTACGATGCGTTATTTGCGGCAGGCGTCTTTGCCCTATGATGAGGTATTTGGGGAACAGTTGGGCACGGCCGTGCTGCCCTGGGATGGCGACTCGCTGCCGTTTTTTGCCACCACCGGTTTGTTAAGCATAGAAGCAGACCCGACGCGCCGCCGGCTTTTGTATGCGGGGCGCAGTGAGCTGGTGGCCGGGCATAACCGGCTGCGGCAAGAACGGTGGCAGCAGGCGAACGCGCAAGCGGGTTTCCTCGGTTTTGCTTCTTATCATGCATTGTGTGACGAATTGCATGGCCTACACCTGGAAAACCTGGAATTGATGGCCCAAACGTTTCTGCGGGAAACGGCCGTGCCCTACTTCCGCGCCCTCAGCCATTGGAGCCAGATCATCCTGGGGACGTCGCAGCCCGATGCCGCCGATATGTTTTATCTGCTGCGTGGCAGCCAGTTTGATGGATTATTCCCGGCCGAAAAGCTGCGCACGGCCGTTTACGAAACCACCCGCCGGTTGGGTTTTTCTCTGGAGAATACGACCGGTTTAGAGCTTGATCTGGATCCAAGAGAGGGAAAGGCGTTACGGCCGTTTTGTGCTTTTGTGCGGGTGCCGGACGAGATTAAACTGGTGGTTAACCCAGTAGGGGGACACCAGGATTACAAAGCCGTCTTCCATGAACTGGGGCATGCGTTACACGGCCGGCACATACCAGCGCATTTACCATTTGCCACCCGCTACCTGGGTGATGATTCGGTGGGGGAGGCGTTTGCCTTTTTGTTTGAGCAGTTCCCGGCCAATCCGGTATGGCTGCGGGAGATGTTGGACGCGGCCGATTATGGCCCGTATGTGGAATATGTGCGCTTTATGCGGCTGCTCTTTGCCCGGCGCTGCGCCGCCAAGGTGTTGTATGAAAACCAACTGCATATGGGGCTGTCTGATCCCGCCTGTTTTTACACGGCCATCCTCCAGGAACACCTCGGCCTCAATATCTCCCCCGCCTATTATTTGCTGGACGTGGACGATGGCTTCTACAATGCCCAATACTTCCGCGCCTGGATGTTGGCCGCTCAAATCGCCGCACAGTTGGAACTTCAGAGCGGTAAAGAGTGGCTTCTTTCGCCGGCAACCGGCGCCTTTTTGCAGTCATTGTGGCAAAAAGGCCAGCCAGCAGCGGAAACCATTTCGGTTCGGATAGGGGAAAGGCGACTGAATCCTGAAGCGCTGATTCGTAGTTTTGTGGCTTAGCCGCTGAAGACCCACAGGGTTTCTGAAAACCCTTGAGGTCTGGCCTGTGATCATTTTCCTTTAATCTTTCAGTCAAATGGTTGACACATCAACCATTATGCCTATAATGTCATGAGTCCTGGCAAATTTTTAGACCAGGCAGGATGTTGAAAAAAAGAGCCGCTCCTCCCCTGGGCGGCTTTTTCTATGCAATTGGAGGTTCTACAAGTGGTTAAGAAGAAATTTTTCAAAACAAGTGAAGAGTGTGAAGTGACTTTTGAAGTCAACAACACCGATGCGCAGGAAGTGGTATTGGTCGGTGAGTTCAATGGCTGGACGCCGGTGGCAATGAAACCGGCCAAGAATGGCCCGTTCCGCGCCAAAGTTCGTCTGCCCAAAGACGGCCGTTACCAATTCCGCTATCTGGTCAATGGGCAAGAGTGGCACAATGACGAAGCCGCCGACGCCTACTGGCCCAACGAACACGGCAGCCAAAACAGCGTCGTCTTCACTTTCTCGGAAAGCTAATTCCGATATCGGCGAAGAGTACGAAGAAGGAAGGAGAGAGGGTAGGCTAAACAACCTGCCCTCTTTTTGTTTACGGTTCCAGACGGGCCAGACCCTGGCGCAAGGCATACAGCGCCGCCTGGGTGCGGTTAGCCAGGTGCAATTTACCCAATATGTTGCTGAGATGGGTGCGCACGGTGCGTTCGCTGACAACTAATTGATCGGCAATTTCCTGGTTGCTCAGGCCGCGCGCCACTAATTTCAGCACCTCTACCTCCCGCTCGGTCAGGGGATCGTCGGTTAGCGGCAGATGGGTGGGTGGTCTATTGAGTTCCTGGATGACTTTGAGGGCAATGTCTGGGTGCAGGGAGGCACGGCCGTTATGCACATGACGGATCGCCTGCATTAACTCTTGTGGGGAAGAGTCTTTTAGCAAGTAGCCCATGGCCCCGGCTTTAATGGCGGCAAAAACAGTATCATCGTCGCCAAAGCTGGTCAGCACCAGGATACGCGCGTCGGGGTGGGCTGCTTTTATTTCGCCAATGGCTGCCACGCCGTTTTTACGCGGCATTTGAATATCCAGTAAGATAACATCAGGTAACAGTCGATCTACCTGCTGTACGGCCTCTTCACCGTCTACGGCCGTACCCACCACCATCATATCCGCCTGCGTTTCAATCAGCGCCTCTAACCCCCGCCGCACCACCGCATGGTCATCGGCCAAAAAGACCCGAATAACATCACTCATACTATCGCTCGTACAGTTGTGCCCTGGCCTGGAGTTGAGTGAATTTCTAAAACGCCGCCCACCATTTGCATCCGTTCACGCATGCTGGTTAAGCCCAAACCACCGCTTTGCACGGCCGTATCCACATCAAACCCACACCCATCATCCCACACCGTCAGTTCCAGATGGTGGTTGTCCTGGCACACCGTTACCCGCACCTGGGAAGCGCGGGCATGTTTGATGGCGTTGTTTAATGCTTCCTGGCTAACGTGATAAATTGCCTCTTCCACCTCTGGCGATAAATGAATCTGCCCTTCGACAACGAGTTGATGCTGGATACCGGCGCGCCCTTCCACCGCGTTCAGCCGGTGCTGCAAGGCCGGTACCAGCCCATCTTTTTCCAGGGCAGACGGCCGTAGCTTATGCACCAACAAGCGCATCTCCCTCAACGCCTGCTGCCCCGTTTCCAAAATCTCGGCAAAATACCAGGTGGCGCGGTCAAACTGGCCGTTTTCGGCCTGATTACGCCCCGCTTCGGCAAACAGCGTCACGCTGTAAAGCGATTGTGTCACCGAATCGTGCAGCTCCCGCGCCAGCCGGTTGCGCTCTTCCAACACCACCACCTGCTCAGCCTTGCGCGCCTTTTCCGCCAACTGCTGCTCCAACTGGCGAAAGGCCACCATCCGCCGCGTGTGATCACTGACAAACCCTTCCATCACTACCGTGCCGTCCGGCTGCGTGGCCGGGCGCCCTTTGTCCAGCACCCACCGTTGTTCGCCGGCAGCGGTGGTAATGCGGTAAATACAGCGATACGGCCGTGCCTCAGACACGGCCGTGGCCAATTCCTCAAACACCCCATCCCGGTCGCTCTGCCGGATCAAATCGGCAAACGCCAGTTGGCAATTGGCTACCAGCGCCGCCGCCGTATAACCGGTCAACTCCTGGCAACCATCGCTGGCAAGCAGCAAGGTACGCTGCCCATCGTGACGGCAGCGATACACCATGCCGGGCAGGTTGTGGATCAGGGAAATCAGGCTGGAATCTGGTTGGTTTTTCACCGGGAGAGAGATGGGGAGATTAGCAGTCTTCCAATCTCCCCATCTTATTTTTACGGCACGGCCGTTTTCACCTCTGCCTCTTCCACGAGTGTATTGGCGGGCACTTGTTTGGGGGTTTGGGCCTGTTCGCCTTCCATGGCGCCCACGCCCAACGGCTGCCATTTGGCCGCCAGGTCGCCGCTGCGCAGCCGGTGTTCGCCGCCGCCGCGCGCGTGGGTGTGGCCAAACCCTTCCGGTTCAATGGTCATGCGCTGCCCTTCCAACAAAGCAAGCACACCTTCCTGCCCCGGTTCCAGCCGGCGGCGCACTTCGTACCGCTGCAACTCCACTTCATGCGGGTCATAATCCAGCGGCTCGGCATAGGTGGTAATAAACCCTTCAAAGTTGCGCAGCACCACCTTACCCGGCGCTTGCGAAATAACGTAATTGGGCATCACCGGAATCTTGCCGCCGCCGCCCGGCGCATCCACCACATACGTCGGCACGGCATACCCGGAGGTATGGCCGCGCAATCCTTCTATGATTTCAATGCCCTTGCTGACGCTGGTGCGAAAATGTCCGGCTCCTTTGACCAGATCGCACTGGTAAAGGTAATACGGCCGTACCCGAATCTTCACCAACTCATGCACCAACTGCCGCTGGATATGGATGGAATCATTCACCCCCGCCAGCAACACACTCTGGTTGCCCAGGGGCACACCCGCCCGCGACAACCGGTCACACGCCGCTGCCAGTTCAGGCGTAATCTCTTTGGGATGGTTCACATGGATATTCATCCACAGCGGATGATACTTCGCCAGCATCTCACAAAACTCATCCGTCACCCGCTGCGGCAGAAAAACGGGGACGCGGGAACCGATACGGATAATCTCGATATGGGGAATGGCCCGCAAGCGCCCCAGGATCATGTCTAGCTGTTTGGGGGCCAGCACCAGCGGGTCGCCGCCGGAGAGCAGCACATCCCGAATTTGCGGCGTCTGCTCGATATAGGCAATTTGGGCGTCAAACTCCTGGCGGCTAAACGTTTCGCCGGGGTCGCCCACAATGCGGCTGCGGGTGCAGTAGCGGCAGTAGCTGGCGCACTGTGTGGTAATGAGCATCAGCACCCGATCCGGATAACGATGCACCAGACCGGGCACAGGCGAATGTTTATCCTCCGCCAGCGAATCTTCCATCATCGCCTCAAAGGGCACAATCTCCCGGCTGGTGGGGATGATTTGTTTGCGCACCGGGCAGTGAATATCGTCCGGGTCCATCAGGCTGGCAAAATAGGGGGTGATGTCTACCCGGAACAGGTTGTTGGTTTGCAGCGCCTGGCGTTCGCTGTCGGTGAGGTTCACAACTTGGGCCAGTTCGTCCAGGCTGTTCAGGCGGTGGCTCATTTGCCAGCGCCAATCAGTCCATTTTTCGGCCGGTACATCTTGCCAGAATGGAGCGCGGGTGTGAATGGTGGGGGTTAATTCATTCATAGTTAGTCCTCATCAATAGTGGTTGGATTTTTACAGCGGCGGCGCGGTTAGAAACCGGCCACAGCAGGCAGACGTCGCGGTTAACGGCCGGCCACCGCCAGTATAGCCCATTATCCTCAAATTGAGGCGCGCTGGCATTAGTACCAGGTGACAAAAGAGAAGGGGAAACGTTTGTAGTAGGCGATTTATCGCCAACGAAGGGCGATCAATCGCCTACTACAAACGGAGCTAACGAGAATGAGGGGCGGGGCGGGGAAGCAAGAGGACGGGTTCGGCAACGGCCGTACTCCCCAATTGATGGATGACCGGGCACGGCAAATTAAACCGTTCCGCCGCCAGGTATAAAATTTCAGTGATGAGCGTTTCATAAGGCATCCCCTCGGCGCGGGCCATAATACACACATCACTCACGGCCGGGTTCAACCCTGGCAGCGTGTTAATTTCCAGCAGCATCGGCTGACCGGCGGCGTTCAGGCGAAAATCTATGCGGGAGACATCACACGCGCCAATGGCCTCGGCCGCCTGCCGCGTGAGGGAATACAACTGCTCGCGCAGTCCGTCAGAAATATCGGCCGGGCAGAGGTAAGCAGGCGCACCATGTTCATCCAGTTCCAGCGATTTGGCAGCGTGCCCATAAACGCCAGGCGTGACGCTGCGGCTGGCATCAATTTCCAGCACAGGGAAGAAATGATAGCCCTCAAAGTTGTAGAGGTACGGCCGTGTCCGCCCCCCTGGAAAGCCACGATTGCCAATGTACCCCACCGTGAATTCGCGCCCGGTGAGCAATTCTTCTACCAACGCTGGCTGCCGATATGTTTCAATAACCCAGGCCACCCGGGTTCGCAAATCCGCCTCATTCGTCACGATGGATTCTGGCCCCATGCCCATGCCGGTGCCTTCGCGGGCCGGCTTCACAAAAAGCGGGTAAGGCAGCGCCGGGTCAATGGGCTGGTCGCTGCTGGTAAATTCCTGAAAACGTGCCGTCGGCAGCCCCATGCTGTGCCAGATGCGCTTGGTCTGCGTTTTGTCTAATGACAGGGCATTGGTCAACACGCGGGAAGCGGTGTAGGGAATGCCCATTAGTTCACACAGGGCGGGCACGTGCGCTTCGCGGGCGTCGCCGCCCATGCCTTCGGCGATGTTAAAGACAAAATGGGGGCGTAAGTTGATGAATGTTTCGGGTAAGGTATGGTCGGCCATGCAGATGTGGACAAAATGGCCGTCGGCTTCCAACGCGGCGGCAATGGACTCCACCGTTTCGCGGGCGTCAAATTCGGCGCCGGCATCTGGCGGCTGCCCTGGCTGCCAATACATCTGGCTTTTGAGGTTGGCCGTGAGGGCAATACGCCAGGGGGGTTTGCGCGAGCGACGTTGAGGAGGATGTCCATTGATCTGTAAATTCTCGTAGTAATCCATTTTTAGTTAGTCTCCTTAAACTATAAGGGATTAGGGATTGGAGATTGATTAATCTCCAATCTCCCAAATATTAAGAGCCATCTACGGCTCATGGCTCAGTGGATGGCTCTTGCCTCTTCTTCTTCGTGTTGTTGCAGGCAGTGATCATCACATCGCTGACCATCACCGATTTCTGCTGTGTAGCATACGAGATGGTGATGTGAATCTCATCCGCCATATAGCGCATTTATTGGCGAGACCACTACGTCAAATGACGTAGATTTGAGCAGATAGCAACCAGACGGCCGTGTACATCATTTGACGTAGCATGGCAAAGTTGAGCCAGTGCCCCAGCTTTGTTACAATTAGCATGCTATATCACAAACGACAGTGACCTTCAGGCACACGCTTCATGGTAAATTCCACCCTCTCTTCTTCTCGTATTTTAGTTGTAGATGACAGCGATACCTCACTGTATACCGCCGAGAGGTATTTGTCAGATGCCGGCTTCCAGGTGTTAACGGCCAAATCTGGAGAGGAAGCGCTGGGGGTTATGGAGCAGCAGGGATTACCGCACCTGGCGCTGGTAGACATCAATATGCCCGGCGGCATGGATGGCTTTGAGTTTTGCGACAAAATGCACCAGTTCTGTGATGTACCGGTGATCATGCTCACGGCCATAGATGAAGAAGACGTCATCATCCAGGCTATTGAAGAATATGCCGAAGATTACATTAAAAAGCCGGTGACGCCGGGCGAATTAGCCGCCCGTGTGCGGCGCGTGTTGTACCGGTTGGGAGATTTCGCCTTTCCCCTGGAAAGTTATACCGAGGCAGACGAGAACCTGGCGGTCAATTTTGTGCGCGGCGAAGTGATTGTGCGCCAGCAGACGGTACAGCTCACCCCCACCGAAACCAAGCTGCTTTACCTGCTCATGCGCGCGGCCGGCCGGTTGGTCACGGCAAACTACCTGATCCGGCGGTTGTGGCCGGAAGATACGCCCAAATCCCATGAAGATCGGCTGCGCGTTTATGTTCACCGGCTGCGCAGCAAAATCGAACTGTCGCCCACCGAACCCCAATACATCCAATCCCGGCGCAACAAAGGGTATATTTTTACACATGAGAGTTCTAAACATGAGTGATTCTATGGAAAATGGCGCCAAAATTCTGGCGGTGGATGATGACCCGTTTAACCTGCGCATTGTGCAACATGCGTTGGAACAGGCGGGATTCCGCGTTTATACAGCGCAATCGGGGGAAACGGCCCTGGCACACCTGGCCGAGAAGGGGTTGCCACACCTGGCGATTGTGGATATTCACATGCCGCCGGGCATGAGTGGATTCGAGTTTTGTTATAACCTGCACCAGTTTAGTGATGTGCCGGTGGTGATGTTGACGGCCGTGAACGAGGAAGGAACCGTCGTTCAGGGGCTAGAAGAACACGCCGAAGATTACGTCACCAAACCGTTTAAGCCGGGGGAACTGGTAGCGCGGGTAAAGGGCGTTCTGCGGCGCATGGGCACTTTTGCCTATGACCTGGACGCGGTGACCCGCGTTGACGAACGGCTGCAAATTGATTTTCCACGCCGTCAGGCGTTGGTATACGGTGAACCGGTGACGCTAACTCCCACCGAAACCAAACTGCTGTTCATCCTCATGCGCGCCGCCGGGCATACCGTCAATACCGACTTCATTTTACGCCGCCTCTGGCCGAACGAGCCGGCATTTGAAGACCGCCTGCATGTGCATCTGCACCGCCTCCGCCGCAAAATTGAGGATAAAGACAAATCGCGTCCCCGTTACATCACCTCAGAGCGGGGATTGGGATATGTCTTCCGTGCCTCTGTAGAGCCGGTAATCAGTAACCCGTAATCGGTGAAACTGCCGATAACCGATTACCAAATTCCCCATGACACACATCACCCTCGCCCACGTCCGGGCAGCCCTGGCGCTGACGCCGTTTGACAGCCAGGCAGCACATTATCTGATGGCGCCGCTGGCGCGCCCGGCCAGCCGCCCGGCGGAATTGCCCGGCGCGGCGCGGATTGGCAGTGTGCTGCTGCTGTT
>JABFFZ010000063.1 GCA_013112725.1 Chloroflexota bacterium
AAATACCCAGCGCTCTCAGATAAACTGTCTCCATCCGTTGGCGCACACGGGGGTGAGAGTGATGGATACGTTCGTGATGTAATTGGTTTATGATTTCCGGTGTGAAACTCAGCTTGATCATGTCCTTCTCTAACTCCTCAATAAAAACCGCGGAGTATAGCTTTCTCTTGTTTGCTGCCAAGTGGGTTTCAGATCAGAATGTCAGTTTATGCCCTTTCAAGGTATAGGTAATTCTCAATTACCCAATTACCTGTACCCAATTCCCTAATTATTTACCATCATCAGCCGCGGCCCAACTTCTGGCCAATCCAATCCGTCAGGTCTTGGAACAGGTAGAAGACCACCGGCACCACGATCAGCGTCAGCGCCGTACTCACCAGCAGACCGCCCATCACGGCCCGTGCCAGGTCAGAGGCGATGATGGCCCCGGCTTCGGCGCTGGCTGCCAGCGGGATCAGCGCCAGGATAGCTGTCAGCGCCGTCATCCAGATGGGGCGCAGCCGGGTGCGGCCACCTTCCACCAGCGCGTTATACGTGCTAATGCCCCGCTGGCGCAACTGCTGCACCAGTTCCATCAGCACAATGCCGTTGGTGGTCACAATACCCACCAGCATCATAAAGCCGATGAGCGCAGAGATGCCCATGACGCTGCTGGTGACGTAGAGGGCAATGGCCGCGCCTACCAGGGCAAAGGGCAGACTAAAGAGAATGACAAAGGGCAGGATAAAGCTGCGGAAGGTCAGCGCCATGACCACATAGACCAGGACGATGGAGATGACAATGGCCAGCAGCATGGATTGGAAGCCCTGTACCTGTTGTTGCGATTCAAACCCTTCGCTGACGACGGCGCCGGCGGGCAGACTGTCTACCGCCTGGATAGCCGCTTTGGCGGCATTGGTGACGCCCAGCGTATTCTGGGTTTCTAGCTCACCGCTAAAGCTGACGGCGGGACGGCCGTCAATGCGGATATACACCGTACTGCCATTGCCATTACCCGCTATCAGGTCGTCCACTGTGCTGGTGACGTTGGCAATATCGGGCACACCATCCCCTTCCAGGTCTACCGAGCCAATGGCCGCCTTCACATCAGCCACCACCGGCAGCAGATCTTCCAGCGAATCCCCGGTGACGGTCAGCGAAAAACCGCTAAATCCGGTTTGTGAAGCGGCGGAGACAGTCGCATTTTCTTCGCCAAACTGGCTCACAGCTTTAGCGCGTACCGCCTTCGTCAGCGTGTCTAGCTCATCTTTGTTCTCTACGCTAATGGTCAGCGAGGCGATATTTTGCGTCACCGAACCCTGGGAAAAGAGGGCCTCAAAACCGGCAGCGCTTCCCACCGTTGTTTGCACCGAGCCTAACCCAGCAATGTCGTTAATTGCCTCTTCAAACTGCGTCACCGCTTCGTTTGTTTCTAATATGGGCGTGCCATTGGGTAGCTCAATGCTGACATTGATAGTCGGTTCACCCAATGCCGGGATGAAACTTTGTGGCAGCAGGCTAAGTAGATACAGGCTGCCCGCAAAAACGATCACCGAGCCGAGCAGGGTCAGCGCCCGGTGCGTCAATGCCCATTCCAGCATGGGTGTATACCAGCGCTGCATACTTGTTTCCCGCTCTTCAGGGATGTTGTTTCTATTGATAAAGAGCGAAGTGAGCGCGGGCACAACAGTAATGGAAACTATGAAACTGGCGGCCAACGCCCAGACCACCGTCAGACCAAAGGGCATAAAGACGGAGCCGATGATGCCGCCCACAAACCCCAGGGGCAGGAACACCACCATGGTGGTGACGGTCGCCGAGAAGATAGCGATAGCCACTTCACGGGTGGCGGCGCGGATGGCGTCGTTGGTCTCTTCGCCGCGTTGGATGTGGCGGTAGGAGTTTTCCAGCACCACAATGGAGTCATCCACCACCCGGCCAATGGCTACGGTGAGGCCGCTCAGGGTCATAATGTTGAGCGTAACGGAGTTGGGGAAGAGGCGAGAGATAAAGGTGACGACGCTGCTGCCGCTGCTGTTGGCCCAATTTTGCATTCCCTCGCCAACGGTGATGGGCAACCACTGCATCAAGAAGAAGGCGCTAAAGATAGAGAGGGGAATGGACACAGCGATGACCAAGGTGGCCCGCCAGCTTAAGCGGTAGCGCCCGCCAATGTGTCCGCTTAAAAAGATCAGGATGACCAGGATGGCAAACACCGCCCCCAAAGAGCCTTCACGGGTGACGCCAGCGATAGATTCCTCGATGAAAGTGGCCTGTTCAAACACCAGTGTGGCTCTCATACCCGGATGCGCCTGTTCAAACGCCGCCAGTTCATCAAAAATGGCGTGGGCGGTATCCACTGTATTGTCATCACCGCCCTTGAACAGTTGAATCAGCACTGAAGGATTGCCATCGGTGCGGGTGATGGCTGCTTCAGGCACAAAAACCGCTACCGTACCGGCAGCAATCCCCGCCAGCCTGGCTGCCAGGTCGGCGTCAAAGGTGTCTGGGTAGTTTTCCAGCATGAAGATAAGCGTCTCCGGCGACATCAGTTCCAGGATGGTTGGTTCCAAATTTTCAATGAACCCGGCCTCATTTTCAGCCAGATAGGCGATCACTTCGGGGGTCAGGTCGGCCATCATTTGCGGGGCCATGTCCGCGTTGGGGGAAGAGGGCAGCACGTTCAGCAGCGCTGCCGCGCCGGGCATAAAACTGTTGTTGAGCAGGTCATACGCTGTTTTGAATAGAGGTTCTTCGCCATTGGGGCCAGGCTCTAACCAGATACCGGCCAGGGCAGGCGCTTCGGCGGAAGCGGCTGCGGCTTCTTCTGCCTCGGCCAGGGCCAATGCACCTGCGCCGCCAAATTCAGCCGCCAGTGTGTCTAGTTCGGCGCGTAAATCGGCGTCCAGCGTATCCAAAAATTCTATCGGCAACAGGGCAATCACTTCCGGTTGTAACAGACGCAAATTGTCTTTAGTTAACAGCGCCAATACTTGCAGGCCTTGTTCACCCAAACCGCCAAACAGACGGATCATGTCTGGATTAATGTCCTGGGCGTTTTCTACTACAAAGCCGGCCTGGGCCGCTCCGGCAATAATTACTTCTGGTAGGCGAGCCGGGTCGGCTGCTGCTGCTTCAGCCAGAGCCAATGCCCCCACACCACCATACGCAGCCGCCAGGGTATCCAGCTCTACACGCAGATCAGCCGGTAATGTTTCCACAAACTCGACCGGGAGCAGGGCAATGACTTCTGGTTGCAAGAGGCGCAGATTGTCTGGCGTGAGCAGTTGTAATGCCTGGATCCCCTGTGGCCCAAAACCACCTAACAAGCGCATCATATCTGGCGTAATGTCGGCTGCCTGTTCCAGTTGCAGTCCAGCTTGAGCCATGCCCTGAATAAGAAGATCGGGCAGGCGCCCAGGGTCGTCACTGGCAGCGCCGGTGGTTGGCTCGGACAAAAGCGCCCTGTGGCGGGCGTCAGCAATGAGGATATTGACGATGGCCTGGGTCATGCCTTCGTCCAACACGGCCGTCATGCCTTCCGGTAATTGCGCCAGGATGAAAGCGGGCAGCCCCAACAATATCTCTGGCGTCAATTCAGCCATCATTTCCGGGGGCATGCTGCCGGACATCATGCCAAATGCCTGCGGCGGTAAGTTTGCCAGGCTGAGGGTGCTGGTGAGCGTCATGCCAAAGCTGGCGGCCATGTCTTGCCACGATTGGGGCAGATCGGCCGGGGGCGGTAGTTCGCCGTTGGCGGCGGCTTGAATGGCTTGAAGCTGGATGAGTAGCAAGGGGTCTAAGTCGGCTTCCACCAGGGGCAGGGCAACGGCCGTGACTGCCGGATCCAATGCTCGCCACATCTCCGGCGTCAATTCGGTTAGTTGGTCGGGGGCAAACTGTACCAACCCTTGCATAAATTCAGGGGTGATGTCGGCGGTGGTGGAGATGGCCTGCCCCAGTTGCGCGGCTCCGGCTACCCAGCTTTCCGGCAGATCAACCGGCGTGAATGTGGGCAGTACGGCCGTTTCGGTGATGACCTCCGCTTCGGTTTCGGCAGTGGGCACGGCCGTTGGCTCTTCTGCGGCGATTTCATTGCCAGACAGGATGGCGGTGGCTTCGGCCAGGGTATATTGCCCCACGCCGCCAAATTCGGCCGCCAGTTCATCCAATTCCGCCACCAGCGCCGGGTCGAGCGTGTCAATATACTCCACCGGCAGGTAGGAGAGCGTGTCAGCGGGTACATGAACCAGCAGGTCGGTGGGGAAGAGCGCCAGGATGGTCATCACGTCGTCGGCGGCGGTGGGCCGGTCGCTGATGCTGCGCAGCAGGTCTACGGTGATATCCTGGGCGTAGCCGATTTCAACACCCAAACTGGCGGCGCCATCCACGATGATTTGGGGTAGACGACCGGGGTCTTCTGGGGTGGCGGTGGGTTCGGGGACGGCCGTTGCTTCGGCAACTTCTGGTTCTATCTTTTCCGGTAACTCCTGCCCACCGGAAACAACAACACGGCTAACCGGCTCTAACCCTTCCAGCGCTGGTTTTAACTCTGATTCCACCAGCGCCTTGAGTTCCGGCAGCGTCAGTTCTGATGAAGAAATGCTGGCAATAACTACCGGCAGGTCGCTAAAGCTAAAGTTGATCACCTGGCTTTCGGCCGTTTCCGGCAGCCCGGCGTTCTCAATTGCGGCGTTGATCTCTGCCAAAATCTTGTCCTGGTTCAGGCCAAAGTCATACCGGGCAATGAGGAAAGCAAAGGTAGGGTTGGTGGTGGATTCCACATTTAGCACCCCTTCCACGCCTTGCAGCTTTTCTTCCAGCGGGATGGTCACTTCTTCTAGGAATTGCTCGGCGGAGGCGGCGTCGCCCCACTGTACCACGACGACCGTTTGTGGAAACTCCACACGTGGTAGTAATTCCTGGTTCAACTGCGGTACTGAATAAACACCAGCAGCCAGGATGATCATGGCAATGGCGACGGTGATCCAGCGGAAGCGGAGGGAGAGGGCCGTGATTTTGTCAAATAGTTTGGATAGCATGGGTTAATCCTTGTAAGTGGGTAATTGGGTAATTAGAGATTGGAGTTTGAGAGAATTCAATCTCTAATCTCTTTTTATAGACTCCCATGGCGGGAACACTTTTTGTAACGTAACCAGCCCGTTTTGTACGGTGGTCAGGTCGGTATCGGATAAGGGCGCCAGCAGGGTGGCGATGTGGCCGATGATGTGGTAGCCGAGATGGTCGAGTTGAGCACGGCCGTCGGGCGTCAGTTCCAGCATAATCATGCGCCGGTCATGGGGGGCGCGCGTGCGCTTGACTAGCCCCTGCGCCACCAGGTGGCTGACGGTGCCAGACATGGTGGGCAGACTGACGCCGCTGAATTCGGCCAGTTCGCTCAGGTTGCAGGAACGTTCGGCCAGCGCGCCCATCACACCTAGCTGGGCGGGTACAAGCTGGCTTTGCTGCTTGCGCAGTTCTGCCGCCACCAGCCGCATCACGGCGGGGATGGTGCGAATAATTTCAGTAGCTACAAGAGTGGTGTCAGCCATAGATAAAGAGAGAAACCGGGTTCATACCTGGTTTCTAATTAATTGTTAGCCAGCCAAATGGTTAGGCAGGCTAATTGTATGCCCACCTAAGTAATTGTCAATCATTTTGTGAAAAATAGTACAGATGGGTGAGGAAATTTTTATCTGCCCGCCAATCCCTTGACAAATCCCAGAAGTGGCGTAGAAAGGCCGCGTGTGGATGGTAAGCACGGCCGTAATCGCCAGCCGCTACAGTCCACACAACGTTAACAGGGCAAGATGAGCGCATGGACGGCTTTGTCCACAGCAAAGCCGTTGACGAGGTGAAGGTTCCCCACTGCACGGTGGGGTTAACGGCGGACGTTGACATGTCCGCTGGAAAATCGAAAGATCAGCGGATGCCTTCCAGAGCGGTCACACTCTGAATCAATGCCCCTTCAACAGAAGCCATTCCACAAACCGGCGTGGGCAACCCGCCGACAAAAGAAATGGCAAGTGACCGGTTTGTATTTAGTGAGCAAGAAGCAGTAGACAGTGAGCAGTGAATCCTTTACTTACTGCTCACTGCTTACGGCTTACTCTCTTTTCATCGAAGGGGCGTTCCCACGAAACACACAATCGAGGGTCGCCAAATGGTTAGTGGCTGGTGGCTGGTTTCCACCAGCCACCAGCCGCCACAAACGGAGGTTTATTATGTGTGGTATCGTTGGGTATATGGGTTCGCGGGAAGCGTCCACAGTTGTGTTGGGCGGCCTGAAACGGCTGGAGTATCGGGGGTATGATTCGGCAGGGATGGCGGTGCTGTCCCAAAACGGCAAAATTGAGCTGCGCCGGGATGTGGGCAAGCTGGGTAACCTGGCCATGATGTTGTCCCAAGAGCCGCTGCATGGGTATATTGGCATTGGGCACACCCGCTGGGCCACGCATGGGCAGCCCAGCCAGCGCAACGCCCACCCACACGTCAGCATGAACGGCCGTGTCGTCCTGGTGCATAATGGCATTGTCGAGAATTACGTGGAACTGCGCGATGAATTGATGGCTGAGGGGGTGCGCTTCGACTCGGAGACGGACACGGAAGTGATTGTGCAGATGGTGGAGCGCTACCTGGAAAGTGGGCTGGCCTTTGACACGGCCGTACGCCACACCTTGCGCCAGTTGCGGGGAGCTAATGCCATCGTCGTGATGAGCATTGACCACCCAGATACCCTCATCTGCGCTCGTCTGGGCAATGCTGGGGGCATTACGTTGGGGGTGGGCCAGGATGAAATGTTCATCGCCTCAGACATTCCTGCTATTTTGGAATTCACCCGCGACATGGTTTTCCTGGAAAGCCGCCAGATGGCCCGCGTCACCCGGCAGGGTTATACCGTCACTGACCTGGACGGCAACGTGACTACGCCGGAAATCCACACTATCGCCTGGGATCCGGTGAGCGCGGCCAAAGGGGAATTCAAACATTTCATGCAAAAAGAAATTTTTGAGCAGCCCCAGGCGATTATCAACACGTTGCGGGGGCGGGTGGATTTTGAGACCGGCCACATTACCTTACCGGAGATGAACCTGACGCCGGCCTTGGCCAAACGACTGAAAAAGATTTTCATTGTGGCCTGCGGCACCAGTTATTACGCCGGGCTGGTGGGTAAATTTATGATCGAATCCATTGCCCGCGTACCGGTGGAGGTGGAGTACGCTTCGGAGTTTCGCTATTACGAGCCGATATTGGATGGGGACACGGCCGTACTCTCTATTACGCAATCGGGCGAAACGGCCGACACCCTGGCCGCCAGCGAACAGGCTAAAGCGTCCGGGGCGATCTTGTGGAGCATTGTCAACGCCTTTGGCAGCCAATCCATGCGCATTTCCGATGGTTACATTGCCATGCAAGCCGGGCCAGAAATCGGCGTGGCCAGCACCAAGGCGTTTACCACTTCCCTCGTAGACCTGTATTTGCTGGGCTGCGTGCTGGGGGAACTACGCGGCACGGTCTCGCCGGCGCGTTTGCGCCAACTGGCCGCTGACCTGGCCCATTTGCCAGACCTGGCAGGGCGGGTGCTGGATCATGACCCGGAATATGAGGAACTGGCGCAACACTTTTTTAAGGCGACCGATTTTCTCTTTTTAGGACGGGGTATCAATTATCCGGTGGCGCTGGAAGGGGCGCTGAAGTTGAAGGAGATCAGCTACATCCACGCCGAGGGCTACCCGGCGGGGGAGATGAAACACGGCCCTATTGCCCTGATTGACGAGACGATGCCGGTAGTAGCCATTGCCACCAAAGACCCGCTGTATGAAAAGATGATCAGCCAGATTCAGCAGGCGAAGGCGCGGGGCGGCACGGTGATTGCCCTGGCGACAGAGGGGGACACGGCCGTTGCCGCCGATGCCGATTACGTCATTTATGTGCCGGAAACGCCGCCGCTGCTGGCCCCCATCATCAACACCATCCCCATGCAGTTGCTCAGCTACCACACGGCCGTGCGCCGTGGCTGCGACGTAGATCAACCGCGTAACCTAGCTAAAAGCGTGACAGTGGAATAACGGCGATTCGTCCGGCGTTGTCTAAACGTAGCCTGATCATGCTCGCCCGGCCTGTACCCCTCTGGTACACTTGCGCCCATGTTTGAGCAGAAACGGACTCCTCTTATTGTGGGCGCTTTGGCCCTGATTCTTGTCTTGCTGGCGGTAGCCATTGGCTGGCGTGTGGTGCGCGGCGACGACAGTTTGCTGCGTAACGTCAATATTGCCGCCAGTGAAATCAGTCCCAACGCGGATGGTGTGGATGATGTGACCACTATCAGTTACCGTCTGTCGCGCAACGGTCGTGTCTCCATCTACTTTGAAAATGAAAACGGCGACCGTTTCTACTTCCGCGAAGAAAAACCACGTGGCGCCGGTGATTACCGCGTGGCTTTCAGTGGCATTGTGGATGGGTTTACCCTGCCCGATGACCAGGTGCAGGGGCAAATTCTCAGCCGCCTGCTGCCGGATGGTCTATACACCTGGACGGTTGAAGCCACCGACGAACGGGGCGTTACCGAGCGGCAGCAGGGGCAAATTACTATCCGCAATGGCGACCCGGAACTGCCCGACATGCGCAATTTCAGCCTGGACCGAACCATCTTCACCCCCAACCGGGATGGTATTGATGACCGCCTGCGAGCGCAGTTTTTCCTGATTAAAGATGTGGCCGACCTGCGCGTCTTTTTGCTGATGCCCGATGGCTCGGAGCAGCCTGTGTTGGAGTATGAACAAAATGTACCGGCGCGCGCGGCCGGCTGGCACTATTACGACTATGCCGGGGGTGTAGATGAGGGAGCCACGCCACCCCCTGATGGCACATACCCCATTGTGGCCATTGCCCGTGACAAGGAGGGGCAGGTGGTACGGGTGGAAAATGAGTTCACCATTCAATATGGCGGTGTGCCCCGCGCCCACATTTTCCCGCCGCCCACAGGGGATACGGTAAGCTGGAATGTCACGGCCGTTGCCATTTGCGACACGCTCTATTTCACCCTCACTGTAGAAAATTACGGCACGACCCCCATCCGTACCAGTGGCCCACCACCGGGAACTGTCTATGATTCAGACTGGAACTACAACACCCTAGGCTGGTTCACCGAGTCGGGTGCATTTCGGGTAGGCATTGGCTATGAAAACGAAATCACCAATTACCCGTATCGCTGGGCGGTGGGCAGTGCGGAAGATTTAACCGAAATTGACGGGCATTATTATCTGATGCCCGGCGACCGCGCCGTGGTGACCGGCGGCATTCGCCTGACCAACGTCTTTGGCGTGCGCAACCCGCAGCCGGTGTGGGCCGGCCTCATCCACGAAGATGTAGAGGTCTCCCAATTCAACTCCCGCGTAGACCCGGCGGCCATCCTGGTAGACGCGCCGGATGAAGGCCACATGCCCACCTGCGAACCCCGCGATCTGCCCCTGCGCCCGCAAAAAGAGTAGTTGTAGAAGTTCAACTTCCCTGAGAAGTTGAACCTCTGAACTCACTTAATTGCCTGTAGCTGCAAACCAGGCGCCGCCTGGACTGGTAACAAAGATGATAGGCGCAATGCATGGTTGGGGCAGTGATACCACTGTCTCGATTTTGGCATCACCACCGCCTTGAGAAGCCGGGCCGGTAGTTGCCGGGAAGGTTCCGGTGGCTACATTCAGTACGTCGCCATCCCCTGTCAGGCAGCTTACAATTGCCGCAAAGTTAGCGATGGGGTTACTGCCAGCGTTAGGGCCGGCCGCCAGAACCAACCCTTGCACGTTTATTTCCAACCGCCCGTTTGTCTTAAGTTCTCCCTTCGCTGAAGTGAGGCTCCAAGGCAGCCCTCCGCCGTTGATGCCCCGGATAGGATTGGTGTCCCCGGTGAAAGCCTGTGTATTGCCCACCATCGTATCAAATTCCAGAATTTTGGGCTGCCGGGCTGAGGCAACCGGACTTTGCCACCCGAAAAATAAACTGGCCAGGGCCAGCAGTGTGGCCGCAACGAATAGTTTTCTTATTTTCATGAACATGTTGATTTTCTCCTTATTTGATGGGGTAAATGGTGTAACGGGAAATTCATTGTTTTACGTTTACTTCAAGCCACTGTGTACCTCCATTCGCTGCCTTTACCCGGACAGCCGGGGCAATGTATTGTCACTTGTGGGATAGATACGCAAGGATTTCGGCATTGGATGGGTTTTGCCGGCGTCCGGCGGATTTCGTGACCAGCTCATCCAAACGGCCGTGCCCTGCGTATGATCGGGTGATGATCGTGTTTGGCGAGAACTTTCCGGCCACAGTAGAATCCCCGTTATGCTTTGCTCCGAATCAGGAACAGGATTTTGCCGTGGATTTTACGCAGGCCGCTGATGCTGCTCTTCTGCAGCATATATCGCGCGGTCAAGAGGCAGCGCTGGCCGAGTTGTATGATCGCTACGGCCGTCTGGTGTATAGTTTGGCTTATGGGGTCATTGGCACCAGCCAGGCGGCCGAAGAAATTACGTTGGATGTGTTTACCCGTGTCTGGGAAAAAGGCCACACCTACGATGCCAGCAAGAGTCAGGTAAGTACCTGGCTTACCCGTCTGGCGCGTAACCGGGCCATAGATGTGCTGCGGCGCGAACAGGTGCGCCCAGAAAAGGATAGCGTGAGTTGGGAGGAAGTGACGGCCGTGCCCCTCACCGACAGCCAGAACCCGGAGACACAAACCGCCCTGCTGATGCAGCGCGAGCAGGTACACCAGGCGCTGGCTTCGCTGCCAGATGATCAGCAACAGGTATTGGCATTGGCGTACTTCGGCGGTCTGAGCCACAGTGAGATTGCCGCGCATTTGGGTGAACCGCTGGGCACCATCAAAGGGCGCATTCGCGCCGGTATGGTCAAATTGCGGGGATTACTGGTAGAAACATGAACGATATGCCACACCAAGCGATACAAGAGTTACTGGCCGCGTATGCTCTGGGCAGTCTGGAAGCGGACGAAGCAGTGACGGTAGCCGTACATCTGGAAACCTGTCCTGCCTGCCGGGCAGAACTGGCGGCTTATGAAGCCGTCACCGATATGCTGGCAACGGCCGTGCCCCTGGCCTCCCCCCCGCCGGCGTTAAAAACCAGATTGATGGCCCGCACGCAAACGGCCGTTGCCCTGCCACTAACCCGCCGCCAATCCCTAAAAGAGCATCTGCGCCGCTGGTGGCATCCTCCCTACTGGCGACCGGGCCTGGCTCTGGTTGTGCTTGTTCTGGCCGCCACCGCCCTCGTCATATGGCAGCAAAATCGTCCGGCGCCCCCTTCGCAATACACCCTCACCGCCACCGAACATGCACCGGAAGCCACTGGCGTCATCACCATCGCCGCTGATGGCACGGCTACCCTGTCCATCGCCAATCTGCCGCCGCTGACGGCCGAACAGCAGTATCAGTTGTGGCTCATCCGGGATGGCCAGCGCGACAGCGGCGCGGTCTTTTCCGTGAACGCCGATGGCTCTGCCCAGATTACAATTCAGTCGGCACGGCCGTTTACCAGTTACCAGGCTTTTGGCATCACCATTGAACCGGCCGGTGGCAGCCCTGGCCCTACCGGCGACCGCGTGTTAGGCTTTAACTTGTAGATTCCCCCTCTTTTCATCCACTTCCCGTTTTTATCCGTATGGTTGAACGTACCGGGATTGTTGTTTTCTGGTAAACCGATTCACACCAAAACCATAAGGAGAACGCAAGCTATGAAAAGATATGTCTTATCGCGCCCCCTGCTGTTTGTGTTGTTATTGTCTCTGGTCGCGTGTGGCGGGCAATCCGCCGCATCAACACCGCCCCCAACCGAGCCCCCCACGGTCGCGGCAGTCTTGCCCGAACCCGAAGTGGCCGAACCCATCATCGCACCAGTTGAAGTAACCGTCGCACCCACCGCCGAGACAATGGAAATGGAAACGGCCGTGACCAACGCCGTTACCGTTTCCGACCAAAACCTGACCGAAGAGTTTACCGTGACCATAGACAGCGTCACGGCTGACGTGCCCGGCTGGATTGTCATTCACGCCCAGGCAGACGGCCGTCCCGGCCCCGTGCTGGGTTACACGCCTGTAGCCGCCGGTGAAAATCAAAATGTCATCGTGACCATTGACCCGACCGGCGCTACCGAGACCCTATATGCCATGCTCCACATAGACGCAGGCACAAGGGGGGAATATGAATTTCCCGGCGACGATGTGCCCGCGATGGATGCAGACGGCAACATGGTGACGCCGCCGTTTACCCTCTTGGGCGGTCTGCCGGTGACGGCGTTGTTGCAACTGGCCGAGAGCGATGAGCTGGGCGTCTATCTGGTGGACGCGGCCGGTATGGCGCTGTATACCTTTGCCCACGACACACCGGGCGTCAGTAATTGTTATGATGCCTGTGCATTGGCCTGGCCGCCGTTGGTAGTGGCGGCTGGCGAAGATGTCACGGCCGTAGCCGAACTGCCCGGCGAACTGGCAACCACCGAACGCACCGACGGCACGATACAAGTTACCTATGATGGCTGGCCGCTTTACTACTGGGTCAATGACGCCGCCCCTGGCGAAACCACCGGTCATAATTTCCGCAATATATGGGCCGTCGCCCGCCCCACCACCAAAGTGTTGTTGGGCGGTAATGAAGAACTCGGCCGTTTCCTCGTCGGGCCGGAGGGTCTCACCCTCTACCGCTTTAATCCCGATGACCCAGGCATAAGCAACTGCTATGACGAATGTGCCTTTTATTGGCCGCCTCTGCTGCTGGATGAAGGGGAAGCGCTTACCGGCGGCGCTGGCGTGGTGGGCAAGTTGGGTACCACTGAACGAGATGACGGCACGGTTCAGGTGACGTATGGTGGCATGCCCCTATATTACTGGATACTGGATGAAAATCCGGGTGACGCTACCGGGCAGGCGGTGGATGATGTCTGGTATGTTGTGCCACCCTACACCGTAGCGGTGAGCAGCACCCCCGAACTCGGCGATTTTCTGGTGGCTCATAACGGCATGACGCTCTATCTCTTCGGCGTAGACGGAGAAAACGAAAGCACCTGTTATGATCAATGCGCCATCAACTGGCCGCCCTTATTGCTGGAGCCAGGTGAGTTGCCCATTGCCGGTTTTGGCGTGACGGGTGAATTGGGCATTACCGAACGCACTGATGGCACGCTTCAGGTGACGTACAACGGCTATCCCCTCTATTTCTGGATTCACGACGAAGCGCCCGGTGACACAACCGGGCAAGGTGTGAATGACGTCTGGTTTGTGGTTGAACCGTAAACCGCAGCCAGGGTCATGGGGGCATAGGCTACCCCCATGACCCTGTTTTAACAGATACGCGGCAGTTGTTCACCAATTTGCATGGGGATGACCCGTGTGCCGCCGATGCCGGTTTTGGCCACGAGCAGACCGGGGTATTCGGCGACGACCTGGCCGATCACGGCCGTATCCTGCCCCAACTCGTGCCCACGCATCACCGCCGTCACTGTCTCTGCCTGTTCGGCCGGCACAATGGCTAACAATTTACCCTCATTGGCCACATAAATTGGGTCCATGCCCAACAACTCACAGGCCGAATGTACCGACTGGTGTACCGGGATTTTCTTTTCATCCAGGATAATACCCACGCCAGAGCTATGGGCAATTTCGTTCAGCGAAGAAGCCACGCCGCCGCGGGTGGGGTCGCGCAGTACATGAATTTGAGGGCAGGCCTGGATCATCGTCGCAATTAGCCCATTGAGCGCGGCCGTATCGCTGACAATGGGTGACTCAAACGCCAACCCCTCACGCACACTCATAATCGCCATGCCATGATCGCCAATTGTGCCGTTCAAAATGACCACATCACCTGGCCGCGCCCTATCTGGCCCAATTTCCAGGCCATCGGGAATCAGGCCAATGCCGCTGGTGTTGATGTAAACGCCGTCGCCGTGCCCCTTGTCCACCACCTTTGTATCGCCGGTAATCAGGGTGACGCCCGCTTTGGCGGCAGCGGCGGCCATGCTGTCCACAATTTGCGCCAACGTTTGCATAGGCAGCCCTTCTTCAATGATGAACCCGGCGCTCAGGTACAACGGCCGTGCCCCACTCATGCTAATGTCGTTCACCGTGCCATTTACCGCCAGATCGCCAATGTTGCCGCCGGGGAAAAATAACGGCCGGACCACAAACGAATCGGTAGACATTGCCAGCCGTGACCCATTCAAAGAAAAAACAGCCGCATCTCCCAAGGCCTCTAGCTTGTCATTGCGAAAGGCGGGCACAAACAAATGCTCCACCAACTCGGCCGACAATTTGCCGCCGCCGCCATGCCCCAGAATGACGTTCGGGTAACTGCGCAGCGGCGCCGGGCACGTCCAGCCTTCAAAATCTAGCTCGTTGGTCATAGTTTATTATTGAGATATTGGGATATTGGGCAATCCGCAATATCCCAATATCTCAATATCCTATCTTAAACAACCATTACACTTTCCAACGCCACAAAACGGCCGTACTGGTAATACGCCGCACACGCCCCTTCGCTGGAAACCATCGTCGCCCCCAGGGGATTGCGTGGTGTACATTCTTTGCCAAAAGCGGCACATTCGTTGGGTTTGATCATCCCTTGCAGCACTTCACCGCTGCGGCACAGGGGCGACTCGCGCGTCTCGATGTGGCCCACGTCAAAGCGCACGGCCGCGTCAAAATCCCGGTACGCCGCGCTCAGTTCCCAGCCACTTTGCGGAATCAGGCCAATGCCTCGCCACTGCCGGTCGCTGACCTCAAACACATCGGCCAACATCTTTTGCGCGGCCACATTGCCCGCTTCCGTGACGGCGCGAGGGTAGGCGTTTTCCACTTCGGCACGGCCGTCTTCCAACTGCTGCACCGCCCGCCGGATCCCTTCCAACACATCCAGCGGCTCAAAGCCCGTCACCACAATTGGCGTCTGATACTGCTCGGCAATGGGCAAATACTGCCAGTAACCCATCACACTGCACACGTGCCCCGCCGCCAGAAATGCCCGCACCCGGTTCGTTGGCGATTGCAAAATCGCCTCAATCGCCGGCGGCACCAGCACATGAGACACCAACATGGAAAAATTACTTAACCCTTGCTGCCTGGCCTGGAACACGGCCATGGCGTTGGCCGGGGCGGTGGTTTCAAAACCAATACCAAAAAAGACCACTTCCCTATCCGGGTTCTCGCGGGCAATCTTCACCGCGTCCAGCGGCGAGTAGACGATGCGCACATCGCCCCCTTCGCTCTTGATGCGGAACAAATCCTTTTCGCTGCCGGGTACACGCAGCATGTCGCCAAAGGAGCAAAAGATGACGTTTGGCCGCGAGGCTATCGCCAGCGCCTTATCAATAATGCCCAGCGGCGTGACGCATACCGGGCAGCCTGGCCCATGGATCATCTCCACAGCGTCCGGCAGCAGTTGGTCAATGCCGTTGCGAATGATGGAATGTGTCTGTCCGCCGCATACCTCCATCATCACCCATTTTCGCGTCGCCAGCTGGGCAATTTGCCTCAATAGCTTTTGCGCCAGGTCGGGATCACGAAACTCGTCCAGGTATTTCATGTCACACCCTCCTTGTCGGCCAGCAGTTCTTCTTCCAGCAGACCCATCTGGTTAAACAAAGCCAGCGTTTCCAGCGCGGAGGTCTCATCCAGCCGGGTAATGGCAAAACCCACGTGGATGATGGTGTAATCGCCCACCTGAATTTCCGGCAGATAGGCCAGGCACACTTCCTTTTGGATGCCGCTAAAGTCCACCTTGCCCATGCGTGTGCCGTATGCTTCGTAAATCTCCACCACTTTTCCAGGAATACCTAAACACATGATTAACCTCTTTGGTGATGCGTGATGCGTGACCAGAGCAGGGTCACGCATCACGCATCACTGTTTCTTACTCCTACCATCACCTGTCCCAACGCCAGGCCGCCGTCGTTGGGCGGCGCCAGGTGATGGGTCAAGACTGTAAAACCGTGCTGTTGTAACTGCGGCACGGCCGTACCCAACAACTGCACATTCTGAAACACCCCACCGCTAAGCGCCACCTGGTTCAACCCATGCTGTGCCCGCATCTGCAAACTCAGCCGGACAATGAGTTCGGCTACAGCATTGTGGAAGCGGGCAGCAATGACAGCCCTCTCCACCCCGGCCATTATATCGGCGGCCATCGCCGCCAGCACCGGGGCGGCGTCAATCTCCACGCCCGCCAGGGCAAAGGTGTACTGCTCTGTTACGTCCGGCGACACAGCTGTTTCCATCTCCATCGCCGCCTGCCCCTCATACGTTACCACCTGGCGAATGCCCAACAGCGATGCGACGGCGTCAAACAGCCGCCCCATGCTGCTGGTAGGTACGCTGTTGATGCCCTGTTCTAATTGCTGCCGCAAAATGCGCTGCTCCTGGGGTGGGCAGGCGGCCACACAGGGCAGCGCCTCATCCCACTCCAGCCCGGCGGCCCACAAATGGGCCAGCGCCAGGCGATACGGCCGTTTCACCGCCGCATCCCCCCCCGCCAATGGCACATACTTCAAATGGGCCGCCCGTGCAAAACCGGTGTAATCGGCCAGCAGCAGTTCACCGCCCCACACCGCGCCATCCGTGCCATACCCCGTGCCGTCAAAACTAAAGCCGATGACCGGTGTACGGCCGTCCAGTCGGTGTTCGGCCATGACGCTGGCAATGTGGGCGTGGTGGTGCTGCACGGTCATCAGGGGCAGCCCCGCCTGCGCCGCCTGTTCTTGCGCCCACTGAGTCGAAAGATAACCGGGGTGCATATCACAGACCAGCCGTTCCGGGTCGGCGCGGAAAATGTGGCGGAAATGGGTCACGGCCGTTTCAAAAGCGCGCACCGTCTCTAAATTCTCCATATCGCCGATGTGCTGGCTCATGTAGCCGTATTCCCCTTTCGCCAGGCAAAAGGTGCTTTTCAGTTCGCCGCCCACCGCCAGCGTCGGCGGCACGGCGTGGGGCAGCTTTACCGGAAACGGGGCGTAACCACGGGAACGGCGCAGGGGAAGGAGGTGAGCAGTGGGTGGTGAGCCGTGTGCAGTGGGCGGCGGCGCATGACCGATTATTCTTATGACGGAGTCATCGCAACGGCCGTGAATCTCCCGGTTGTGCATCAGAAAAGCGTCGGCCAGGGCTGCCAGCCGTTCCCGCGCCTCGTCATTGTCTTTGACAATGGGTTCGTCGCTGTAATTGGCCGACGTCATCACGAGGACACGGGACTGAGCCTCTAGCAAGAGATAGTGGAGGGGCGTGTAGGGCAGCATGACGCCGATAGTGTTGTTGCCAGGGGCGATCAGGGGGGAGAGTGGGTTGTTCTCTTTCTGGCGCAGCAGCAGAATCGGCCGTTCTTTGGCCGTGAGCAATGCCGCTTCCTCGCCCGACACATAGGCAAACCGGCGTATTGCATCCACATCCCAGGCCATCACCGCAAATGGTTTATCCACTCGCCCTTTGCGCTCACGCAGCGTCGCCAGGGCAACGTCATTGGCCGCATCACATGCCAGATGAAAACCGCCCAACCCCTTCATGGCCACAATCTGCCCCGCCGCCAACAACGCCTGTGCCTGCCGCACGGCTGTGTCGCCCCGAAGCCCCATGTCCAACAACCGATCACTGTTTACCGATAACCGATCACCATTCACCGATAACCGTTCACCGATTTCCAACCATACCTGCGGGCCACAATCGGGGCAGGCATTCGGCTGGGCGTGGAAGCGCCGATCTAGTGGATTGTCATACTCCGCCTGGCAGGCGGGGCACATGGTAAACGCGGCCATCGTCGTAAACGGCCGATCATAGGGAATTTCCTGGATGATGGTAAAACGGGGGCCGCAGTTGGTGCAGTTGATGAAGGGGTAACGGTAACGCCGGTTGGCGGGATCAAACAGTTCGCGCAGGCAGTCATCACATAGGCAAATGTCGGGCGAAATGAGGGTGTTGGCGGTCGCCTGCGCCTGACTGGGGACAATGACAAAATCGTGGTTGCCCTGCGCGGGCAGCCAATCCACCGTCACCTGCTCAATGTGTGCCAGCGGCGGCGGCTGGTGGATGAGGTCGTGGTGGAAGTGGGTCACGGCCGTTACCGTCCCCTCCACCTCAATAAACACCCCGCCGCTGTCATTGCCCACAAAACCCGCCAGCCCATGCCGCCGCGCCAATCCATAGACAAACGGCCGAAACCCCACCCCCTGCACCACGCCCGTCACCGTCAGCCGTTGGCGCACCACCGGCTTTGGGGAGATAGATAAAGCTGTTGGCTCTTTTGGTTGCATCATCATCCTATGATCCTCGTCATAGGAAACCACGATACCATCTGGGAGCCTGCTCAACTATTGTCACCTGTCACTCTGTGGGCTGCTACCTGTCACCTTTATGAGTTTTCCATCTCCGGCGTGTATTGGCCGGTGGCGGCGGCGGCTACCAGGCTGGCCCGCTGGCGAAACGCTGCCTGGGCGGCCGGAATGTTGGCGTCGCTGCCATGCCAGGTTTCCAGGGCTTCTTGCTGCAAGGCACGGCCGTAAGAGAAGGACAACGCCCAGGGCACGCCACCTAATTGGTTCATCAAACTCAAGTGCCAGGTGGCTTCGGCGCTGCTTTGGCCGCCGGAAAGGAAAGCAATGCCCGGTACGGCCGCCGGTACGTGATCCCGTAAACAACGCACCGTCTCCGCCGCCACCTGCTCCGGCGCGGCCCGCTGCGGGCACTCCTTCCCGGAAATCACCATGCTCGGTTTCAGCACCATCCCTTCCAGGTAAACACCCTGCTGGAATAACGCGGCAAAAACGGCCTGGAGGGTCACGGCCGTGACCTCATAACACCGTTCAATCGTGTGGTTGCCATCCATCAGCACTTCCGGCTCCACAATAGGTACCAGCCCCGCTTCTTGCACCAGCGCCGCATACCGCGCCAGGGCATGGGCATTCGCCTCAATGCCCGCTTGCGTGGGCAGCCCTTCGCCGATATTGATGACGGCCCGCCACTTGGCAAAACGCGCGCCCAACTCCCGGTATTCGGCCAGCCGTTCACGCAGCCCGTCCAGCCCTTCGGTCACCACCTGGCCCGGATGCCCGGCCAACGGCTTTGCGCCCATGTCCACTTTGATGCCGGGGATAATGCCGTGGGCGGCCATGTACGCTGGCATGGGCAAATGGCTGCCCGCCACCTGCTGCCGAATTGTTTCGTCGTACAAAATAGCCCCGGCGATATAGTCGGACAAATTCGGCGTGGTCAATAGCAAACTGCGGTAAACACGGCGCGTTTCAAATGTGCATTCGATGCCGTACTTCACGAAGCGCTTCACGCAAGTACCGGTGCTTTCGTCCATGGCCAGGATGCCTTTGCCTTTGACTACCATGGCCTGGGCAGTGGTTTCTAGCAGTTCCTTGTTCATCCTGTTTTTTCCTTTTGCATGCAGGGCAATCTGGCAAATTGCCCTACACCCGTAGCACACGCCGGAAATCGGCGATGTTTTCGCTAATTGTCTTGCTGCCGCCAAAGATGGCGCTGCCGGCCACCAACACGTTGGCGCCGGCGGCGACGATTTCGGCAACGTTCTGAACCTTGACGCCGCCATCTACTTCTAAATCGGCCGTTGACCCTATCGCGTCTAGCATCCGGCGCAGACGGCGAATCTTGTCCGTGCTGCCGGGGATGTAGCTTTGGCCGCCAAAACCGGGGTTGACCGACATGATCAGAACCAGGTCTACGTCGGGCAGAATTTCCTCTAGTGTAACCAGCGGTGTGGCCGGATTCAAGGTGACGCCGGGTTTTACGCCCAATTCGCGGATGACCTGGACGGTGCGGTGCAAATGGGGGCAGGTCTCTACATGCACCGTCAAAATATCCGCGCCCGCCTGGGCAAAATCGGCCAGATACCGATCCGGGTTTGCAATCATCAGGTGAACATCGAGTACCACGCCGGTTTGTTCGGCCAACGGCCGTAACGCCTGCACAATGAGTGGGCCAATGGTGATGTTGGGCACAAAGTGGCCGTCCATCACATCCAGATGAATGTATTCAGCGCCGGCAGCAATGGCTTCGCCGACCTGCTCACCCAGCCGGGAAAAATCGGCCGACAAAATAGAGGGGGCTAATTTGATCTGGTTCATGGGCGTATTATCCAACCATTTGCCCGTTCCTGGCAATGGGGCAGCAGTTCAGTTAACGGCCGTAGCCTGAACCGTTGATTGCAGGCGGCTCAGCGCCGCTACCGGCGTGGCAAAAGGCATATTGGTCAGGTCGTTGTATTTGCGCAGCACGTGGTAAGTGATTAGCAGTTGGGTCAAGGCCAACGGGTGGCTGTGTTGGTGGCGCATCCCATCCAGATAATTGCCGAATTCCGATTCCGCTTCCGGGCGCAACTCCGGCATGTGTTCCCAGATAGCGTCGGCCAGGCGGGTAGCCTCGAGGGTGGACACGTTGCCGTCAATATCCAAAAAATCCACCGGCAGCCCATTGTCCCGGTTGAGCTGCAAGCGGATACGGCCGTTCCGGCTGCCTTCCAACAAATAACTCAAATCCGGGTGGGGAATCGTTGGTCGCAAGATCAACCGGGTGTTCAGGTGCGATCCGGCCGTTTCCGGGTCACAATCCGGCGGCGGATAGAAGTTCACCACAATGTCTGCATGTTTGCGCTGCGGCCGTATAAAGGCTTCCGACACAGGTTCGCGTCGTTTCAGCGCGGCCTGTACCTGTTCCGGTGTGTAGCCTCGTTTGCTTGTGTCTCGCCTCACTTTCCAAATGGCCCGCACATTTTCGTCCGGCGCCAGAAACACCTTCACATCAAAAAAATTGCGCAGCACTTCTGTAGAAAAACCTAACAGCCCTTCCACAATGACAAACTGTTTCGGTTGCACATACTCCGGCCGTACCAGCGTGCCGTTGGAATGGTCATATACCGGCTTCAAGATGGGCTGCCCGTAATGCAGCCGCTCCATGTGCAGTTGCATGATGTCAATGTAATTGCAATCTGGATCTAACGCCGAAATGCCGCGCTCCGCTCGTTCCTGGCGGTCGAATTTGTGGTAATCGTCGGTACAAACGTGGGTACAGTTTTCCTCGCCCAAAATGCGCGTCAACCCTTGCGTAATGGTTGTTTTACCGGCGGCGCTGTCGCCAACAATGCCCAGCACGATGGGGCGCTGTGATCGCTTCATTGTTCTCACTCCCGATGTAGGGCGATTTTGCAAAATCGCCCTACAATCAGCCTATTTCTGCACATCAAATTTGATGTCCGCCCACAGGTTCATGGCGTCGCGTAGTTCCGGGGAATTCCGGGCGGCCTCTTCCAGCGTGGAGCCAGACGCGATGGCCTCGGTTGCCACGCGGTTGGCGCGGGCGCCGGCGCGGCTGCCTTTGGGATGGCCGTGTGTGCCGCCGCCAAAGAGGAAAAAGGCATCGTTGCCATACATGCGGTGCAGTTCGGGAATGTGGTGGACATGAATGCCACCGGAGGCTACCGGCCACACATCTTTGAGACCGGCAAAATCCTGGTCGAAGTAAAGGCCACGCTCCGGGTTGGCGGGTGTGTGCCGCTGGCGCAGCAGGTCAATGATGCCCAGGGTTTCGCTGCGGGAACCTTCCAGCTTGCCGACGACGGTGCCGGTGTGCAGGTGGTCGCCGCCGGTCAGCCGCAGCCATTTAGCCACCACGCGCATGTGGATGCCGTGATTGGCCTGGCGGGTAAAGACGGCGTGCATGGCGCGGTGGCAATGCACGATCATGTCCAGGTCGCGGGCATGGGCGAAGACATCGGCGGAGGCGGCAAAACCGGCGGTGATAAAGTCGAACATGCACATTTTCGCGCCGCGTTCGGCCAGGAAATCCATGCGGCGCAGGCTTTCGCTGGTGGAACCGGCGGTGACATTGTGCCAGTGCCCCTTAAATTCGCCGGTGGCGACCATGGCTTCGCCTACAGCTTCTTGCGCATAGCGGAAACGGTCCTGCCAACGGCTGAAGGGCTGGCTGTTCATGTTTTCGTCGTCTTTGGTGGTGTCCAGGCCACCCACCAGACATTCATAGATGATGGTTGAATAGGCTTTGGGGGAGAGGCCGAGTTTGGGTTTGACGGTGCCGCCGAGCAACGGCCGTTCCCACTTGTTCGCCCACACCCGTTCATCGTAAATGCCCACGTGCGGACCGGGGAAGGTTTTCACCAGGGCGGTGGGGATGCGCATATCTTCCAACCGCAGCGCCGCCACCGCCTTAAAGCCAAAGACGTTGCCCACGATGGAAGACATGATATTGACGATGCTGTTTTCCTCGAATAAATCCATGGGGTAAGCGATGTAGGCGATGGCGCTGCCATCGGCGATGGCGCTGCCGTCTGAGTCATCTTCAATCGCGTACACTTTGGCCTTGTAAAAGTCAATGTCGGTCAGTTGGTTTGACCACACTTCCGTCCAGGTGCCGGTGGAAGATTCGGCGGCGACGGCGGCGGCCGCTTCCGGCATGCAGACGCCGGGTTTGGGCGTAATGCGAAAGGCGCACAGCAGGTCGGTATCGGCCGGTACGTAATCGGGCACGTAGTAATCTACGGCATAATCACGCACACCAGCCTGGTATTTCTGGCTGAGTTCGGCCGTTGGCGGCTGGCTGATGGTTTTAGGGGCAATCATGGTTGTACTCATTTCAATCAATCTCCTTTGATATGTTCGTAGTAGGCGATTCATCGCCTTCTAACTCCAATCTCCAAACTCTATCGGTATAGCACCGAACTGATTTGCATTAACTTCTCCCATCGGTGATGGGATTCAATGACGCGCCAGGTGCCGGAGCGGGAGCGGATGACGAGGGAGTGGGTGATGGCCCCGGTGGGGGTGTAGCGCATGCCGCGCAAAAAGTCGCCCTGGGTGATGCTGGTGGCGGCAAAGGTGTGGTCTTCGCCGCTGGCCAGGTCGGCCAGACCCAATTTACGGCCGACATCTATACCGGCTTCGGCCAGGCGTTGGCGTTCGTCCTCTTTCTGGGGGGCCAGGCGGCCTTGAATATCGCCGCCCAATCCGTGCAGGGCGCAGGCGGTGATCACTCCTTCGGGCGGGGGTACCGCCGATGCCCATGACGGCGTCTATGCCGGTATCGGGCAGGGCGGCCATGAGGGCGGGGGCCACGTCGCCGTCGCTGATGAGACGTACCTGCGCCCCGGCCTGGCGCACGGCCGTGATCTTGTCAGCATTGCGCGGCCGGTTCAGAATGACAACGGTGACTTCTTCAACGCGGATGCCTTTGGCGCCGGCGATGGCCTGCAAGTTGGCAGCCACAGGTGCGTCCAGGTCTACCTGCCCGGCTGCTTCCGGGCCAACGATGAATTATGAATTCTGTTTGTTCATATTTTCACAATCAGGATAACCGAAGCGGTGGAAAGGGAGAATGACCGATGGGGTAGTCAGGGGGGGGGTGGGGTGGGTGGTTTCAAACTACCCGTTTGGGTAGGCGGAGGAGGAAGTGGCTACGGCCGTTTATGCAGATACCACCGGCTGGCTTCGGTGCGGTTGCTGACGCCAAGCTGCTGGTAAATGTTTTGCAGGTGGAATTTGACGGTATTCTGGCTGATGTGCAGGCGGTGGGCGATTTGGGCGTTGCTCAGTCCCTCGGCTGCCAGCGCCAGCACTTCGTTTTCGCGCTCGGAAAGGGTGATGTCGGGCGTGGTTGGTTGGCTGCCAGACAGCCAATGGCGGGCTGCTGCCGGAAAAACCAACTGCCCGGAGGTGATTTGCCGGATGGCCTCGGCCACTCGCTCCGGCGGATCGCTCTTGAGCAGCAGGCCATCGGCGCGCGCCGCCAACGCGGCGCGCAGCGTGTCGCTGTCGCTGTAGGCAGTTAGCAGCAAAATGTAGATGGTGGGCTGGCGTTGACGGATGGTTTGTAGGCTGGCCAGGCCGTCCAGGTAGGGCATGTGAATGTCCGTTACGACCACATCGGGGTGGAAGCGCTCGACGGCGTCCAGCAGCCGTTCGCCATCGGTGGCGGTGGCGATAACGATGATGTCTGGCTCGGCTGCCAGCAAACTGCGCAGCCCTTCCAACACCAGCGCATGGTCATCGGCTAATACAACACGAATCGGTTTATTCATGCAGCGGTACCTTCACGATAATTTGCGTGCCGCGACCGGGAGCCGTGTGCAGTTCAAATTGACCGTTTACCAGGCCAACCCGGTCGCGCATCCCACGCAGGCCGATGTGTTCTGCCTGTTCGGTGGCTTCCGGCCCATGCAGCGGCGGCGGCGTGAACCCTTGTCCATTGTCGCTGATTTCCAGGCAGATCATCTGATCTTCCAGGGTCAGGCGGACACTCTGTTCGGTGGCGTGGGCATGGCGGTAGGCGTTGTTCAGGGCTTCCTGGCAGATGCGATAGAGGACGATTTTGACGGGAAGGGAGGCGGGCAGCCGTTCCGGGCAGCTAATGAGTGCCACCGGGCAGCCGGTCAGGGCTTCGTGTTGTCTGACCAGGTTGTGAATGATCACGGCCGTGTCCCGTTGGGCAAAATCGGGTGCGCGAAAGGAACCGAGAAAGTGGCGAATTTCTTGCAGCGCCTCTTCTAATAAACTTGATAACCGCTGTAAATTCTCGTCCCACTCCGCCTCAGAAATGGCCTGTCCTTGCCGCCGTTTTTGTTTGATGAGGCTGAGTTGGGTCTGGGCGACGTAGAGGCGCTGCGCCAATCCATCGTGAATATCCAGCACAATGCGCTGCAACTCTTCTTCAGTGACAGCCAGAATGCGCTGCGCGGCCAGATGTTCTTCAATAAGTGCAGTAGGGCTGATGGGTGTGCCAGACATAAGTTTACCTGCTCTATTGTGGGTTATGTCGCTGTGAGAATGAAGGTTATTGGTGAAGTGTCAGCGGCCTCATTGTGATTTGTTTCACGAACTCTGTCAAGGTGAGCAGCGGAAAATACATATTTCATGTTACATATGAATAGGAGAATCATTTGGGTTTTGTTCACCTATCGCTACTTGACCCCTGATCTAACCTCGTGTAGCATCCAGGAGTGTAAGGCCGTTTGGCCAAAATGCCCTTCAGGACTAATCTCAATACCCTATGAAATCAACTACTGCGACGGCAATTATTCTGGCTTTAATCATGCTGCTGCTGGTCGTGGCGGCGGCGTTTGTGTTTTTGTTTCAAGGGCGGCAGACGCTAGAAGGGCAGCGGGATGATCTGGCTACGGCCGTGACCGGCCTGGATATGACCCGTACCCAATTGGACCTGGCCTTTCAATCGGTGGAAGCGACGCGCCTGGCAACCGGGCAGGAATTGGCCACGGCGATTGCCGAAGCCATCCTTTACGAAGGGCAGTTGGTGGAAAGCCAGCAGCAGGTTGATACGCTCGCCGGCGAAGTGGAAACGTTGCAGGGGCAACTGGCAGCCAGCAGCACCGTCACTGCGGCCACGCCCATACCGTCTGTGGTGACAGTGCCCAGTGTGCAAATTGTGTCCCCGGCGGCGGGCACGGCCGTGACCGTCGGCCAGTCCATAGATATTGTGTTCGCCGCCGCCGATCCTGCCGGTATTGCCACCATGAACCTGCTCATCAACGGCGAATCGTTCAGAAGTTATGATCCGAACGACGCTACCCTGGTCACCATCCGCGAATCGTGGACGCCGGCCGACCCCGGTGAGGTGGTCATTGGTGTGCTGGCGGTGAATGTGGACGGCCGTGCCAGCAATCCCACCACCATCACCCTCACCGTGACCGCCGATACCCAAAGCGCCGCTTTAAGCCAGCTTGCCAGCCGCGACAATGCCGCCTTACGTGCCGAAATTGAAAGCCGCGTCGCCCAAATACGCGGCCTGCCCGCCCAGGTTCCGGTCACGACCACCCTGCTCAGCGGCGCTGAACTGCGCCAGCGCGTGGAAAAGGATTTGTTGGCCGACTATACCGAAGCCGACGCCCAAAAAGATGTGCTGGTTTATGCTGCCTTCGATTTCCTACCGCCTGATTTTGACCTGTATACCTTTAGCCGCGATCTGTACAGTGAGCAGATTGCCGGGTTTTATGACCCCCAAACAGACGAGTTTGTGGTGGTCAGCGATGACGCCGTGTTGGACGCTAACGAACAGTTGACTCATGCCCACGAATATATGCACGCCTTACAAGACCAGCACTTTAACCTGGATTTGCTGGATGATGACAGCCTGAATGCGGATGCCGGCGCTGCTTTACTGGCGCTGGCTGAAGGGGAGGCCATGTTGTTGCAAATGCACTATATGCAGCAGGGGTATGTGAGCATAACAGAACTGTTAGCCAGCGCCGCAGCATTAGAAACACCGGTGCTGGATACTGCTCCCCCGGTGCTGGCGAACAGCTTGCTTTATCCTTACATGGCCGGGTTAACTTTTGCGCAAACGTTGTATAACCAGGGAGGGTATGCCGCGCTCGATGATGCCTGGGCCAACCCACCCCAATCTACCGAGCAGATTTTGCACCCGGATCGTTACCTGGCCGGGGATATGCCCTTGGCGGTGGCGCTGCCGCCGCTGACGGACACGCTGGGGGTGGGCTGGGTGCTGGTGCAAGAGGATGTGTTGGGCGAATTTATGCTGCGGGAGTATCTGAGCCAGCAGCTCAACCCACAGCAGGTGGACACGGCCGTGACCGGCTGGGGCGGTGACCGGTTTGCTGTCTATGCCCATGAAACCAGCGGCGCGCTGGCGTTGGTTCTGCGGCTGCTGTGGGATACCGACAAGGACGCTACCGAGTTTGCCGCGCTGTACCCCAATTATCCCACCGCCCTGTTTAACGCCACCGGCCAGCTTCAAGGCAGCGGCGGTGAGTGCTGGCAGGGGCCGGCCGATACCATTTGTCTCTTTCAAACGGGCCGAGAAACGCTGATCATTCGTGCGGTCAATGAGGGCACGGCCGTGCGCTTGCGGAATGAGATAGGTAATTGAGTAATTGCCTATGAAATTACCCAATTATGCAATTACTCCCAACCGAAACCCATGTCTCCCTCAGGTACTATCTTACTTCTGACCACCCCCCATACCTACCGCGCCGAGGCGTTTGTGGCGGCGGCGAAGCGGCTGGCTGTGCCGCTGGTCACGGCCGTAGACCTGCCCCCGGAACTGGCGCGTCGATGGCCGGGCCGGTTGGCGCTTGATTTCCAGCAGCCAGAAACGGCCGTGCAAACCATCCTCGATTTTGCCCAAACCACACCTCTGGCGGCCATCCTGCCGGTAGATGACAGCGGCGTCCTCATTGCCGCCTGCGCCAACCAGGCGTTGGGACTGCCGCACAACCAACCCGCTGCCGCTGCCGCTGCTCGTGACAAGCTGGTGATGCGCCAGTTTTTGCACGATGGTGGTGTGCCTACACCGCCGTTTCACGGATTTGAACTGGATGACACGGTGGAGATGGTTACGGCCGTTGTGCAAGCTGCCATCGGTTTTCCCTGTGTGGTCAAACCGCGCACGCTAAACGGCAGCCGGGGGGTGATTCGCGCTAATGACGCGACCACCTTGGCAATGGCCGTGCGCCGGCTGCAGCGCCTGCTGCAATCCATTGGCGCGGCCGGTTTTCTGGTGGAGGGCTATTTGCCGGGGGTGGAAGTGGCGTTGGAGGCGGTGCTGGATCACGGCCGTTTGCAACCCCTGGCTCTCTTTGACAAACCGGACCCGTTGGAAGGCCCCTTTTTTGAGGAAACCATTTACGTAACGCCTTCCCGTTTACCAATGGAAGCACAAACGGCCGTGATTGAGATGGCAGCACAGGGGGCGCGGGCCATTGGCCTGCAAACCGGCGCCGTCCATGCCGAACTGCGGCTGAATGAGAAGGGGGCGTGGATTGTGGAGGTCAACGGCCGTTCCATTGGCGGCCTTTGTTCGCAGACATTACGTTTTGATGTGGGCATGTCGTTGGAAGAACTGCTGCTGCGCCAGGCAGTGGGGCTAGACGTGCGCGGTTTGCAGCGGCAGCCGCAGGCCAGCGGCGTGATGATGATCCCCATTCCCCGGCCCGGTATTTTGCGCCGGGTGGAAGGGTTAGATGCGGCCCAGGCCGTACCTGGTATTGATGAAATCGCCATCACCGTGCCTGACCACCACCGGCTGGTTCCCCTGCCGGAAGGGGAAAGTTACCTGGGGTTTATCTTTGCCACCGGGCAGACGCCCGACGTGGTGGAAGAGGCGCTGCGGTTGGCGCACGGCCGTTTGCAATTCATCATTGACGAGGAAATCCCGCTTTTGATCCGCTAAGGATGTGAACAGGCGCGAAGATAAGGAAATTTGTTATGCGTATAAAAGTGTTAACCGGTGTAGGCGTTTTGTTTTTGGTGCTGGTGGTTGTGCAAAGGAGGGAAGCGGCGGCACGGCCGTATACTATCCCCGAAGGTGATCTCAGCCTGACCATCAACGCCGCTGCCGGGCAGCGGCCTATCAGCCCGCACATTTATGGCATTAACTTTGCCTCTACCGAACTGGCTGCCGATCTGGATTTGCCGGTGAACCGGTGGGGTGGCAACGCCACCAGCCTCTACAACTGGCAATTGGATGCCACTAATCTTGGCTCGGATTGGTACTTTGAAAATTATCCCAATCAAAACGACAACCCCGGAAACCTGCCGTATGGCTCCGATTCCGATGAGTTTGTGCAGCAGAACTTAAGCACGGGCACGGAGACGCTGCTGACTATTCCCATGACCGGCTGGGCGGCCAAAAGCCGGAACGTGTTGTGCGCCTTTAGCATTGCTATCTACGGCCCACAGGAAGACCATGACCCCTGGTATCCCGATTGTGGCAACGGCCGTCATCTCAATGGTGACCCAATTGTCGGTAACGATCCGCACGATGCCAGTATGCCGGTAGACGAGACCTTTGTGCAGGCGTGGATTGGGCATCTGATTGGACAGTATGGTACGGCCGTAAACGGCGGCGTGCAGTTTTATGCCCTGGATAACGAGCCGATGCTCTGGGATTACACCCACCGCGACGTACACCCGGAACCGACCAGCTATGACGAAATGCGCGACCGTACCTACACCTATGCTGCGGCTATCAAGCAGGCCGACCCCACCGCGCAGATATTAGGCCCCGTACTCTATGGCTGGACGGCCTACTTTTACTCTGCGCTCGATTGGGCAGCGGGTGGTGAATGGTGGAACAACCCCATAGACCGCCTGGCCCATGGCGACGTACCCTTCACTGACTGGTATTTGCGGCAAATGGCCGCCTACGAACAGCAACATGGCACGCGCATCCTGGATTATCTCGATTTCCACTATTACCCGGCTGCCGAGGGGGTGACGTTGGCCGGAGCGGGCAACGCCGCTACCCAGGCATTGCGGTTGCGTTCAACTCGCTCTTTGTGGGACGACACTTATATTGATGAAAGCTGGATCGGCCAGTCTGGTTATCCACCGGTGGAACTGATTCCCCGGATGCACGATTGGGTGAATAACAACTACCCCGGCACGAAGCTGGCGATTACTGAATACAACTGGGGGGCGCTGGATCACATCAATGGGGCATTGGCTCAGGCGGATGTGTTGGGCATCTTTGGGCGCGAGGGCCTGGACCTGGCGACTTTGTGGGCCGGGCCGGCATTTAACGATCCGGGCGCTTTTGCCTTCCGTATGTACCGTAATTATGACGGGCAGGGAGGGAAATTTGGCGACACGGCCGTCAGTGCCAGCAGCAGCGATCAGGAAAAGCTTTCAGTGTATGTCGCCCGGCGGAGCAGTGACGGCGCGTTGACCATTCTGGTGATTAACAAGAGCGGGAATGAGCAGACGGCCGTCCTGAACATCTATAACTTTCCTACAGGCAGTACCGCGCAGGTGTTCCGTTACAGCACCGCTAACCTGAGCCAGATTGTCCGATTGGCCGACCAGCCGGTAGGTGCTAATGGCTTCTCTGCTACCTTTCCGGCCAATGCCATCACCCTGTTTGTGCTGCCCTTCACCTTAACGCCCACAGAATTTGTTTATTTGCCGGTAGTGGTGCGGTGATGCGTCACGGCCTGCCAACCCAACATTGAGGCTGAGGACATGCTGCAAGCTGTAAACGTAGTGGTGCGGTGATGCGTCACGGCCTGCCAACCCTCTGAATTACCAAAGAGGAGCTATACTGAGCAAGGCCATAAAATGACATTTTGTTGTCAGGCAATATACTGCCAAAGGCCATAAAGTGTCATTTTGCCCGGCGAATGGAATTCGCGGCAACAATTGCAAAGACCGCCTGCGCGGTCTGGGGACCAGTCGGCGAAGGCCGACTTTGCCCTTGTAGGCGCGGTTTCAACCGCCGGCTAAAATGTCACATTATGCCCTCCGTTGGTGATAGAATACGGATTGGCAGGATTAACAGATCAAGCTGGTCGAGTGAGAATCCGAAAATCCTGTAAACCCGTGTCCAATAAAGATGTCAGGTTATCCCCCTTTGGCAGTACATTACTGGACACTGGCGTTTTTTATATCACCAGAGAGAGTAGTCAAATTTCACAGGTTATTTTCTTGTTCGTTACTCGTGAGACAAATTTGACAACTCTAGAATTCGCCAGATTCCAGTACATTATTTCATCGTTCAAGGGATAATATTGTAGGTCAGGGTGTCTAAATAGAACAGATAAATATAACCCAACAGCAGCAAGAGCCAGCCGATGACCTGCACAATGTCCAATAACGTTACCCAGGAAACCGAGAAATTATCCTGCACCGCCTGCATAATAGATTCCATATTTTCCAGCTTTTGTTTCACGTTTGTTTTCCACTCGTTCAGGTACAGTTCGTCGGACATGGTGCGATACAACTGCGCTGTATACCAATCGCCAATCATCAGCAATTTCTGGTCCACCCGTTCAAAATCTAGCAGCAGCGCCAGTCGCTCCTGAATCACCTGCTGCACGGTGCGGCGCAACTGCACCGGGTTGATGATTCGGCGCCGGCCAACCGTAAACTGCTCCCGTACATAAGCCAGCCTTTCATCAATCCGTTTGTCCAACATCCGGTAACGCAAAAGCTGGTAAATAGCAACCTTGATCACCTCAATGTCAGACTGAAAATCCCCATCAGGGGCAATGATGATGCCTCCTTCCCAGTCCACAATGGTCAGGTCACGTTCCGAATAGTGCAGCCGGGAAATCAGGGAACTGGCGGCGTCTTCGGCGCTGAGCTTTTCGCGCTGCGAACGCAGCAACCCAGCCAGTTCACGGGATGCCTGCTCAACAAACAAATCGGGCGTTGTACCTACTTCCTGAAGCATCAGGAGAAAGTACTCTTCCCATAAATCGGTGGTGCGCACATCGGGCGGCAGCAGCAGGTTGCGCAGTGATTCTTTTAGTCGCTCTACCAGTTGTAGGGTGGCGCTGCTCAATATCTCGCTGATGGGGAAATGACATTCAACGATCTGCACGCTTTCCTCAAAAAGCTGGGGCTGCACGGAGATATGGACACCCTCCAGTTGCACGGCCGTAGCCGTCAGCAACCGCATGTCCAGATCAACCGGCTGAAAGTAGGGCGCTTTGTTCAACTGCTGCTGTGGCGCCTGCACCCAGGCGGCGTCAACTTTGTCCATAGGAAACGCCAACAAAAAACAAACCTGTGCCTGAAGGGGGAGTTTGACGGTCATAGTCATGGGGATATGAGATTGAGAGATTGAGAGATTAAATCTCCTAATCTCCTAATTACTGTTCTTCTTCATCAATAGGCGGATTAGAAAACCGCTGTAAGAAATACTGCTTCAACCAGGCCAGATGATCCGGGTCATCAATTTCCAGCAACAAGTATTGCACCCAGGCCGGAAAATCACTGATAGACACATCGCCGCGTTCCAGTTTATCCAGATACCCCCAATCAACACGAGAAATCAGCATCTCCTCCTCCGGTTCCAAATCGGCCAGCGCTTCCTCCACCTGCGCCACCAATTCTGCCTGAACCGGCGGCGGCAATTCAAAATCGGGTGGCAGTTTATCGGCGTCTGGCGGCACATAGGGCAGGGGGCGCATATAGGCTTCTTCGTCGGCGGCAAAGTCAGAGTCTATCTGGCGCATCATGTGGCGGAAGCGACGGCCGTCTTCCTTGCCGCGTGGTGGTATCCAGGGAATCTGCTCCTGATGGTCGCGCCACCAACGCACCTCCGCCCACAAACGGCGCGCTTCCCCATCCTGAGGATAATGGACCAACAACTCCTCCAGCACCTCCACCGATTCGGCAAAATAGCCCTGGTTAGCATATTGCTCCGCCACCCATAACATGGCCGCGCGCGGCCGGCTGGTGCGTTTAATGGCCTCCTGAAAAATAGACCAGACCACTTCGTTGCCCCGCGCCTCGCCCAAGAGATAATTTTGCAACAGTTGGTATTCCCCCTCTTCTAGCATCTCCTTCACATCCGAAGGGCATACCTCCTCCGGGTCAATCTCGTCGTTATATTGCCGGTACTGCCCTTCCCAGCGGCACATCGTCCGAAACGAAAACGCCAGCCGCCGCCGCTGCTGCCAGGCGCGGTCATCCCACTCATCAATGATGTGGCCAATGGCCTTGCGGTTATCCCGAATCACCCAGGGGTCGTTAAACGCTTCCAGCACCAGGTCGCTGGCCTCCTGGCAGCCAGGGACCAGCCCTAAAATTTCATAACAAATGGCCGCTGCATCCGGGGCGGTGAAGTCATCTTCGGCCAGCAGGGCGCGGGCTTCGCTTAACATCCGGTACACATAATCAGGGTACGATTGTTCACTCATAGGTATGCCTCTTTCCGCCGCCCATTATATCCACAACCGTTCGTAGTAGGCGATTTATCGCCTTTTCGTTCGTAGTAGGCGGCCTTTTCGTTCGTAGTAGGCGATTTATCGCCTTTTGTTGACGGGCGGCGATAAATCGCCTGCTACAAACAGAGTATAATCTCCGTTTATGTCGGCATTGCTGCAAAATCGTTATCAGCTTGTGGAACCCATTGGCCATGGCGGTATGGGGGTGGTGTATCGCGCCCTGGATCGGCTGGCCGGGCAAGAGGTAGCCTTGAAACGGGTGATGGAGCGGGAAGAGATAGCAGAGGAGGACACGGCCGTACCCCTATCTCTCCTCTCTACCCACCGCTTCACCCGCCGTCTGGCTCTGGCCCAGGAGTTCCAATTGTTGGCCGGGCTGCGCCACCCGCACATCATCAGCGTGCTTGACTATGGTTTTGATGCTGACCGGATGCCTTTTTTCACCATGGATTTGCTGCCCGCCGCCCAAACCGTCGTCGAGGCTGGTCGCCGCTTGTCCCTTCCCGAACAGATCACCCTCATCATCCAGATGTTGCAAGCCCTCACTTACCTGTACTGGCGCGGCGTTTTGCACAATGATCTCAAACCGGCCAACGTGCTGGTGGTGGATGAGCAGATAAAGTTGCTCGATTTTGGCCTCTCTGCGGCTGCCGGGCAAAGCTCTGGCGGCGCCGGCACCTGGGCCTACATGGCCCCGGAAGTGATGCGCGGCGGTAAGGTCGGCCAAAGCCCCTACAGCCGCGCCAGCGACCTGTTTGCGGTGGGGGTGATGGCGTATGAGATGATAGTGGGGCGACGGCCGTTTCCCACCATTGCGCCGTCCTTACCCGTGAACCAGATCTGGCGGTCTTGCCCGAAAACGAACTGCTGCGCGCCCTGTTTGCCCGCCTGTTAGCGCCTGATCCGGAGCGCCGTTTTGCCAGCGCCCCGGACGTCATCCATGCTCTATGCCAGGCCACCGGGCGCACCTTGCCGCCTGAAACCCAGGCCATCCGCGAGAGCTTTTTGCAGGCGGCCCAGTTCACCGGTCGTCAGGCGGAAATGCAGCAGTTAACCGGGCTGCTGGCTGCTGCCATTCGGGGCCATGGGGCGGCCTGGCTGATCGGCGGCGAGAGCGGCGTGGGTAAATCGTGCCCTGCTGCAAGAACTGGTAGCGGCGGCGCTGGTGCAGGGCATGTTGGTGCTGCGCGGCCAAAGTTTGCGCGAAGGCGGCCCGCCCTATGCCCTCTGGCACACGGCCGTGCGCCGCCTGGTTTTAGCCGCCCCTCTGGATGATCTGGAAGCCGGTTTGCTGGCTGCCGTAGCGTCTGGCCTGGAGCGGCTGCTCGACCGGCCTATCCCGGCCATATCCATTGATGCGCCAACTTTCCAGAAGCAGTTATCTGTTACTTTAACCGCCCTCTTTCGCCGCCAACGCCAGCCGGTGCTGCTGCTGCTGGAAGATTTGCAGTGGGCGCCGCCGGAAAGTCTGGCGCTGCTGGCGGAATTGGCGGCGGCGGCGGCCCATTTGCCGCTGCTTATCCTGGGCGCTTACCGGGATGATGAAGCGCCTGACCTGCCCAGGCGCCTGGGTGGCCTGCCGGTTCTCAAAATTGGCCGGTTGCAGGCAGCGGAGATCAGCCAGTTATGCCTGGCCATGCTGGGCGAGGCCGGTTACAGCCCGGCGCTGCTGGCCTATCTGCAAAAAGAGAGCGAGGGCAACGCCTTTTTCCTGGTGGAATTGGTGCGGGCGCTGGCAGAAGCAGCCGGGCAGCTTGACCAGATTGGGCAGGCGGCGCTGACGCCAGGGCTGCTGCCGGGTGGGGCGCGCCAG
>JABFFZ010000064.1 GCA_013112725.1 Chloroflexota bacterium
TCGCGCACGCCGCCCGCCGTCTGGCTCATGGCGTGGGCGGCGCCGGCGCTGGCCACGCCATAGGCCATGCCGCCCAACGCCGCGGCCATGCTCATCTTATAGCGCGCCTCCTGGTTCTGCCCCTGGGCATAGGCGATACGCAGGTATTGGCCGACGTACTCCATGGCCAGCAGCGCGACGGCATCCGTAAAGGGTTGGGCGTAGGCCATGGTGTAACATTCGATGGCGTGCGCCAGGGCGTCCATGCCCGTCCCGGCGGTGATGTGCGCGGGCAGCGCCAGGGTGAGCAGCGGGTCAATGAGAGCCACGTGTGCCCCAATCAGCGGCGTACCGCCCACGTTGTACTTGATTTTGCGCTCCGGGTCGGTGATGACCGACCAGAGGGTGACTTCGCTGCCGGTTCCCGCCGTCGTGGGAATGGCAACCATCGGCGGGATTCGTTTGGTCACGGGGTTGGGATCGGCCCATTCGTATTGGCGGATGGAACCACCCTGCACGGCCGTGACCCCAATTGCTTTGGCCGTATCCATGGGGCTACCCCCACCCAGGCCAATCAGCCCGTCACAGTCCGCTTCGTGGTACACGGCCGTGCCGCCATCCACCAGGGCAATCGGCGGATTGGGCGCCACATCGGCAAACAGCACGTAATCCATGCCCGCCCGTCGCAGCTGGTTGGTGACTTCATTCACCACGCCTGCCGCCACCAGACCTTTATCGGTGACGAGCAACGGCCGTTTCACCCCCAGCCCCTTCAACTCCTCCGCCAGCCCCGCCAGCACCCCTGGCCCATGTGTGATTTTGGTAGGAAACTCGAATGTTTGTGTCATGTGTCTCTGAAGAGGCGTGATGGTTGATGCGTGATGCGTGACCAGAGAGGATTCACGTTTCACGCATCACGCATCACGGATTACCAGATTCCGCTCTCGCGCCAGGCGCGCCGCCCACGCCTGGGAGATGCGGTCAATAATAACGGCCAGGATGACAATGGCCAGCCCGGCTTCAATGCTGCGGCCCAGCTGGTTTTGTGCCAGCCCGCTCACCACTTCCAGCCCCAACCCCGCGCCGCCCACCAGCCCGGCGCAGATGACCATGGCCAGCACCATCATAATGGTCTGGTTGACGCCCAGCATGATGGCGGGCAAGGCCAGGGGAATCTGCACTTTGGACAGGATTTGCCAATCGGTGGAGCCAAAGGCATTGGCCGCTTCCACCACTTCCGCCTCTACGCGGCGGATGCCCAGGCTGGTGAGGCGAATGACCGGCGGCAGGGCATACAGCACCGAGGCCAGAATCCCGGCCACGCGCCCCACGTTAAAGAGCATCACCACCGGCACCAGGTAGACAAACACGGGGATGGTCTGCAAAAAGTCGTTCATCACCCGCAAGCCCCGGTCGGCGTGGTCATTGCGGGCGGCCCAGATGCCCAACGGGATGCCAATGAGGACGGAGATGATGACGGCCACAATGACCTGACTGAGGGTGTCCATGGCCAGCTCCCACATGCCCAACAGCCCCACCAGGAACATGCCCGCCAGAGTGTAGAGCGCCAGTTTTTTGCCAGAGACGGCATAGGCGACGGCCGTCAACAAACCCATCACCACCGGCCATGTCAACCGCTCCACCAACAGCCGCCGCAAGGGGGACAGCAGGTGAATGGTGATGAAGTCGCTAAAGGGGCCGGTGCCGACGTTGCTGTCGCCAATGCGGTACAAATTCACCTGCGCCCACTTCACCAGGGCATCAATCGGCGCGGCCAATCCCAGATGCCAGCTCGCCGGGAATTCGCGGAAGGCGGGCACGGCCACTTCGACAGGCAGCCCCAGGCTCCTGCTCAGTGCAGGCGTACTCGCGGCCATCGTCACCAACAGCAGGGCCACCAGGCCCAACACGCTCATAAAAAAGAAGGGGCGGCGGCTGAGAAAATCACTGCGGTGGGTGAGGGCATGGGTGACGTAATCGGCGGCGCTGTAGAGGTGGGACACGGCCGTTTCCACCCCTTCCGCCGCCCGTTTGCCCCGCCACGACTCCGGCAGCAGCCGGAAGCCGCGAAAATCGCCCCGGCTGCTCCACTCCGTGCGCACAAACGATTGGCTCAACCGGTCGAGTAGGAAAGCCATAAACACAATGGCCAGCCCGGCGGCAAAAGCCGTACCCACGTTCAAGGTGCGCAGCGAGCGCAGCACCGTCTCGCCCAGGCCACCGCCGCCAATCAAAGCGGCAATGACCACAATGCTCAAGGCCATCATAATCGTCTGGTTGACGCCGGTCATAATGGCCGGGGTGGCCAGGGGCAGGCGCACTTTGAACAAAATTTGCCGGTCGGTAGAGCCAAAGGCGCGCGCCGCTTCCACCGTCTCGCCGGAGACCTGGCGGATGCCCAGGTTGGTCAGGCGAATGACGGGCGGCAGGGCGTAGATGACGGTGGCCACCACGCTGGGCACGCGGGCAATGCCAAAAAAGAGCAGCACGGGAATCAGGTAGACGAAGGCGGGCATCGTTTGCATGGCGTCTAGCAACGGCCGTAGCCCCCGCTCCACCCGGTCATTTTGCGCCGACCAGATGCCCAGCGGGATGCCAATTTGCAACGAGATGATGACGGAGACAACCATCAGCGACAGGGTTTGCATACTGCGGTCCCAAAAGCCGAGCAGCCCCATCATCAAGGTGCAGCCGGAGACGACCAGCGCCAACCGCAGCCCGCCCGCTTTGTGCGCTATCAAAAAAATAGCGGCCACAATGACGGGCCAGGGCAGCCAGAGCAGGAAGTTCTCTACCCGGCGCAGCCCCCAATCAATGGAGGCGCTGAGCGGCTCGAAGAAGTAGAGGAACATGGGGTGCGTCTGCCGGTTGGCCACCACCCACCATTTGAACTGGTCGAGCGGCGCCCGCAGGCCGATGTTCCACGACTCCGGGAACGCCCCCACCTGGGCCGCGGCAAAGATGAGGAAGGCCAGGGTGAGTACGGCCGTAGCCACCCCCAACCCCACCCACCGCCTATGCGTCGAAATTCGGGAAATAGCGATTGATGCGCTCATTGTTCATTTTTCCAACTGTCATTCCGAGCGGGGTCTTCGGAGCGAGGAATCTTTCGTCTTTGCCCAGGTGAAAGATTCCTCCTCGAAGACTCGTCGGAATGACAGGGGTCAAGGTTTTGGTTGCCATATAAATCATGGTAGGGGCGGGACAGGCGGGTGATGCCTTGCCGGTTCACCAAAACCTTGTCTGCCGCCTGTCTCGCCCCGGCCTGCCAATGCGGGGGCGAGACGGCGCGGAGACACGGCCCATTGTTCCATCCCGGTTGTCTCCCGCGCCGTCCCGCCCTTACGATAGGTTCGGTTGTTAATGGGTGGTAGCGGAAATTCAAGGTTCTGATGGGTTCGTCAGCCACGCGGGTTAGCCAGACAAAGGTATCGGGATAACGTTCATCAATCCGTTCAAACAGCGCGCCGTCAACCAGTTCGCTGCCGTGAATAGCTACATATTGCCCGGCATACTGGCGTTTCAATTGCGGGAATAGCTGGAGATAGGCCGCTTTCTCTTGTTCAAGCTGCGGGTCTACCTCTGCGAGGGGCACAACAACCTCATCTGTGGTGGATAGGGTATGAGTCAGATATTCAGCGATGGCTGCCCCCATATCCTGCTGACGCGATTCGGCCCATTTTTTCACACGCCGGTAGGTGGGTTCTGGTAGCGGTACATTAACGATTTGGGTCATTAATTCTCTCCCTATTCGGTACGGGCGGGTAATGCTTTTGCCTGTTTACCGAAAGTGTGGGTTACGGCCGTGGTGCCTGCTGATGGCGAAGTGATGGGTTGGGTACGGCCGTTACAATCCATTATTCTGAATTTTCGTGAAGCCAATCAAGTAAATCTCCAAGTCCATCTCTCCGTAAGCGTGATTCATCTTCACGTAATGAATCCCAATCACCAGCATAGAATAGGGCTAATGCGTTAAGCCTTGTTTTGAGATCAGCCGTAAGTGTTCAGTCCCTCAAGAGACCTGACAGGTTTTTGGCCTGCAAAGTTTCAAGTTGAACCGGTAAAAAACCTGTCAGGTCTGAACGGTTACCATGCTTCTCCTAAAGATCTCCTGCCGAAGAATCCATCGTCAATAGCTCCCATCATTCTTCGAATGTGCCTTCCATCAGACTTGAAACAACATCTTTGAGCATAGAAAGCTACGTCCCAGTTTGGATTATTATAAGACCAAGCCCATTTAGTTGGGGCAATAGAAGCACCTAACACACGGACAGCCAGTTGCACATTGTTAATATCCTCATCAAGAACCATACGACTTGCAAGTTCAACCAGTAACCGTGTCGATCTAGATGCCGGATGGGATTCAAGTACCAATAACCCTTGTCGTCTATCGTTAGGATTTTCGCCTAAAGTCAAATCAGCACTTCTGAATAGGATTCGCTCATCTTTTCTTTCAAGAGCAATGCCGTATAAGCTTTTACTAATAGCGTTTTCATCAAAAACATTTTGGAAAGGTATTGCGATAGATCTAATAGGCAGTCTTTCTCTTAAACTATCTTCAATATAGCGATTGATGGAAGTCCACCCTAATAGATTGTTGTTCGGTGAGTAACACACCATGACTACAGGTAATATGAAATTCTGCCAATAATCCAAATGTTCTTGATTCACATTAACAACGAACTGATTTTTTCTTGTGTAAGATTCACCCGATTTGATCTGAACTGCTACTAACAACCCTTCCGATTTTTGATCCTTTACTATTTCTATTATTCCATCAATGCCAATGTCATTCTCTTGATGAATTTCCCGAAAGATTGATCCATGTGCATTTACCACTTGTTGCACACGCAAGACACCTTCATTATCTACAATTCTGGAACGCGGCCATTTCATTTTGTTATTATTTGCTCAGCTTGAGGTGGCTTTCAAACCGCACGTAATATCATTAGCAAAGGGTGGTCCATGTTTTCTACTTCTTTTTCCCTTTAGCTTCGGCCTTTGCCAGATTTTCCTTTGCCCTGAACTGAACGATGCGGGTGATCAGGTCGTAGGGGATGGGTTTGTCGAAGGGGAATTGGGCCGTGCCTTTGCCCGCGCCGTAGAGCGCCAACTCCTCTTTGAACTCCTCCATGCCGGTGGGCGTGGGGTAAAAGCCAATATGCTTTTTGTGCGCCCCAAAATAAACCAGACCTCTGCCTTTTAGCGTGAAGGCGGGCATCTGGTAGCTGATCGTCTCCTCCGCCTCCGGCGCGGCGTCCCGAATTGTCAGCCGTACCTTTTGCAGTATCTCCTGCACCGCCGGCGGGAAGCGGGCAATATATTCATCTATCGTCTTGGGCGCAGCCTGTTTCGTTTCCATATAATTTTTTATCCACAGATTACACAGATTGCACAGATTAAGAAATCTGCGTCATCTGCGCAATCTGTGGATTCTTATTCCGCTCCCGCTAACGCCAGCATGAGCGTTTTACGGTCTACTTTGCCGATGATGGCCCCGGCCGTGTCCAGGACGGCAACGGCCGTACTATTGTTAGCCGTCAACGGGATGAGCCGATCCAGGGTCATGTCGGCGCGGCAGGTAGCTTCGCTGCCGTCCAGGTTGGTGGGCGGCCGCATGATGGTTTCGGCCGTCAGCACACGAGCGCGGGGCACGTCCTTCGTAAATTCACGCACGTAGTTGTTGGCCGGATGAGCCACAATCATGCCGGCCGTACCCAACTGCACAATCTCGCCATCCTTCATAATGGCAATGCGGTCGCCCAGTTTAATCGCCTCCAAAAAGTCATGGGTGATAAAGACGATGGTTTTGTGCAGCGTTTGTTGCAGGCGGATCAATTCGTCCTGCATCTCGCGGCGAATAAGGGGGTCAAGGGCGCTAAATGGTTCGTCGCAAAGCAGGATTTCCGGGTCAACGGCCAGGGCGCGGGCCAACCCCACCCGCTGCTGCATCCCGCCGCTCAGTTCATGCGGGTAATGGTTTTCCCACCCTTTCAGGCCGACCATGTGCAGCACATCACGTGCTTTGGCTTCCCGTTCCGGGCGGGGCAACCCCTGGATTTCCAGACCATAGGCCACGTTGTCCAGTACGCGGCGGTGGGGAAAGAGGCCAAAGCGTTGGAAAACCATGCTCATGGTGTGGCGGCGCAGGTGGCGGAGTTCGTCGTCGTTCATGGTGGTCACGTCACGGCCGTTCACCCATATCTCCCCGCGTGTTGGCTCAATCAGGCGTGTCAGGCAGCGAATGAGCGTAGATTTGCCGCTGCCAGACAGCCCCATGACCACAAAAATCTCACCTGCTCCCACCTCAAACGACACGTCGCGCACGGCCACCACGTGCCCGGTTTTTTCCTGAATGTCGGCGCGGGTGGACACGGCCGTGACCTGCCCAATCACATGCTCCGGCGCCGGGCCGAAGATTTTCCAGAGGTGGTTGCAGGTGATTTTTGGTTCCATTGATTTGTGTAAAAAAGTGAGCAGTAAGCGGTTAGCAGTGAGCAGTAAAGAGACCACCGCTCACTGCCCACTGCTTACTACCCACTGACTCAAGGCAGCCACCCCTTCCACTCCGACTCATGCGCGTCTACCCACGCCTGGGCCGCTTCTTCAATACTTTTGCCTTCATCCAGCATCGCCAGCATCTCAATTTGCGCCTCGCTGCCATAGTTCATGTTCTTCAGCATGGTGTAGACGTTGGGCGCTTTTTCGTTGAGTTTGGTAGAGAAAATCTTAAATAGCTGGTCTTCCGGGTAGGCGCAGGCCACGCCGCCGCCTTCGGCATTGGCGTAACAGGCGTCCGTGTAGGGGGGCAGTTCCACCTGCGTCAGATCAAAGCGGCTAAAGATGGCGTGCGGCGAGTAGAAATAGAACAACACCGGCTGCTGCCGCGAATAGGCGGACGAGACCGTCGCCAACAGTGAATCTTCCGACCCGGCCGTGACCACCTGCAAACTCAACCCCAAATTCTTGATGATGTCGGCGTCATACTGCACCCAACTGGGGTCGCCGGCCGTGAACTGACCCAAACTACCGGTTTCGGCCGTGGCAAACAGCCCGGCCAATGCCGGGTCTTTGTACCCTTCCCAGGTCGCCAACTGCGGATTTTGGTTGATCACGTAGGTGGGTACAAACCAGCCAATTTCCCCCACCGGCCCCAGCGGGCCACCATTTTCCACCACCTTTTGCTGCTCAATGTATTGGGCAATGCGTTCACCGTGCCCGGAGGGCCACACTTCCAGGCTGGCGTCGGCGCTGCCGGCCGCCAGGGCGTCCCATTGCGCGTTTTCATCCAGAGCCACAATCTCCACCGGGTTGCCCAACTCTTTTTCGATGATGATTTTGGCAACGTTGACGTTCAGCTCCGACGCGGGCCAGGGATTGGCAATCAGGGTGATGGTCTCCTTATTTCCCTCATCTCCCCCGCCGCTGCTGCACGCCGCCAGCAGCACGGCCGTGAGCAAAACAACAACTACAATAAACAGTAAACTCTTCTTTCTCATATTAGCCTCCTCTACAGTAGGGCAAATGGCCGCAAACGTTGTTTGCCTTTGCCCCACCACAATAAGTTGGCTCAATTATGCCCTAACCGGATCATTTGCACAGTAGCCAACAAATCTGATAACCCATCCGCTTATTTGCTTTGTATCCGCTGCCGCAATTCCGCAATCAAGGCGGGCAAAACCTCATGTAAATCGCCAATGACAGCGTAATCGGCTTTGGTCACCATCGGCGCGTCGGGATCAGTGTTGATCGCCAGGATGTGTCTGGCGCTTTTGCAGCCGACCCAATGCTGAATGGCGCCGCTGATGCCGCAGGCGATGTACAAATCCGGGGCGACTCGCGTGCCCGTCTGCCCCACCTGGGCGGTATGAGACCGCCAGCCCAGATTGGTAGCTACCCGCGAGCCGCCCACTGCGCCGCCCAGCAAATCGGCCAATTCTTCCAGCACGGCGAACCCTTCGGCGCTGCCCACGCCGCGCCCGCCGCTGACGACCACGCGGGCGTCGGCCAATGTCACTTTGCCGCTTTCGGGTTGGGTACGGCCGTACACCTTCACCCGCAAACCATCCGCCGACAACTGGGGCGTAAACGGCCGTATCTCCACCGCCCCTCCTTCCACAGTTTCCGCCTGAATAACCAACGGCGCAACCGTCAGCAACTTCGGCTCCCCTTTCAGCCACGCCTCTTCCAGCAAACTACCGCCCCACCGCAGCCGGGTCACGCGGTAATCATCGCCAGGCGAGACGGCCGTGACATTTGCCGCCATCACCACCCCCAACCTGGCCCCCAGATAAGCCATCACCTCATTGCCCCGTTCTGTGCCCGCGGCGAGTACGGCCGTTGGCCTCTCCGCCGCGATCAACTGCACCACACACTCCGCCCAGGCTGCCGGGGCATAATCATCGAGAGCATCATGTTCAGCAAGATGTACGGCCGTGACTCCATGCGCACCCAACCCATCCACCACCTGGCCAATGACTACCACATGAAGGGGCACGGCCGTTTCCTCCGCCAGCCGCCGCGCCAACGTCAACATCTCCAGCGAATGGAGGTTCACCTTGCCACCATCTTGTTCAACCAATGCCAAGATCATGCTTCAGTCCTGAAAAAATAGATACGCGGATGACGCGGATTTGGCTGATTAACGCGGATTTTTTTCTTATCCGTGAGCATCCGTCTGATCCGCGTCATCCGTGTATCTATACCAACCGTAACTCGTGCAAAATTTCGACGATGCGAGGCACGGCCGTGACCCCCTGCCCCAAAATCTGCACCGTCTTCCCCTGCTCCGGCGGCGTCGCCAGCCGGATCATCTCCAACGACGAAGTCGCCCCGCCGCCCTGCCGGGCCGGTTCTCTCTGCTCCAGGGGCTTCTTCTTCGCCCGCAACCGGCCAGGCACAGAGGGATAACGCGGCAAATTCAGCCCCTCTTTCACGGTAAACACAGCCGGTAAAGGAACCTGGTACATCTCCCAACCGCCGCCAAAGTCACGCCGGGCAATCACCGTCTCACCGCGCACCTCCACCCCTTTGACGCCAGTCACGCACGGCAACCCCAAGGCCACCGCCACCCGTATTCCCACCTGATAATCCCCCGTATCGGCCGCTTCATTCCCAAACAGCAACAGGTCAAACGATTCCGCCCGCGCCGCTTCGATGATGGCGTTAGCCGTCGCCAGCGGATCCCATTCAGCCCCATCCGTCAGCAAATGGATGGCCCGATCTGCCCCCACCGCCAGCGCGTCCCGCAGTTGTTCGGCGGCCTCGGCCGGCCCCAACGTCAGCACCGTCACACTACCCCCAAACTGTTCCACCAGCCGCACCGCCTCCTCCACCGCGCACTCCTCATGCGGGCTGATGGTGAAGCCCAGATTGCGCGTGTCAATCCCCCGCTCATCGGCCGTCAGCGTAATCCGCGCTCCGGTAGCGGGGACTCGTTTGATGCAAACCAATATGTTCATAGTTGTTTGAAGTAAGCAGTGAGCAGTCAGCAGTGAGCAGTTTCTTGCGCTTCTGACTGCTTACTGCTCACCGCTAACTGCTCACTTCTTCATTCTTTCATTCAATGGGTCAAACAACGGCACACTGCCCACAGCCGCCACCGTCACCGGATACTGTTCGGTCATGTATTCGACGGCCAGTTTCGCACCCACCTGGGCATATTCCGGCGGCAGGTAGGCCATGAGCAAATGTTTGCCGACCGATGGGCCTGCCCCGGCACTGGTGACGTAAGAACGGCGGCCTTTACGGTCTATGATGCTTTCGCCACTGGGGGTAAGGATGGGTTCACGGCCGTTCATAAACCGCTTCATCCCCGATTTTGAGGTGTGATCGTCCACCGTCAGCGTACACAAAATCGCCGCCGGTTCTTCGGCGCGCGCCTTGAGATACGCCTCCTTGCCGATGAAATCGGCGCTTTTCACTTTGGGGCGGGCCAATCCGGCTTCCACCGGATTGTATTCCCCTTCCAGTTCGTGCCCCATCAGCCGGTAGCCTTTTTCCAGCCGCGCCGTCGTGCCGTAGACGCCAATGCCCACGGGGACGATGCCACACGGCCGTCCCGCCTCCCACAACGTATCCCACAACTTCAACCCATGCTCCATGACCGTATAAATCTCCCAACCCAATTCACCCACGTAAGAAATGCGCAGCGCCCAGGCGGGAATGCCGTTGATGAGAATGTTCCGGGCGGTGCTGAAAGGAAATCCTTCGTTAGACACATCGTCGTCAGTCACCGATTGCAACACGGCGCGGGCTTGCGGCCCCCACAGGCCCACGGTACACAGCGCCGAAGTCATGTCGGTAAAGACCACCGAACCGTCCGCCGGTAAATGCTGCTCAAACCACTTTTTATCCCGCGCCCCATCGCCACCGCCGTCCACAATGCGGAAGCGGCCTTCGGCTGTGCGCGTGATGGTCAGGTCAGCCTTAAAGCCGCCGTGTGGGTTAAGCAGGGGAGTGTACACGGCCGTGCCCACGGCCACATCTAGTTGGTTCACCGTCATCTTCTGGATATAGTCCAATGCCCCAGGGCCGGACACGTCAAAAATGGCAAACGCCGTCAAATCCACCATGCCCACTCTATCCCGCAGCGCCAGATGTTCGGCGTTGATGATGGGCGACCACCAGCGCGCATCCCATTCATGCGGCCGTTGCTCAATCCGGTCGCCATACTCCGCCAGCAAAGGCTGGTTCGATTTGTACCATTGCGGCCGTTCCCAGCCGGCCGTCTCAAAAAAGACCGCGCCTAACTCCTGTTCGCGGAAATAAAAGGGGCTGACGCGCACCTGCCGATTACTGGCCCACTGTTCACGGGGATGGACAATGCCGTAGGTCTTGTTATACGCTTCACTGGTACGAGCGTGGATGTGGTGGCGGGTACGGGCATAGGGGTAAAACCGGGCCACATCCGACGCATGAATATCAATTTCCGACGCCCCATGCGTCAGCAGTTCCGCCGCCGCCCGCGCAAAACCGGGCGCTTCTTTTATCCAGATCGCCGCCACCGACCACAGCCCGCGCACCTCCGTCTCACCAATCAGCGGGTTGCCGTCCGGCGTCAGTGACAGCAGCCCATTGATAGCGTGACGAATACCGGCGCGTTCATCGCCGATAATGTCCGGCATCAGTTCCAACGCCTGCTCCAACTGCGGCTCAAAATCCTCCTGCGTAAAAGGCAGTTCCGTTGGCGACAGCGCCGATTGTTCAATGGAAGGAATGGCATCCGGGTTCATCAGGATGGGGCGATGGGCATATGACCCCACTTCCATATCGCTGCCGTTTTGCCGCTCGTACATAAAGGTATCCATATCGCGGATGATGGGGTAGGCAATTTCCCGCCCCGTCGCCGCAAAAATGGGATGCGGGCCGACGCTGATCATCTGGTGGACGGCCGGGGTCAGCGGAATGGTGGCCCCGGCCATGCGGGCAAGTCGCGGCGACCAGACACCGCAGGCGATGATGACCAGTTCGGCCTGAATACTGCCCTGCATGGTGTGGACGGTGCGGATACGGCCGTTCTTTACCCCCAATCCCGTCACCTCCACACCCGGCGCCACGGTCAACGCCCCCAACGCCAACCCCCTCTCGCGCATTAACGTGCCCGCCCGCAGCGAATCCACCGTGCCCACACTGGGCGTGTAGAAACCGCCTAAAATGATGCTGGTATCCACATAGGGTACCAGCTCTTTCACCTCTTCCGGCGTCACCAGGCGCGAATCCACCCCCCACGCCTTCGCCGACGCCATGCGCCGCCGCAGTTCCTCCATGCGCTCTTCCGTCCGCGCCAGTTCAATGCCGCCGCTCTCCGTGAAAACGCCTAGCTCCTTGTATTGGCGCATACTGTCCAGGGTAATCAGCGTCATCTCTTTGGAATGGTCAACGGGGAAGATAAAGTTGGAAGCGTGCCCCGTGGAGCCGCCGGGATTGGGAAACGGCCCTTTGTCCAACTGCACAATCTCCCGCCAGCCGTGCAGCGCCAGGTGATACACCACGCTGTTCCCCACAATCCCCCCGCCAATGACGACGACGTTTGCTTTCTCTGGTAAGTTACTCATTTCCTGCCTCCTCTTTTCTTCGTTTGTAGTAGGCGATTTATCGCCTTTTGACGGCGATAAATCGCCTACTACAAACGGGACCTAATACTCTGGTTTGATTTCAGTTTTGCGCCGGGTCAAAAATTCGAGCAAGGCTTCGTCCATCGCCGGATCGAGCGGCGGCGCTTCGTAATTTTTCAGCAGCCGCTTCCATTCCGCGTTGGCGCGCTGCTCGGCCGGCTGCGCCCCTTCCTCCAACCACTGCTCAAACGAGTTATAATCAAACAGCGGCGCGCGGTAAAAGGCGTGGCGGAAATGGCGCAGCGTGTGCGCCGTGCCCAGGTGATGCCCGCCCGGCGGCACTTCCCGGATGGCGTCCAGCGCCAGCCCTTCGTCCGATAAATCCAGTCCTTGCACCAGCTTGTGAAAGCCGCCCAACAACTGGCAGTCCAGGATGAACTTTTCGTAGCCAGCGGTGAGGCCATTTTCCAGCCAACCGGCGGCGTGCAGCACAAAATTGACCCGCGCCAGAATGGTGGGCAGCATTACTAGCACCGATTCATACGCCGCCTGCGCATCCGGGATTTTGCTGCTGGCAAACATGCCGCCGCTGCGGAAAGGCAGGTTATACCGCCGCGCCAACTGGGCGCTGGCATAGAGCGCCAACTGGCTCTCCGGCGAGCCAAAGACGGGCGCGCCGCTCTGCAAATCAATGTTCGTCTGGAACGCGCCGTAGACGACGGGTGTGCCGGGATTGATCATCTGTGTCAGGGCAATGCCTGCCAGCACCTCCGCGTTCAACTGCGCCACCGTCCCGGCAATAGACACAGGGGCCATCGCCCCGGAGAGGATGAACGGGGTGATGACCAATGCCTGCCGCGCATGGGCATAGGCGATGAGCGCGCCCAACATGCGGTCATCCAACCGGCGCGGGCTGCTGATGTTGATGAGGGAGAGCAGGGCGGGGTTCTCACGTATGGCCGCTTCACCAAACACCATTTCCGCCATGCGCACACTGTCTTCGGCATTGGCGCGGGACGTGACCGACCCCATGAACGGCTTGTCGCTGTATTTGATGTGGCTGTAGACCATGTCCAGGTGGCGGGTGTGGGTCGGTTCGTCGGTCGGTTCCACGATGGTGCCGCCGGAGTGGTGCAGATAGGGGCTGAGGTAAGTGAGTTTGACGAAGTTCTGGAAATCGGTCAGGGTGGCTTCACGGCGGCCCCGGTCTAAGTCATGCACAAAGGGTGGGCCATAAACAGGCGCAAAACAGAGATGTTGGCCGCCGATGAGGACGTTGTTGTCTGGGTTGCGGGCCAGTTGGGTAAATTGGGCCGGCGCTTTGGCGATGGTTTCCATCACCTGCGCCGGGTCAAAATAGGCGGTGTCCCCTTCCAACCGCACGCCGTTCACCCGCAGCACAGCCTGGGCTTCGGCGTCGTAAAAATCAATACCAATCTCCGCCAGGATGGTCATGGAGGTATCGTGGATGGTTTGCAGCCCTTCTTCGGTGAGGATTTCGTAGGGCGGTAACTGGTGGAGGGGTTGGGTGGCGTGCAGGACGGCCGTGTCCTCCCCCCTCGTTCTTCTCTCTCGCCTTCTCATATTGCCTCCAGAATAGATACGCGGATGACACGGATTTAACGGATTTTCGCGGATTTTTATAGCGATAACTCCGTGAGCGTCCGTCACATCCGTGTCATCCGTGATCCCATTCTCCTATCATTATCGCGCTCATCTCCGCCTGGAAGCTCTGGATATGCTGCTGCATCAGGCGGGCGGCTTCGTCGGCGTCACCGTCGCGCAGGGCGGTGTAGATTTGCTGGTGTTCCTGCACGGCCGTGCGCATATCGCCAATGCGGTGCAAAAAAAACATCCACAGCCGCAGGCTGAGGGCGTAACAGGTAGTCAGCATATCTTCCAGGAAAGTGTTATCGGCGGCCGTGTAAATGATGGCGTGGCACGCCTCGTCAATCTCGATCAACTGCTGATCGTTGGCGCTATCCCAGGGAATGGAGTTGAGGGCGGTTGCCATTTGCTGCCAGTGGGCTTCGCTCCCCCGCCGCGCCGCCAGCCGCGCTGCCAGCGCCTCCACCGTCAGCCGCAGCTCAAAAATCTGGTACAGGTCAGTGACGCTAATCTCGCTGACAAACATACCCCGCCGGGGCACAATCGTTACCAGTTTCTCCTGCTCCAACCGCTGCAACGCCTCCCGGATGGGCGTCCGGCCGAGCCGCAACTCCTCTTGCAGTGCCACCTCATCAATCACCGCCCCAGGTTCCAGTTCCAGGTAGACGATTTTGCGTTTAATGCTCTGGTAGGCTTGTTGGGATAGGGACATAGTTTTTGACGCAAAGGCACAAAGATGCGAAGGGGTAAAGAAAGAAGATGAAATTCTTCTATCTCTTTGCGGCCTTTGCTCCTTTGCCACTTTGCGTTGATAATTCTTGATATATTACAAATATATTGTTGATATGCCAAATTTTTGGAGAATTGGATCACGGATTTGATAGATGAGACGGATTTTCACGGATAGATAGGATGGAGTTGTGATGATGGATTGGTCAGCATTTGGCGGAGCAGCGGTTGGAGCAATCTTTGCAGTGGTTGCAATGATTGTCATATTTGCTATTTGGGATTACTTCGACCGACGAAAAGCCAAGAACGACCAGCAACCTACTCAGTCAAAACCTGCCAAGTCTCCGCTTGATGATATTCTTGAAAGCCATCTTGAAGAATATATTATTGCACACTTTGGCGAACTTTTTCCTGGTTGGAAAATTGTTGATGTGGAGTCGGATACCGCAGCAAAGATGATAAGGCCATTAGGTGTACGGCGCCGAACCGAAGGGGGCGAGATTGACATTTTATGTACAGACAACAATGGCGATTTTGTTGTGATTGAGCTAAAACGAAATCGAGCCCCAGATGAAGTTGTAGCCCAAATTGATAGATATATGGCCTGGGTAGAACAGAATTTAGTCCAACCGAACCAGCAAGTACGAGGCATTATCATTGCCAGAAAGTTTAGCAAACATTTGAACTACACTTTATCTCGCAGAAGTGGAATTGACTTTTGGCTGTATGACTGGCAGCTCAACTTTACACCTGTAACAAATGGACAGACGAAAGGTGTCAGTGAAATCCATGACAGCAACCTCAACCAGTCTAACCAGGGTCATTTGGATGCGTAAAATTCCACTTGTCTAGCTTGCCAGGGAATGATTGGGGGATTAAACTGCGTGAAGAGTTTAACCCCAACAAGAGGAACGGCTATGGAATTACATGAACTTGTGATTGAAATGAAGATTTTGGAGCGGCGATTGGCTGCTTATGAGGAGAAGTACGGTATTCTCAGTGAGGATTTCTATAACGCGCTGATGAGCGGGCAGTTTGAGGAGTATGACGAATACGACGAAACGCGCATAGACTTTAGCCGGTGGAAGGGTATTTACGAGACCTGGCAACGACGTAAAGAAAAGTATGACTCCCAAATCAAAGATCTGGATATTACAGAATCCCTACGCTTCCAGCCCGCCTACTAGATGGCAAACAAGCCCCTTCGTTCCCTCGGAGAATACAGCCAGCTTGTGGCAGAGTTACAAAACCGGCCACTTGTGGAACGTTCTACGATCACAGTATGGTCAGATAGCCCTTACACGGCCGTTGCCGAGGGAGAACTGTTCTTTGCCAATGGCTTCCGCCTGCGTATGCGTGAGGAACTCGATTTTGACGATCAGCGCATCACTTCATATGGCTATGAAGTTTATCGGAATGCCGAGCGCCTGTACTGGTACGATGATTTTCCTCATCCCAATGATCCGACGTTGGCATCCACCCATCCCCACCACAAACATGTACCACCAAACATCAAACGGAATCGCATTCCTGCTCCTGGGCTGAGTTTTACCACTCCCAATTTGCCACAAATCATCCAGGAAATAGAGGCTTTGATCACTGCATCGAATGTCTGACGGAGGAAGAGCATGAGTCAAGCAAACGAGATACTCCCCATCACCACTGGCGCGGAATACATTGAAAGCCTGCGCGGGCGGGGCTTGCAGGTATATCTGTTTGGCGAGTTGGTCGCGGAGCCGGTAGACCATCCCCTGATTCGCCCTTCGATTAACGCGGTGGCGGAGACATATGATCTGGCCTGTGCGCAGCCGGAACTGGCTACGGCCGTGTCTCCCTTCACCGGCCAACCCGTCAATCGCTTCCTGCACATTGCTGCCAGCGTCGAGGATGTCGTCCACCAGAACAAGATGCAGCGGCGGCTGGGCCAATTGACAGGGACTTGCTTCCAACGCTGCGTAGGCATGGACGCGCTCAATTCCCTGTACTCCGTCACCTACGAAATGGACGAGCAGCACGGCACAACCTACCATGCCCGCTTCAAAACGTTTCTGACACAGATGCAGCAGCAAAATCTGGTCATCGGTGGGGCCATGACCGACGTGAAAGGCGACCGCAGCCTGGCCCCCCACCAGCAGGCCGACCCTGACCTCTACGTCCACATCAGCCGCCGCACGGCCGAGGGTGTATACATTCGCGGGGCCAAAGCGCACCAGACCGGCTGCCTGAATTCGCACTGGCTCATTGTCATGCCCACCATGCGCCTGAGCCAGGCCGACCGTGACTACGCCATTGTGGGGGCGATTCCGGTGACGGCGGCGGGTATTACGTATGTGTACGGCCGTCAATCTTGTGACACACGCAGTCTGGAAGAGGGCAGCCTGGATGCCGGCAACAGCCAGTATGGCGGGCAGGAAGCGATGATCATCTTCGACGATGTATTCATCCCCAACGACCTCGTTTTTATGGATGGGGAGACGGAATTTGCGGCCATGCTGGTGGAGCGGTTCACCTGTTACCACCGCCGCAGCTACGTGTGCAAGAGCGGCGTGGGTGATGTGCTGATTGGCGCGGCGGCAACGGCGGCGGAATACAACGGCGTGGCCCATGCCTCCCATATCCGGGACAAGCTGGTGGAGATGACCCACCTGAACGAAACCATCTACGCCACCGGCATTGCCGCCTCCTACCAGAGTACGGCCACCAAATCCGGCGCATACATCTGCGACGACATGCTGGCAAATGTGTGCAAACACCACGTTACCCGCTTCCCCTACGAAATCAGCCGCCTGGCGCAAGACATTGCCGGCGGGCTGATGGTGACGATGCCTTCGGAAGCCGATTACCGGCACGAGGAATTAGGCCCACTGCTGGAAAAATACCTGAAAGGGCGCGCCGACGTGCCCACCGAACACCGGCTGCGCATCCTGCGGCTGATTGAAAATATGACCCTGGGTCGCAACGCCGTCGGCTACCTGACTGAATCCATGCACGGCGCCGGGTCGCCGCAGGCACAGCGCATCCAGATTTACCGGCAAATGCAGCTAGAATTTAAGCAGCAGTTGGCGCAGCGATTGGCGGGTATTGACCTCTCAGAGGCCGTCCGTCATGAACTCCATGACCTGGTAGAGGGCTATTTTGCCCGCGTTTTTGCGGCGGTTGAATGAGCAAACGAGATGTTTTGTTAGACGCTCTGGCCGCTACCCCGGCAGATTTAGAACGGCTGGTGAAGGGATTGGATAACACGCTTCTCATCCAGCATCCTACCCCTGATGAATGGAGCATCGCCGATGCATTATGCCATCTGGTGGCAGTGGAGGAGCAAGGATTGGCCCGTTTGCAACTGATGGTGGCGCAACATTCGCCCACCATCTCCCCCATCTACCCTGACACGGCGGCACATGATTTGAGCCAGCCGCCGGCTGCGATGCTGGCAAACTTCCGGCAGGCGCGGCAGGCGATGCTGGCGTTTTTGCGGGAGTTGAAAGCAGGTGATTGGCAGGTCACGGCCGTGCATCCCACCCAGGGCAAACTATCCATCCGTTTCCTCGTCCAGCACCATGTAGCGAAATAAAAGAGATACTCCTTTTCACCCATACCATTGCATTATAATCAGGTCTACAAATTATGACTACAGCCCTCATCATTTGCGGCGCGCTGGCGCGGGAAGTATTGGACATCGTACACAAGCACGGCTGGGACGCCGAGGTGTTGGGCATTCCGGCCATTGACCACATGTTTCCCGAACGCATTGCCCCAGACGTAGAAAAACGGTTTCTGGAAATCAAGGCGCGGTTTGACCGGGCGATTGTGGTGTTTGGCGACTGTGGCTCGCGGGGGGCGCTGGACGAGATGCTGGCGCGGCATGGCCTGGAGCGCCTGGACGGCCCGCACTGTTACGAAATGTACGGCGGCCAATTGTTCCATGATCTCATGGAGGAAGAGCCGGGCACATTTTTCCTCACCGATTTTTTGGTGCGTGGCTTTAATGGCACAATTATGAAGGGGTTGGGGCTGGATCGTTTCCCAGAATTGAAGGAGGAGTATTTCCGCCACTACAAACGGCTGGTTTATCTGGTGCAGAATGAGGAGCCGGAACTGGCAGCAAAATCCAGGCAAATTTCAGAGTATTTAGGGCTACCGCTAGAAATCCGCGTCACCGGCTATGGTTTGCTTGAGGAACGCCTGGTGAAGATGCTGGCTTAAAGCCGAATCAAACCAAGACTGATTTTGATAGCCTCATCAACTTTTTGCATTGTTTGTAGCGTTACACTACCCCAATACCGTCCCAGACGGGAGCGATCAATGGTGCGTATCTGGTTTAGGAGAATAAGCGAATTGTTGGTCAGGTTGCCTTCGGGCGCTTTCACTTCCACATTGACGCGAAATTTTGCCTCTTCACCGGAAGCTATCGGTGCGACGATAATCGTTGGACTGAACTGGTTGCCAATGTCATTCTGGATGACCAAAGCCGGGCGAACCTTGCCCTGCTCTGCGCCTCGCACCGGCTCGAAGTCCACCGAGAAAATATCACCCCTCTTGATCTGCTGTGTCATCAGCCGGCTCCTCCCCTTCGTAAGATGGTACATGCAAAAGCCATGCTTCGTCGTCCAGTGGCTCCCAATCCTTTGTTACAGCCATACTCTGTTCAGCTGTAACCTGATAACCCACCATTAACTCTTCACGTAAGAGTTGCCTCTGTTTCATTTCAATGAAATACTCAATAGCTTCGGCCACGAATTTACTTTGGCCACGCGGAGGCACAAAATCGCGCATTGTTTGCATCAATTCGCTCGGCAACGTCAGGGTTACTTTTTCAGTAGTAGCCATCGGACTTCTCCTTTCACTCTCAATAAGTAGTAGATATTATAAGGTGAAGAACACGTATTTCCAATACGGATAAACATATGAAAAATTGGGCGACAAAGTATGGAGTTGACACGGCCGTATCCCCCCTGACACTTGGTTGGATCATCGCTATTGCCTCCACGGTCTGTTTCAGCGTAGCCCCGCCCATTGCACGGGGAGCGATTCTGGCGGGGTTAGCGCCGACGGCCGTACTTGTTGGCCGCATGGTCATTTCCCTGGCTTTGCTGGTTGGTTTTATCGTGGCCATTTCGCCAGACAGATTGCGTATTGAACGGCGTTTGGGGCTAATCGCCTTTTTCTCAGGAATCATCAATGGCATTGGCTTTATCGCTTTTTTTGCCGCTCTCACGCGGCTGGATGCTTCCATCGCCTCCATGCTTTTCAGCCTTAGCCCGCTAGTGGTATTGGGCTTGCTGACGCTGCGCGGCGAGCGCATCACCCGGCGTCATATGGCGCGGATGGCGTTGGGCATTGGCGGCGTGTATCTGCTCATTGGGCCAGGTGGGGAGGTGGATATGGTGGGCGTGGCGCTGGTTTTCGTCACCGTCATCACTGTTTCGCTGCATCTGGTGATGACGCAGTGGTATTTGCCGGGCATCCCGGCGCGGACGGTGACGCTATATGTGAATTGGGGCGTCACGGCCGTGTGCCTGATCGCCTGGCAGTGGGCAGGACGGCCGTGGCAGCCGCCTGGCCCCACCGGTTGGGCCTCCATCCTGGCGCTGGCGGTCATTTCCACATTTCTGGCACGGCTGCTGCTGTTTGCCGGGGTGCATCGCCTGGGCAGCGGGCAGATCGCCTTGTTAGCGCCTCTGGAGACGCTGCTCACCGTCATCTGGTCCTATCTATTTTTAGACGAACGGCTGACGGCCGTGCAGTGGCTTGGCGGTCTGCTCATCCTTCTCAGCATGGCCCTGGCCCGTCGCTGGCGACCATGGCCCAGACTATAGCATTGGTAAGCGACAGTGAGATTAGCATCATTTTTACACCAACATGAGCCTGTGGCAGAGGCATGGCCGGTGTGGGGAAACGGTCAAATTCGCCTACGCGAACATACGTACCTCAGTCACCAGTTACCGCCAAACGAGCTTACATCTTCGGTGCGGGCCATTCTGTTTCGGGGGGAAGAAGTAATGGTTATCACAGACTACAAAGAGGAGCCTTATGTGGTTCCTGGCGGACGGCGGGAACCAGGTGAAAGTCTGGAAACGGCGTTAAGACGTGAATTGTTGGAAGAGATCGGCTGGCATGTTGGGCAAACAGCCGTCCTCGGATTCATCCACTTTTACCACCTCACCCCCAAACCGGACGGCTACCCATACCCCTATCCTGATTTTGTGCAGGTGGTGTATACGGCCGTAGCCACGAGTTATGATTCAGCGGCCATCGTGCCCGACCCTCACGTAGCCTCCGCCAGATTTTGTTCCCTGGAAGAAGCCTTCACCCTAAATCTGAGCGTTGGACAAAAAGCCTTGTTGAAGGCCGCTATGAGCAACCGGTCAGGCAAAGATTAACCACCTCATTTATTCTTCACACCTCGTCGCCCCATTTACCGATCCTGGTACTTACTTACCGATCCTGGTACCTAAACAAACTAAATTTGTGGAGTGAGGAGAGCAGCACGCCCTCGTGCTGCTCGTTCGCACGTGGGCGTGCGAACTCCTCAAATTCAGGTTGGTCAGGCCTTAATCCAGTTCGTCCAACACCGTGCGGTACAGCGTCTCGGCGCGCAAATCATCCAGCGTATGGCAGGGGCCGTCCAGCCGTTCGGCCAACTGGCGCGCCAACCCCTGGTCAAAAGCGGCGTGCTCCATGTTGATCACCACCGAGCGCACACCAATCTCGCGGATATGGTCGGCAATCTGGTGTGCCTCCACTTGCGGCGGCAGATCGGACATGCTCACATTACCGGCGCCATCCGTCAACAAAATCATCATCGGCATCACGTCAGGATGCACCAACTCTTCCTTGCGAAACACCTCGTAAGCCAGCAGCAGCCCGGCCGATAAGGGCGTCTTGCCACCCACAGCAATATCCACCAGCGCTTTCTTCGCCAGCAGGACGGAGTTGGTGGGAGGCAGCGTCAGATTGGCATTGTTCTTATTGAAGACAATCAACCCAACCCGATCCCGCCGCTGGTAAGCGTCTGTCAGCAGCGACATGATCGCCCCTTTGGTCGCCTCCATGCGTTCGGCAACCGCCATGCTCCAACTGGCGTCCACTACAAAGAGGATGAGGTTGGACTGGCGGCGTACCCGCACCTTTTCACGCAGGTCTTGTCGTTTCAGGGCGAGCGCCATTTTGGAACGGTCACGGTGTAACTGATAAGGGGCGGCGGCGCGCATAGTGGCGTCAAAGGCCAGGTCACGTACTTTGCCGTGTGGCAGGCGGGCGCGAATGTAGTGGCCGCGTTTACGGTCGGTTTTGGTCTGGGAACGACGACCGGCGCGGTTGCGCGTCAGCCGGTCTAGCTGCGTGTCTAGCCGGCGCGATTGGAATTCTTGTTTGGCGGCAACTTGTTGGCCGCCCTCCCACCATTTGCTGTCCTGGGCAGATTGGGGGATGGGTTGGGGGCCGGCCTCAGCTTGCTGCTGTGTTTCGGCCCCTTCGCCCATTTCAGAATCTAAGGCTTTTTTTTTACGTCGCTCTGCTGCTGTTGCAGTTCCTGGGGTTTACCGTCCATGTCGCCATCACCCATGTCGCTTTGCACTTCGCTGAGGCGGTCTTCCAGTTCAGAGGCGGACACGGCCGTCTCCTGGAACATACGCCCCTTCACCCGATGCGGCAAGGCCAGTTCGGCCGCCAGGATAATGTCTTCGTCGGTGATGCGGTCACGGCCGTGAAACGCTGCATGAGCCTGCGCCCCGCGCAAAATCACCAGGTCGGCGCGATGCCCGTCCACATTCAGCGCCGCCGTCAACCCGGCGATGGAAGCTAGGTCACGCCGTGAATAGCGCACTTTGTTGACCATGCTCTGCGCCCGGCTAATGCGATCCGACAACGCTTTTTCCGATGGCGCCCACTCTTCCTGAAACTCCACCGGGCTGACTTCAAACGCCAGGCGGCGCTCCATAATTTGTACTCGCTGCGTGGCGTCTTTCAGACCGGTGATGTTGACCGAAAAGGCAAAACGGTCGAGCAACTGCGGCCGTAAATCCCCTTCCTCCGGGTTCATCGTGCCCACCAATATAAAACGCGCCGGATGGGAAAAGCTGATGCCTTCACGCTCCACAATGTTCACACCCATCGCCGCTGAATCCAGCAGCAAATCTACTACATGGTCATCCAGCAGGTTCACTTCGTCCACATAGAGCAGGCCGCGATTGGCGGAGGCCAAGACCCCCGGTTCAAAATGCTTTTCACCTTTCTGAATGGCCTGCTCAATGTCCAGCGTACCCACCACCCGGTCTTCGGTGGCGCTGACAGGCAGGTCAATAAAGGGGGTGCGGCGGATGGTAACGGCCAACACACCATCGGCATGGCGCTCCCGGCAGTCATCACACCATTGGTCAGGGCGATTAGGGTCACAACTAAAACGACAGTCGGCCACGATCTCCATATCGGGCAGTAAGGCAGCCAGGGCGCGAGCAGCCGTAGATTTGGCCGTGCCACGTTCGCCGCGAATGAGGACGCCGCCAATACGCGGGCTGACGGCGTTAAGGATCAACGCCCGTTTCATGCGTTCCTGCCCGACGATTGCTGTAAAGGGAAATACTGCTCGTTTTGCCATACCTGTCTCCGTAGTGTAGTGTCTTGTGGGGATTATACTGATTGGCGTGCGGTGGGCAAACCGGGAGGCGTGATGCGTGATGCGTGATGCGTGAACCGCCAGGCTTCGGATTACGAATTACCGATTTTGAGCAACAGGGCGCTACTTGGGGAAACGGCCGTAACTTCATACAATTGTGCAAGAGGTAATCGTGAGACCCTAAGGGTTTTCGGAAACCCTTAGGGTCTTGCAAAAACCGGAGGGAATGATATGTGGCGAAAAGTTGGTATCGTAGTCGGCGTCATCGTCGTTATTGGTCTGGTGGTGTACCTGATTTTGCGGGCGCGGGTGGAGCCGGTGGCGGCGCATCCTTTTTTTGCCCAATTTGAACCGGGGCAGCAGATCAACATCGCTCATCAAGGCGGCGAACAGTTGTGGCCCAGCAATACTATGCTGGCCTTTCAAAATGCGGTGGCGATGGAGGTAGATGTGCTGGAAATGGACGCCCACCTGACGGCCGATGGCGTATTTGTCCTGATTCACGATGCCACCGTTGACCGTACCACCGATGGCAGCGGCGCGGTGAAAGAAATGACGCTGGCGGAGATTCAGGCGTTAGACGCCGGCTACTATTGGACGGAGGACGAGGGGCAAACCTACCCGTTTCGGGGCCAGGGCATCACCATTGCCACGTTGGAAGAAGTATTCACAGCGTTCCCGAACATGCCCATGAACATTGAGATCAAGCCGGATGACACGGCCGTAGCCCAATCCCTCTGCCAGCTTATCCGGCAATATAACATGACCAGCAAGGCGTTGATTGGCTCGTTCCACGACAATGCACTGACGGCTTTCCGCGCTGCCTGCCCGGATGTGGCTACTTCGATGACAGAATCGGAGATACGGCCGTTCTGGATTCTGAGTACACTTGGCCTGAGCGCGTTATACCAATCCCCGGCAGAAGCGTTTCAGGTGCCTACCACCGCCAATTTACCGGTTTTGGGTGAAGTGGATGTGCTGACAGAGCGGTTTGTGCGCAATGCCCACGCGCAGAACATTGCCGTTCATGCCTGGACAATTAACGAGACGGCCGAGATGGAACGATTATTGGAGATGGGGTTGGATGGGATTATCACTGACCGGCCTGATCGGTTGCAAGAGGTAATCGGTGAACGGTAGTCCAATGTCCGGCCTCGGATTACCGATTACGGTTTACGGATCGCTTCAATCGCGGCGGTAACGGCCGTGTCAACATCATCATAGACCGTCATTCCTGCTTTTTGGGCGTGGGCGCGCACCAGCGCCCGCGCCCGGTTGGCGGCAGATTTGGGCCCGTCGGGGTAATCTTCAATGACCAGCAGAAACGCCTGCCCATTTTGGGCAGCGGATAAAGCGGCCCACCCCGTCTCTGCCAGACTACCGTAGCCCTCTGTCTCGGCCGTGATGACCAATAAGATAACCCGGTCTGATGCCAAATGTTGGGATTCCAGTTCAGCATGGGCGGGCGTCCAGTCCGGCACAACCGGATTAAAATAAGCAATACCGGCAGCGTCCAGCCGGGCCATTACCGCATTACGCCAGGTAGAGTTACCGGCTGTACCAAATAATCCCACGGTGTTTTGAAGAGGGGCCATGATGAGGAATCGAGAGATTGGGTAATTGAGTAACTGGGTAATTACTCAATTACCCAATTACTTAATTACCACCCTACCGCCCGAAGTGCATGGGCATGATGATGTGCATAAAGTCCGTGTCGCCCACCGGTTTGATGACGCCGGGGTCCATGGGGCCGGTCGTTTCCAGCGCCACTTGCGGTGTATCAATGACGTTGAGGACGTCAGACATATATTTGACGTTGAAAGCGATCTCCACAGGGTCGCCATTGACCATAGCGTCAATTTGGGTGACGTTATCGCCGGTTTCGGCGCTGGTGGCGGCCACAATGGCCGAGCCGGGCGTTATCTCGTCGCCGGGATCAATTTTAACGCGGGCAGTATGGCTGGATTCGCGGGCAAAAATTTCCGACGCTTTACACGCCTTGCGGAAATCGGCCGTGCCCATGACGGTGCGGGTATTGTGACGTTTGGGCACAATCGGCGAGTAATCGGGGAAACTGCCATCAATCAATTGGGAAACCAGGACGATATTTTCCATATCGAAGATGATCTGATTCCTTCCTTCCGGCAGAGAGATGTAGATAGCGTCGCTATCATCGCTGGCGATGCGATACAGTTCGCTGAGGGCGCGGGCGGGAATGAGTACGGCCGTGGGTTTATCCACCGAGCCGGGTATATGCGCTGACTTCATGGAGAGGCGGAAACCATCGGTGGCCACCATGAGTACCTGGCTGTCGTCAAAGGTGGTAGAGACGCCGGTCAACGTGGGCCGGGTATCGTCCGTAGCCGCCGCAATGGCTACCTGGTTGATCATTTGTTTGAAGACGGCCGTTTCCACCCGGATGCGATTGTTCTGGTCTGGTTTGGGCACCAGCGGGAACTCCTGGGCGTCAATCCCTTTGATATTGGCCTCGTTTCGGGCACAGGTGAGGTGCAGCGTTTGGGTGCGGTCGTTCAAGACCAACTCCACACGCTCCTGCGGTAGTTGGCTGACAAAATCATTGAGCAGCCGCGCCGGCACGGTAATGGCCCCATCCTCCTCCACTTTGGCCCCAATCCAACAGGTAACGACAATTTCCAGATTGGTGGCGGCAAGTTTGAGACGGCCGTTGTCCGTCTCCAACAGCACATTCGCCAACACCGGCAGCGTAGACCGTGTGCTGACGGCGCGCCCCACAATACTTAACCCTTTTGCCAGATTCTCTTGTAAACAGGAGACTTTCATGCCCTCTCTCCCTATAAAAGTTTTGTTGTAATATCCCGCACGGTTGCTGTTTGGTAGTATAACGGAGGAAAGGTGAAGATGCAATATGTGAATGGGGGCTGGCGGCTGGTGGCTAATCCCCATTAACAGCCACCAGCAGATTGTTGCCAGAATTGGCAGAGCGGTTTACAAATAGGGGCATGAGCGCAACCATGCCCCCCTCTTCGCCCATTGTGCTGCACGCCGATCAAGAGCACGGCGGGCTGCGCCTGACCGTCATCGTCCTGGTATTTGTCTTTACCATCCTCTTTTTCACCCTGCTCAACACCCTGTGGCCGCAAATCGCTCCACCACGCCTGGTAGATTTTGCGTTTATTATTGCCTGCTCCAGTTCATTGGGGCTGGCGCTGGTGGCTGTATGGGGGATTGAACAAGGCTTGAAGCGCGTCTGGCATAGTGGCCGGGTGGTGACATTAAATGAGGATGGCATCGTGGTACAAGACGTGGACGCGCCGCCTTTTGCTCTCAACTGGCAGGGCAACATGAACCAACTGTATTGGCGGTTTACGTTGAAGGGATACAAACGTGGCGGGCGCGAGCGGCGTGTCCCGGAAAAATGGATTTGCCTGGCAGTGCAGGTGCGAGAAGGGGAAAACCAGGTGATTACCTATACCTATGCTGCCCCCCAAAAAGCAGAAGAGTTGATGACTCGTCACGGCCGTGCCCACTTCAACGAAATTTATCCGGCCAATGTTTATGCCGGCGACGGCCGTAACCGTTACCTTTCCCTACCCAGCCGCCCCGCCAAAATCCCCGCCGACATCTTGGCCGGGAAAGACGGCAAACAATGGTTGGCCGAGCAGCGCCGTTGGGTAGAGGGTTTTGAGTTAACAAACCAGGATTTTGAGGAGTTTATTTCTGCGGTTATCGGTCATCAATAATTGGTTATCGGCAAGTGAACCGATTACCGGCCACCGACAACCGATTACCGCAACGGAGTTTCCCACCATGTTTGACTTTATTACCGAAGAACATCGCATGATTCAGCAAGAAGCGCGCCGCTTCGCCCAACAAGAAATCGCCCCCATCGCCGCCCATCACGACGAAACGGGCGAATTTCCCATTGAGACGGTGCGCAAAATGGGGCAGCTAGGCTTCATGGGCATCGAAGTGCCCGAAGAGTACGGCGGCATTGGCATGGACACATTAGCCTATGCCCTGGCCCTCATCGAAATCTGTAAAGCAGACGCCAGCCATGGCACCATCATGTCCGTCAATAATTCCCTCTACTGCCATGGGCTTATGAAGTATGGCACAGAGGCGCAGCGGCAAAAATATCTGGTGCCTGTGGCCAGCGGCGAGAAGATCGGCGCATACAGCCTGACGGAGCCAATGAGCGGCAGCGACGCGGGCAACATGAAAAGCCGGGCCGTTTTGAATGAAGCCGGGACGCATTATGTGATCAACGGCCGTAAATCCTGGGTGACATCTGCCCCCTACGCCGACATCATCGTCCTCTTCGCCCCCACCCACCCTGAAAAAGGGGCCAGCGGCGTCACCGCCTTCCTCATTGAAACCGATCAGCCCGGTTTTGAACGCGGCAAAACAGAACCAAAAATGGGCATCCGCGCCAGCGCCACCAGCGAAATCATCTTCGATAACTACCAATGCCCGGTGGAAAACCGGCTGGGGCAGGAAGGCGAAGGCTTCAAAATTGCCATGACGGTGCTTGACGCCGGACGCATCGGCATCGCTTCCCAGGCGCAGGGCATTGCCGAAGCTGCGCTGGAAGCCTCTATTGCCTATGCGCAGGAACGCGAGGCATTTGGGCAAAAAATCGGCCAGTTTCAGATGATCCAGCAAAAGTTAGCCGACATGAAAACGCGCGTGGAGGCCAGCCGTTTGCTCATCTATCAGGCGTGTCTGGCCAAAAAGGAAGCGGCATCCACCGGCAAACGGTACTCACTGGAAAGCAGCATGGCTAAACTGTTTGCCAGCGAGACGGCCAACTTCTGCGCCAAAGAAGCGATCCAGATTCACGGTGGCATGGGTTACAGCAAAGAAATGCCCCTGGAACGGTACTACCGCGACGCCAAAATCACCGAAATCTACGAGGGTACCAGCGAAATCCAGCGTATGGTCATCGCCCGCAGCCTGACGGGGCTGCGGTAAATCAAAAATGAGTACGGCCGTACCCCTTCCATGAGTGGGTGAGCAGGTGAGAGAGTGAAGGGGTTTCCCCATCCGTTTATCCGCTTCCCCCATCCGCTGCCGTGCCTGGACTGGTATGCCAGGAAATGATGCCGAATGAAACGCATGGCAACGGCCGTTGGCAAACAGACTGGTGATTGGCAAACACATGTGGCGCGGTGTGGAACACCGGCCACAGCAAAGTATATGTCGCCATTATACGGCCGTGACATCCCACCCGCCCATCTGCTTATTCCGCCGCCATCGCGTATAATTCCCGCCCATGTCTGTAACCGGAGAAGAAAAAGTGACTAACGGCCGTGTCGCCCTATGCGCTCCTGCCCCCCATCTGCTGTTATAATCTGTTTGTCTGTATAGCGAGGTGAAACATGAATCAACAAGAGTTCTATGTCATTATTGAACAGGACGAAGATGGGTTATACATTGGCGAAGTACCGCAGTTGCGCGCCTGTTACAGCCAGGGGCGCACCATTGATGAGTTAATGAGCAATATGCGCGAAGTGATTGCCCTTTGCCTGGAAGAAGAAACTGAATTCCCCTCGCAATTTATTGGCGTGCAGCGGGTTTTTGTCTGATGCCTGAACTGCCTGTTCTCAACGCTCGCCAGGTGATTGCTGCCTTAAAAACAGCGGGGTTTGAGGTGGTGCGGCAAAGGGGTAGCCACGTACGTCTGCAACATCCAGACGGCCGTGTGGTTACAGTGCCTGATCATCGCGGGCAGGATATTGGCCGGGGGTTGCTGCGCAAAATCCTACGTGACGCCGACCTGACCCGTGATGAGTTTGTGGCATTGCTCAAACAGTGAGGTGGCACGGCCGTATTGCCGGTGATGGGGTGAGCGGGTGAGAGGATGAACGGCCGTACCTCTCACTCCACATCCACATAAAAAACACGGCCGTACCTCCCATTTCCTGACATCCCTTCACGGCCGTGCCCCTCTCGTCATGGGGTGCGCAGGGGACAAGGTGGAGAGGACGGCCGTTTCTCATCCGCTTATTCGCTCACATCCATCCGCTGCCCCATCACACAAAAAAACGGCCGTATGAGGTGGGTACGGCCGTTTTTCCAAATTAACACTATAGCAGGGCTAATTGCCGATTTATTGTTCGTTTCGCCAGCGTATTGCTAAAGCTGGTGTATTACCCAGAATTTCAACATCACCTTCGTCCAATCTGACTATTCCACTCCATACATTGTTATCTTCCAATAACATAGTTAGCATCAAATAATTGCCTTGAGAAGAAATTGAGGCTTCATAGTCCCGCCAGAATTTGGTAAGCTCTGAGGGTTCTTCGGAAGCGGCAATGAAATCATCCCAACTCCAAAGGGCTGTGTAATCTTGTGTATCTAATAAATGCCAGCACGGGACATCAGCAGGCTCCCCTTCCGTCAAGTCGAACATAATCTCAATATCCGGACATGTATCCGGCATCAAGTCATTTGCATACACCAGTAGACGCCGTCCGTCTTGCGACCAATGAATAACCTTTGTCGGTACTCCTATACGCGATGTATTTGAATTTAACCACCACGCAGCGCCAGGGAAAAGTGATTGTTGAACTCCTCCCGCATCGGCAACAAATAATCGCCCCTCTGCATTCGCAGGGTCAAAATAGGCAATCTGTTGGCCATCACTTGACCAGGCCCAGTTGGAATCCCAGAGTAGCGGCCGTTCTTCTCTGCGACGAACGAGCTCATGTTCAGGGGCTGAGGGGCTAATCCAAATTTCTCCCCTCCACTCTATAACTGCAAAGTTGGAACTCCCATCCAAAGCGGAACACCACGTTGCCAGCTGACCAGTATGTGGTGATAAGGCAACTCGATCACAATACCAGCGCCAGGGTTCTACGGAATTACTTTCCAAATGGTAAATCAAATTAGGCAAAGCTTCATCTTTGGGATCAAAAATGACATGTAAATCATCTGGCGTCCATATTAAATCACCTTTGCCAAACCATGAAGATAACGAATCTTCACCAGTAGCAAATATCTGTGCTTCATCAGCATATACCAGTTGCGGATTTTCCAGTTCCAGATCCGCAATCCACAGTTGGCCAGCTTCATTTCCAGTCCAATAGGCGACTTTGTTGGCATAATTGGCAAAAGAGAGCAACAGGGCATCACCGGGGCCTACAGCCGTACCATCATGAAATGGCTCACCAGCACCATGTGGGTAATGTCCCTGCCAGTTCTGGGCTTGTTGTTCTGCTTCCTCGATAGAGGTATAGCGTATTGGGTTTACTCCAAAATATTCTGATCCCAAAACGAACCCGAATGCAGTTTCAGTTGTTGGAACCGTTGTTGTTACGACGGAGGCAACAGGTGTAGATGATAATATCATACCTTCTGGTTTCGTAGGGACAGTGCTTGTCGGCTGTACTGGTGTTGATGTTGCCTCATTATTAATGGCTTGGGCAGTCGGTGTGGTTGTATTAACTAACAGGAACAGGATAGTTGTGGGTGAATTTACTGACTGAGGTGTTTGTGCGTCGGTTACAAGTATGGTATCTGTGTTCAATGCTGTACACGCAGTTACCATAAATATTAGCCACAATAATATTAGTATATACACTGTTGTTTCCGTAGGCCGCAGCCTCCCTAATAGTATGTTTGATCTTTCTAAGACTTGAAGTGATTTCCGTTTCATCTCTATTCCTCGCTTTATGGAGTCCATCCACAAGTGCCATCAGCTACGCAACCTAAGGCTTGGTTTGCCGTCAGAGCTACTGATTCTCTAGCACCAAAAGGTCTGGACAGAGTATATTGGAATCCCGGATTTTCTTGGGCATAAGCCTCAAAATTATCCCTCATCCAGCCATATAGCGCTTTGCCACTTGGAAAGTCGTAATAACCTCCTCCTGGCATTTTTCTGTGTGTGGGCTGGATATTAAATTCAATAGAACCATGAGTAGGATCAACGACGCCAGACTCATAGTCACCATACACCCTTCGCACAAGTGAAGTTACTTTGCGATATGCCGTTATGTGAATTGACGAGGCGCCACAAGTAACTTCCCCACTGTAACAGGCTATAGCTTCTTGTAAAGCTGCTTCACGTTGTGCAAGTGTCGCTGCAGCATATGTCAAGCCATCGTCTAAGAAACTTTGAATAACCCCGCCCCATGAACCACATGGGCTCCCTAAATTTTGAGGTGCGCAAGCTGCATCCCGATTAGCGCTATCCAGATTCGAGAATACATCTCCAGGAGATACTCTATTGAACAAAACCCATGTTAGTGTTTCGATCACTTCGGGTGGATAGAGGCGTCCCTCACCACTATCAGCATAAACAGTCATGATGATGTAGTTAATATCTTGTTCACTAAAATCTTTCATGTTTAGCTGAGGTTCAGGAGGAGTGAAAGAACTAGGACCGCCACCACAATTAAGGGGATCTGCAATGTCACATTCACGGTGACCGGTCGGGTCGGTGAAGTTGAGGGCGCGGTTGAGGACATAGGAGTAGCGGTTATAGGATTGGGGATTAGCGGGGTTGGGGACGACGGTGTCGGCGCTGGCAAATCTGCCCAGGCCGGGCACGTAAAATCTGGCCCCGTAATACAGTAAGCCCAACTCCATGTTCTCGCGCTGGCCGGTGAAGTCACGGTCGGTGATGGTTTGGGTGGGGGCGCTGCCCGGCCGGTAGCCGCCAAAGGGCAGGTACCGGGGGCGACTGCCCACCACCTGGTTGTTGCTGCTGTGTACCAGTCGGCGGCCGCTGCCCCACGCAGGCGACCCGGCAGCACAAATACAGCCAGAATGTTAACGAACAAAACCGGCAGAAGACAGGCCGGTGACGAGCAAACACATGCGACCTCACAAGTGAAAACTATACTGGAGGTGGCCATAAAGCTGCCGGTGTTTCTAAACAGTCCTGATTATCAGGGTTTTTAAAAGTTTGGTAAAAGGTTTCAACATTCATTCCTGTCGCCTCTTCCAACGGAAGATAAGCCTTTTCCTCGTCCAACCCAAAGTTAACAGTTTGAGCAGATGTGTCCACAAAAGTCATATCTATTCTAGGCGACCAAAGCCATAATAGTGGCCAATATTCTCTTTGTTGTGGGCATCCCCGAATCTGCTCGGCGTCTCTTTCAGCATTGTCAAAATAACGGGCCATTATACCTTGTTGAGGATAAAACAGAACTACATAGAATGGCAAAGTGTTTTCTCGTGACTTCTCAAATGTTCTAATCCAAATTTCCTCTGGCTGACCATAAGTAGCTAAAAATTCAGGCAGTGCGTAATTTTGGAAGTTACTACCTAATCCAACCTCAATCATCTCAATCAGGTCACCTTGCACTTTGTATTCATGGACAAGCATGGAGCCAGGATGCACTTCTTCCGGTACTGGAATGTAGACCGTATACAAAGAGTGTTCTGGTTGATCCGTGCGGGCAATTCTTGAAGCAAAGGTTTTTAGAAAATTCTGCGTTTCACTCCAAGAGCTTTGACCCGGTGTAATGCCCCACCAACATGGCAATCTACAATCGGCATTGTTTTGTAACAAGTCTAGAATCAAAGCCTCGCTCACATCGGGTGGCAGTGTGGGCAGAGGAGTCACTGTAGATGTAGCTGTTGGTCGAGGTGTGAATGTTGGCCGTGATGTAGGTGTAGCTGTCAGCACAATGGTGGGTAATGATTGTTGTGTATGGGCAGGATTGAGCGACAGGACTGTAACAGTCGAAGTAATTGTATTAACAGGGGTTACTGAAGCAACAGGAATGCTAATAGGGGTAATGGAGGCACTAACTGTTGATAAATTGGAAGTAGTACAACTTGTAACAAAAAACATTGCCACAATTGTGATCCCAACGTATATATGTGATTTCATCTCGTTTCCCTCGTTATCGGCTGATTGCAAGGTCTACCCAAAGGGGCATATTGTTTGACATGAAACTTGCCCGGGCCCTCCCTGCATCATTTGCAGCCCACGTATTGTAAGTCCATCCAATGTACATATCTGCGTACTCTTCATACGCATCTGCCTGTTGGCTTTGTTGCCAACCAGGGAAGTTGCCTGCAAAGCCATATGGAGGATCCTGTCCAGTAACAAATCTGTTTGGGAAATTAGAATCATTAGCTTGCACAGCAGCTAACAGAGTTCTTGGCGGTTTATACCCCACAATAGCCTCAAGAGCATTTTCAAAAGCATGTCCTAGTTCATGTACTATGAATCTGTCGCTAACACTTGTTGCATTTGAATAGACCCAAATCTCCTGGGCACTAATAGTTCTACCGAAACAATCCTCGGCGCATTCACTCGACTTTCTAATAAACGTTACAGGACCGCCATACACACTGAGAAATGCCTGTCTTGCCGTTACAGGCCGGTACGCATCAATTAGCCCTATTTTCCAGAGATCGCGCTGATCACGATTATAAGTCCTGGCTAGAGCACCGGCTACGTCCAAGGCAGCAGATTCAATAGTGCTTTTTTCGTCATCAGTCCACGCTTCATCTCCTTCTGAATCAAAATCAACTAAGGGATCAAGTTGAGGTGGAGAAGAGGATGGAAGGTTGCACACATTATAATCACAATCTTCCTCCCTATGGCCTGTTGGGTCGGAAAAATTGAGGGGCCGATTCAAAACGTAGGCGTACCGGTTATAGCTTTGCGGGTTGGCGGGGTTGGGGATGATGGTATCGGCGCTGGCAAATCTGCCCAGGCCGGGCAAATACCAGCGGGCCTGCATGTAGACAAGGCCAATGTCATCCGGGGCGTTGCCGATGTTGTTGTGCAGGTGGCCGGTGAAGCCGCGATCGGTGAGATTCGCGGTGGGTTCGGTGCGCCAGTCGCCGAAGGGGTAGTAGCGAGGTTTGCCGGTAACCTGCATACGCCAACGGCCGTTGTGCGCCGTCCAGCCTTTCCCATCGCCATTGTCGGCCGTATTATCACCCTCTTATCCATTTGCCAACGGGTCATGCCCGGCGAAAAGCAAACCCCCGCCGCTGGCAAACAGGCTGGTGGCTGGCAAGCGGGTGGGGCACGGTCTGGAAGACCGGCCCCAGCGAGGGGGCTGGCACCTGCCCTGTCACCGTGCAGAGCGGCAAGAAGAGACACGTCTACTTTCGGCGTGCCTGCAACCACGAGTACCGGCACACCGCCCAACAGTTCGCCATCACCTCGGTACGCCAATCCGCCTGGGCCGCTACCTATTTCCACCAGGCCAAAGCCCGCGGCCTGACGGAGAATCAGGCCTATCGTTGTCTGGCCAACCGCTGGCTGGCGGTCATTTGGACGCTCTGGCAAAGAAGGCAACTGTATGACGAAACCTACCATCTGCAACAGATTCGTCAGCATCGTCGCCCGTGAGATAAAGAGACGGGTTCGTTTTTTCTGTTAATGTGCAGTTGATTGTGTGGTGAACAACGGGACAACATCTAAATAAAACCCCTATACCGATAGAACATCCGCAGGTTGTGCGGATTATACATCCAAATCATCCGCTGGTGGGACAAACGGCCGTCATCAAACGCATCCTCCCAGCGACCCACCGC
>JABFFZ010000065.1 GCA_013112725.1 Chloroflexota bacterium
GGCAGCGGGCTGGCGGCGCTAGAACGCGCGTCCAGCGCCGCCAGCCCGCTGCCCAACTGCTCTCTGGCCTCCTGCAAATGTTGGTGCATCGCTTCTCCGTCCAGACCATAGCCGAGCAGCGTCACCCGTGCATGAGCCAGCCGGGCGATGTGCCCGGCCGTCTGAATGGCTGCCTGCGCCAACGGCGAGCCATCGCTCAACAGCAAAAAGCGCAGGCCGGGATGTTCCAGGGCATGGACTTGCCGCACACCCACCCAGACGTTATGCCCGGCGCGCAGTGGCAACTGTTCCGCTTCATCCTGGGAGCGGGTGGCCTCTACCAGAATGGCATTGCCGCCAAAGGGGACGGGTGGGGCAATGGGGCGCACGCCGGGCAGAGGGGGGAGCCGCAGCCGCAGCCGCTCAAAGGAACCGCCAAATGTTACCTGCTCCACTTCGCCCAACCCAAGACGGGGCGCGCCTAACTGTTCGGGTGATTCGGCCAGGACAACGTCTTCAGGCCGGAACAAGACCTGGACGCGGTCATCGTGGTGCAGCAGGCTGGAAACGTCTTGCAGGGGGAAGGTGAGCGCGCCCAACTGCACCCCCTCGCCCTGCGCCTGCCCTACCAACAAATTGGCTGTGCCCAGGAAGGTAGCCACAAATTCGGTCTGCGGCCGTTTGTATAAATCTTCGGGGTAGCCCACCTCCATGAGCCGGCCAAAACTCATCACCCCCAGCCGGTCGGCCAGTTCAAACGCCTCTTCCTGGTCATGTGTCACCAGGATGGTGGTGACGCCTGTTTCCCGTTGGATGGTTTTGAGGGTGCGGCGCAGTTCCAACCGGATTTTGGCGTCCAGCGCGCCCAATGGCTCGTCCAACAGCAGCACGTCTGGTTTGTAGGCCAGGGCGCGGGCCAGGGCCACGCGCTGCTGCTGCCCGCCGGAAATCTGTTTGGGCAGGCGACCGCCCAGTCCGGCCAACCCCACCAGTTCCAGCAGTTCGTTGCGGCGTTGGCGGCGTTCGGCCTTGGGTACTTTGCGCGTTTGCAGGCCAAATTCGATGTTTTCGGCGAGGGTCATGTGTTGGAAGAGGGCGTAATTTTGAAAGACCATGCCCACACGGCGCTGTTGGGTGGGCATGTGGGTGACGTCACGGCCGTGCAACAAAATACGTCCCTGGTCGGTGCGAATTAACCCGGCGACCATGTTCAGCACCGTCGTCTTGCCGCTGCCGCTGGAACCGAGCAGCACAAAAAACTCGCCATCGGCCACTTCTAGGGAGACATTGTTCACCACCGGATGGCCGTCATACCGCTTCGTCAGATGCTCAAGGATTATAGACATGCTCTCTCTCCTCTCTTTGACCCCATTTTATACGAACCTGGCACTTTCAACAGGCAAGATAAAACAAATCGGCAAGAGGAGAGGTCACAAACCGGTAACAAACCGGTAACAAACCGGTAACAAACTTCAGTTAGTTGGCCGGGTAATCAACACCGGCCGGTCAATCCAGCGCAGTAAGGGGCTTACCAGTTCCCCTAACAGCCAGCGTTCAATCCGGCTGTAGGGTTCGGCGGCGATCAGCACCAGGTCATAAACGCCCGCATTGATTTCTTCTTGGATCTGGTGATTGGGGTCGCCTGGTCGCTGGCTGATTCGGCTGGAAATGCCTTGCTGCAAAAATCGCTGGCAAAACAGTTGCAGGTAGTGACCACATGCTGTATGGGGGTCAAGCAACAGCGGCAAGGGTAGCTGCACCCGGCTGCCATGCCGGTATATGGCGGGTATGGCGGGGATGATGGGCAGGAGCGTGACCGCGGCCTGTGCCTGGACGCCCAGATGTTCGGTCCAAGACACGGCCGTAGCGTCACTCGCCTCAGCCCGCACCACCAACAAGATATGCCGGATGGGCCAGCGTGGCGCCCGCGCCACCAGCACGGAAACACCCATACGCGCTAACGCCTGCCTGGTGTGCCGGGCGCGCCAGCGCCGCTGCCACCAGGCGCATTCCTTCTCCTGGTAAACGACCAGCGGCTGGGCAGCCAGCACGGTTTCCTCTTCTTCCATGAGTTCTGCCCAACTGACGTAACAAGGCGCAGCGGCCAACAGCGTACCCAGATAGCCGGTGTACGCCACCCATTCATCTGTTACCGGAGGGTCATGGACGCAAATCACCTGCCCACCTTACCCTATTTCCCGCGCCAGATAAGCCTGGGTTAATTCTTGCTGTGGCTGCTCAAAGAAACGGCGCGCCGGGCCATGTTCCACCAATTCACCCAACCACATAAAAATTACGTAATCGGCCAGCCGTCGTGCCTGGTCAATGTCATGCGTCACTAAAACTAGCGTGTACTTGTCTTTGAACCCACGCAGCAGTTCCTCGATACCCCGTGCGGAAATGGGGTCTAGTGAAGCGGTGGATTCGTCGCACAAGAGAACTTCTGGCTGCACGGCTAACGTTCGCGCCAGGCATAGACGCTGCTGCTGCCCACCAGAAAGCCCCGTGGCCGGGTCTTTGAGCCGTTCTTTTACCTCATCCCATAAACCTACCGCCTGCAACTGCGCGGTCACAATCTGGCTCAGATTGCCATTGGCCAGGCCATGAATGCGCGGGCCATAGGCGACGTTATCGTAGATGGACATGGGGAGGGGGAAGGGTTTCTGCGCTAACAGGCCGATGCGGGTGCGAATGTCGGTCACGTCTACGCCGGGCGCGTAGATATTTTCACCGTCAAACAATATCTGGCCATTGATACGTACCTGCTCGTTTAAGTCCAGAAGGCGGTTGAAGCTTTTAAGCAGAGTGGATTTGCCACAACCGGATGGCCCGATAATGGCCGTAATCTGGTGGTAGGGAATGTCTACAGTAATGTCCTTGAGTGCTTGTTGTTTACCGTACCAGACGTTGAGTTTACGAATAGATAATGGTTGCATCAGTTACCTCCTAGCGAATAACGTGCCGGCCCAGGCGGCTGATGGAGAGTTGGGCTAGTATGCTGATGGTCAGGATGATCACCGTCAGAATCAGGGCTGAGGCGTAAGCGCGCGCCTGCACTTCGGGAAAGGGGGTGCCGAGTTGGAAGAAAACGGCCAGGGGGAGGGAGGCGACGGGACGCAGCAGACCCTCTGGCATATTGTTGGTGAAGCCGGCCGTAAACAGAACCGAAGCGGCGTCGCCAATGCCCCGACCAAAAGCCAGCAATACGGCCGTTAACAAACCCGGTACCGTTTGCCGCAGCAGCACCCCCAAAAACTCCAGGCGGGTGCTGCCCAGGGAAAAAGTGGTCTCGTGCAAATGGCGCGGCGCCATACTGACCACCTCGTCAAAGGTGCGGGCCAAAATGGGCAAGACAACCAGAGCCAGGGTGATAATCCCCGCCAGCAGCGAGGCGCGCATCCCCAGGTAAATCATCAGGGCAAAACCAAACGCGCCATAGACGATGCTGGGGATGCCCCACATGATGTCCAGAGCCAGACGCAGGTTGTTAGCCAGACGGCCGTTGGGTGAATAAACGTGAATGTACAGCACCACCGGCACGGCAATGAGCGAGGCCAGCAGGGTAGCGCCCGCCGCCAGGTATAACGAGCCAACAATCGCATGAAAGACACCGCCGCCGCCCTGGCTCAAATAAAAGCCGCCTGAGGGTGGTTGGGAAACCATCTCCCAGCTTAAAGCGCCAATGCCACGCCAGAAGATGACAAAGAGAATCAGCCCCAAGACAACGGCGGCGGTCATGAGGCAGGCGCGCATGACCCAGGTAAAAAACAGGTCTTCGGCTCGCCTAAGCTTTTTTCGTTTCATCCTCATTAACTCCTTTTGGTCAGGCGCATAATGACCAACCGCGCCATCACATTAAAGCCCAACACCACAATCAACAGCAGCAGCGCCGCGCCCATCAACGCCGATTCGTACAGGGGCACAGACATGATTTCACCATAGTTATTGGCAATCAGCGCGGGCAATGAGTAGGCGGCGTCAAACAGCGACGAGGGAATACGTGGTGTGTTGCCGATCAACATCATCACCGCCAGCGTTTCGCCAAAGGCGCGCGAGAAACCCAAGACAATGGCGGCCAGGGTGCCGGATAGGGCCGCCCGGCGCATAATGCAGCGGGTGGTCTCCCAGCGGGTTGCGCCCAGGGCCAGCAGCGTTTCCCGCATTTCACGGGGGATGCTGCGCAGCACCTCTTCGGTTACGGCCACAATCAAGGGGAAGACCATCACCGCCAGGACAAAACCAGCGGCTAATAAGCCATACCCGCTGGGATTGGTGCGGGCAAAAAAGGGGAAAAATTGGCCCAACGTGCGGTCGGACAAGGGGCCGATGTGATCCCGCACCAGGGGGACAATGAATAACACGCCCCATAAGCCATAGACCACAGAGGGGATGCCCACCAGCAGATCAATGAGCGGTTTCAACGCGGAGCGGGTGCGGGACGATGTGTATTCCGCCAGGTACATGCCGCTAAAGACGGCCGGTACCACGGCAAAGGCCATGGCTACCAGCGTGACGGCGACGCTGCCGGCAATAAAGGGAGCGAAGCCAAACAGGCCGCGCATGGGCTGCCAGACCTGCCCGGTTAGTAGTTCGGCCAGCGGGTAGGCGCTGAGAATGGGCCAGGAGCGGGCGGTCAGGGCAGCGGTAATGACCACGATCAGCAGGCAGATAATCACGGCCGTTGCCCCCAACATGGTGCGGGCGCCGGCGTCCTTGAACCAACGCCAGCGACTCAGGCGGCTGGCGGCAATTTTTTTCGCGGGTAGTGGTCGTATGGTAGTATCAGGTGTTGCTTCCATCCATTCACACTCCTTTGCGTGGTAAAAGCCCAGGTTCGGTTTGGCCTAACCTGAGCTTTCCTAGAGATGTCACGACGTTGATGTCTGTTTATTCATCAAGAAGGTTTAATGACTCCTGTAATCTTTCTGGCGTGAGGGAGACGTACCCGGCGTCGGTGACGTAAGCCTGCCCATCGGTGAGGACCCAACGGTAAAAGTCGGTGATGGCCGGGCTGGGTGCGCCTTTGGTGACCAGATAAAGGATGCGAGCGGGGGGGAAGGGGTAACGGCCGTCGGCCACCGCTGCCGTAAATGCATCCCGCGTATTGTAAAAATCTTCCTCGGGATCAATTTGCCCGTTGCCATTCAGGTCTATAGGGATGCCCCGCAGCCCGTCAATGGGTTCGCCGGTAGCCTGGTTAAAGGTGAAGCCCACATTGTTATAGCCGACGCCCAACGGATCCTGGCGTACTGCTTCTGCCAGACCGGGATCGGCGTTAACGGCCGTGCCAATCAAATCTTCCTGCGTTTCGCCCAGGCTAAAGATTGCCCACATTTCGGCCGCTCCGGCGGAATCTGAGCGCGTATAGACGTTGATCTGCTCGGTGCTGTCAGTGCCCAATAGCTGCCCCCAGGTGGTGATCTCGCCGGTGATCCAGATGCCATTGGCTTCTTCCGGCGTGATGCCCTGTTTTACCAGTTCGTCCAGGTATGGGTTGTTGGCGTTGAACGTGCCTAACACGGAGTCAATGGTAACAGCTACCAGGAATGATCCCTGATCAAGTTCTTCCTGGCGTGGCTCGCGGGAAAGCATGGCAATGTCGGCCGCCCCGGTGAGCATGTCCGTCATACCCTTGCCCGCGCCGCCCGCCTGTACATCGAAAGAGACGTGGGGGTTGAGTTTTTGGTACTCTTCAGCCCAGACCGTCATCAGGGGAAACAGGGCAAAAGCGCCGGATACGCTGATACTTACCGGCTCGGCTTTTGGTACTTCCGGTTCAACCTGTGATGTTTCCGGCTCAGCCTGGCTGCCACTGTCGGCGGCGGGGGTGGCGCTGCTATCAGAGGTTGACCCCTGGGCGCTGCAAGCGGCCAATGCAAGCATGAACAGCGCCAAAACTATAAACCGAATCTGACTAAATTGAATACGCATGAAATGTTCTCCTATCCTCCAATCAAGAAATTTTGTTTGTGTGCCACCCATGTCGGCGTGGGTCAGGTGGGTTGGTTTGCACATGTAAGGAAAGACGGCCGTTGCCAGCCTGACTTTCTTCAAGGTGCGGTTAGCATAAAGGGGGGTGGTAACAGGGGTGGTTATAGAGCGGTAACAAAAAAGTAACAAAACCTCAAAGTGGCTGAGGTGGCTTGAGAATAAAAATGGGCTGGCCCGTATGGGCATGACACTCTTCCATTGCCGCCAAAATGGATTGCACATAATCTCCCTGAGCTTCCGCCGTAACGACCAGCAAATCATAATTGCCCTGGCCTAATTCGTTCATGATCTGGTGGATAGGCTGCCCCTGGCGGAATTTCAGGTGAATGGGGATGTTGGCGTTTCGTAGTTGGGCCAGGCATAGCTCCAGGTGGGGTTCAACCAGATCGCTGCGATGTGTGGCGCGCCCAACCTGATGCAGCGGGGAATCGGCTAATGGAAGCAGCGTCACGGCCGTGTCTGGTGCTTGAGCCAGGGGGACTATCCAATCTACCGCCTGTATATCCGAAGAAAAACCGCGCAAAGCTACCAGAATACGCCGCAGGGGGCGATATGGCCCGCGCACTAAAACAAAGGGCGTACTCAGGCGGGCAAAAAGGTCTGGCAGTTGGGAAGTTGGCGGCGCGGCCAGCACCGCCATTGTATGCTGACGGCTCAGAGCCTGGGTTAAGACCTCGGCCGGTGTGTGCCCATTTACCGGCAGTATTTCCATTTCGGCGTGGTATGCCTGGCGTAACAGAGCGGCAGTGGCGAATACGGCCGTTTCCTGCGGCGGCGTGTGACTCCAGGCCATGATGTGTGGCTGCGGCGGTGGTGGCGGTAGGGTGGGGTAGATGCGTTGTAGCGCCGCCTGAATAGCCTCGCTTCTGGCCTGCACCGGCACAATCTCCGCCTGCAACAGCCGCTGCAAGGTGTCTATCGCCGCCGTGTTTTCCGGGTGCGCCATGACAACACTGACACGGCCGTTTTCCTGCGCCAGTGGCAGGGCCAGGTAATAAACAATTAACTCGTAAGGCACACGCTGAAGAAGCGCCACATCCACCGAAATCTGATCACAGTTCAAATCAAGAAAGAGGGTCATGAGCCTCCTGAAAAAAGCTCTTTGAGACCAGAAGTTCAACTTTTTCTCGACAGAAATTGTTGATTGACGAAAAAAGTTGAACTTCTTTCTTAGTAAAAGACGGCGGCAGGAATCGAACCCGCGCTTTAGGATTTTGCAGACCCTTGCCTTTCCACTTGGCTACGCCGTCAAAATCATCGTGCATTACGCCAGGCATGGCCTGTTTTGCTGACGATGACGTATAGTGGCAAAACACGGTAACAAACCGGTCAGCGAACCTGTAACAATGCGGTAACAAAGGGACGTGGCCCAGTGGGGCCTGGTTGAAGTAAGGCGAACCCCATGGTCAAGACCACAAATCAGCAAAAATAAGGTGGATAGTTTGGCGCGTAGCCGGTAGACCAACTGTTTGAGCATCGTTTTGTCGCCGCCGTCGCTGCCCCACACGGCCGTGATCAACCCCTCGCTCGTCAATACCTGCCCGACATTGATCATCAATGTCTCTAACAATCTGGTTTCCAACGGTATTGGGGCTGCTTCTCAAACAACTGTGCGCCGGGTATAATCCGATGGACGAAACGGTTTGCCTGGAACAACGAGAAGAATGAACAACTGAAAGCAACCCGCCGCATTGCGTTTGAAGATATTGTCACGCACATCCGAAATGGTCAGGTGTTGGCCGTGATGGAACACCCGAATAAGCAGCAATATCCGAATCAGAAAATCTTTATCATCTCTATTAACAACTATGCCTGGATCATCCCATTTGTCGAATCGAATGCGGAGATATTTCTCAAAACTGCTATACCCAGCCGAAAAATGACCAGGCAATACTTGAGGAAATAGCTATGCACGATGTCTCCCTTGATCCAGAGGAAGAAGAACTCCTCAAATCGGTTGAGAATGGCGAATGGCAGCCAGTTGCCCAGGTACAAGAGGCTATCAGTCGTTACCAGCAGTATGCAGTAGAGGCAGCCGGTGGGCAGCAAGAAGTCACGATTACGCTGCCCCAAAAAGATTTGAACCTGCTCAAGGCAAAAGCACGTGAGGCCGGGGTTTCAACCGAAACACTCATCATTCGCCTGGTACACGGTTTTGTCTCCAGTTAAGATGAAGCAGAAAGATTTCTGCTTCATGCCTGCCGCAAGCTGTAACCCACGCCAGGAATGGTTTCAATCTGCACGGCCGTGCCTACCTCTTCCAGTTTAGCCCGCAGGCGGTAGACCAACTGCTTGAGCATCGTTTTATCGCCGCCGTCGCTGCCCCACACGGCCGTAATCAACCCCTCGCTCGTCAATACCTGCCCGGCATGGATCATCAACGTTTCTAACAATCGGGTTTCCAATGGCGTCAGGTGAATGGGTGGCTGATCGGGGCGCTGCACTTCGTTTCGGGCGCGATCCAGCGTCAGGCCGGCCAGGGTCAGGATGCCCGGCGTGGCTGCGGCCCCGGCGCGGCGCAGCACGGCGCGGATGCGGGCCACCAACTGGCTGGGGCTGAACGGCTTGACAATGTAATCATCGGCCCCCTGTTCCAAACCGGTGACAATGGCCTCGTCGCTGCCGCGCACGCTGAGGATGATGATCGGCGTTTTGTCGTGCGCCCGGATGTGGCGGCACACCCCCAGGCCATCCAACTTCGGCAAATTCAAATCCAGCACGATCAAATCGGGCGACTCTTTTTCCCAGGTGGCTACGGCCGTCAGCCCATCATGCACCACCAGCGCCTCATACCCGGCGCGCCGCAGCGTAAACGCCAACACATCGGAGAGGGCGAGATCGTCTTCGACAATGAGGATTTTCATAAGGAGAGGTGATGCGTGATGCGTGACGAGTGACGTGTGAGCTAGATATTCACGCATTACTCGTCACGCATCATAATTGGTAGTTCAACCCAAAACGTAGACCCACCTTCCGGCCGGTCAGCTACACCCACACGGCCGTGATGCGCTTCTACCACTGTTTTCACCACGTACAGGCCCAGGCCAATGCCATACTGTTCCCGGTCGGCCGAATCCAGGCGCACAAAACGATGAAACAGATTGGCCCGTTCGGCCGGAGGAATGCCCGGCCCTTCGTCTGATACTGCCAGCCGCACACGGCCTTCCATCTCCGCCAGTTCCACTGTAATCGTGGCCCCTGGCGGGCTGTATTTGCTGGCGTTGGTGAGTAAGTTTACCACCACCTGGGTCAAACGCGCCGGGTCGGCCGGCAACTCCGGCAAGTGGGCCGGTTCGTCAAAGGCGATGGCCTGCTGCCGCCGCTCCAACAATGGCCGGACGATGTGCAGCGCGTCGGTAATGGAATCCTGAATGTGGCACGGCCGTAGCTTAATGGCAAACTCCCCTGCCTCAATGCTGCTGCTTTCCAGCAAATTATCAATCAACGTTTGCAGGCTGGACAGGCTAAGGTAAGAGGGTTTGAGCAGCTCCCGCATTTCGGCGGCGGAAAGTGATTCTTCTTCATCCAGCAGTAGTTCCATCGAAGCCTGGAGCGTGCTGAGTGGGGTGCGGAATTCATGGGAGATATTGGCCAGGAAATAAGAACGCAGACGACGCAGCGCCTCCTCCTGGGTCACGTCACGCAGCACCAGCGCCACCCGCGCCGTAGGCTGCGCCGGGTCCTGCTTGAGGGGGTGTAGCCGCGCCCCGGTCACGGCCAACACGCTGTTTTTACCTTGCCGGGTGCGAATAACAATCTGGCGTTTGCTGCCGGCGGGCGGCGCTACTTCCAAAAAGCGGCGGCTTTCCGGCTCGGCCAACCGGAAGACCTCATTGGCCATCACGCCAATCGCTTCCGTTGCCGTCCAGCCGGTGAGCGCCTCTGCGCCCTGGCTGAAAAAGGTAATACGGCCGTAACCATCCAACGTCACCACCCCCTCGGCAATAGATTGGATGAGCGTGTTCAGCCATTCCCGCGCCTGCGACTGCTCTTCTAGCGAATGGAGCATCATCTCCTGGCTTTGTTGCAGCGCCGCCGCCAGGGTATTGATTTCCGCCGGAGCCGCGATGAGGGGGATGGGCGCCAGCAAATCCCCCTGGCTGATTTGTTCGGCCGCCTCCGTCAGCTTTTGCAGAGGGGACACCAACTGGCGCACGTACCAGCTTCCCAATAACCCGGCCAATAACACGATGACGGCCGTGCTGACGGCCAGCGCCAGTAGCCCCCGCCTTTCGGTGGCAATCAGATCATTGACCGGCAAGGCTACTTCGGCGAATAGCACGGTTTCCGCCGCCGCGCCGGGCAGCGGCAGATAGGCCACAAAGTACCGGTTCCCGTCCAGCGTCATTTGCGTTTGTGGCGTGCTGAGGGCGGCCAGGGGGCTGATGTCCGCTTCACCGGCGGCGGCAAAAGCCGCTTCCCCCGTACCGGGTAGGCTGCTGCTGAAGCGGCGGTCGGTGGGCGAGAGGATGGTATGGCCGACGCCGGTATTGGCCGCCAATTGGTGCAACGCTTCTTCATCCAGCCAGCGCCCGGTGATGGTTACGCCCAATGGCTGCTGGCTGAGCGCATCTGTCACCGGCTGGTGGGCCAGCATGGCCGGCTGGCCGTTGACCAGGCTGAAATTGCCCGGTGGTGGGGGGGTACACACGGCCGTGAACGCCGCATCACCTGCCAGCAAACGGCCGTCCTGGCAAAACACCAGAATATCCAGGTCACTCTGTGTCTGAAAATCGCGTAAATAGGGGGCCAGTTCGGTCAGGGCAGTGGTACGCACCAACAGTTGTAATGTCGGCCGTTCGGCAAAAAGCTGCGCCAGACCGGCCAGCCGCATCTGCTCCGCTTGCAACAAAGAGTGGGTGGCCTGCTGCGCGTTGGCCACGTTACGCCACGCCTGCTCCTGCAACTGGCGGCGCGCCAGCCAGTAGGCGGGCAGGCTGGTACTCAGCGTGGTCAGCACAATTAGCAACAAAAAAGCGGCCAGCAGCCGCGTGGAAAAGCTGTGCATGGTCAACCAATTGGAAGAAGGGAATTAGGAGATTGGGAGATTAACATGACGCCAATCTCTCAATCTCCCAATCTCAAAACAAAAGATGCCTCTTTAATCACCCCACACCCCACCCGCCACCGCCCGGCGTTTCCAGGCGCAGCACGTCACCGGCGTCTAACTGCCGGGTGAATTTGCCGGGCAGGGGGATTTCCTGCCCTTCGTGGATGAGGCTGTTCTGGCCGGGCTGCCCCGGTTCGCCGCCCTGCAAACCATACGGGGCTAACGTCCGCCGTTCGCTGGTGACGGTGACGGTGACGGGAACGAGGAAACGAAAACTGCGGATCAGCCCATCGCCGCCCCGGTAACGGCCGTGTCCGCCCGACCCCTTGCGCAGCGCATACTCCTCCACCCGCAGCGGAAACTGGTACTCCAACGCTTCAACCGGCGTATTCAGCGTATTGCTCATATGCACATGCAGCCCACGGCCGCCATCACTTTGTGGCCCGGCGCCCGCGCCACCGCCAATCGTCTCATAATAAGCAAAGTGAAGATATGGGGATATTGAGATATTGGGAGATTCGCCTTTCACTTGCCACTTGCCACCTGCCACTTGCTCACCTGCCACCTTCCCCCCAAACGTCACATTATTCATCGTACCCTGGCTGGCAGCGGGCATGAGACCCGGTAATGCCTGCGCCAGCGCCCCCAGCACTACGTCCGTGATGCGCTGCGACGTTTCCACGTTGCCGGCGGCCACCGCGTGGGGCGGGTGGGGGTCGAGCAGCGAGCCGGGCGGAATGATGACTTGCACCGGGGCAAACGCACCCTGGTTCATGGGCAGGTCGGTTTGCAGCAGGGCCAGCGCCGCACAGCGCACACAGTAGGCCACCGCCGACACGGCAATGGCGGGCACGGCGTTCAGGTTGCCGCGCACGGCCGTTGCCGTCCCCGTAAAATCTACCGTTATCTGGCGGCCCTGCACGGTGATAGTCGCGGTGATGGGAATGGGTGGGGTTTCCGGTTGGCCGTCGTCGTCCAGGTAATCGGTGAAAGCGTAACGGCCGTCGGGAATCCGTTCAATCGCCGCCTCGGTCAATTTCTGCGCGTAGTCAATGAGAGCGGCCGCGTGGGTTTGCGCTTCATCCAGCCCGTAGCGGGCCACAATTTCTTGCAGCCGCTTTTCGCCGGTGGCGTGGGCGGCCAACTGCGCCGCCAGGTCACCATCCCGTTCGGCGGGGGTGCGCACGTTGCGCAAGATAAGCTGCCACACGGCCGTGTTCCGCTTTCCACCTTCCACCAGCTTAATCGGTGGAATGATAATCCCCTCCTGGTAAATCTCGGTGGAAAGGGGCATGGAGCCGGGCGACATGCCGCCCACGTCGGCGTGGTGGGCGCGGCTGGCGACGAAGAAATCGGGAGTAAGCAGTGAGCGGTCAGCAGTAAACAGTAACGAAGCATCGGCTAACTGCTCCCTGCTCACTGCTAACTGCTCACTTACAAAAACAGGAGACACGAGCGTAATATCCGGCAAATGATTCCCCCCCTGGTACGGGTCGTTGACGATGACGACGTCGCCGGGGGCGAAGGGGGCGCAGTGGGTGATGGCGGCCTGGACTGAGGCGGGCATGGCCCCCAGGTGGACGGGGATATGGGCGGCCTGGGCCAGCAGACGGCCGTCGCCCAAAAACAGGGCACAGCTAAAATCGAGCCGCTCTTTGATGTTGGGGCTGTAAGCGGCGTGCTCCAGCGTCACCCCCATCTCCTCAGCGACGGAGGAAAAGAGATTGGCGAAAATGGACAGGGTTACGGCCGTTGGATTCATAAATTAACTGCCGTAAATCTCTTGGGTGCTTAGTTGTCGTCCATCTGTCAGAAGTTTAACGGCCGTTACCACTAACTCGGCGCGTCGTTTTAGAAATAGGGCAAAATCATTCCTGATTTTGTGGCTTTTCTCGTTTGCGCTCAAACTGTCATAACCGCCATTGGCTAACTCATCAATGGGAATCAGATGAGATTGCAACCGCTCTTTTACGATAGCCTCAGATGTCCATTGATAGCGGTCTGTTAAGTAGCGCAGTGGGTCTTTGCGCCCAATGGAGATGTTTGTTTTGTCGCTAATGAGGGCACAGTTTAGAGCTAGAAAACTGTTGACTTCAGCTTCTTTCAGCAGGGCGTCAGGAAAGATATGATGATATTGCCGTTGGCCGATATTGTTCAAATCCAACCGTTCTCCGGTGGAAAAGTCTAAAGCTCCCAGGCGACAGGCAACGGCTAATATGCCACGCCCACGAATGGTGGTCCGTTTAGGCCATTCCACTGTAACCAATTCCTCGGCTTCAGCCAGCATGTGGTCTGCAAAGATAGGAACATCAGCCAGGCTGTATGGAGAGCCATCAGATTTGGTCTCACCACGAATAATGGCACGTAACCGATTAAAGTCGGCAAAAGCATGAGTGGCGGCCGAGTTTTCATAGCGGTCTGTGAAAAAGGCATGCCATAGGTATCTTTTTAGCAGGAGTTCGTCTTGACCTCTTTTGTCACCTGATTCGGGAATGTCGGCATATAGGGTGGCAATAACGGCCAATACAGCATTGGTAGGCAATCTTTGTTCATCGTAGATGCCTTCGCTCTTGAGAAATTTTCCCATGCGATCCAGACTGTGAGCCATTGTTGACCACTGTTCTACCATTTTTCGCTTGTTCATATCCCAGGCCCCACGTTCGTTTGGCAGGTAGCCTTGCAAGAGGGATGATGTGGTAAGAATCTGTTTAGTAATCGGGGCGTAACGAGCTATATCAGGATATTTCTGATTTAGGTCATCTGCTAAATCATGCAGGGATTTGCCCATGACATTTTCTACTTCGGCCACGATGATGTCATAGGTTGAGAGAGGTTTACTATTGGTGTTCATGTTGATGAACACCGTTAAAGCTATTGATTTATCAGTTCTCGCTGGTAAGGCCAGGAAGGGCAAATTATAATTCGCGATGATTGAGCGCAAGTCTTTGATTTTGTCACTGACTCTTCTCTGAAAATCGTAGAAGTGCTGCAATTCTTCTCGGCCGCCTTCTATTGGCTCAAGGGGTGCAACGGCCTGCTTGATCCAATTGTCAATCTCTTGCTGAATGTCTTCGGGGCGGAGCAGGTGGGTGGGAATGAGGCCGCGCTGCAAGACCTGGGCAGGGTCATCGCACCATAGGGGGTATTTTCCACCATTTCTCTTGAAATAGCGGCTGCGCCAATAAATGGTCAAATCATCTCGTTCTTCGTCAAATTCGTAATTGTCAAACTCGTGAATGTAGACGAAGTAAGTCTCGAAGTCGTAATTATTGTGGAATACACGCCAGAGGGCAGTAAGCCGTTGTTGTCCATCCAGGAGATGCTCGTAAACACGGCCGTCTAATTCAGGTGCAGTCGCCAGATGCCGGGAGACAAACTTTTCTTCGTCACCAACTTCCAAAATCAGGGTGATGCCCAGCGGCAGGTCATGGATAATGGTTTCGATGAGGCTACTGATGCGCTGCCGATCCCAGGCTTCGTAGCGTTGAAAACGGGGTAATCTGATTTCACCTCGTTGGATTTTGCCATACCATTCGCTCAGTTTACGATTACGGGCTTCCATGTTGTATCACTCCCATTAACCGAATGTTTTGTGTTTTGCCAGCCAGAGGATAGCTTGATGATTATACCGTCACAATTTGGATTGAGGCATATTTTTAGGGTTTGAACAGGCATGGCGCTGATGATAGTGGTACGGAATTGCTATGCACACGCCTGTCACACCCATAGATTATCCCCATTGTCTTTGTTAGAATCCAGGCCAGCCCGCCAACCCGGCAACAACTTCTCTCTTTCAAGGTGATTCACATGAACAAACGTCTATTCATTACTGCTCTTTTGCTCAGTGGCATCTGTCTGGCAGCCTGCCAGCGGCAGGAAAGCGCCACGCCCACACCGGTACAAAGTCAGGTCACGGCCACTTCGTCTGCGCTCAGTGCAGGCGCCCCACACCCCACCGTCCATCAGAACCCGACCTCCGTTGCTACCGCGCCGGAACCGGCAACGCTGGACCCGGCGCAGGGGCAGGCCATCGGTTCGGTGTTCCAGGCATTTCTCAGCCCGCATCAGGAACCGGGCGAGGAGAAAGATACCCCGGCCCTGATCCCCCAACAATTCCGCTCCACCGAGCCTTCTCTGCTGCGCAGCGAACGGCTCGCCCATGGTCATGGTCTGCTGCGTTTCACCCATGATCTCAGCAAAGTATATGTGGATGTGCAGCTTGAAAACGTCAATCCCGACGATGTGATTATGTTCCACATCCATTGTGGCAAGCCGGATCAGCTTGGCCCCATCTTGATTGATTTTGCCCATTCCGGCGACTTGCCAGAAAACCTGGCCGATGGCCTCTTTTCGGTGGTGCTGACCAATGAGGACATCGAAATGGTGCTGGCGTCACAGCATGGCTTAATCGGTGGTTATACGCTGGGCTGCCCCATTGTGCCCGGCGTGCCGGGCGAAGTAAAAACAATTGCCGGTATGGAACACATTGCCCGGCAGGGAGAACTGTATTTCAATCTGCACACCAAAGCGCAGACCTATTTTGGCGATATTCGCGGGCAGGTGCGGCCGGTGGATGAATAGCAGGGGGTGGCAGGTTGCAAATAACCTGCCACCTGCCACATTAAAAGGTGTTGAAAGCCAGGATGGTGGCCGTGCCGTAGGCGAAAGCGATGAGGCCCAACAGGACGGCCGTGCCCACCAACATCCGTTTATACGGCGTGACGCGCTCCACATCCATCAGCACCGCATACGCGCCGGTGAGCGCGTGAATGAGTACGGCTAACAGAAAGAGGATGTCTATCACTTTCCACACCGGGTTTGCCAGGCGTTCCATCACCCGGCTGAAATCGAGATGGCCGGGGGGATAATGCACCACGATCATGTGCAAGGTTAGGAAGAGGACGAGGGCAACGGCCGTGAGCCGCTGCATCACAAACACGCGCATGGTTAATTTCCCTCCAGAGCAAAGAGCAAAAGCGGCACGCCGCCCACGATGGAGACCAGGATGAACAGCACAAACATGGCGTAAAACAGGCTCTTGCGGTACTCCGTCACCTTGAACCAGTGGACGATGAGCAGGCGGATGCCGTCGAAGCCGTGGTAGACGACGGCCGTTAACAACGCCACCTCAAGCAAACGAAACAGTGGCGCCTGCACCGTGGCCATGCGCGCATCAAACGCTTCTGCGCCGCCCGTTGCCGAACCAATCACCCAGATGTGCATGAACAGGTAAAACACCAGCGCCATGCCAGATACCCGCCGGAAGAGAAAACTGATGAAGCCGGTTGTTTTATACATACCTCACTCCTACAAGTTCTGGGTCTTCGGGTTTTGTGACGAGTGACGAGTGATGCGTGACGAGTGAGATCACTCGTCACTCGTCACGCATCACGCCCTGTTCCCAAACTCTTTTGTCGTTCCACCCGTTCGGCGGCGAAGGCCAACCGCTTTTGCGCCAGTTTGCGCAGCGTTTCAATGGCAAATGTGGGGTCTAGCCCCTTGGGGCAGGCGTCAATGCAGTTAAAAATGGTGTGGCAGCGAAAGACACCATCATCGCCGCCCACAATTTCTAGCCGTTCGGCCGGAGCCGCGTCACGGGGGTCTAACACGCGCAAGAATGCTTTGAGCAGCGCATGGGGGCCAATATATTGCTTGTTCATCGCCACGACCTGGCAGGCGGAATAACAGGCGCCACACATGATGCAGGTCTCGGCCATTTTCAGCGCTTCCACTTCTGCGGGCAGCACGCGGTATTCGCCAGCGGGCGCGGCGCCGTTTTCCGGCGGAATCAGCCAGGGTTTAACGCGCAGATATTGTTCCCAGAACGACGTGCGGTCTACCACCAGGTCTTTGATGATGGGCAGATAGGGCAACGGCCGTATCGTCACCCGCCCCCGCCTATCCAGCAGCGCATTCACCCGCCGGTTGCACACCAGCATGTTACGGCCGTTGACGTTCATGGCGCAGCTGCCACAAATAGCATGGCGGCACGAGCGGCGAAACGTCAGGCTGCCATCGAGCGTTGCCTTGATCTGTTCCAGCGCGTCCAGCAGCGTCGTGTCCGCCGTCGCCTCAATCTCATACGACGCCAGATAAGGCTTTGCGTCCACATCGGGATTAAACCGCTGTACCCGAATCGTCACGTTTTGCGTTTGTCCATTTTTAGCCACAGCCAACTGTCCAGTAATTGAGTAATTGCGTAATTGGGTAATTGGCTGCTTTAATTACCCAATTACCTAATTACCTGATTACAAAATCGCCAACTTATTTACGAACCATCACTTAGTATTTTCTCTCCTGCGGCGGAAAGCGGTCATAAAAAATGGTGACATCTTTGTAACTGAGGCGCGGCGCATGCGGCCCGTCTTTGTGGGCCAGCGTGTGTTTGAGCCACTTCTCATCGTCCCGTTTGTTGTAGTCGGTGCGGAAATGGGCGCCTCGGCTTTCGGTGCGGGCCAGGGCGCTGACCACAATGACTTCGCTGAAGGTGAGCAGATGTTCCGTTTCCAGCGCCGCCAGCAGATCGGTGTTGAAGCGCGCGCCTTTGTCCATAATTTGCACGTCGGCAAAGCGGTCTTGCAATTCTTTGATGGTGTGCAGCGCCGTCTGCAACCGCGCCTGTTGGCGGAAAACACCCACGTTTTTGGTCATGGTCTCTTTGAGTTCAGCGGCGATGGGGGTTACGGGCTGGGGGTTATGGGCTGTACGGCCGTTCACATACCGGGCAATCCGCGCCTTATTCCGCGCCACCGGGTCGCCATCCACCGGCTGCATGGGTGCGCCGCCCAGGACAAATTCGGCCACGGCCGTGCCCGCCTGCCGCCCAAACACCGAGGCATCCAACAGGCTGTTGGTGCCCAACCGGTTCGCGCCATGCACACTCACACAGGCACATTCCCCCGCCGCATAAAACCCCACCACCGGCGTATTTGCCGCGTCGGCCAACACCTGGCAGCGGGCGTCGGTGGGAATGCCGCCCATGCTGTAATGGGCAGTCGGCTGAATCGGCACCGGCGCTTCAATAATGTCCACGCCGGTAAAATCCAGCGCCAGTTCATGCACCTGTGGCAGCCGCTGCATAATTTTCTCAGCGCCCAGGTGGGTCAGGTCAAGAAAGACGCCCTGCCCGTCTGCGCCCACACCGCGCCCTTCTTCAATTTCCGTCTGTTCGGAACGGCTCACCAGGTCACGCGGCGCTAACTCCATCTTGTCCGGCGCATACCGCTCCATAAAACGCTCGCCGCTTTTGTTGCGCAGATAGCCGCCTTCACCGCGACACGCTTCACTCATCAAAATGCCTTTGCCATACAACCCGGTGGGGTGGAACTGCACAAACTCCATATCCATCAAGGGCACACCGGCGTTGTAAGCAATAGCCACACCGTCCCCAGTGTTGGCGGTGGCGTTGGAGGTGATTTTCCAGGCACGGCCGTAGCCCCCTGTAGCAAATACCACCGCCTTGGCCCGCATCAAATGGAGCTTGCCGCTGACCACGTCCAGCGCCACCAGCCCCCGGCACACGTTGTCTTCCACCACCAGGTCCATACAGTACCATTCACTGTAAAAGGTGACGCCTTGTTTGAGCGCCTGCTCGTGGATGGTGTGCAGCAGCACGTGGCCGGTATAGTCGGCGGCATAGTTGGCGCGGGGCATACTGTGGCCACCAAAGCGGCGTTGGGCGATACGGCCGTCGGCCAGCCGGCTAAACACACAGCCCATCCGCTCATATTCATAGATAATCTCCGGCGCTTGCCGCACCATCAATTCGATAGCGTCCTGATCACCCAACCAGTCCGACCCTTTAATGGTGTCGAACATGTGCAGTTCCCAGCTATCCGGCGGTTCGTCACCGGGCGGCACCGGTTCCAACGGCCCCCTGGACCCGGAATCGGCGACCGGGCGCACATTGTTGAGTGCGGCGGCAATACCGCCCTGGGCCGCGCCGCTGTGTGAGCGTAAGGGATGCAGCTTGGACAACACGCCAATATCGCGCACACCCTGTTGGCTGGCAGTCATCGCTGCCCAGGAACCGGCCAACCCCGCCCCCACCACCAGCACATCGTGGGTAATGGTTTCCTCGTGGGCAAGCCCTGTAATGTAGGTCATCTACCTGGTTTCCTTTTGTGATGCGTGACGAGTGATGAGTGACGAGTGATGAGTGACGAGTGATGCGTGAGCGGTCTTTGGTCATTCGTCACTCGTCACTCTTTTACCACAGACCCAATATCTTCCACCACACGCCGCCAATGCCTAACCAGATGACGATGTTGATCACGCTAATGATCAACCCCAGCCGCCACCAGTCGCTCATGGGCACATACCCGGAGCCGTATAAAACCGGCGCCGGCCCGGTGCCATAGTGGGTCATGCTGCTAAACAGATTGCTGAAAAAGGCCAACACCAGCGCCGCCAGCAGCGGCGGTGTGCCCACGACTAAAGCCACCGCCAGAAACGGGGCATACATGGCGCTGACATGGGCAGTATTGCTGGCAAAGAGGTAATGGCTGTAGAAATAAACCAGCGAAAGTACCAGGAAGGCCGGCACCCAGTTGTACCCCTCTACCATAACGCCCATTTGCTCGCTGAACCAGGGGATGAACCCTAACTTGTTCAACTGCGTGGCCATCATTACCAGGGCGGCAAACCAGACCAGTGTGTCCCAGGCGCCGCGTTCGTTGAGGATGTCACCCCAGTTGAGGACGGTGGTGAGCAGCAGGAAGGCCAGGCCAATCAGGGCGGCGGTGGTGGCATCCATGCCCAACCGGTTCGGGCCAAAAATCCACAACACCAGCAGCAGGAAAAACGCGCCCAGCATGATCCATTCGCTGCCTTTCATTTTGCCCATTTCGGTCAGTTTATCTCTGGCAATCTGGGCAGCGGCGGGGGTTTCCTTGATTTCTGGCGGGTAGATTTTGTAGAGGAGCAGGGGGATGAGGATGAGGCAGATGATGCCCGGCACCAATGCGGCAACGGCCCACGTGCCCCAGGTGATGGTGATGCCCTGATCGGCGGCAAGCTGGGCAGCCAGCGGATTGGCGGCCATGGCCGTCAGGAACATGGCGCTGGTGATGATGGTGCCCTGGAAGGCGGCTTTGGTCAGGTATGCGCCCAGTTTGCGGTGGGTGCCATCATCGGGGTTGCTGCCATATGCTTTGGCGATGGAGGTCAGGATGGGGAAAACGACGCCACCGGCGCGGGCGGTATTGCTGGGAATGGCCGGGGCTAACACCAGGTCACTGGCGACCAACCCGTAGCTGAGTCCCAACGATCTTTTGCCTAAGGCGGTCATAAAGAGGTAAGCGATGCGGGCGCCCAGGCCGGTTTTAATGAAACCACGTGAGATGAAGAAGGCGATGACAATGAGCCAGATGGTGGTATTGCCAAAGCCGCTGAGGGCGTCGGTGGGGGAGATGGTTTTGGTCACGGCTGTGAGCGTAATACCTATCATCGCCACCGCCCCCATGGGCAGCGGTTTGGCGATGATGCCGGCGATGGTGGCTACAAAAATGGCTAACATGTGCCAGGCTTCCTGGGTCACGCCTTCTGGTGGTGGGATGAACCAGATGAAAAGGCCAATGGCCAGCGGGATCAGCCAGCGTAACAAATAGTCATAACTAAATGGGGCCAGGACATCTTTGCCTGGTTTTTTGGTAGGGGGAGCTATGCTCGTCATGTGAATATCCTCCTTCACAGCCAACCTTGTGCAGGTTGGGCAAAACATTCCAACCGTTCTGAGCATAACCGCGGGGATCACGCGAAGAAAGTAACACGTGTCACCCGGCGATTGTGATAAATGTCACAATCGCCGGGAATTTGTGCGTGTGGGGGGAAAGATGTACAAGGACAATCGGCATGTTGACCTGGGAATGGAATTCCCAGCCCCATGATCGCGGGGCGCACATATCCCAAAGTAGAAAAAAGTTGTTGTTTCTGGGGAAACAGTACATCGTAGGGGCGGGACGGCGCGGTATGGACTTGGCGGGAACGTGGGGCCTGGTCTCCGCGCCGTCTCGCCCCCCACCCGCCCATCCCGCAAAAACGGGGCGAGACGGGCGGGAACAAACGTTTTGGTGGACCTGCCAGGTGTCGCCCCGCCCGTCCCGCAAAAGCGGGGCGAGACGGGCGGGAACAAACGTTTTGGTGGACCTGCCAGGTGTCGCCCCGCCCGTCCCGCAAAAGCGGGGCGAGACGGGCGGGAACAAACGTTTTGGTGGACCTGCCAGGTGTCGCCCCGCCCGTCCCGCAAAAACGGGGCGAGACGGGCGGGAACAAACGTTTTGGTGAACTTGCCAGGTATCGCCCCGCCCGTCCTGCAAAAACGGGGCGAGACGGGCGGGAACAAACGTTTTGGTGAACCTGCCAGGTATCGCTTCGCCCGTCCTGCAAAAACGGGGCGAGACGGGCGGGAACAAACGTTTTGGTGAACCTGCCAGGTATCGCCCCGCCCGTCCCGCCCCTACGTCATTGGTGGGGTACGGCCTTTTGGCGCGCCGAGGCCAGGAGGGACAGGAATTCAAACACCAGGTTGGCGGCCAGGATGGAAGTGATGTCGGCGTGGTCGTAGGGGGGGCTGACCTCCACCAGATCAAAGCCGATCAGATGCAGCCCGGCCAGGCCACGGACCAACTGCAATATCTGGAAACTGCTTAGACCACCCACTTCCGGCGTGCCGGTGCCGGGGGCATAGGCCGGGTCTACGGCGTCAATGTCCAGGGAGACGTAGGTGGGGCGTTGGCCGATGAGGTGGTGAATGTGTTGGATGACGGCCGTCATCCCCATCTCAAAACATTCCTCTATTGTCAATACATTCGCCCCCAGGCCACGCGCATCCTCCAGGTCGGTGGGTTCCTCCATTGGCCCGCGAATGCCCACCTGCACGTAAGCCGCTTTGTCAATCAGCCCTTCTTCCAGCGCCAGTAGAAATGGCGTCCCATGTTCCAGATGGCCGACGCGCTGGTAGGTGTCGGTGTGGGAATCGAAGTGGACGACGGCCAGCGGGCCATAGTGGGCGGCGTGCGCTTTGAGCAGGGAGTAGGTGATGGAATGGTCGCCACCCAGGGCGATGACATGGGTGTTGGTGGCCAGGATTTCGGCGGTCACGGCCGTGATCCGTGTACTGGTCACCGCAATACTGGTCGGCTCCACGTCCACATCGCCATAATCCACCGCCCGCAACACGGCCAGCGGGTCTACGTCCAACAGCCGATTATAGCCCCACAATTGCAGCGAATTGGCGCGAATCTGGCGTGGGCCAAAGCGTGTACCACTGCGCCAACTGGCCGCGCCGCTGTCATAGGGCACGCCCAGGATGGCCACATCCACGTCATCCAATGCGCGGCTGACGGGCAGACGCATAAAACTGGGGATACCGGCATACGCCATCAAATGCGCGCCAAAAGCGGGGTTGGGGTTTGATTGGGGCATAGTGTCTCCTGTGAAAATTATGAATTATGAAGGATGAATTATGAATTTCCTCACATTCATTCAAATCAAGCTACATTTTCCGAGATACGGCCGTATTTGCCAAAAACCCCCACCATCGTGTTATGATCCCACTGATTACCGATTACCGATTACGAATCACGAGGAAACCATGAACTTTGAAACCCACACCTTCCCCAGCCGCCGCTCCAACGTGGTGGCGCTGAATGGGCTGGTTGCCACCAGCCAACCGCTGGCGGCGCAGGCCGGATTGGACATTCTAAAAGCAGGCGGCAATGCCGTAGACGCGGCCATTGCCACCGTGGCTACGCTGTGCGTGGTGGAGCCAACCTCCACCGGCATCGGTGGTGACGCCTTTGCCCTCATCTGGCAGGCAGACGAGGGCAAATTGTATGGATTGAATGCCAGCGGCCCCGCGCCACAGGGTCTCACGGCCGACCTGGTACGCGATCAGGGTCACAGCCACTTTCCCGCTTTGGGCGCGCTGCCGGTGACGGTACCGGGAGCGGTACGCGGCTGGGAACTGGCGCTGGCGCGTTTTGGCAGCATGGAGCTGGACAAGCTGCTGGCGCAGCCAATCCAGTATGCGCGGGATGGTTTTCCGCTGAGCCAGCGCATTGCGGCTGCCTGGGCGCGCTCCACGGAAAAGATGAGCCGGCATCCTGATTCGCGGCGGGTGTGGCTGCCACACGGCCGTGCCCCTCGCGCCGCCGAACGTTTCCAAAACCCTGAATTTGCCCAAACCTTGACCACGCTTGCTGACGAAGGCCCGGACGCCTTTTATCTGGGCGATATTGGCCGCCAGATTGCTGACTGTGTGCAGGCCGCCGGCGGCCTGCTGACCCAGGATGATCTGGCGCAGTACCAGGCGGAATGGGTGGAGCCGATTTCGGTGGATTTTGGCGACGGGTTCGCCTTTTACGAAATCCCGCCCAACGGGCAGGGCTTAACGGCGCTGTTGGCGCTGAATCTGGCCGGGCAGTTTGATTTGCGGGCTTTGGGGTATGGCACGGCCGATTATTATCACGCCCTGATTGAAGTAATGAAGCTGGCCTTTGCCGATGCCCACACCTATATTGGCGACCCGCGCCAGGTGGATGTGCCGGTCGCCGGGCTGCTGAGCGCCGCGTACACCCAGACCCGGGCGGCGCAGGTGAATATGGCACAGGCGCAGCCGCCCACCGCCGGGCAACCGCCGCGACATGGCGATACCGTTTACCTGACGATGGCGGACGGCAACGGCAATATGGTGAGCTGGATTCAAAGCCTGTACATGGGTTTTGGCAGTGGGTTGACGGCGGGCACAACCGGCGTACAGTTGCAGAATCGCGGCGCCAATTTCAGCCTGGAGCCGGGGCATCCCAATGAAGTGGCGCCGGGCAAACGGCCGTACCATACCATCATTCCCGGCTTTATCACCCACAACGGGCAGGCGTGGAGCAGCTTTGGTGTGATGGGCGGCTTTATGCAGCCGCAGGGTCATTTGCAGGTGGGGCTAAACCTGGCGCTATGGGGCATGGACCCACAAACAGCCCTGGACGCGCCTCGTTTTAACTGGCTGCAAGGGATGGAGGTGGCATTGGAAACGGCCGTTTCGATTCTGCCCGGTGCAGGCGCCCCCCTTTCCATTCACACCGGGTTGACCCGGCGCGGCCATACTATCAAGGATAACGAACACCCCATGTCTTTTGGCGGCGGGCAGGTGATTGTGCGAGACCCGGCAACCGGCGTCCTCATTGGCGGCAGCGAACCGCGTAATGATGGCGCAGCGGTAGGATGGTGAGCGCGTATTCAGGTGTTTACATGAACACTTAAACACCTGAACACTTTCTACTTGTGATATAATCACCGCCGTTAAGCAGCGGGCGGATGGCAGCGGACGCTATTTATTTTATTTTTGTCCCTTTGCTATTTTGCGCCTTTGTATTGAGTGGCAACCAGACATCCGATTTCTTTGAGAAATCGGATGTCTGACACGAGGAAATATCGAAAAAACACATTAGGAGGAAAATTTGATGAGCGAAACCAATTTGAACCTGACCACAGAAGTATTCAAACGAGTGACGTTGGTGAAAGCGTCTGGGCGTATAGACAGCAGTAACGCCGCCCAATTTGACGCCGCCTTGAAAGATGTGCTGGGCGGTGGGCTTGAAAACATCGTCCTTGATCTTTCGGAAATCAGTTATATGAGTAGTGCCGGTTTACGGGCCATTGTGGCGGCTCATCGTGAGTGTGCCAAAAAGAAAGGGTCGCTTGTTCTGGCAGCCCCGTCTGAACGAGTATCAGAAGTGTTTTCGTTGGCCGGCCTGGATTCTATTTTTACGGTCTATGATGACGTGACGGCGGCTGTCGGGAGTTTTTAACGTCGTAACCCGTAATCCGTAGTCCGATGCCCGACTGCCGATTACCCATTCCCCATGGGCGATACCCTCATCATTCCCGGACGTTACGACAAAATTCAAGAGGCATGCCAGTTTGTGGCGGCGGGGGCCGCGCAGGCCGGGTTGGATGACACGGCCGTCTTTCACGTAGAACTGGCCTGTGATGAAGCCTGTACGAACGTCATCGAACACGCCTATGGCGCGGAAGATGTGGGGCAGATTCGTATCAGTTGGGAAGTGCAGGCGGACCGGTTTGTCATTACCATTCACGACAACGGCCGTAGCTTTGACCCTGACGATGTCCCGGTCCCCATTCCCAAAGATGTAGCCAACGGCGCCTCCGATTTTCCCCGCGTGGGCGGCCTGGGTGTTCATTTCATGCGCAAGCTAATGGATGAGGTTCGCTACCAATTTGAAGATGATGGCAATACGTTGGTGTTGGTGAAGGTGATCGAATAAACGTGAAACGTGATGCGTGATGCGTCTTTTCACGCATCACGCATCACGTTTCACGCATCATACTATGGCAATTCAACAAGAATCTTTGCACAGTGATGTATGGCTGGTGCGGGCAGACGGCCGTTTAGACCAGAGCCAGACCCCATTATTGGAGACGGCGCTGAATCAACTGTTGGATGACGGCCGTACCGTCCTCATTGTAGACCTCTCTCAGGCCAGCTACATTAACAGCGGCGGACTGCGCTGCCTGGTTTCTGCCTGGCGGCGCGCCAAACAGCAAGATGGCGATGTCTTATTGTGTGGCTTGAATGATCGCCTGCAGGAAGTTTTTACCATGGTTGGGTTTGACAAGGTTTTTCAAATTCACCCGACGCTCACAGCCGCGCAGCGGGCGGTGAAGAAAGGGAAATAGGTAATTGGGTAATTACCCAATTACCCAATTACCTCCACTCTATGGACACCGGCTCTGTTTCCATGCCGCTGCTCTCTGTGGGCATTTTTCTTGGGGCCATGTTACTGGCAACTTATGTTGCTGTGCGCCGCTATCGCTCGCGGCAACTGTTGCTGGCGCGGGTAGCTGAGTTAGAGTCTCTGAGCGAGGCGGGGCGGGCCATTGTGGAAGCCGAACTGGATGTAGATGCCTTATGTGCCCTGATTGCCACCGAAAGTGGCAAGGTGATTGATAATGGCACGTTGCAAATTGGCCTTTTTGAGCAGTCGTTGTATCACATCTATTACTGGTGCATCAACGGCCATCAACAACCCACACCGCAAACTTTTGACCTGCGTAAAGGCACGGGTATTGTTGGCTGGGTGCGTGAAAGCAAACAGCCGCTCCTTATCCATGATTTTGAGAAGGAGATGTCCCGCCTGCCCGCCCGCCCGCGTTACATTAGCGATACGCCGCCTCGTTCCGGCATCTTCATTCCCCTGATCAGTGGTGAAGAAACTTTAGGCGTCATTGCTGCCCAAAGCGACCAGCCCAACCGGTTTAACGAAGAAGATTTACGCCGGTTAATGATTCTGGCCAACCAGGCGGCGGCAGCCATTGCCCATGCTCGCCTGTTTGCCCAGGCGGAAAAGCGGGCAGCGCAGTTGGAACTGGTGGGGGAAATTGGCCGCGCAATTGGCCGGGTGCAGAACCAGGATGAGATTTTTAAGCAGGTGGTGAATCTGACGGCTTCGACCTTTGGTTTTCATCTGGTCACAATTTTTGGGGTAAACGGCCGTACAGACGGCCATGACGCCACGGTTATCATGCAGGCCAGCAGCCGGCCCGAATTGATGAATCTTCGTCTGGCAGTTGCCTCTGGCGAAGGGTTGGTGGGCACGGCCGTGGCTACTCGCCAGACGGTCATCAGCAACGACACCCGCCATGATGATCGTTTTGTTTACCGCTGGGGGGTGCTGGAAGAGAGTACCTGCGCCGAAATGGCCATCCCTTTGCAGGTGGATGGCGAATTATTGGGCGTGTTAGACGTACAAAGTCCACAGCCTGGTTTTTTCACCAGTATTGAAAAAATGACGCTGGAAACATTAGCTGCCGAAACTGCCATCGCCATCAACAAAATGCAGCAGTTGGCGCGGCAGCGGGAACAGGCCTGGCTGACAACGGCGCAGTTACAGGTGGCCGAAGCCATCGGCCACGCCGATTCACCCGATGATATGCTGGAAAGTGTGACCCGGTTGGCCGTGATGTTGTTGGGCGTCTCTTTTTGTGCCACGCTGTTGTGGGACGAAGAGGCGCAGGCGTACAACTGCATGACCGTCTACGGCCGTGAGGCCCAGACCGCGCGCCAGTTATGCCCGGTGCGGGTGCACCTGGGTGAATGGCCAATGCTAGATGCCGTGCATGAATGCCAGGAGCCGATTGCCACATCTAGGATACCAGTCTGGCTGCAAACGGCCGTAATCCAACCCGATGATCCCCCGCTCACCCAAATCACCATCCAGCCGTTGGTAACGGGCCAACAAATGTTAGGCGTGATGTTGGTGGATGATGTGGCCGGGATGGGCCATGGCGCGGCCATCTTCTCGCGCCGGAATGAACTGCTGCAAGATATTGCCGGGCAAACGGCGCGGGCGCTGGAAAATGCCCAACTGCGCGCTGCCCAACAGGAGGAGGCGTGGGTCAACACGGCCCTTTTCCAGGTGGCTGCTGCCGTCAACAGCCTCACCGACCTGAACGAAATCCTCTCTACCATTGTGCGCCTCATTCCCTTGCTGGTAGGCGTGGAATCAGCCGTTATTCTCATTTGGGACAATATGCGCCATCTTTTTTACCCCGGCCCCAGCTATGGTATCGGTGAGATGGAGCGTGGCCTGCTGGAAACGCTGGCGGTGGATCATGATGAGATGCAGTCGTTAGCCCCTGGCTTGCTGACGCATACGGAAATTGCCACGGGCGATTTTAAGACAATTGGCCTGCCGCATTGGTTGGAGCGGGTGTTTCGCACCCCCTCGGCCTGTGCTTTTCCGTTGGCGGCGCGGGGAGAATTGGTAGGGCTGATGCTGGTGGGGGCGCAGCCACAGATGCCGCATCGCCGTTTGAACATTCTTACCGGTATTGCCCATCAGGCGGCTACGGCCGTTGTCAACCACCAGCTTTACCAGGAGGCGGCCGAACGGGATCGGCTGGAGCGGGAATTGGATGTGGCCCGTGAAATTCAGGCGAGCCTGATCCCGCATGACAACCCGGCTATTACCGGCTGCCAGGTAGCCGGTTATTGGCAGGCAGCGCGCCAGGTGAGCGGCGATTTTTATGATTTTATGGAACTGTCTGATGGTAAATGGGGTATTCTCATTGCCGACGTGGCTGACAAGGGGGTGCCGGCGGCCATCTTTATGGCGCTCAGCCGTACCATTTTGCGCACCATTGCCTTTAACCGTACCGATCCGGCCAATACCCTGATTCGCGCCAACGAGATAATTGGCAAGGATGCCCAGTCTGACCTGTTTGTGACCGTTTTTTATGCTGTTTGGGACTGGCACAAGGAGGTGCTCGCCTACGCCAATGCCGGGCACAACCCGCCACTGCTGTTGCGCGCCGATGGGCAGGTGCAAATGCTGACGACGCAGGGGATTGCTCTGGGGGTGCTGCCACAGGTGCAAATTGAACGGCGGGAAACGGTGTTCCGCCCGGGGGATACGCTGGTTTTGTATACTGACGGGGTGACAGAGGCGATGAACGAGGATTTTGACGAATTTGGCCTGGATCGGCTGCGGGTGACGGTGGAGGCCGTCCGGCAGCGCCAACCAGGGGAGATTGTCACGGCCGTGACCCACGCCATTCACGTCCACGCCGGTGACACCCCCCAATTTGACGACATCACCCTGGTAGTGATGAAACGCTAACCATTTGGTGACACCCCTCACCCGCGAAACGTGCCAAACTTCCTACCGCTGACCACCTCACTTCGCCTATGCTGGTGATGTTTGTTGTTTTTGTTTGTAATAGGCGATGAATCGCCTACTACGAACAAACGAAGAGAGAGGCGGCATGAAGGAAATTCTGGTTTTACACTGGCAGGCGGAGGAGCGGGCCGAGACGGTTTCATTTTTGGGAGCGTCCTTTACGTTGCAGCATAAAAGTTGTGATGGGGATATGGCGCGGGCACAGGCGCTGCTGGCTGAATATGACGGCCGTGCCGCGGCCATGGCGCTGGAGAACATGCCCCTGACGCTGGAATTGGGGCCGGCACGGCGAGAACATACCTGGGGGCAGCAGATGGTCACGGCCGTACAAACCACACCGGTGGTAGACGGCCGTATCATTCGCGCCGGTCTGGAACGGTGGGCCGTCACCCTGGCCGACCGCGCCCAACCGGGCATCTTCAGCCGCAAACATGTCCTGATGACGCCCGGCCTGAACCACAACGGCCTGGCGCAGACCCTGGAAAAGCGTGGTTGTAATTTACGCTACGCTGACCCATTCATCTATTTTGGCCTGCCCGGTGCGCCGGGTATTGGTGGTCGCCGCAGCCGCAACCAGGCCGCGCCGGTGGAACTAGACCGGTTGAAGGAAATGGAGTACGGCCGTCTTTACCCCACCCCCAACGGCGTGGCCCCGGAAAGCAGCGGCGCCCCCTTTGTCTGGGCGGATGTGGTTGCCGGGGACATCAGCGTCATTCGCCGTTTTGCCCCGCCACAACTGAAGCACAAAACGGTGGTAGTGGAATATGCCACCGCCGAAGACCTGGCCGATTTGCAGATGCGGGGGGTGGCCCTGGTGGTGGAATTGATGCCGGGATTGGTGGGGGAATACGGCCGTGTGCCTGCCTCTGCCGCCACGTTAGAAGCGATTCTCACCACCTTGCAGCCAGACCCCAAAGCTGCCCTCAACGAAGACACCTTCCTCGACCTGATGGCCGACATTGACTGGACGCCGGCCATTCACACTTTGCAGCCGGAGGAGACCGGCATCAACCGCTTTGCCTTTGTCATTCACCCCCTGCATGTGGGCTTTGTGCACAGGCACAAGTATTTCCGCTGGACGCGCTACCTGCCGGACAATCTGGTAGAAACGGTAGCTGCGTATCTGCCGCCGCTCTACCTCTCGCGTATTACCGGCGGGCAATCGCCTACCACCGGGCAGCGCGTGGAGGGTATTCTCATCAGCCTGGGGGCCACGCCGCGCCAGATGATGCGCCACGATGAGCGTTTTACCTACAACCAGCTTCACCGGGCCGCACTCATGGCCGAGCGCAAAGGGGCGCGCATCATGGGACTGGGCGCATTTACCAGCGTCGTGGGCGATGCGGGCATCACCGTCGCCCACGAAGCGGACATTGCCATTACCAGCGGCAACAGCCTGACGGTGGCGGCCACATTGGAAGCGGCCAAACAGGCGGTTGTCAAGATGGGGGCCACCGACCTGACCAAAGGCCGGGTGATGATTATTGGGGCCACTGGCTCCATTGGGGCGGTCTGTTCGCGGTTGCTGGCGCAGGCAATTTATGACGTGGTGTTGGTCTCCATTGAGCCGGAGAAGCTGATTGATTTGAAGCGCACCATTCAGGCGGAAACGCCAGGGGCGACGGTGACCATTGCCACCCGCCCGGATGAATTTGTGGGGTCGTGTGACCTGATTGTGACGGCCACATCGGCGTTTGGGCAGCGCATTGTGGACATTAGCAAGTGCAAACCGGGGACAGTGATTTGTGACGTGGCCCGCCCGCCAGACATCAGCAAAGAGGAGGCGGCGTTGCGCCCGGATGTACTGGTGATTGAGAGCGGCGAGGTGCTGATTCCGGGGGATATTGATTTTGGCTACGATATTGGCCTGCCGCCGAAGACGGCCTATGCTTGCCTGGCGGAGACGGCGCTGCTGGCCATGGACGGCCGTTTCGAGGATTATACGCTTGGCCGGAACATCAGTATTGAGCGGGTGAAGGAGATTTACCGCCTTTTCAAGAAGCATCACTTTCAGATTGCCGGGCTGCGTTCGTTTGATGAGCATGTGACGGATGAATTGGCGGCGCAAAAGCGGGCGTTGGCCAATCAGTTGCGCCGTGACCCGGCGGCATTAGCGCGAGTGCAGCGGGAGAGCGGGGAAAAGCTGGCAAAAATGCCGGTGCAGGCGAAGGGGGTGCGCTCGTCAAATTCCAACCCGGGTAAATGGGCGGTGACGGCAGGCATGATCATGGTTGGTCTGCTGGCTATTCGGCAGTTGGCAAGAAGACCCTAAGGGTTTCAAAAACCCTTGGGGTCTGGCTATTTGAGATACTTATCAAACCAGCGATGAATGTGTTGCAGGCGGGCGACGCGGCGGTCGGTACGGCCGTCACGCGAGAGGCCATGTGGTTCATCCGGGAACAGCACCAGTTCTGTGTCCACCCCTTTTTGGCGTAGGGCGACAAAGACTTGCTCACCCTGCTCCTGGTCGGCGCGTAAATCTTGCTCGCTGTGGATGACCAGGGTGGGGGTTTTGGCGGCGCCGATGTATTTCATGGGGGATTGGTCCCAATACTTTTCCAGATTGGCATAAGGGGGTTTGTTTTCGCCGATGCTTTGCTGGAACTGCCAGTTGGCGTCGCTGCTGCCCCACATACTGATCAGGTTGCTGACGCAGCGTTGGGTAACGGCGGCCTGGAATAAATCCGGTTCGCGGCCGATGAGCAGAACGGTCATATAGCCGCCGTAGCTGCCGCCGGTGACGCCCATGCGCTGGGGGTTGATGTACGGCCGTTGCCGCACAAACGCCGCCCAATCCAACACATCCGTCAAATCTACGCTGCCCCAATTGTTCCAGATGGCGCCGCAGTGGGCTTCGCCGTACCCTTGCCCGCCGCGTGGATTGCTCCAATAGACCACATAGCCTTGTGCGGCCAGGTAGTAGAATTCGTGCATGAAGCCCCGGTCGTACTGCGTTTGTGGCCCGCCGTGAATTTCCAGGATGGAGGGGTATTGTTGCCTGGGGTCGAAGTCGGGTGGGGTGAGTATCCAGCCGTGCAGCGGGTAGCCATCGCGGGCGGTGAACCAGACTTCCTCAATCTGGCCCAGGCTTTTGCGCTTGAGCCAGCCATTGAAGCGGGTCAACTGTTTTTCTTTGCTGGTGGTCAGGTTGCGCACAAAAAGGTGGGCGGGATGCTGCTGTGAGGCCAGCGTGTAGGCCACTTTTTGGTGGGCAGCGTCAAAGGTGAACAGCCCCACCAATCCGTGAGCAGCGATGACCCGTTCGACACCAGGCTCATCGTCTAGGGTGACGGACATGAGGCAGATGTCGGCTTTGTATTCAGCCTGGAAATAGAGTTTGCGGGAGTCGGGTGACCAGGTGGGCGGGTTCATCTGGCCGCCGCCGGTATCGCTGCCGCTGCCGGCCACCGCGTTCAGGTCGGCGGCGGCGGTGAGGTTGCGGGGTGGGGTACGGCCGTCCACGGCCGTGACCCAGACATTGGTATTGCGCCACCATTCACCCGGTTTGTCGGAACCGAGGTAGGCCAGCCAACGGCCGTCTGGCGACCAGGAAAGCGCAAATTTGTAACCGGGTGGGGTGGTCAGCTGCCGGGGTTCGCCGCCGCTGGCGGGGATGATGAAAAGGTCATACATTTCTGGCGTCAGGTCGGGCTGGGGCTGGATGTTGCTGGCGTAGGCGACCCATTGGCCGTCGGGCGACCAGGCGGATTCAAATTCGTCGTTACGGCCGTTGGTCAATTGTTTCGCCTTGCCGCTGCGGGCGTTGACCAGCCAGAGATGCCATTTTTCTTCGGGCAGGTAGCCGCGGCCGTCGCCTTTGTAGCGGGTGGTGGTGATGTGCCGGGCGACGACGCCCAGCTTTTTCTTTTGCTCGTCTTTTTCGCGCTCAATGGCTTCTTTGTCTTTCTGGCGGATGGCGCAGAGGAACTGTTTGCCGTCGAGCGACCATTCCAGGCTGCCGATAGACATGTCTTTGAGGTTGGTGAGGGCGCGGGCTTCGCCGCCGTCCAGGGGGATGAGGTAAATTTGGGCCTGTTTTTCATCGGCGCGGTTGGAGAGGAAGGCAATGGTACGGCCGTCCGGCGACCAGCGCGGCGAACTGTCTGACCAGTCGCCGTAAGTGAACTGGCGTAGCTTGCCAGTTTGGGTATCGGCTAGCCACAGGTTGCTATGTTTCTTTTCGGTTTTGTGATCTATGCGCTGGATGGCGCCGATGGCGGTACGGCCGTCGGGCGCGATGCGGGCGTCGGTAATTAGTTCAAACTGGTAGAGGTCTTCAGCAGTAATCAGGTTTGGCGCGGGCAAGATCAATCTCCTTTAGTGGTTGGTTTGTGGGAGATTATAACAGGGGAATGGCGAATGGTTAATGGGCAATGGATGGGAGGGCGACAGCCGTCAATCCAAGAGCGTGTTGGTTTACGGCCGTGAACGGGCTTCATCGAGCGAAAAATGAAGATTGCAAAAACCGCATACCGGCCAACACTTGCTCAATCCGCTGCGCGTTAAGGAAGCCAACGTATTCCCCCAGTTGTGCTTTTGGGACGGTAAAAACTTTAGAAACAACAACCACGCTTTGCCGGGGCAGGTTGGCTTCGCCGGCCTCAAGCAAGACATTACCCGGCGCGTGTGCCTGTTTCAGATTGCTGGTGAGGGCGCAGACGATGACGGTATGGATGCGGCTGTGGTTAAAGACGTTGTCCTGAATGACGACGTAGGGATGGGGAAAATCGCCCGGTTCGGTCTCAGGCACATTTTCTGGCCGAATCCAAAAAAATATCACCTTGATTGATTACTCGGGTTGTGGTCATAAAGGTGCGGCCGTTTCCTCAGGAGCTGTCTACGATAGAACCAGATTCCATCTCTTCTACCCATGCCATTCCCAAAAAACCGGCGCGCACGGTTACTTGAACCAGCGTTCCCACTTCTGCCTCTGGCTTTAAGGCGAAGCCTGTGTGAGGATTGTTTGTGCAAACCCGTACCTGTTCCTCCCCAGCAGGAGGCCAATCTGCCAATACCAGATAGGTATATCTGGCAAACTTTTCTGAGCGCACTATTTTGTCCATCACCACCGCCTGGTGAATGGTGGTCGGGCTGTTATCGAAGCGGGCATTGACCCATGCGCCCACAGGCAGCAGGGCGCTAAAGGCAATAAATCCTAGCAGCAAACCACCAACAAACCCTTGCAAAAAGGTTTGGGTCACCTTCTTCAGACCGGGTTCTTGACGCCACTTATCATAGGCCATGAGTGGGGCTATGATGACCCCGCAGACAATTGAAACAGGCCAGATATTGAAAAAAGGGTTGAGAGAGCGGGAGCTTTCAATGGGGACAACCAGGCACCGAAAATAGGCTGTTCCCTGGATGGCCAATGTTATAAAGAGCAATAACGGAATGATTACAAATAGCAAGCAGCCGGTCAAAATCATTTTGTCAATGCCTAATAGTTGCCGTCTTTCACTCTCCATTTGTGTTCCTTGATTTAGCGGAATGTATAAGGCGTATTCCTTTTGCCTCATTGAATGAAGAACAAGATAAAAATTGTAACATAATTTCTCAAGGGCAACCTGCTTTTTGTATCCAGAGACAGGGCTTTTCAGTAAAAATCAGCTAAAGAGTTGGCTGGCAATGGAAGCATCAAAGTAACGACGCGCCGAAGCCAGATTGGAGTAACCCAATTTCTGCGCCAATCCGACAACAAAGTTGTTGATAAG
>JABFFZ010000066.1 GCA_013112725.1 Chloroflexota bacterium
CGGCGGGACAAGAAACAGCATAAAAACCGACCCAAACCGGCCTGATTTGTTGCCTTCATTCGATTGTTAATGTTCAGTCAGACGCTGAGTTGCTCTCAGCGCGTTTTCACTTTTCTAAATGCGAATATTCAATCGTGCCCGCCAATATACAGCCGGATCATCTGCATCCAATACGGCCAATCGTGTGACCAGCCGTCCCAGATGCGCAAAGCGTTGCCAATGCCCTTGCCCCACAGCAGCCCGGACAGATACTCGTTATTACCGCGCAAGCTGTCATCTCGCCCCACCGCCAGGATAATGTCCTGCCGCCGCAGGGCCGCCAGCCGCCCCCAATCATGTTCGTTGGGGATGTACCAGACCGGGTTGTGGTTGTAGACGTGTTCGCTGCTGTCGCCGTCAGCCCAACGGGAAATGTCGTAGATGCCGCTCATGCCGATGGTGCGCCCCACCAGGTGTGGGTGCCGCAGGGCAAAGTTGACGGCATGGTACGCGCCAAAGCTGGCGCCCACGGTGATGACAAAGGGGTTACGGTTCTTTTGCCAGGAGAGGGGCAGCACTTCGTGGAGCAGGTAATTTTCATACTGCTGCTGCCGCCAGGCGCGGTCGCCGGGCCATTTCCACCAAGCGTACCAGCTTTCCGCGTCTACGCTGTCCACGCAGTAGAGCTGAACCCATCCCCGCGCCAGGTGTTCCCACAATGCGCCCATCATGCCCCGGTCTTCCCACTCGTAATACTTGCCTTTGGAGGTGGGGAAAACCAGCACACGCGCCCCGGCGTGGCCGAAGATGAGTATCTCCATATCCCGTCCCAGTGAGGGGCTGTACCAATGATGATATTCTCGATTCATATGCTTCCCGTTTCTTGGGGGTGTGAGTTAATGCTGTAATTGTATCAGAAACCCGGTTTCTGCCAGAAACCGGGTTTCTGCCAAAACATAACCACAACCGTAACCAAAGTTAGAGGACGGCCGTACCCTTTTACCTTATGCTATCCCTAAAACAAGCGATGTGTCTTGTGCGTTTATACAAAAAGTTAGTATGGCGATTAGAGATTGGGGATTGGAGATTACCAGGGTCAATCTCCAATCCCCAATCTCTAATCTCCCGGAGGTTTAATCAAATGGACAAACAAAGTGATAAAACAGGGTTGACCCGCGTTAACGCCGTTTTTTGGCGTGGCGTTGATTGTGCTGGGGATTGTATTTCTTATTGGCGAACTGCTAGACATCACCATCGGGCAGTACATCTGGCCCTTTTTTGTGATTGTGCCCGGCATCATGTTGTTCCTGGGGGCGCTGATGCTTGACGAGGAAGTAGGGCAGGCGCTGGCTATGGTCAGCGGCATTGTGACAACGGTAGGGCTGATACTGCTGGCGCAAAGCCTCACCGATACCTGGGCCAGTTGGTCTTACGCCTGGGCGCTGGTCGCGCCCACCGGCGTAGGTGTTGGACTGTGGTTGTTTGGCGCTGCCAAAGAACGCGCCGACATGGTGAAATCTGGCAAAGACCTGGTTAAGGTAGGGCTGAGCATCTTTGTGGTGGCGGCCATTTTCTTTGAACCGGTCATCGGCATCAACGGCTTTGGTCTGGGCATGTATGCCCTGCCACTGCTGCTCATTGGGTTAGGTTTTGTGCTGCTGCGCAATTTCCGCGCTAACTGGCGCGGGGTGTAGAGGTGTCATGTGTTAAAGTGTCAGGTGTCAGATGGTTAGGAACCTGACATCTGACACTTATGAGGAGGTTGGGATGACTGAGTTGAAACATGAAGAGCATCAGCACCGGTCGTTGTTTGGGCCGATTGTATTGATTGCGATTGGGTTGTTTTTTCTGTTCAGCCAGTTGAATCCGGTGACGGATTTGCACTGGCTGGATGTGCTGCGCTTATGGTCGCTGATGTTGGTGTTTTTGGGGCTGAATATCTTGGTGCTGCAAGCGCCACGGCCGTACAGCACCTATCTCAGCGGCTTGATTGCCGTGATTGCTGTGTTGGTTTTTGGGTATGTGCTGCTGAATGGGTTGGGCGGCCGGTGGTGGGGCAGCCGCAGCAGTCAGGCCATCGGTGATTGGCAAACCGATACCATTCAATTTGCCGCGCCGGGGGTGGAAACGGCCTTGTACAACATCACCATTGGCCCACCTGGCGCTGACTTGTACGCGCTGGAAGACAGCCGTAATTTGATCGAAGGCACAGTCTTTTATCAGGATGACTACCTGTTTGGAACCGGCGCCAGCGGCAGCAAAGCTACGGTGCGGTTGGCCCCGCAAGAAGATGCCGAGACCTGGGTGTTCTGGCCCAATTACTGGCGTGACTATGGCGAAGCTAATCGCTGGCAAGTGGGACTCAGCCTACGGGTGCTGGCGGCATTGACTGTGGAAACGGTAGCCGGGGTGGCCCACCTGGATTTGCAGGGTTTACGGTTGAGCAGTTTGACTGCCACCACCAACGCGGCCGAGTCGGAACTGCTGCTGCCGGGTGGGGATTACGACGCCACCCTGGTCAACAATGCCACCAGTACGGCGATCACGCTGCCGGCGGACGGCCGTCACGCCATGGATCTGCAAGTGAACGCCGGCGCCGTCACCCTGCACCTGCCGCCGGGTATGGCCGCGCGGGTGGAGGTAGACCACGCTTTAGGCAGCTTTACGGCCAGCAATCCCGCCTTGCAGCCGGTACCTGGTGAAGAGAATGTGTGGCAGACGGCGGGTTATGCCGCCGCTGTTGACCGTATTGACCTGACCATTCACATCAACGTCGGTTCAGTAGCAATGGATTAAATCCTTACCGTCTCCTTACACACCAAACGGCCGTTTCGACTACAATCTCATCAGTTTTATTTCAACGTGCATAAGACCTGACAGGTTTTGGGCCTGCTAAGTTTCAAGGCGAACTGGTAAAAAACCTGTCAGGTCTGAGTACACGGAGTGTAGTGATGATAAAGAAACTGGTGTTATTGATGGTGTTGTTAACGGCCGTGCTGCTGACGGCATGTGGCGGGTCGGCGACGACATCTGTGGTCAGTGCAGATGTGAACCCGGCCACGCTGCCCGCCACCGTAGACGTAAAAACCGTCGCTGCTGTAAAAGAGCGGGACGATGTGGTGCTGCTGGATGTGCGCGAACAGTGGGAATACGACGAAGGGCACATCCCCGGCGTGACCCTCATCCCCATGAATGAAGTGGCCTCCCGCCTGAGCGAAATCCCCACCGACAAAGAAGTGATTGTCACCTGCCGCAGCGGCAACCGCAGCGGGCAGATCGCCGACTTTTTGCGCGCGCAAGGGTTTGACAATGTTCACAATATGCAGGGTGGTATTATCGCCTGGGAAGCTGCCGGATTACCGGTGGATCGGTAATTGTCTGGCAAGTAGCAGGTGGCAGGTGATTACTTGCCACCCGCCACTTGCTACCTGCTACCTCTCACTCATTGGCAATCATAGCATAGTCGTTTTATCATATATGGCATGGAAGAGTCTCCATTAGCCACCATTCTGGTAGTAGACGACAAGCCGGAAAATTTGCAGTTGTTGTCGCAAATTTTGGGGCGCGCCGGCTACCGGGTGCAGGTGGTGGGCGATGGCCGTGCTGCCCTCCATGCTTCCCAAATTGATCCCCCCGACCTGATCCTGCTGGACATCATGATGCCGGAAATGGACGGGTATGAATTGTGTCGCCAGTTCAAAGCCGCCCCCCAAACGCGCAACGTCCCCATCATCTTCATCAGCGCCCTCAGCAGCCCGTTTGACAAAGCCCACGCCTTCGCCGCCGGTGGCATTGACTACATCACCCGCCCCTTCCAGGCGGAAGAAGTGCTGACGCATGTACAAACGCACCTCACCATCCGCAGTTTACAGCAAGACCTGTTGGATCAAATTGCCGAACTGGATGCCTTTGCCCACACCGTCGCCCATGACCTGAAAAACCCCCTTTCCCTCATTATCGGCTTCACCGAACTGCTGGCGCTCGATCACGAGATTATGACGGCCGAGCAGCGCGCCGAACTGCTGCAAAATGTACTCAAGTCCGGCTACAAAGCCGTTAACATCATTGATGAACTGCTGCTGCTTTCCAGCGTGCGCAAACAAGACGTACCCTTGCAGCCGGTGGATATGGGGCGCATCGTGCAGAATGCCCAAAAACGGCTTACGCTGCTGGTGGCCGAGTCCAAAGCGATGATTGTCTTGCCAGATAAGTGGCCGCTGGCGTTGGGGCATGGCCCCTGGCTGGAAGAAGTGTGGGTGAATTATTTGAGCAATGCCATCAAGTATGGCGGGCAGCCGCCCCGCGCCGCACTGGGCGCAACCCGGCAGCCAGACGAGATGGTACGTTTTTGGGTGAAAGATAACGGCCCTGGCCTCACAGCCGAGCAGCAAACCCGCCTTTTTGCCGAATTTACCCGCCTGGACAAAATCCGCGCCGATGGCCACGGCCTGGGCCTTTCCATCGTGCGGCGCATCATGGACAAACTGGGAGGCGCCGTCGGCGTAGAAAGCGAACCCGGCGCCGGCAGCACCTTCTACTTCACCTTACCGGGTAGTCAATCGCCGGACAACTAAACCCACTCACGCATTTGGGCGATTTCAAGTAACACTTCGCTTAAGACTGGTGCATCAGCCTGGATAATGTCAGTATCACCTATGTGTTTGTGTTCCAAAAAGAGCAAGGCTGGTTTGTGTTGGGCGTTATCATAACGAAATAGTAGCTGATTGGCAGCATCCTGATAATGATAGGTGTACATTAATTTCTCAATTTTCCCGGCCGCCACATCCAGATATTCCCGAAAGAAAAAACGCGACTGATCCGTAAACACGACTGTCCCGTAAACGTATCCTTGATTGCCTGGGCGGGGTTCGAGGTGAATAGCTGATTCAAGAACAAAGCTAACGGCCGTAAACTGCGCAAATGCCGCCTCAAGTTGGTTGAAGTATGTTTGAATCACGATATTCTATGCCTTGTAATCGGTTTACCTTTTCTTGTAACCGCTGCCAAAGCTGATATTCACCCGCCCATTGCACATACTCATCATCCTGTCCCTCCAAATCTTCGGCAGATAGGGTCATCATAAATTTTTCAGAAGTGACCCCATATTTTTCCTCAAAAATAAGCAACCGCCGATGAGCTGCTTCCAGAGCCATCTCTAGCCGAATAATCTCGCCATCAATGGCAGATTTAACCAGTTGTTGGGTATCGCTGTGTTTTCCGGTGTCCATATAAATGGTAGTCATAACCTTAACTCCTCTGTAACTCTGGCAGAGAATGATGCCATTTCTCTACTTGATTGGGTACAGGTATTGTGCCAACATCTTATCAAACCACTCCATTATTGCATAGCCTTTTGGCGGGTACCATGAGTTGCCTCTCACGCATCACGAAAACGGCCGTCCTCCCGCACCATCCGCCCCAACCCCTCCGCCAACCCCACCAACGGCCGAAAGCCCAACAGCATCTTGGCGCGGCTGATGTCAGCCACCAACCGGGGCACACCGCCCGCTTTTTCCAAGTTGTGAATGCGGTGCAGTTTGTGGCCGGTGACGGCTTCAATCTCATCGGCCAACGCGGTAATGCTGGTTTCCACGCCCCGGCCAATGTTGATGATTTGCCGGTTGACGCCGCCCGCTGTGGCGGCGCTGACCAATGCCTCCACCACGTCCGTGACATATACAAAATCGCGCGTGTGCTGCCCGCCGCCAAACAGCACCACCGAGCCACCGCTGATCGTCTGCCGCAAAAAGCGGGGCACAACGGGCGCATGGGAGGCGGGTAGTGGCTGGCCGGGGCCATAGGCATTAAAGATGCGCAGCGCCACCGTTTCGATGCCCCACAACTGGCCGATGGTGTGAACGTATTGCTCGGCCGCCCATTTGCTAACGGCATAGGGGGAGTCTGGCTGCGGGTGGTCATCTTCGTGGACGGGCTGCTGCGGCTGACGGCCGTACACCGCCCCCGACGACGCCAATACCACCCGCCGCACCCCCGTATCCCGCATCGCTTCCATCAGGCTGACCGTGCCGCCCACGTTCACCCGGCTGTATTCACGCGGATGCAAAATGGATTCGGCCACCGACACCCGCGCTGCCAGGTGGTAGACACAATCTACCCCGCGCAGCAGCGACCAGAGCAGGGGAATGTTGTCTACATCGCCCTGAGTGAACTGCACGGCCGTGTCTAACCCCTCCGCATTACCCCGGCTCAAATCATCCAGCACCTGTACCTCGTGCCCGCTACGTACCAGCCGGTTGGCCAGTGCCATGCCCAAAAACCCCGCGCCACCCGTTACTAAAAATCGCATGACCCAATCATACCGTTTTTGGTAGCGGGTGGCAGGTAATAAAGTGGTGATAACCGTCACCTGCCACTTGCCACTTGCTACTTGCAACCTGTACCATTTGCCCATGCTCATTCGCCGTCTCACATTTGCCTTCAACGTGCTGTTGGCCATCGCCATTGGTTTGCTGATTTTTGCCCGTGATTGGCCGCCTTTTGGTACGGAGGAGGAAAAGCTGAACGCCATTGTCTCCCAGCAGCAGTTTGATTTTCTGGTATGGGAGGTCAACGCTTTTGCCACCAAAGCTAAAGCCGCCCTGGCCGGCGGGCACCTCTTCCTTGATGAAGCAGACCGTAAACAATTGGTGCTGGATTATCTGGCGCTGCTGCGCCGCGCCCAGGAGTTGGACGGGCAAATTAACGCGCTGTATGTGGACCCGAACGTGACCGACCCGGCAGCCGCGGCTGCCGATTTGCTGGCCGAGTTAACGGCCGTGCGCCAACAAATCACGGCCGTGCAACCCCTGGCCGAAGCGATTGTGCAAGACCAGGTCGCCGCCGTGTTGGCCGACGAAGGGTTTGACATGCTGCAACAGGCGTGGCCGCCCGTCCTGATGCACATGACCCCCCTGCCCACCGTCTTAATTGTCTCCCCGCGTGACCGGATCGAGCGCATTTACCAGCGTACCCTGGAGCCAGGGCTGACCACACCGGACAAAGAGGAAATGGAAACGGCCGTGACCCACAACCTCGACCTCTCCGCCCTCATCGTGCCCATTGGCGGCATGGGCACCTACCCGGCCATGGTGCAGGAGACCAGCAATCTCAACTGGCTGGCCGAAGTGACCGCCCACGAATGGGGCCACCACTGGATGAGCTTCTACCCGGTGGGCATTTATTACAACGACCCCGAAGTGCGGGTCATCAATGAAACCATTGCTTCCTTGATTGATCAGGAAATTGGCGCAGAAGTGATTAGACGTTTCTACCCGGAATTTGTGCCGCCGCCACCGCCGGAACCGGCCGGTGGGGCCACAACGCCCCCATCCCCCACCGAGCCGCCGCCGTTTGACTTCAACGCCGAAATGGCCGCCACCCGCATCCGTGTGGATGCGCTATTGGCCGAGGGCAAAATTGAAGAAGCCGAAAATTATATGGAAGAACGGCGGCAGTTGTTTGTGGCCAATGGCTACCAGATTCGCAAACTGAACCAGGCGTATTTTGCCTTTTACGGGGCGTATGCCGACCGACCCGGCGCTACCGGCAGTGACCCCACCGGCCCTATGCTGCAAGAGATCCGCACCCACAGCCCCTCCCTGCGCGCCTTCATGGACACCATCGCCCCCATTCGCAGTCGCGCCGATTTGGAGCGCATCTGGCGGGAAACAACAGGAATTATGAATTAGGAAGGATGAATTAGGAAAGGGAATAATGCACCTTGTCACCCCCTCACCTGCTCACCCCCTCACCCCCTCATCTCATCGTCCATCTCTGCCAGGATTTCGCGCAGCAGGGCCACGATGCGTTGGGCTTCCTGGCGGTGGTCGCGCCAGTCGGGTTGGGCCAGATATTGTTCCAGGTCGTGCAGGGCTTCGCGGTAACGGCCGTCCTCCTGCAAGATCAACCCCCGATTCAACCGCGCCGGGGCAAAATCCGGGTCTTCGGCCAGCAGCGCATCCAAATCGGCCAGTGCCTCCCGTGTCCGCCCCAATTCCCGCCCCAGCAAGATAGCCCGGCTCAACCGCGCCATGCGGAACGTGGGGTCCACCGCATACGCCCGCGTGAAATAATGCACTGCCCGCTCATACTCCGACGGCATCGTATTCTGATTACCAAAATAGCGGTGCAATCCTCCCCAGGTGTAGAGGCAGTAAGACTTAATGAAGCGCCACTTACTCACAGTTCAGTGAGCAGTGAGCAGTGAGGGGTGAGGGGTGAGCAGTTTTGGGAGGACTGCTCACTGCCTGCTGCTTACTGCTCACCACTTATTCTTGCCCCGCCAGCCACTTCTCCAACTCAATGGCCGCGCCGGCGCCCTGGCCGACGGAAGTGGAAATCTGGCGGAAGTGCGGGTCTTGAATTTCCCCGGCGGCGTAGATGCCGGGGACGCTGGTGCGGTAATGCTCGTCGGTGATGACGTACCCTTCCGCGTCCAGGGCCAACTGCCCCACCAGGAACTGGTTGTTGGGGTCATGGCCGATGAAGATGAAAACGCCGTCCGTTTCCAACTGGCGGGTTTCATTCGTCTTGACGTTTTTCACGCGCACGCCTTGTACCACGCCATTGCCCACAATTTCTTCCACCACGGTGTCCCAGATGAAGGAGATTTTTTCGTTGGCGAAGGCCCGTTTTTGCAGGATGGCCCCGGCGCGCAGTTGGTCGCGGCGATGAATGACTTCCACTTTGTTGGCGAATTTGGTCAGGAAGATGCCCTCTTCCAGGGCGCTGTCGCCACCGCCCACCACCACTACGTCTTTGCCGCGAAAGAAGAAGCCGTCGCAGGTGCCGCAATAGCTGACGCCACGTCCCACGTATTCGGCTTCGCCGGGCACGCCCAGTTTGGTAGGCGACGCGCCCACAGTGACGATAACGCTGTCGGCCAGGTATTCCTTGCTGTAGGTTTTGATGCGAAACGGCGAACCCGAAGCGGCTGCGGGCCGTGACCCAAAATCCACCTCCACCACCTCATCATACACAAACCGGGCCCCAAAATGTTCCGCCTGTTTGTGCATTACTTCCACCAGTTCCGGGCCGGTGGGGGTGTGGTCGGGACTCCAAAAGCCGGGATAATTTTCCACCTCACCCGTCAGGCTGATCTGCCCGCCTAACTGCATCCCGGCAATGACCAGCGGGTTGAGCATGGCCCGCCCCGTATACAGCGCCGCCGTCAACCCGGCCGGGCCTGAACCTATAATAATCACTCGTTCTTTTTGCATACTTTACCTCGGCAGACCCTGAGAGTTTGGTATCTTATAAAGTGAATTGCTCGCAGGCAAACCCTTAGGGTCTCTATCGTTGTTTTCAATTTACCTTTGGGATTTTATCTTCCCCTAACATTTTGCCTAATCCAATCACCTGTATAGACAGGTAACAGCGGGTGATTCTTACACGGCCGTGATGCTTCAGGGCGCTTATGCAAAGCAACAAAATGTTTCGGTAAGCCACGTCTGGCGAATAAATTCGCGGCTACACCAGGTGAAGACCACCTTCGCGGTCTGGAAAGGCGCTACATGATGTAAGTCGTTTTGATGACACCTGCGCTACACCAGGTGAAGACCACCTTCGCGGTCTGGAAATAGTCGGCGCAGAGCCTGCCCTGAGCCTTGTGAAGGGCCGACTTTGCTTTCTGTAGCCGCGGGTTCACCCGCTTTTCACATCAGCCTGGGAATTTCATTCTCAGGGCAAAAGGATCGCCCGGTTGTCCTATTCAACTTTACATATTATGCAAAGCGAATTATTATTGGGGGCATGGCAAGAAACAGAAAAGCGTCCATCGAAGAACTATCGGTACAGGAGCTAGAGCATCTACTTTATCGCAAAAAACGCACAGAACGCCGCCTGCGGCTGCGGCGGCTGCGCGAAATGGGGCGGGTGGTTGATGTGGCCCATTTGCCCCCGCCTGATCATCAGGGTACGGGCGCTTCGGTTGCGCTCACTTCCAGTTACCGCACCACACCGTCCTCACCGCCTGGCCTGGCCCGCCGCCTGGCTAATAAAGGGCTGCTGCTGGTGGAGGTCACGGCCGTCGTCGGCCTCCTCTACGTCCTGTTCAACCTGTGGACGACCCAACATGAACTCAACCAGGAATTGGCCGTGGCCCAACAGGCCGAAGCTGCCGGGCTGGCCCTGCCCACCGCCGCCCCCACGCCGGTCATAGACCTGGTGGTGCTGCCCACCGGCCACCGCTACATCGAAGGCCGCTCACCCGAACCTATCGAATCTGGCGACATTCCCGCCCACCTGCTGCCCGTCATGCAGGCGTACCAGCCGCCGCCTATTCCCACCCCCGGTCCTGAACAGGCGCGGGTCATTCAGATTCCGGCCATCGGCGTCAACCACCCCGTTGTGGAAGGCGCATATGATTGGGAGCAGTTGAAGCGCGGCGTGGCCCACCACATCGGCTCGGCGCAGCCGGGGCAGGTAGGCAACATGGTCCTGGCCGCCCACAACGACATCTATGGCGCGATTTTCCAACACCTGGATCAGCTTTCGCCCGGTGATGAGATTGTGGTGCAAACCAATCAGCGCGCTTACACCTATGTTGTCACTAAAATTGAGATCGTGGAACCGACCGAAGTAGATGTGTTGGCCGCTACCAATCACGCCAGCGCCACCCTCATCTCCTGTTACCCCTATCGCATCAACACCCACCGTATTGTCGTCTTTGCCGATCTGGTGATGGATACCAGCGGGTAGTTTCCTTATCCGTACCCAGTTTACGGGGCAGATAAATCCGCACCAACAAGAGGCTAAGCCGACCTTCGTTGGCTAAAAGCGGCCATAAACAGTCGGCGCAGGCCGACTTTGCTTTTTGTTGCCGCGATTTTAATAGCCGGGCATTAATTGCTGTAGTTTGCGTCAACCATTCCCCGCCGATAGAATCCGCCCAATTTGCAGCTAGACCATTGTCCGTGAACCATCATCCGTAATCGGTGATCGAATTTCGGTTCACGGATTACGAATCACGGATTACGGACATATGCGAATTGTAGTAGATGCTATGGGCAGCGATAACCGGCCGGGGCCAGATGTGGCCGGGGCGGTGTGGGCCGCCCGCGAATTTGAAGAAACCATTATCCTGGTCGGCGATCAGGCGCAGATTGAGGCGGAACTGGCTAAAGAAGATACGGCCGATCTGCCCATTGAAGTGTGCCATGCAGCTACGGCCGTGCCCATGGACGCCAAACCCGCCGAAGTGGTCAAAGGGCTGCCCGGCTCCTCCCTGCACGTGGGGCTGGGGCTGGTGCGCGATGGTGCGGCCGACGCCTTTGTCACCGCCGGCAATACCGGGGCGGTGCTGGCCATTGCCACCCTGCGCGGCGTAGGGCTGGGGCGCATCCCCGGCGTCAAACGGCCGGGTTTGGGTGTGGTCTTTCCCATTAAGGAACGGCCGTTCCTCATTGACAGCGGCGCCAATGCTGATTGCAAGCCGGAGTTTCTGCTGCAATTTGGCATCATGGGCAGCATTTACATGGCCCGGGTGCATGGTGTGGAAAACCCGCGTGTGGGTCTCATTTCCAATGGCGAGGAAGAAGGCAAAGGCACGGAACTGGTGAAAGAGGCGGGTATGCTGCTGAAAACCAGCGGCCTGAACTACGTGGGCAACATTGAACCGAAAGAGTTTATGAACGGCGCGGCTGATGTGGCCGTGACCGACGGTTTTTCCGGCAATCTGATCATGAAAACGTCAGAAGCCATCGCCAAATATATGTCTGATGCTATCCGCGAGCAGATGATGGCCGGGCCGCGTACCATCCTGGGTGGTCTGCTGGCGCGTCCGGCTTTTGCCCGCGTACGGCGGCAGCTAGACCCGGAAGAGGTAGGCGGCGCGCCACTGTTGGGCGTGCAAGGGGTTGTGATTATCGGTCACGGCCGTTCCGGTGCGCTGGCCATCAAACATGCCGTCGGCCAGGCCCGGCTGGTGGTGCAGAGTGGCGTGGTGAGTGAAATGAGGAAAGTGATGAGTGAGCAGTGAGCAGTAAGCAGAACACCGCTCACTGTCCACTGCTTACTTTTTTTAGAAGCGGAGAGGAGAATGGAGATAAACTATTACGACGCTAAAGGGCGGCCACGAATTGTGGTGACGGGTATGGGGGCGATGACGCCATTGGGACATTCGGTGGCGGAAACGTGGGAAGGATTGGTTCACGGCCGTTCCGGGATTGGTCCTATTACCCAGTTTGACGCCTCCCCTTTCCCCTGGAAACTGGCCGGAGAAGTGAAAGATTTTGACCCCAAACAGTACATGGATTTCAAAGAAGCGCGGCGCATGGCGCGTGTTTCTCAACTGACGGTGGCAGCGGCGCAGCAGGCATTGGCCGACGCCGGTTTGCCGGACGGCAAAGTACCTGACCCGGAACGGGGCGGCACGGCCATTGGCGTGGGTGTGGGCGGCATTGATGTGGCCTTTGAGCAGTGGGAAGTGTTGAAGGCCAAGGGGTACGGCCGTGTCAATCCCTTTGCCATGACCGGTTTCCTACCCAATATGCCTTCCTATCACGTCAGTTTGCTGGCGCAAACGCAGGGGCCCATTGCCACCGTGAACGCTGCCTGCGCCACCGGCGCCCAGGCCATCGGCGAGGCCATGGAGTTTATTCGCAACGGCCGGGCCGATGTGGTGGTTTGTGGCGGCGCAGAAGGGTTGATTATTGAAGCGGCCATTGTCGGGTTTGGGCGGATGCAGGCATTGTCTACGGCATTTAATGACACACCGGAAAGGGCGTCACGGCCGTTTGACAAAGACCGCGATGGTTTCATCCTCAGCGAGGGTGCGGCCGTGTTGGTCATTGAACGGCTGGACCACGCTCTGGCGCGGCGCGCCCCCCGCATCTACGCCGAACTGCTCGGCCACGCCTCCTCTTCTGACGCTTTCCATGTGGCTGCTCAAGACCCGGACGCCGCCGGCGCGGTGCGGGCCATGCGCTGGTCCATTGAAGACGGCGGGTTGACGCCCCAAGATGTCAGCTACATCAATGCCCACGGTACCGGTACCCCCATGAACGACAGCACCGAAACCCTGGCCATCAAGCGGCTCTTCGGCGAACGCGCTTATGAAATCCCCATCAGTAGCAATAAATCCGCCTTAGGCCATCTGATGGGCGGCGCGGGCGCCATTGAAGCCATTATGAGCATTTGCACGCTGATGCACGACCTCATCCCGCCCACCTGGAACTATGAAACGCCCGACCCGGAATGTGACCTGGACTACGTGCCCAATGCCCCCCGCCCGGCAGTGGTACAGGCTGTTCTCTCCAACTCCTTTGGCCTGGGCGGGCAAAATGCCTGCCTGCTGGTGGGGAAATATCGTCATTGAGTCATTGAGTAATGACCCAATTACTCAATGACCCAATTACCCAATTACATCCTATGATAATCATCCGCGACGATAAAAAAATTGCTCGATACCGAACCATTGGCCAGGTTGCCAGTTTTACCGGTATGGGGGCGTTGATTGTGGGCATGGCGCTCATTTTTGTGGGCGACCCACAAACGGTCTTTTACTGGCAGTTGGCGGCGCTGCTGGTGGGCTGGATGTTGTCCCAGGTGGGTATCTATCTGGCGCAGCGGTATGTGCGCCAGCCGCGTCCCGACCAGGTGTTGGATGAGGCGCTGGAGAAGGTGGGGCGAGACGGCCGTATCTACCACTACATCCTGCCTACTCCCCATGTGCTGCTGCTGCCTTCCGGTATCATTGTCATTGTGGCCAAATACCAGGGTGGGCAGATCACCGTGCAAGACGACAAGTGGAAACAAACGGGCATGGGTCTGCGCCGTTTCTTTGGGCAGGAAGGCATTGGCAACCCCACCAGAGAAGCAGAAAACAGCGTGGCAGCCATTGCCCATTTTCTGCAAAAAAATGCGCCGCAGATTGAAGAAGTGCCCATCGGCGCGTTGATCGTCTTTACCACCAAAGGGATAAAAGATCTGGATTTGAAAGGGTCATCTATTCCGGCCATGCACTACACCAAGGTCAAAGGTTTCCTGAAGCAACAAAGCCGGGCAAAATTGCCCGCCGCCGATTACGAGGCTATCCGGGCTGCGTTTGACCAAAAAGCCGGCCCTCTGGCTGAAGGGGTAGAATTAGCTAGTTCGTAATTGACAATTGCCTATTGCCCATTGACAATTAACTTTTGTAAGGTGATTTTCCAAATCGCTCTACAAAAGGAGATACGTATGACCCAATTAACCAGCCGTTCACTTTTAGATAAAGAACTTAACAACGTCAAAACAAATGTATTGCGCATGTCCAGCCTGGTAGATGAAGCCATTGGTGAGGCGATGGTTGCCCTTTACCAGCGCAACATCCCCCTGGCCCAAAAAGTGATTGCGGGTGATGATGAGGTGAATCGTCTACGCTATAGCATCGAAGAAGAGAGCCTGAAGATTCTGGCCACACAGGCGCCGGCCGCCAGAGACTTGCGCACCGTCATTGCCGCCATTCACATTGCCGTGGAACTGGAACGCATGGGGGATCATGCCGCCGGTATTGCCCGGTTGGTGGCGCGTCTGGAAGCAGAGAGCGAAATTGAATCGCTGCATAAACTGCCCAAAATGGAGAAACAGGCGCGCAAAATGCTGCAAACCAGTATTGATGCGTATGTCAATAACAACGCCGAGGAAGCCCGTAATCTGGTGAAGCGAGATGATAAGTTAGACAAGCAGTACCGTAAACTGTACCAGGAAAGCGTCCTGGCTATGCAAGACAGTGCCTATATCCGTCGGGCCATGTTTTTGCTGTGGGTGGGGCACAATCTGGAACGCATTGGCGACCGCTGCACCAATATCGCCGAGCGAGTCATTTTTATGAGTACGGGTGAATTTATCGAGACGGTTGAGGATGCGATCCCGGAAAAAGTGGAGAAAAGTGAGGACACGGCCGTGCCCGAAGTTGACAACCTGCAATAATTTAATAGAATCCTCATCTTAAAATACCTCAACCCGTTTTCAAAATACACAAGGAGGTGGTGCAGACAACGTATTACCGACGACCAATCTGTATGAACGATGGAAAAAATGTCCACATTGAGTTAACCACAATTGTTCAATTTTCTATGACTCTCTTAGGAGGAGAATCCCATGAAACGAATTGCCTTGTTACTTTTAGCTGCGCTGCTTTTTACGCTGGCCCTGTCAGCTTGCAGCGGCGGTGATGAATTAGTATGTGAAGATGCCATCGGTTGTGTCACGGTTGCACCCGATGAACCCATTACTATCGCTTACATGCTCACCATCTCCGGCGCTACCGCCTTCCTGGGTGAAGATTCCCGTGGCGGCATTCAGATCGCCATTGATGATCGCGGTGGCAAATTGCTCGACCATGACATTAACCTGAAAGGTGAGGACTCGGGTTGTAGCGCCGAAGGTGGGCAAACCGCCGCCCAGAAACTTGCCGCCGACACCCAAATTGTGGGTATCATTGGCTCTAGCTGCTCCAGCGAGGCTACAGCCGGACTGCCCATCATCAGCGAAGCCGGAATGCTCATGATTTCCCCCTCCAATACTGCCCCGGCTTTGACCGATAAAGAAGGCACCTGGCATCCTGGGTACTACCGTACCGCGCACAATGACCTCTTCCAGGGCCGTGTTGCCGCCGATTATGCCTACAACGAACTGGGGGCACGTACCGCCGCCACCATTCATGACGGCAGCCCCTATGCCGACGGGTTGCAGGGCGTCTTTGCCAACCGCTTCAAGGAATTGGGTGGTACCATTACCTTCCAGGGTGCCGTCAATGTCGGCGATACGGATATGCGCCCCATCCTCACTAATGTTGGCGCCGATTCGCCCGACGTCCTCTATTTCCCCATCTTTGAGCCAGAAGGCAACTTCATTGCCGCCCAATCCAAAGAAGTTGCCGGCTTAGAAAACACCATCCTGTTTGGCGCGGACGGTTTGTTGTCGGAAAGCTTCCCCTCTGGCACAGGCCCGGCCGCGGTAGGTATGTATCTCTCTGGCCCCTATGTAGAGGGTGATGCTTACCAGCAATTGTTGGCCAAGTGGGACGCGAAATTTGGTGGTCCGCCGCCCAGCGGTTTCCATGCTCATGCCTATGATGCCACCAACATTCTGCTAGATGCTATTGAAAAAGTTGCCCTAAAAGGTGATGATGGCACGTTGCTGATACCGCGCCAGGCATTACGCGATGCTGTTACCGCCACTGCCGGTTTCCGCGGCGTGACAGGTACGCTGGCCTGTAATGAAACAGGTGACTGCGCTACCGGTGAGGCCCTGGGTATTTACAGAATCACCGACGCAGAAGTGAGCGGTGGTAATTGGCCGCCCGAAGCTGTCTGGACGCCGTAGGCTTGTTTTCATAGAGACCCTAAGGGCTTCACAAAACCCTTAGAGTCTTTCAGTTGCGAAAGCGGAATGAATTCAAGCAAATAAAATGACTGCCATGATGAGCCAGGGAGAATGTTCCCTGGCTCATTCTTCATTCCATACATCGAGGAAGAGGGGATTGCATAATGGAAGATTTGCGGCGAAGACTTGATGGAGTTTCGTGGGTGGATCTCTTTCTGTGGGGGCTGCGCATTGTCATTATCTTGTTAATTGCGGTGGGGGCTTTTAATACGCTTACTTCCGGCAAATATACGATCACTACCTGGATCAGCCTGAGTATTTCTGGCCTGGCGCAAGGCAGTATTTATGCTCTCATTGCCCTGGGTTACACACTGGTTTATGGCATTTTGCTCATGATCAATTTTGCACATGGGGAAGTGTTTATGTCGGGGGCGTTTACAACAGTTTTTATTGCCAATTACTTTAATCAAACTGGCTTCCTTAATACCTATCCTCTGCTGGCCATATTGATTTTAATGGTTATCGCGGCACTGGTTTCTATGTCGGTGGCGGTGCTGTTAGAGCGGATTGCCTACCGGCCACTGCGCGGCGCGCCGCGTCTGGTACCCCTGATTACGGCTATTGGCGCTTCTTTCTTTTTGCAATACAGCTTTCGCGGTTTTTATGGTTCTGGCTTCCAGACCTACCCGACCGTGACGGCTCTGAGTGGGACATTCACCGTGGGCAAGGTGACGATACCGGTGGTGCAGGTGGTTGTCTTTTTTGCGGCAATTGCCCTGATGTCTGGCCTGTACTGGCTGGTGGAACGCACCAAGATGGGTAAATCTATGCGGGCGGTGTCTGAGGATAAAGAAGTAGCGGCGCTGATGGGTATTGATATTAACCGGGTGATTGTTTTTACCTTTGCCATTGGCGGCCTGCTGGCGGGGGCGGCGGGGGTTATCAATGGGCTGTACCGGCCACAAGGCGTCTACTTCTTTATGGGTTTTATTCCGGGCATCAAGGCATTTACATCAGCTGTCTTAGGCGGGATTGGTAGTGTGCCTGGCGCTATGTTGGGGGGATTGTTTTTAGGCGTTATTGAATCCATTGGCCCCAATCTGGTCTTGGAAGGATTGGGCATTGATGGCGCGAATCAGCTAAAAGACGCGATTGCGTTTACGATGTTGGTGTTGGTACTCATTTTCCGTCCGCAGGGTATTTTGGGCGAACGGCTCAGCGAGAAGAAAGCATAAGGCAGGTGTGTCATGGCGCATATGGCAATGATGAATAAAACAGATGAGGCGAAGTTTGACGGCCGTGCCCTGGTGAAATTTGGCTTGCTGGCCGGTGTGGTGGCCACGTATGTGGCCGTTATTGGCATGATTGCTACGTTTAGCCAGCGGCAAGTGGTGGCCGGCTTGCTGACATTGGGGCAGGTGCTGCTCGTGGCCCCGCCGCTGGGCATGGCTTATTTTTCTGCCCGCAAAATGGCGGGGGAATCGGGCGGCAAAATCCTGGCTGCCGGGGCGAGCATTGGCTTGTTGACCACCCTGCCGCTTATCGGCTTGATCATTCTGGCCAATAACACAAACATACGGATCATGTTTGTGAATATTTCGCCCCAATTGGTAAACATCCTAACGTTTGGGCAGGACAGTGTTTTTGTAGGCGTTTTGCTTTTGCTGGTTGTTTTGGCGTTGGCCAGTGTGGCCGGCGCCGGGTTGACCTTACTGCCCGCGCGCTGGCGGCAGGCGCTTGTGATGGGGGTGGCCTCTACATTGGGCATTGCCCTGATGAGTGAACTGTTTGTGGTTATATTGCGGGAACGGCTGGGCAATAACTTTGTGCGCCTCTTTTTTCAGAGTGGGGTGATGCGCTGGTATACGGCCGTTGGTATTTTCCTCATCGCCTTTGGTTTTACCCTTTTCTGGCAGTGGCGCGGCACCCAAATGCGTGGCCGGTTGCAGCAATTTACGGCCCCCCGGCAAAAGCAGGTGCGTTGGAGCGGCGCCGGGATTAGCGGTATTATCCTGCTCATCCTGCCCTGGGCGTTGGGGACTTTTCTCAGCGAAGTGCTGAACAATGTGGGTCTATACATCCTCATGGGGTTGGGGCTGAACATTGCGGTAGGCCTGGCCGGGTTGCTTGACCTGGGGTATGTGACCAATTTTGCGGTGGGGGCGTATGTCACGGCCGTACTTACCACCACCAGCCAATATGGCCTCGGCCCCATCCCTTTCTGGTTGGTCATTCCCATTGCCCTGCTGGCGGCCATGCTCACCGGCTTCGTGTTTGCCTTGCCCGTGCTGCGGATGCGCGGCGATTACCTGGCCATTGCCACTCTAGGGTTTGGCGAAATCATCCGCGTGTTGGTGCTGTCGGACTGGCTGGCCAGCCGCATCGGTGGGCCGCAAGGTATTTTGGCGCTGCAAAATCCGTCCATTGGCAATTTTTTCTTCGCGCGTCCCGAACATTTTTACTACATCATTTTGGTCGCCTGCCTGGCCATGCTTTTTGTCTCGGTGCGGTTAAATAACTCCCGTACCGGCCGGCAGTGGATGGCGCTGCGCGAAGATGAAGACGTGGCCGCGGCGATGGGTATTGACACCATCCTCACCAAACTGCTGGCCTTTACCCTCAGCGCCGCTGCCGGTGGCGTGGCCGGGGCCATCTTTGCCGCCAAACTGGGCACCGTCTTTCCGCAAAGTTTTAACCTGTTCGTTTCCATCAACGTGCTGAGCATTATCATCATTGGCGGTATGGGCAGCATCCCCGGCATTGTCTTGGGTGCATTTTTGCTCATTGGCGCGCCTGAACTATTGCGCGAGTTTCAAGAGTATCGCCTGCTCATCTACGGCGCGCTGCTTATTGTGGTCATGCTGCGGCGGCCTGAAGGGTTGTGGCCCTCCGCCACCCGCCGCCGTGAGCTACAAGACGCCATGGACCTCACCAGCCATTTGGGTGTGGTCCATTCAGAGGTGATCAGCCATGGTCAGTCAGCCAATCCGTCCCGAATGGATTGACTTCAGAAATCCGTATCGGTTATCCGTAATCGGTTATCGGATGAGGAACTAAAAAGGAATGCATCCATGAGTAACGATATTCTGGTTGCCAACAAAATGACAAAAAACTTTGGTGGCCTGGTGGCGGTGGATTCGCTGGATTTTTACATTGAAGCGGGTTCCATTGTCAGCATCATTGGCCCCAATGGGGCGGGCAAAACAACCTTTTTCAACCTGATCACCGGTTTCTACCAGATTGATTCTGGGGATTTGATCTTTGATGGTAAGCGGCTAAACGGCCGTAGCTCCGTCCAGATTGCCCGCTTAGGCATTGCCCGCACTTTCCAAAACATTCGCCTCTTCAACAACATGACTGTCATTGAAAACCTGCTCGTCGGCCAGGAGCGCCACCTGAAATCGCGCTGGTTGGGCGCCATTTTGGGCACGCCGCATACCCGCCGCGACGAAGAAGCCGCCGCTGCCGAAGCCACGCGCTTGCTCCGTTTTGTGGGGCTGCGTGGCAAAGGTGACCTGTTGGCGAAAAACCTGCCCTATGGTGACCAGCGCCGCCTGGAAATTGGCCGCGCTCTAGCCAGCCAACCAAAACTACTGCTGCTAGACGAGCCTACCGCCGGCATGAATCCTAAAGAAACGGCTGAGACTACCGAATTTATCCAGCAGCTACGGGATGAACTGGGCATTACCATCATGTTGATCGAACATGACATGCGGGTGGTGATGGGCATTTCGGAACGCATTATTGTCATGGATTTTGGTAAGAAGATTGCTGAAGGATTGCCGGCGGAAATTCAAAAGAACCCGCGCGTGATTGAAGCGTATTTGGGCAGCAGCGCCCTGGAAGATTACAGCAAAAAGACGGAGGAAAAACATGGCGCTTCTGGAAGTTAATGATATTCACGCCTACTATGGCAATATCCATGCCCTGAAGGGGGTTTCGTTGACGGTGGAAAAGGGGGAAATCGTTTCCCTCATTGGCGGGAATGGCGCTGGCAAAACAACCACCTTGCGCACCATTTGTGGGCTGCTGCATCCACGTGGCGGCAATATTCAATTCGATGGTGAGGATTTGAGCCGCATTCCTGCCCACCATCTGGTAGGCAAGGGCATTGCCATGGTACCGGAAGGGCGAGGTATCTTTGCCAAACTAACGGTGCTGGCAAACCTGGAATTGGGCGCCTATACGCGGAATGATAAAGAGGGCATCAACGAAGATTTAGAAAAAGTTTTTCACCTTTTCCCCCGTCTGGCGGAGCGGCGCACGCAGGTGGCGGGCACCCTCAGCGGCGGCGAACAACAAATGTTGGCCATGGGACGGGCGATGATGTCCCGGCCACGTCTGCTGCTAATGGATGAACCTTCGATGGGGCTGGCGCCGGTGCTGGTAGATTTGATCTTTGCTACTATTACCGATATTAACAAGACGGGTACGACCATTTTGCTGGTGGAGCAAAATGCGCATAAGGCGCTGCAAGTGGCCAGCCGGGGGTATGTGCTGCAAACGGGGGAGATTCGGCTAAGCGACACGGCCGTTGCCCTGCAAAATAACGCCGAAGTGCGTAACCTCTATCTGGGGATTGAGTAAAACGTAAACGATTTTTACGTTTTATACTACATGAAACTCCGCATCCTGACCGCCGCCGAAGTCAAACAGGCTCTGCCCATGGCCGCTGCTATTGCCGGGATGAAGTCGGCTTATGCGCAACTGTCGGCCGGGTTGGCGGTGGCCCCTTTGCGCACCCATCTGGACATTACCGCCCACCAGGGCACAACGCTGGTGATGCCCGCCTTTTTGCCCCAAGACGGCGCCCTGGCGGTGAAAGTGGTTTCCGTCTTTTCCCAGAATGCGGGGCGTGGCGAGCGGGTGATCAACGGCCTGGTGCTGGTGATTGATGCCGAAACGGGACGGCCGTCTGCCCTTCTGGAAGGCAGCACATTAACCGCCATTCGCACGGGGGCCGGTTCCGGGGCGGCCACGGATTTGCTGGCCCGGCCTGACGCGCACGTGGTGACTATCTTGGGCAGCGGCGTGCAGGCGCGTACCCAGCTAGAGGCGGTTTGCACCGTGCGCCCCGTCACCCAGGTGCGGGTATACAGCCCCAACCAGACGCGGGCCGCCTTATTTGCGGCCGAAATGGCCGGTGTGGGGCCAATTCCCGCTGATGTGCAGGTGGTGGTAGATGCGGCTACGGCCGTGCGCGCTGCCGACATCATCTGCACCGCTACCACTTCGCACACGCCGGTTTTCGATGGCCGTGATCTGAAGCCGGGCGCACACATCAATGCCATTGGCTCTTACCAGCCCACCGTACAAGAAATTGACGCCGCCACCGTGCAGCGGGCGTTGGTTGTTGTAGACTCGCGCGAAGCAACGCTGGCAGAAACGGGCGACCTGATCATCCCCAGGCAACAGGGGTTGATTACAGCCGCCCACATCTACGCCGAGTTGGGGGAGATTGTGGCCGGGGTTAAGGACGGCCGTACCCACCCGCAGCAAATTACCCTGTTTAAGTCAGTGGGCACGGCCGTGCAGGACGCCATCGCCGGGCGCATTGCCCTGGCCAACGCCGCCCAAATGGGGTTGGGGACGCTGCTCGATCTCTGAACCGTGTTTGTTCGTAGTTGGTGATTTATCGCCAACGGCGCTAAAGCGCCTACGACAAACCGACAAACATTGAGCCACTTTTTCCACAAACTGTACGGCCGTGCCCACCCCATCCTCCGCGCGTAATTTTTGGCCGAGGGTGGTGGCTTTTTGCTGCATGGCCTGGTCACGCACCAGGGTGGTGAGCGCCGCTGCTAGATTATCGGCCGTCAGCTTCTTTTGCGGGATTGGTTTGGGGCCAACCCCTAAACGGTACACACGTTCCCCCCAAAACGGTTGGTCGCCCAGAAAAGGGCAGATGAGGGTTGGTTTGCCGGCCTGTAGTCCGGCAGCAGTGGTGCCCGCGCCGCCATGATGCACCACAGCGGCCATCTGCGGGAAGAGCCAGTCGTGCGGCGCTTCTTTTAGCTGGAAGATACTTTCTGGCAAATCTCCTGGTTGCAGACCACCCCAGCCGGTGGCCAATATGCCGCGCTGCCCGGCCTTTTGCAAAGCAGCCACGGCGATGGCCGCCAGTTTGTCGGGGTGTTTCCCGGCCATACTGCCAAAGCCGATGTATATGGGTGGGGGGCCGGCCTGCAAAAATGCAGTTAAATCGGCCGGTGGCTGCCATTCGTCCGGTTGCTTCAGAAACCAGTAACCGCAGGCCTGCACCTCATCCGGCCAATCGGCGGGGCGGGGGATAAGGTAATGGCTGATGCCGTAGAGGGTGGGGGTGGTACGGCCGTCTGGCAGCCGCGTCTCATTCAAAAAACGCCCCCGTTTGGCCAATCCCAACTGTTGCCGGAACGCGCCAATCACATCGCCATACGGCGCGGAAATCATGGGCACCATCTGGTATGTCAGCCGGTTAAACCAGCCGCCCAATGTAAAATTGGTGATGGGCAAGGGGAAGGCGCGGGTGGGGGTATACATGGGCAAAGCCATGGTCAGGATGATCGGTTTGCTCAGTTTTTCGCCGATGTGGTAGCCGCTGAGCGTTTTGGGGTGGTAGATGATTACATCGGGCATGGCGATCTGGGCGGCGGCCCAGGCGTCCCGTACCATGCGGGCGATCATCGGTTTGACCAGACTCACTGCTTTGAAAGCTGAGCCACCACCTTCGATCATTGCCTTGCCTTCGGGCGTTTCTATCAGGCGGATCATCTCGTCGTCCATCGGTAGAAAGGGGATCTGATGCGCTTCGACCATTTCCTGGAAGAGTGGGCCGGTGCAAATGGTCACGCTGTGCCCGGCTGCTTGCAGCCCTTTGCCCAGCGCCACATACGGCTGTACATCGCCGCGAGAGCCAATGGTTAAAATGAGGATTTTCATGGTTTTCCTGTAATCGTTCAGTTCCTCTGGAGACTTGACAAGTTTTTACACCTGAATTGCGGCAACTGCCTCTGGTAAAAAACTTGTCAAGTCTGAACGCTTACGTTTTCCTTTTCGGAGAAGGGATTATCGTGCGCCCATCCCAAATTGTAAGATGTGAATGGTCTGATTGAAGAGATCGGCGGCGGGCGAGTCAAAGAAGGAACGGCCGTCGGCCAACCGATCAGCCGCATTCTCTTCCACCCGGCTTAGCAGGTAGCCGCCCAACTCGGTAATGATGGTATGGAAGATAAACGCCGCCAACTCTTCGTCTATTTGGGCGTCAATGCTGCCCTGTGTTTTGCCCTGCGCTACCAGTTGCGCAAAAAATGTGTAGGCGCTGGCTCTGGCCTGCTGCATCAATTCGGACGGCACATCGCCGCTCTTCACCGCCCGGTAGCCAATCTGGCTGAGTTGTGGGTGTGCCAGTTCAAACTGGACGCCTGCCTGGGCCAGCCAGGCTAGATAAGCAAAAATATCCATATCTGCTTCGGGCGGTGGCGTTGCCAGGAATTGAGCCTTTTGCTGCGCACCTAGCTCTAGCAGATAGCGGTAGAGTTCGGCTTTGTCGGCAAAGTATTGGTAAAAGCTGCCTTTGGCGATGCCGGCCTGGGCCACAATCCGGGAAATGGAGGCGTTTGCGTAATCATGGCTGGCGAATTCTGCCAGGGCTATTTCCAGAAAGTGCTGCCGTTTTTCTTCGGGCAGGTTGAAAAAGGTTTCTTTAGGCATTCTTGTTACCACCCTGATGTGACTGGTCAGTCATATGACCTATCGGTCACATTCTACATGATCAGAAATTGGTTTGTCAAGGGTAATATCACCGATTCAATTTTACCTACTTGCACGGCCGTTAAAATGGGGTATCATAGAGGTACTCTTATCCAATCAACAACACAAGGAAAATATGCGATGGGAAACCATCGTCACCTCCCCTAAAACTGGCACAAAAGAAACGCGACTGGAACAACTGGTTGGGTAAGAAGAGGGTAGCGACACCCCCTCCTTGTGTTGGTCAAAGCCCGGAACGGCCGTCTTCACAGACGGTCGTTTTTTTGTGCCGAGATTAGGGGCTGATGCCTGCGTACCAGAACGCCTGTACTCGTTTGTTACCCGCTGCGAAGAGTGTTATGATTTGTTGATATTTACCTGATCAGGTACGTGAGCCATGATGATCGTAGACCAACTGGTAGTACAGCACCAAACATTGCGCAATAAAGCCGCTGAAGCGCCAGATGCGGTGGACATGAACGAAGTCATGGCGTTGATGGATCAGGTGCAGGCCGCCAGCGCCCACGTCGAAAACCCCCACCAACGTGAACAATTGCAAGCCATTTTGTTCCACTGGAACGGCTATGTACACAGCCAGACCGGCGCTTACCCTGGCATCCAATTAGCCGCTTTTTCACCACCGGCTGCGGCTCCAGGGCCGGAACACACGGCGCGCGTCACTACCGCTGCTCCGCCTGAGCTAACCTTACCGCGTGTGCATTGGCTGGTTTGGGTGGCGGCAGTGGTGCTGTTTCTGGGCGGGGCTATCATCGTGATCTGGCCGCTTTTATTTGGCAATGAAGAGGACGCGGTTGCTGCGCCTACCTTGCAAGCGGAGGCGGTCTACACGGCCGTTGCCGCCACCCAAACGACCATTGCTTATGAAGCCACCGTCACCCGTACTGTCATTGAACAAACGGCCAATGCCGCGGCGCTGTTGTTTGCCACCGCCACCAGCAGTGAAACGGCCGTTAGCGAGACGCCGCCACCCACCGGCCCCGTCGTGTATACCGTCCAGGCCGGGGACACGTTGTTTACCATTGCCCGGCGTTATGGGCTGACGCTGGACGAGATTATGATCCTGAACGGCCTGACGACAGATGCTCTGGCAGTAGGCCAGACGTTGACACTACCGCATCCACCCTTGACGCCAGAGGGAGACACGGCCGTAAATAACCCGGCCGTCACGCCGCCGCCACCCGCCACCGCCACCCTTACCCCCGGCCAACAACTGGCGGAGATGGTTATTCGCGCATCTTCGGCCAGCCTGTACAGTGGCCCTGGCGCCCAATTTAGCACTATTATGCCGCTGGCGCGGGGCACCTTTGCCTATGCCGTTGGCCGCAGCCAGGCCGGGGACTGGTATTTGCTGCAACTGGAAGATGGCGTTACTCGTGGCTGGTTGCCGGCCACCGATGTGGCCTTGCTTTACCCGGCTGTACCCGACATTATCCCCGTCATTGTGGTGCCATGAGCGTGCTGCGCCGCCATGTGCTGCTGGCGACGGCCGTCTGCGCCGCCGCCGTCGCATTGGTTCTTTATTGGCCCATTCGCCAGCTTCCCCTGAGCTTTGATGACCTGCTGCATATTCGTCTGGTGAAAGGGCTGAATTACGCCACCGTCTGGCTGCCCACTACCGATTTTGCTTATTATCGTCCGGTTCTATTTTTGCCTGTTTTGCTTAGCCGCAGCCTGTTTTCTTATTATCCCGCCCCTTTTTTGTATGGAATGAATTGGCTGCTGCACGCCGCTAATGTCACATTGGTGGTGGCGCTGGCCTGGCGGTTGTGGCGGCGTTGGCCGCGGGCGCTGGCTGCCGGGCTGCTGCTGGCCTGTTATCCCTTTTCCTTTCAGGCGGTGGCCGTTTTTGGCAACAACATTTACCTGATTTTGCTGCTGCTGCTGCTGCTGGCGCTGCATACCTATTTGTGGGCATTGGACAGAGGCGGCTGGTGGTGGGGGGTGACGGCCGTTCTCTTTTTCATCGGCCTGCTCACCCATGAACTGATGGTGCTGTTTGGCGTATACGCGGCGCTGAGCCAATGGGCTTATATGCGCCACATTGAAATCAGGGCGTGGCGCTGGCAACGTGACCCGTCGCCACTCACTTTTTCCCCTTATCTCCTCTTTTTGTTGGCCGGGGCAACCTATATTGTCCTCTACCAGTTTTTGCCCCTGGCCATACCGCCGCAACCCACCAGCAACAATTTACCAGAGCTAAAATTGCTGTACTTTGGGCAGGCGCTCATTTACCCGTTGGCCTGGTTGGGGGCGCGGCTGCTGCCGGATAATGCGCCGCTGATTATCATGACGGGCCTGGCGGCAACCATCATCTGGACAGGATGGGCGGCGCGGCCACCAGAAAACCGGTTGGCGCTGCTGTTGGGTTGGGGGTGGTGGGGCGTCACGGCCGTCTTGCTTACCCTGACTCTACCCACCGACTACATTTTGCATGGCCCCCGCCTGCATTATCTAGGCAGTGTGGGCGTTTGCCTGCTCTGGGCTGTTTTGTTGGATTTGCTGTTTGTCTGGCGGCGGGTGGGTCAGGTGCTATGGGCCGTGGTTTTGGGCCTGATGCTGCTGATGGGCGCTGTTTTTGCACGTGGTCGCCTGGCGGCGCTGGCGAATTTGGGCACCCCGGTCGCGGTGATGCAGACGGAAATGGCGGCACGGCCGTTGGCCGAAGGTGTATTATTGGTCAATTTACCGGCCTGGGTGGCCCCGGCGCGCAACACCTTTCCCGTGGGTGTGGAACATGCAGCCCTGATGGGCAAGCACATTTTTGCCGAAGAACTGGTGTGGGAGAACCTAAACCAGGTGCGTCCGGTGCGGGCTGTTGAAGCGCCGGAACTGCGGCAGCCGGTGGACTATCCGTATGGCCTGCATGTGCAGTCACCTGATCTGGGCGACCCGGCGGTCTGGGCCCCCGCCGGGGCCAATGTGTTTATCAACCGGTTTACGGAAACCGGCGTGACCAGTGAGTTCAGCGGCCGATTTATCCCGGCAGATATGCCTGCGCTGAACGCCGCCGAACCCCTGGCAACATGGGGTGACACAGCTTTGTTAGAGGGCACGGCCGTAGCTTGTGACCACCATATCACTGCCGATCTTACCTGGCGGTGGGCGTTCACTACGGCCACAACCTCGGTGTTTGTGCAAGTGTTGGCGGGGGACGGCCGTTTACTTGGCCAGGCCGATGGCCCGCCGCTGCAACTGCGCCCCGATTGGCTGGCGCTGCCCCCCAGCTGGCTGGTGCTGGATCATCGGCAAATCGAGGTGGTGGACACGGCCGTACCCGCCGCATCCGGCGCTGGCGTACCCGCTACCCTGCTCATTGGCCTCTACAATTACGTAACCGGCGCACGCGCTCCAGGCACAGACGCCGCCAGCCACCCCCTGCCTGATAATGCCCTCCGCCTGCCCATCCAATCTTGCTCTTAGCGTCCCCTCACGGATCAATAATTCAGCCGCAAATCAAACCTATCAATAATCATCATCACCCCCGTAATGCCGCCCCAGGCGGCTAACATCATCGCCAGCAGCTCCAGAGATGTTTGCGGCGTGGCCAACATTAGTAGCCCCAGCAAAATCATCAACAGCCCGACCAGGATGTCTGCCGCGCGGCGCTTGTTAATATCCTTACGTTTCATCAAGACGCGCATTCCGCCAAATAGCAGCAGGCTGAACGCCACAAATAGAAAAAACGTCCAGCCCAATCCCTGCAAAAACACAAAGGGCGCCAGCAAGATCACCCTCCCAAAAAAGGTGCTCAGGACGCCTTTCAGAAGGCTCCAGGACCGGTTGGGCACATGTTTACCCAGAAAAGCAAACAAAATGTCTACCAGCCCATTAAAGATCAGGTATAGACCCAAAAAGATGCCGATCAGAAACATGGTTCCCATTGGCCGCAAAAACAAGAAGATGCTCAAGATGATGACGGCAAATCCCTGAAGAACCACCAACCACCATAATCCCTACCGGGGATGACTGATTGAAGCTGTACTCATGATTTTCCTCCTGTGGGTAGAGCAATTTTCCAAATCGCTTTACACCGGTGTTGTCAACATCCAATTGTGCATTGACCAACCACTCAGAATGGTGGACAATGCCCTGTCGGGTACTGTTTGTTGTCCCGGCTTCAGTGGGAAAACCGGCTAAAGCTATGGCGACAAGCGTATAACATGATGGGGGAAAGTATAACACAAAGGCGCAAAGTTGTTTACATAAGAGGTGAAACCATGAAAAGATTTACTTTATTGATGGCACTGTTGATGACAGTGATGGGATTGACATTTTGGTTAGCTGCCCGGCCGGCGCCGGCCGCCAATCACCCTACGCTGGAACATGAGATTGTGGTGTTACGGGCTTATTTTGATGACCCGGCCATCGTGGCCGTTGTCGCCCGCACCCAGGAACCCTGGGAGGTGGACTACTACAAGAATTTTATGGTCTTGGAAGTAGACGCGGCCGAATACCAGGAATTGGAGCGCCTGGGATTACGGCTGGAGGTAGACGAGGAGCTAACCACCGAAATCAACAAAATCCGGCTGCCGCTGCCCGGTCAGGTGAGTGGTATTCCTGGTTATCCTTGTTACCGCACTGTTGAAGAGACCTATGCCTCGGCGCAATTCTTGGCCACCAATTACCCCAATCTGGCCGAGTGGTTGGATGTGGGCGACTCCTGGGAAAAGATGGCCGGATTGGGCGGGTATGATATGCAGGTTTTGGTGCTGACGAACGAACTGATACAGCGGGAGAAGCCCAAACTGTTTGTCACCTCGGCCATTCACGCCCGTGAATACACCACCGCGGAATTGATGACCCGTTTTGCCGAATATCTGATCAATTCCTATAACGTGGATGCCGACGCCACCTGGCTGTTGGACAACCATGAAGTTCATTTGATGTTGCAAACGAACCCGGACGGCCGTAAACGTGCCGAAACCGGCATCTCCTGGCGCAAAAACACCAACAACAACTACTGCGCCAACACCAACACTCGGGGCGCTGACCTGAACCGCAACTTTCAGTTCCAATGGGGCTGCTGTGGCGGCTCCAGCGGCAACCAATGCAGCGAGACCTATCGTGGCCCATCCCCTGCCTCCGAACCAGAGGTGCAGGCAGTGCAAAATTACATCTTTGCCAACTACCCCGACCTGCGCGAGCCGCCCCTGAACGCGCCCGCGCCCATCACCACCACCGGCATCTACCTGGACATTCACAGCTACAGTGAACTGGTGTTGTGGCCCTGGGGTTTCACCAGTACGCCCACCGGCAACGGCACGGCTTTGCAAACATTGGGGCGCAAATTTGCCTACTTCAACGGCTATTATCCCGAACAGGCGATTGGCCTCTACCCCACCGATGGCACGACGGATGATTTTGGCTATGGCGAGGTAGGGTTGCCTTCTTACACCTTTGAACTGGGTACAACCTTTTTCCAGGGATGTGGCTTCTTTGAGAGCAACATCATTCCCGGTAACATGCCCGCCCTCATCTACGCCGCCAAAGCGGTGCGAGAGCCGTATCTGGCCCCCGCCGGGCCGGATGCCGTCAATGTGGCTGTGAGCAGCATTATCGTGGAAGCGGGTACGCCGGTGACGCTCACGGCCGTACTCAATGACACCCGTTACAACAACCAGAACGGCACGGAACCCACCCAAAACATCGCCGCCGGTGAGTATTACATTGATACACCTCCCTGGATTACGGAAACAACGCCGGTGGCGCTGCCCATGCTGCCCACGGACGGCAATTTCAACAGCCCTGTGGAATCCGCCTATGCGGTTATTGATACGTCCGCCTTGGCCGACGGCCGTCATCTCATTTATGTGCGTGGTCAGGACGCCACCGGCCGGTGGGGCGTCTTCAGCGCCAGTTTCCTCTTCATTGTAGACCCGGCCATCGCCCCGGTGCTGGCTGGCGACGTGACCGCCGCCGATACCGGTCTGCCCCTGGCAGCCACCGTTACGGCCAACACCATCTTTCAGACCCAGACCGACCCGCTCACTGGCATTTACCAGATGCAGGTGATCAGCGACACGTATACGATCACGGCCGTGCCCGACGACCCCAACTACGCACCGGCTACCGAAACCGGCGTGGTGGCCCAAAACGGCCAGACGGTTGTACAGGATTTCCAGCTTTACCCCTACTGTGATGTCTTCAACGACGATGTAGAATCGGGCAACATGGGCTGGACGGCGCAGACGCCCTGGGCCATCACCACCGAAGCCTCTCACAGCCCCACCCACTCCTGGACAGACAGCCCTGGCGGCAATTACGCCAACAATCGCAACGTGGCCATCACCTCGCCCATCATAGACCTGACCGGTTATGAAAATATGGTTCTCACCTACTGGCAAATCTGTGATACTGAAGCGGGTTACGATTACTGCCGGGTGGAACTCTCGACGGATGGCGGCGCGAACTGGAACGAAATTGCCAGCTTTGATGGCCCGCATACGCAGTGGGAAGAAATCACGCTGAACGCTTCGATGTTGGATAACCAGGCCAATGCCCGCATCCGCTTCCGCTTCACCTCTGATGTGACTGTTGTGGCGGATGGCTGGCATGTGGATGATATTCGGCTGCGGGCAGCAGGCCCGGCCTGTGTGGGTTATGTAGCCCCTCACGCCAGCTTTACCAGCTCTAGCCCAGATGCTTTGGGCGAGGTGACGCAGTTCACCAATACCTCAACCGGCTCTGAGCTAACCTTTGTTTGGGATTTTGGTGATGGCAGCAGCAGTATCCTGGCGAACCCGTCACACACCTATGCCGCTGTGGGCAGCTATACCGTCACCCTGACGGCTACCAATAACCTGGGCAGCGATGTGGCCACGGCCGTCGTGGAGATTCTGCAAGCGCCCCAGGCCAGTTTTACGGCGCTGCCCATCGTCATGTTGGGGGAAACGGCCGTGTTCACCAACACCTCCACCGGCGGTAACCTGGTTTTCTTGTGGGACTTTGGCGATACCATTACCAGCACGGCCGCCAACCCCACACATCTGTATGCCGCCGAAGGGGATTACACCGTCACCCTGACGGCGCAAAATGCCGTCGGGAGTGATACGGCCGTGGCCGTCGTCTCCGTCGTGGCCGCGCCCCAGGCCAGCTTTACCGCCACCACGCCCGTGGCGTTGGGCGAGGCCACCGCCTTCACCAACACCTCCACCGGCGGCGCGCTCTCCTTCTGGTGGGACTTTGGCGACACCATCACCAGCACGGAAACCAGCCCCAGCCATACCTATGCCACCACCGGCGCCTTCACGGTCACATTGACGGTGAGTAATGCGGTGGGGGTGGATGTGGCCACGGCCGTGGTGGAAGTTATTGCGCCTGTCACCCCCGGCTACACGCTTTTCCTGCCGATCATTGTGGCGGCGCTGCCGGAATAGAGGCAACAATCAGTAGCCGGTAATCGGTGAGATGGAGTCCGAAGTCCGATGTTGGACTTCGGACTTCCAGCCGGCAAACCGATAATCAAAGTGCCTTTTTCGCATACGAGGTAGCCCATGACAACCGAAACGTCCGCTGGTCACGGCCGTACTCTGCACGACCGCATCTTCAAGGAGTTCCTGCACCGCTTCTTGCCAGACTTCCTACACCTCTTCTTCCCGGCCGAAGCGGCCCGGCTGGATTTTGACACCCTGGTCTTTCTTGACCAGGAACTGGTGGTTAATCTACCCGGCCAAAGCCTGCGCATCACCGATGTGGTGGCCGAAACTGCCACCCTGGAAGGGGAAGGGGAAGTGATTATCATCCATGTGGAAGTAGAGGGGCGTGACCGGCGGGGCCTGCCACAGCGGATGTTTGAGTATTACGGCCTGCTGCGGTTACTACGACAGAAGCGGGTGCTGCCGCTGGTGTTGGTGCTGCTGCCCCATGCCGGCGGCCTGACCTGGCAGGTGTACCGGGAAACGTTTCTTGACCGGACGCTGGTGGAGTTCCACTACGGGCAGGTGGGGCTGCGCGACCTGCACAGCGAGGATTATCTGGGCGACAACCCGGTGGCGGCCGCCCTGGCGGCGCTAATGCAGCCGGCGCACCTGCACCCGGCGGAGGTGAAGCTGGCCGGTTTACAGGAGGTGATTGCCAGCGACTTGACAGAGGGGGACAAGCTCTTTTTAATAGACATTATCGAAACATACTTACCGCAAGAGGCGTTGGTGGGTGCAGGAGAACAGATCATGCAAGCATTACTGGAAACAGAGCTGACCTGGGGTGAAAGACACAAACTGGAAGGCAAACTGGAAGGCAAACTGGAAGGCAAACTGGAAGGCAAACTGGAAGGTGAAATTAAGGGCAAGGTTGATGTGCTGCTGCGGCAATTACGACGTAAGTTCGGACGACTGCCGGAAGGATTTGTGGCCCGGTTGCAGGCGATTGATGACCCGGCGGTGTTAGATGAATTGAGCGAGCAGGTCATCACGGCCGTGACCCTGGACGACATCACCTTACCCGGCCCCAACTAAACCAGCACCGCACGTTGCTATGGTGCGGAGACCCCCGGCAGTTGGCCATCGGATTACGGGTCACGGATTACGGGCAACAGAGCGCAGGCGTTCTAAAAATTCGCTGAGGATGATGGCGGTGGCCCCCCACACCATGTGCCCTTCTACATCGAAATAGGGAACGGTCAGGCGGTACTCTTGGCGTTCAATGATTCCTTCGCGGCGGCTGTCCGGGTGCAGCAAGTAGCTGAGCGGGGTCTCCAGGAGTTCGGCTACTTCATTTTCGGCCAATTGGAAAGATGGCCGTACCCCACTATATGCCCACCCCACAAAGGGATGCACTTCAAAGTCCGACGGCGGAATCCAGATGGGGGTTAGTTCACCGAGGATGGTAATGGCAGACGGCCGTACCCCCACCTCTTCCTCCGTCTCCCGCAGCGCCGCTGCCGCCAGCGTCTCCCCCGCCTCCGCCCGCCCGCCGGGAAACGACACCTGCCCCGCGTGCGAATTCAAATCATCCCGCCGCCG
>JABFFZ010000067.1 GCA_013112725.1 Chloroflexota bacterium
AACTGGCGGTAACGGTAACGGATGAATTGGGCTACACGGCCGTTCCACCGCCACCGTCACAATCACCGGTTCAGACACGGCCGTGTAGCCCAATTCATCCGTTACCGTTACCGCCAGTTCATACACACCCACATCGGCATTCTGCACCGGCCAATCCAGCAGCAACATGCCGGCTTCGTCTGGCTGCGGCGTGGTCAACTGCGGCTGCAAGACACCATTCACGCGGAAGGTCACTTCTGCCAGGCGGCGGGCACGGCCGTCCGGCCAACTGATCTGCACCGGCACCGGCTGTATGGTGGGCTGCAGCTCGGCCAGCGGCGTATCTTCGGCCGTGCCCACCCGGCGAATGATCGTCCGGCCCAGAGCAATGGCCGCCGTTGGTGGTTCAATGGTCAGGTTGAGGTCGGTAACGGCCGTGACCGTGCCCAGATTCACCGTCAACGGATAGACGCCGCTGGCGCGCAGCAGCGAACGATAACTGATTTGTGGCCGGTTGCTTTCTTGCTGCCAGCGCAGAAAAATGGCGTCGGCCCGTTCCGGGCGGGGCACATGCACGTGGAGGCCAGCCGTTGGCCCGGCCAGCGCCGAGGCATTGCCAATATCTTCCAGACTGGCTTCCGGCCCCAAAATACCGGCAAAGATGGGCACACCGGCTGTTTGTGCCGCCGCCGTCAGGCTGGGGTAATCGAGAAACTGGCTCAGGCGGCGGGATTCACTCAGCAAAAAGATGGCCTGGTAACGGCCGTTGCCACCGATGTCGGCGGCGTGGGCGATGGCGTCTAGCATTTGCTGGTTTACCGGCCCTGCTTCGGCCAGATTTTGCGGTTCATACGCCGCCAGCGCGTTGATCACCTCTTCCGGCGTGGTGGCATCGCGCACCAGGAATTCACTGCCTGTGTTGGCGCGATTGGGCACAATCACCGAAACGCGATCCAGCCCGGACGGACTCATAAAACGGGTGGCGTAGCGACCGATGATCTCTTTTACCTCGTCCAGGCGGCTCGCCTCGTCCCCATCGGTCATCAACAGGGTGGTATCGGCGTCAATGACAAACACGATGTCGCTGCCCACGGGCACGTAACGCACGTCAAAGTCACTGATGGGTACGCCGTTCTCGCGCAGGCGCAGGTTGCCCAATTCGGCGGTACTCAGGGGCACACCGGCCGCATTCACGGCGCGCATGTTGACGCGCACGGTGGGAAAGGCGGACGTATCCGGCTCACCCAACGTCAGGTCAACACCCTGCGCCCACACCGGCACGGCCGTGACCAACAGCCAACAAATGAAAACCAATACCAGTCCTCTTCTCATCATACCCAATTCGCGTTACGCTCTATCGAAGTCCAAAATCCAACTTCGGATTACCGATTACGGATCACGGATTACCGATCACCGTTCCCCTCCCGCCCACCCTGCTTTATGTTTACTTTATGGGCGCGGTTTGATATTATACCAGCGGACGTACCAGGGAGCAGGGACAGAGAGAAAAAGGCGTGGCAATGGGCAAATCACAACGATCAATTCTTAATTATCAATTGTCAAGTATCAAGTATCGGCTCCTTTTAGGGGTATTGCTGCTGTTGTTGGCTTTGGGGGCTGCGCCGCTGCGGGCGCAAGATGCCGAACCGTCGCCGGTGGAACGGTTGACCATTACCGGCACCAGCGCCGAGAGTTTACCGGCGATTGAAGTGCGGCTCTACGGCCGTGATGCCCAGGGCAATCCGCTCGACCTGGCGCGGGAAACGTTGACCATTCAACATGGCGGGCAGCCGGTTGGCCCCATCAACTACCAGGGTGCGCACCGCACCGGCACACTGACCATCTTTCTGATTGATATTCCCACCGGGGTGGCGGCGCAACTGCCGGCGCTGCAAGAGGCGATCAACCAATACGCCAGCCCCGGCAATATGATGGAGCAGGTGGATTATACGGCCGTGTACGAAGTGGGCGCTTCCCAACCGGTGGAATTTTTACCCCCCACCAATTTCCACAACAGCGTGCGCAACCTGTTCGCCACACCGCTCAACCCGGAAGTCGGCGCGACTGCCCTGTATGACAGCATCCTCAGCCTGTTAGAAAGTTCGGCCGGCCTGCGCCCCAACCCGGATATGCCCGTTCACATTGTGCTGATGACCGATGGCACAGACGCCCTCAGCCGGGCCAGCGGCGATGACGTCAGCCGCCGCGCCGCTGAACTGGGCATCCCCATCCACACCGTCTGGTTGGAAAACAGCGACATCAGCAATGCCACGCCGGGCCAAAGTTATCTGGCGGGTCTGGCGGCAGCGACCGGCGGCGTGGCCGTGCAGTTAAACAATACCGCCGAACTGCCCCTCATCTGGAACCGCATCGCCGGTTTTCGGGATCAGGCGCGCATCCGCTACCAGGCCATGAACCTCGATGGCGGCACTTTTGCTGTGAATGTGGCCCTGGCAGACCGCCCCTGGATCACGGCCGATTCCCAGGTCACTATCCCCTTCAATATCCCCAGTGTACTCATTGACCTGCCACCCGAATCGCGCACGCTGTCACTGCCCAACCTGGAAGACCCGGTGCGGCTGCGGTTGAAAACGCAGGTTTCCTGGCTGGATGGGGAGCAGCGGAGCATCGAAGCGGCGCAGTTGATCGTGAATAATGACACGGCACGGCCGTTTGAAATTCCGGTGGCCAGCCTGAGCGAATTTGTGGCCGAAGTGAACAATCTGGTCTATGGCAATAATACGCTGGAAGTGGTGGTGCTGGACAGCCAGGGGATGCGCGCCACCAGCCCCACCGTACTCCTCACCGTGAATGAAGGCCGCCGCGATGTGCCCGCGATGTTGGATGGCGGCAATCAGTTTGCCCGCTTTCTGGCGCGGTTGTTCACCTTTTTGCTGGTGGCGGCGCTGATTGGCGGCGGGCTGTTCTTTTTGTGGCAGCGGGGGGTGTTTGCCGGGTTGTTGGGCAAACGGGAAGGGGGGCGCCGCCGTTCCCGCCGCCGGGGTGGGCCGACGACGACGATTACGGATGTTGGCCCGGCGGCGCTCTCTCAGCCGACGGCCGTTGCCGGTTATCTGGATGTGCTGGAATCGGTGTCTCGGATGGAGACGCCCATTCCTTTACACGGCACACTCATCCGCATTGGCCGCAGCCCGGCGCAGTGTGAGATTGCCTTTGAGAATGACATCACCATGTCCCGCCTGCACGCCAATTTGCAGCGCGAGGGCGCTGATTACCGCCTTTTTGACGAAAACAGCACCAGCGGCTCCTTTGTCAACGAACGCCAGGTGCCGGAATATGGCATCCAACTGGTAGACGGTGACGAAATCCACCTGGGCGCGGTGCATCTGCGCTACCGCCGGGCGTGATATGGAACAAGCGCCTGCTTACCCCCTAGAGCCTGTGGCCATACAGCCCTGGGTGGTCACGGCCGTTGCCGAGCAATACCGCGCACCAGCTTATGCAGCCGTCAGCGCCGCTGCGCGCGGATGCCGGGCAGTTTTTTACGCCCCCGCCGGTAGTGCGGCTCATGGCTTCCTTTTTTGAAACGCTGCCTGCGGACATTCACTTGTTGGATGCCGGGGCGGGTGTGGGTGTACTCACCGCTGCCTTTGTAAATGGGACGCAGATTCACGCGGATGACGCGGATAAAATGTTGTGAATAGGCGTCCTGTTTTCATTCATGGTGGTCGGCGACAGCCGGTGAAGTCTCCTAGGAAACCGAAGTTTGGGTAGCTGATGACCCAACGCATCTGATCCATTTTGATGGCGCCCGCTTCCTGGGACCATATGTGTCTGAGGCTTAGGCCGTTGGGAACCACAGCGTAAAAGTAGCGCCCTGATCTGGCTGGCTGCCAGCCAGATCAGGGCGCTACCACCTCACAACGTCAGCACGTCGCGGCCTTGCAGGCGGTGGAGGATTTTTTGCCAGATTTGGTCCAGATGGTCGGCGTATTGCACGTAATCCAGGTTGTCCGTTTCAATGGTTAAGATAGGGCTGAGGGTGAAGCCGTCAATCCAGGCGTCGTACAATTCGTTTAGCTGGTGCAGGTAGTCGTCGCTGATGCTTTGCTCGTAGTCGCGACCGCGCTGGATGATGCGGCGGCGCAGGGTAGGCACGGCCGTGCGCAGATAAATAACCAGGTGCGGCGGGCGCAGCAGGGTCGCCATCGTCTGGTATAGCTCATAGTAACAGTGCCAGTCGCGGGTGCTCATGTGTCCCTGCCGGTACAGGTTGCGGGCGAAAATTTCGGCGTCTTCATAGACGCTGCGGTCTTGAATAATGGAGTTGCTTTGTTGCAGCAGGTCATGGTGCTGCCGCAGCCGCCGCGACAGAAAAAAGACTTGCGACTGAAAGCTCCAACGGGGCATGTCCTGGTAAAAGTCGGTCAGATAAGGGTTTTCGGCTACCGCTTCAAAGACCGGCTCCCAACCGGCACGCTCCGCCAGCAAACTGACCAGCGTAGATTTGCCCGCGCCAATGTTCCCGGCAATGGTGATAAATTGTTTCGTCATACGATTCCTTTACAAACCGGGTTTTTCTCAAAAACCCGGTTTGTTATCGTTCATGGCACTCTTGCAGCGTTACCTGCCGCAGCCCGCTAAAGAGGCACTCTATGGCGTAATCACCGTTGGCCGCCGCCTGCATCCACACATAACTGCCCTGTTGGCCCAGGTGGGTGAAGACGGGCCGTTCGTCGCCAAAGCGGGGGGCGCGGGCTTGCAGCCAGGCCTGCCACCGTTCGTTGATCTGGGGCAGGCAGCGCGCCGGGCAATCAGCCGGCAGCGGCGCGCCGGTAAGCAAGGTGTAAAAGCCATCGGTGTACGGCCGTGATGCATCCGTACAAAAACTCAGGTAAATGGCCTGCCCCTCGCCGGCGTAGACCTGGCATTGCAGCCAGACGCCGCTGTCAAACAGGGCCACGACGGTGATAATTGTACCATCCAGCGTTACTTCACCTACTAGCAGCGTGTATGGCCCGGCCAACTGGTGGCGTACCCCGTTGAGGGCGTTGTAGTTGAAACCCGTTTGCTGCGAAAGCGCAAACAAATCGCCGTCATAATCGCGCACTGTTTCAATGCCCCGGTAGACAAAGCCCATGGCCTGGCGCGGCGGATTACCCGTATGGTCGGGCATGGCATACGCGCCCACACCGGCCAACAGCGCCGGCAGCAGTAGCGCCAACAGCGCCCGCCCGCTCAGCCGCCCACGTGGGCCAAGCTGGTTATAAACCCGCGCCAGCCGCACTTCTTGCAGCAGCGCCAGGATAAAAAGGACAAAGATGAGCAATATCCCGGCGATGGGGAAAGCCCACCAGGCGGCGCGGTCTGGTACGGGGTAAACGGGCAGGCCGCGGAAAGCGGTTTCGTTGAGCCACACCAGCCGGTTGAAGGTTAGCGCCGGCAGATAACCGCAGAGGAGGGTAATGCTCACGGCCGTACCCAACCAGGCCAGCACCGTCACCACTCCCTTATTCAGGCGGGCGGTTAGCCAGCCCACCAGCGTACACAGCAAGACGACCAGCAGCGCGGTAATCACCACGCCACTGTCCACATAGCGGGCAGGCAGGTCGGCCAGTTGGCGCAGCTTTGGCCCCCAATAGCCCACCGCCACCGCCAGCCCGATGAAGAGGCCATTCAGGAACGCCACACGGCTGTAACCGGGCAGTTGGTACGTCTCCGGTGTATCCAGGATGGAGGGTTTGTCTATCGGCCGTGTCGAAGCCATAACGCACCTCCTAAAAACAACAATAAAATCACCACCCCGCCGGCCAACCATTCCGTCCGCATGGGCACAGCCGCCGGTTCTGGGGACGGCGCAGCAGGAGTAGGGGGCACGGCCGTATCCCCCGCATGGTCTGCCGTCACTTCCCTATACGCCGGGTTGAGAATGATTGTTGATAAATCGGCCTCGGCCAGCGCCACACCGTCAGACAGGCCATGCGTCCGCGCCAGGAAGGCAGTGATGGCCAGATATTCGGCGTCTGTCAGGCTGCCGGGGGCTTGCCGGGGCATCGCCGCCCGCATAAAAACGTAGACCTCATACATCGTGGGGTAGTTCGCCAGGCTGCCTTCGCCGATTAGGGCGGGCACAGTACGCGGAACGATAAAGCCATTTTCATACGGCCGTTCGCCATGGCAGCCTGAATTCCAGCAAAATTGCTCTTCCGGTGGGTACTGTGCCCGCCAGTCATCATCTGGCGCATCGGTGAGGCCCTGGCCCCGGTCACCGTGGCAGGGCTGGCAGTGTAGCCAGTAAAGCTGCGCGCCATCGTCGGCCATGGTGGGGGCGACAACAGTGGGTGGTGCTGCCAGCCGGTCCGGCGTAGGGGTGGGCGTGGTCTGGGCCGACAGTGGTCGGGTCTGGCTAAGGAGGAGGATGGCAACGGCCGTCAGTTGGCGCCCTATCCAGACCAGTTTAGTCCGGTTCATAGGAATTGATTTCACCAATCAGAGCAGCTATCAGGGCCGCCCAGGAGGGGGTTTGTGGTTCCAGTTCGGGTAAATCCGTCTGAATGTCTTCCAGAAACGGCCGTATCCCTTGTAAATACTCCGGCAAATCGGCCAGCACCACATCCAGCCGCGCCACCATTTCAGCCCGGCGCGGCTCCGTCAAAATACGGTTCAGGAAATCACCCGCCCCATCATGGGAGTCACCTGAACCTTGTTCCAGCAGCTCTGCGGCTTCTTCAATTTCTGCATCTGTAAAAAGCTGGAACATAAGCTCGCCATCCAGCATATTGTGGATAAAGTTCTGCTGAGCCATCTTCATAATGTTATCCAGATAATGACGCAAACCAGGAACATTATCTATCCGTTGTTGGGCAGCCTCTTCATCAAACGGTTCTTCATCTTCCTCATCCGGCACAATAAGCAGCGGGCCGGCCTCAATGCTCTTAGCGGCAATGGTATAGATCAGACCAGGATAAAACTTGGCTTTCTCGTCTCTTTTCATTTCCAGAATCAATTGCACGGCGCTGGTCTGCCACAATTTCTGTTCATTGCCGCTATCCCGGAAACGGGCGCGGGCTGTTTCTGCTCGTTTGAGCAGGGTCTCCTGGAACTCATCAGTCAACAGTTCCGGCAAAATGTGCTCCACAATCTCAAAGGATTTCTCACTGCGCGCCTCTTCAGGTAGGGCAAAATAATCATCGGCCGTGAGGCCGTTTTCTTCCATTGCGGCCACAAAGAGCATAAAAGCGGTAGTTGGCAGAAAAAACAAAGACCTCAATTCCGGTTCATGTACCAGTTCATCACTATCCGCTGCCAGTTCCATGACGGCTGTCAGTCCCTTTTCCAGGTCGGGCCGTCTCAGAAACGGCCGTAAATCCTCCATCAACTGCCAGTTTACCCCCGGCGTTTCTGGCTCTTCCCATCTGGTACGGCGGCGTATCTGGTTCTTTTGTTGCTGCTTGCGCCGCTTCTGCTCCCGCCGGGACAACTTTTTCTTCTTTCCAGCCATGGGTTTACATTCCTTAATCTTGTGGTTTAATGAAACGGATTATACCCGACCGGGTGGTGGGTGGCAGGTGACAGGTGACGAGTGACGAGTGACGAGTGACGAGTGACGAGTGACGAGTGACGAGTGACGAGTGACGAGTGACGAGTGACGAGTGACGAGTGATCACCTGCAACCTGCAACTAGCGACCAGCCACCAACAACTAGCAATGAATGATTTTCACTGGCAGGTAGATGAAGATGATGGTCCAGCCCCGTGGGGTGATGGTGGGCGGCGTCACGGCCGTAACCCCTATTTCTGGTTCTTAACCATCTGTCTCCTGATGTTGCTGGTGGGTGGCTGGGCGGCGGTGCGCTGGCGCCTGCACCGTACCCAGGAGCAATTGCGCCAGCAGGTGCAGGCGGCGCTGGATTTGGAACAAACGGCCGTACACCAGGGTGATGGCGACCTTTTCTTCTCCCTGCAAGCGACTGACCCTGCCTGGTTTGCGGCGCAGCTATCTCCCGATAACGTAGCCCGCGCTGTCGCCGGGCGGCAGGCGACGAAGGTTGCGCCCGTGGGCGAGATGCTGTGGGCCAACATCTCCTGGACAACCGGCGAAACGGGCGAAAGCTACCAGCACATCGCTTTTTTTCAACAGGTGAACGGCCGTCTGCTGCACACCGCCACTGACCCCACCTACTGGGGCCGCAATTTCCGTCTGGAAACCGGCTGGGGCTATCTGGATTATATGGAAGTGGATGCTGTCTGGGCCGAGGAGATCGCCAATTTTGTGGGCGTCGTTATCGGGGAAACGTGTACCGCCGGCTGTATGGCCGGCCCCCGCCCGCTGACGCTGGCCCTGACGCCGGACTGGTCAGACACGGCCGTGCCCGACCGCCTGCACATCCCTTCGCCCCGCCTGCTGGCGCTGGATGCTGCCGGGCAGCCCGCTGACCTCTTCTATGCCGAACTGCGCCGCCGCCTGCAAAACCATCTCACGCCCACTACCATTCGCTTTGCCGTGCCGCCAGACATCGCCCAGATTGCCGACTACGAAACGGCGGCTGCCGCTTTCACGTTGCGCTATCCCCACATTCGGGTGGAGATTGTCCCCCTCTCCGATCCCACACCGATTGAACTGCTGGCTTTTGATGGCGCGGCCTTCCCTCCGACGGAAGAAATGCTGGCGTCCGGCCAGATCCTGGATCTGACTGATTACACACGCAGCGACCCGGACTTTGCCCCTGGCGATTTTTATGAGCAAATCTGGCAGGGTGGGGAGTGGCACGGCCGTACCTGGTTCTTGCCCTACGCGGCGGAAATGCCGGTGCTGTTTTACGACAAGGCCGCTTACCGGCGGGCGCAATACCCGGAACCGTCGCCGCGCTGGACGTGGGACGAAATGCACCGGGACATGCTCATCACCTCTAAACCCTTTGCCGCCGACCAGCCCACCTGGGGCTTCCTGGACCCCGGCAATGATGTCCTCTTCTCCTATGCTTACAACTGGGAAAACGACTGTCACGAACCGGCTGCCGTCCGCTGTGAACGGCCGCTGACGGACACGGCCGTCAGCGCCGCGCTCACCTGGTACCAAAACATGGCCGGGCAGCGTGGGCAAATGCCCAACCTGACGGAAATCCCTGACCGCGAGCGGGAAAATATCCTGCTAAACTGGCAGTCGGCGCGCCGCCGCGCCGTCATCTGGGTAGATTCGCCGCGCCGCTATGAGTTTCAACGGCTGCTGGCGCCGCTGGGCGTGACGCTCTTCCCCGGCTCTAACCAGTTTGACGGCATGACGCCGCTGCACGTTTACGGCCATTTCATCACACAGCAGGCGGAAAACCCGCGCGCCGCCTGGGAATGGCTGCGTTTCCTCAGCTTTGCGCCGCCGCGCGCCCAGTTCCGGCTGATTCCGGCACGGCCGTCGGTGGCCGAAAGCAGCGGCTATTGGCAAATCTTGCCCCGCGAATTGGGCAACCCCATGCGCATCGCGTTCCCCTTTGCTCGCCCCGTCAAGCTGGCGGAGCAGCGTTATTTCACTGAGGAACAGGTCACGGCCGTGCTATCCGGCGGGGCCACGCCGAAACAGGCAGCACGACTGGTTCCGGCACTTGTCTGGTTTGGGGTGAGCGGTAAGCAGTGAGCAAATACTGTGGACGGTCTTCGACCCATAGGTATGAAGCTAAGGGTGAAAATATGTTAAGTAAAATAGATAAGTTTTAGTGGGTAAAGGTGAGCGGTTGTTGGCAGCGGCACGGGGGAAACACCACCCCTACGGGCTAAGGGGGAGCCACAGCTATCAGGTGAGCGGTTGGCTGGCGGGAGTGGTATTCGTTGGCGCCGGATACTGCCATTGTGCCTGGCCTTGGGTGATCACGGCCGTGACCAGCAGCACGCTCAATAGCAGCACAAAAATGGCGGTGCTGAGCCACACAGCCCATCGCGGCACCTGCGGCTGCACCCGCACCTGCCCGGCTTTTACCTGCTGTTGGCCGTTTTCAGTGCGTACCTCTACTTCAAAAGGGATGGATTGCTCACGACCAAACAGTGGCCGTTGCCGGGCGCGAATAGTCACCACCTGGGTAATGGCTTCGCCCGGTTTAAGCTGCATCCGGCCCCGTTGCCCACCAAACTGCACCAGGCTTTTCTCATCGCGCCCCACCAGATTATAGGTATTAGGCACATTGCCTTCATTGCGAATGAGAATATGGATATTGTCGCCATCGTCTACTTGTGACGGCCATAGCCCCACCGAAAACTGCTCCTGGGTGGTGACTATGAGCATACCGGCAATGACGGCCGTTTCCGTTTCATTTGTCTTGGAATGGACAAGCAATTCAAATGGATAGTTGCCCGCCACAATGCGATAAGACATCAATGTTCCGGTAGATGGCAGCTGCAGCGCCAGCGGAATGTTGGCCCGTGCCCCTGGCGCCAACGTCACAAAATGCTGCGTCAGCGAATGCGTGCCTGATGGCAGCCCACTAACTGCCAGTTTAAGTGTATCGGTGGTTGGCCCTTGATTAAAGAGTTCAATCTGGACGGTCGTCTGATCGCCGGCCATCATGGTCAGCAGCGCCGGGTGCAGCGCTACGCCAAAACGGCCTGAGGTGCTTTGCACCTGGCTGGCATCCTGGGACACCAGGAATAACTCTGTTTGAGGTTCTTCATTGGCCGGATGGGCCGCTTCCAATTCTGTGGTGGCGGCCCAGTGCAAAAAGTAGGGGCCTATCTGCAAAGTCTGGTGGGGCAGCCAGGTTTTTGGTTCATTGACGGGAAGGCGATGGCCGTCGCCAAAGGTGCCGCCGCTGCTGTCTAAATCAGAAACGCGCCAACGGCCGTTTACCCAATCCAGCCGTGCATGATACCGGGAAACGTCCCGAGCATTCAGCACAATATCATTATCCTTTGCCCGGCCAATCAGAATTTGCGGTTTGTTGAGCGTGGCCTTGCGTGGCCCGCGCCCCTGGCGAATAATCACAATTTGTGACGCCTGCGCCGGCACATCCAGCACATGGACATCGGTGGCCTGTTCTGCTGCCGCTTGCAGGGCGACAACGGGCATGGCGAACGGCGGCGTGGGCTGGGGCGGCGTTACTGGCAGTGGGGTGATAACCTGTTCGGCAGGCGGTTCGGGGAATGGCGGCGATGCCAACACGGCCGTTTCCGGCGGTTGTTTCTTTTCAGCTTCAACTAGCGGTGCCGTCAGGCTAAATACAGGCGTATCAAACTGTGGCTGCACCGGCATGGTTTCAGACATGATCAGGGCGGGTGAGTTGAAAATTGGCTGGCGTGCCGGCAGCGGTGTTGGTTTAGGTGGGGTAATCGGTTCCGGCGTCGGTGATGGTGTGGCTGCGTTCTTCTTTCGTCCGGTCAGTTCGGCCAGGGTGCGGGTGGAGGGAGGGGCAGACGGCCGTACCGCTGCCCCATTTTCACCGGTGGATAATGCCTGCCCGGCCTGGCGTAGGGCATCGGCCATCTGTTCGGCCATCTGGTACCGTTTGGCCGGGTCTTTTGCCAGCGCCATATAGGCCACATTGGCAACGGCCGGGGGCACATCTGGGCGCAAATCCCGCACCGGCAGCGGCGACTCCACCGAGTGGCGCATAATCGCTTCTGTGGGTGATTGCACCGCAAAAGGTGTTCGTCCCGTTAACAACTCGTACAAGATGATGCCCAGGCTGTAAATGTCGGCACGGCCGTCTACGGCGCCATTGGTGCATTGTTCCGGCGCCAGGTAAGGAAAGTTGCTGTGCAGATCAATAAAAGCGGTCTGAATCCCCGTCTCTGGAATCAACGCCAGGCCAAAGTCTGTTAGCATGGCGCGCAGGGTAGAGTCTCCTGGTCGAGACTGCCGCTGCTGTCGTTTGATGAGTATGTTGCTGGGTTTCAGGTTCAAATGCAGCGTCCCTGCCTGGTGAGCGGTTCCCAAAGCGTCGGCGGCCTGGGCCATGATGTGCAGGGTTTCTGCCAACGGCATAAACTGGCTGCGACTGTTCAGGCGCTGTAGGGCTTTGTCCAGGCTGATGCCGTTCACGAAATCAGTCACCAGATAGGCACGGCCGTTTTGATTACCCAGGTTATAAAGCGCGACAATAGACGGATGGCTCAGCGAGGAAATGTTGCGCACCGCCTGGGCTAACTGCCGCTGGATGCCAGGGTGAATGGCAAGTTCGGGAGACAACAGCTTAATAGCTACCGACCGGTCTAAATTCAAGTCGCGCGCCTGGTAAACGGAGCCGGTTTTACCTTTGCCCACAAATGACTCAATTAAAAATTGCTCAAGCTTCTTGCCGATAAAATTTTCCATGCAACACCAATATGGGAGCAGCGCCCAGATTTTTGCAGCAAGTATAAAATTGGCAGTCAGCCCTACCCATTCAAGGGGCGTGAATTATAAAAGGAGGGCGATTGGGAAGATGGTACGCCCCAGACCAGAGTGAAACGGCCGTAAATTATAAACAAAATATGCCACTATCTATGCTAGAATGTTGAGGCTTGACCGGTTTTTGAAACCTTTCGGGTTTATAGGTGGTCTATGACAACAAACGCGCTGCTAACCAATGGAACCGTCCAATTACTGCACACGGCCTTTCCCGATCTGAGCCGCAATGACATCGAATCGCTGGTGCAGGCCGCGCGGACGCGCACCTTCCCGGCCGGGTTTGATATTTTCAAGGAAGGTGATAAAGGCGATTCGCTCTTTATTTTGGAAGAAGGGGAGGTGAACATCGTCGTTCACGCTGATGACAACCAGGAAATTCTGGTGGATACGCTTGGCCCCACGCGCTACTTTGGCGAAATGGCCTTTTTAGGCGAGACCTCGCGCATGGCTACCATCCGCACCCGGACGGCGTGTCGCATCATTGAGATCAGCGAGGCTGACTTTATGGCTATTGCCCGCACCAACCCCAGTTTACTGCGCACGCTCATGCGTCAGATTATCGGCCACATCCGCCGCACAGACCGGGCTGTTATCAACGAATTAAACAACAAAAATGACGCTTTACAGGCTGCCTACGCCGACCTGGAAGCGCAAGAGGCGCTGCGCTCTCAGGTGATTGTGACCCTTTCCCATGAACTGCGCACACCGCTCACGTCCATTCGTGGTTATTTAGGCCTGATTAACCAGGGGGCGATGTCCGGCAATTCGCTCAAAATGGCGCTAGATTCCATTACGCGGAATGTTGAAAAAATCATCGGCCATACCAATGACCTCTTGCTGCTGTATGAAATGCACCCCAAATCGTCGGATTTTGAGTATGTAAATGTGCCCGACATCCTGATTGAGGCGCTGAACACGGCCCGCGCCACGATGGAAGCGGAAATGATACGGGTAACGATGGATATTGCCCCCGATGTGCCCGAAATTTTCGCCGACCGGCGCGGTTTGGTGCTGGCTATACGGGCGCTGTTGGAAAATGCCTTTAAGTATTCACCGGATAAGACGCCGGTTTCTATTCGGGCTTACCGGGAAAATGGTATGGGGGTGGCTATTGCCATTGAAGACCAGGGTATTGGCATTGCCGAGGCGGACGTGGAACGTATTTTTGATCCGTTTTACCGCATGGAAAAGGAGGGGGCGGCCCAACTTTTTCCCGGTTTAGGTGTAGGCTTGACGATTGCAAAGTTTGTGGTGGAGCGGCATCACGGCCGTATCACCGTCAGCAGCATACCAGGCATTGGCAGCACCTTCACCATCATCCTGCCCCACCGGGTGGTGTAATGAGAGTTGGCGGTCACCAACAACCAGCCGCCAGCCACTCACCACCATCTGCAACATTTCCTCCCCATCTGCGTATGGCGCGCAGGAAAAACCATGAATGAATCACCCGAAATTCTCAAAATTGAAATCCCCGACGAAGCAGAAACGCCACTTCAGGTAACGACCGACGGCCGTCCCACCCCCCTCAAAGAGCGGGCCGCCCAGGCAGGCAAAGGGGCCGCGCAGGCAGTGACCGGCGCGGTGACGCAGGCGGCGCAGAAAGGTTGGGACAGTGAAGCGCGTAAAACAGTGACAGGCGCTGTGAAAAAGGGAGCGCACAAGGGCGCCACGGCCGTAGCTGCCAAAAGCGCCGACCTGGTACACGAGCATCTGGTGAAAGCAGCCGAAGAGCAGGCTCGCCAGCAAAAAGCCCATCTAGAAACCCGACTGCGGGAGACCGACTGGAAAGCTGAAGCCGGTAAAGGCGCGGCCGCCACCCTTCGCTGGGCCAGCCGCCAGTTAGACCGGTTAACGCAACATCTGGCTGGCACTCCCCCGCCTGATGATCACCCGAATAATAAGCCACCCTCAAATTGACGGGGGCGGTGTGGGGAAGGGGGCAACTACATTCCCACTGCTGTTTCTTATAACTGACCGGGCCAGAATACAAAGAGCCTTGCTGTGCAGCAAGGCTCTTTGCGGGAAGAGGAGAAAAAGGAGGATATGGGGATAAATGCGAAAATATTGCCTGTCGTGAAATTACTCACCTATACTTACTGGTGTCATTTCGATATTTTTGGGTTACTTGTCCACGTAAAAAAAGTGTACGAATGGGCTTCAAGGACAACAATAGGACTTGAGTACCCAATTTACAGAAGGTGGTATGAATGGCGGCAAAATGTGAACGGTGTGGGCAATCTGTATTACCGGATGATGTGGTCTGCTGGCAGTGCGGGGCGCGCCTGACGCCTGCGCCGGGCGTGGCCTTAACTGCGCCGCAGCCGGCAGTGGATGAAACGGCGCTGCCGCCCATCTCATTTGCCACGTTGGCGTATTATGCGGCAGCAACGGCCGTGACCATGCTGCTGCTCGTCGTGTTGATGGTTGTTTTAGCCCAACGCCCCCTTTTGCACACAGACCTGGATGCGCCTAAACTGCCAGGCTGGACGGCCGTGACTGCTCCCGATGATCAATACCTGCTGAAGCTGCCGCCCCAATGGCAGTGGGCATTGGCGTCAGATTTTTCGTTTGCGGAATGGCAGCGCCAGCCGGAAATAACAGACCTTTTGGCGGCATTGCTGCTGCCAATGGGTGATCTGACGCCACAACTCCTGGCTCGCGCCCCCGGCGATAGCCCGCTGCTCCTGTTAGCCGGCGCGGGAAACAGCAAAGCCTTTACGGCGTTATTTGCGGCCTTGCAGGTGCAGCCAAATGTGGCCGATGTGAAACGGCTGCCGCACTTTTTGGGGCATGAGCAAATAGCCTATACCCAAACGGTGACGGCCAATGCCGCCCCCTGGCGCTGCCAGGTGCGCTTGCACTTTAGCCAACAGCCATTTTATTGGACAGCTATCTGTAGTCCAGCGGCAGAAATGACAACGGCCGTGACGCCTACCCGTATTCTGGACAGCTTTCAACCCCTCTCGCCTTGACCTGGCTTGACGCCCTTGTGACCGCTTTGTACAATGCGAGCAGCATCCGGCATAAAGAGAACGTGAAGAAGGCACAGGGATCGGGCCAACATCATGACAACACAGACCGAACGCAACAAGGCATTTCAACTAAATAAAGAAGGTTTGGCTTATTATGAGGCCTGGCAAATAGACAAGGCCGTAGACTCATTTTTGGGAGCCATAAAAGCTGCCCCGGATAATCCCGATTATCATCTCAATTTGACCCGCGCCTATACACGGGGCGGCCATTATGACCAGGCAATGGAGGCCATGGGGGGCTATCTGCAAACAGAGACGAATAGTGATGTTGCCGCCCGTTTTGAACGCCTTTTTTCCACGGCATTGGATGATGTGGAAGTGGCCTTGATTGAGGGCATGAAGAAGCTGGAGATGCCGCTGGAGCAGATTGGCAAGGGGATGCAGATGTGGTTGGAGTATCGGATTGCCGTGGGGCGACGGCCGTTGCGTACCCCTAAACCGGAACTCTGGGCCGCCGCCATTGCTTATGCCATTGCTAAAATCAACTTCATTAAATTGACGCGCGCGGATGTTGCCGCCATTTTTAGTGTGACGCCACAATCACTAAAAACGAAGTATGATGACATCGTGCATACGCTGGATTTGATGCCTGCCGATTACCGTTACTTCACCGGTGAAGTGAATCCATTGGATAAATTGGTGGAAGCGGCGCAATTGTTGGAAGAGTTGGACAGGCAGTTTCAAGACGAGGAGTAAGCCGGTAAACGGTAAAAGGTTGACCGGTTACCGTTTATTGGATCAGGTCAAGGGGATTCACATTGGCCTGGATGCGTTTGTCGTAGATGTTGAGGTGTGTATGGTTGCCGCACTGGACACGGCCGTAACATAAATTCCCTAAAAAATCCATCGTATAGCCATTATTCCCCTCTCCACCCACAATTTGCCCCGCTTTTACCTGGTCGCCAACGGCGACCACATAATCCCCGTGCAGCATCATCACCGTGTACACGTCATTCTCAATGACCAACGTTGTGTTGCCATATTCATCCACATATAAATTGGTGACAAAGCCATTAATGGGCGACTTCACCGGTTCACCCCGCCCGGCAGCCAGATCAATGGCCAGGTGGCCGTATGATTGCCCGTGCGGGCCTTGAGTGATGGTGTAAGCGTCATAGGGGGCGGTAACGGCCGTAGGGTTTTCCACATACAGCCGGCTGCCCGTGCCGCCGCTGCTGATGATAGGGGGTGTATGCGCAATTTGTTCCGCTTTGGCCTGCCCGGAAAGATGTACAGTTCCACCTATCAGCGCCAACACGACGACGAGGGCCAGTAAAATGACGGCGGGCATACTGGGTGGCGGCGACGCCAGCCATACCTCGTCAACAATATACCCTTCGTCGTCAATCCACACGGTTTCTTCATCGTATTCATACGCTGCGCCATCGTCTATTTCTTCGGGCCAGGCAGGGGAGTGCACAACGGCCGTACCCGCCCCATTTGGGGTATAGGGATATACAGGATAAGAACACATGTTCTAATTCTAGCACATTCACCTGGATAATCAAATGAGAGATTGACAGGGCGTGCTGCGTGGCCAAAGAATTTTCATGCATCATGTCGCTCCCACGTAATCCTGAAGAATCAAAACTTTCCGTTTTTCTCCGTAGGCACTACAATGAAATGAAAATTCTTCATTCATCCTTCATCATTCACAATTTTCAGAGGAGACACCCCATGCTTGTCATTATCAGCGATTTGCATTTAACCGATGGCTCTACCGGCGTCACCATTGGCCTGACGGCGTTTGAAGATTTCCGCTCTCGGTTGCAAGACCTGGCCTTTGATGCGTCCTTCCGGCCTGATGGGCAGTATGCACCCATCAAAAGCCTGGATTTGCTGCTGCTGGGGGATCTGTTTGACATTATTCGCTCTACCAAATGGACGGCGCAGAAAACGGGGCAGGCGGGCTATGTACGGCCGTGGCACGACCCCCAAAGCGCCCTCTTTATTGACAAAATCCGGGAGATCACACAGGGGATTTTGGAGCATAATGCCCTGGCATTTCAGCTATTAAAGGGGTTGAGCAGCGACCACCCCATGACCATTCCTGACCCTGATGACGGCCGTAAACGTGTTCCCGTCCACACCAACATCTATTACCTCATTGGTAACCACGACTGGTTCTTCCACTTACCCGGCGCGGAATATGAAGCCATCCGGCAGCAGGTGACGCAAGCATTGGGGCTGGCGAACCTCGCCGGGCCATACCCCCATGATCCGGCGCAAACACCCTGGCTCATGGACATTTACAAACGACACGGCGTCTTTGCCCGTCACGGTGACATTTTTGACCCCTTCAATTACGAAGCAAAGCTGGGGCGTAATGCCGCTACCCTGGGTGACGCTTTTGTGGTGGAATTGATCAACTTGTTTCCCCAGGAAGTGCGCGCCCGTATGGGGAATGAACTGCCCCCGGAACTGCTGGATAACTTGAATGAACTGGCTAATGTACGGCCGTCTCTGCTTGTTCCTGTGTGGATTGATACCATGCTGCAAAACATGAAGATTCCTAAACGGCAGGTGAATCAGGTAAAAGCGATTTGGGATGATCTGGCTAACGCTTTTCTAAAACTCGATTTTGTGCGCCAGAAGGATACGGTACGGCCGTTTGATGCCGTAGATGTGCTGGAAATTGTACTCAAGTTATACGACAATGTTTCTTTGGGCACGGCTTCCAAAGTCATTCGTTTCATCGAAGATAAGTTATGGGGCGGCGAATCTTCATTTGCACGCCATGCGCTCAACGAGCCGGCCTTCAAAGAACGATGGGCGCGCCACATCATCTATGGGCATACGCATCACCATGAAATTGTGCCGCTGGACAAGGTTTATGAGGGGTATGATTCCTTCGACCAGATTTATTACAACTCCGGTACCTGGCACGCCGCGCATGAATTAGCCCGCGCCCGCGAAGACCGTTTTGTTTTCTTCAAAGTGATGACCTTCCTGGCCTTTTTCAAACCGGATGAACGCAAGGGACGGCCGTTTGAAACCTGGTCGGGCACGTTGGGCGAAAAACGGTAATCGGTCATCGGTAAACGGTAATTGGGCATCGGCATGATGGTTGGCTTAACGGGGGAGCAATTTGTTGTTTTTAACGCAAAAACGATTACTATTCGCCTGCATTATTGACGGAAGGTTTCACGGCCGTTGGCCCCGATAACCGATAGCGGATTACCGATTACGGATAACGGTTGCCCAGGCCCCAAACCACTGGAGGACATATGTCTGACGAAAATAGTTTTGACTACCCATTAAATAGCTTGATGCCCCTGAAGCTAAACCGGGCGCACCGGTTTGCGCTGGCCTTGCAGCGTTTGATCAATCTGCAAGAGTATAACCCCATGGGAGGTGACCGCGATGGCTGACGTCTCGTATCATTCCATAGCCCACCGGACAGCGCCCCAACGCTGCACCCGCCCGGTAGATGAAGGCGGCTTTGGCGCATTGGCCAATGCCCCCATTGCCACCGGTGACGTAGTAGCAGCCTGGGGGAGCGAAATTGGTACAGGGGAGCAGTTAGCCCAATATCACCCCTTTATTCAAACCCACAGCCACCAAATCGAAGAAAACAACTGGCAGTTGCCCTTTTTGCAAGAACGATACGTGTGCTATCTCTCGCCTTACTTGCAAAGGTGCATTGACCGGTGGCGGCAGAAGCAGTTTACTGCCAGCCGGCCGGCCATCAACGGCCGTGCCTCTCCCACCCACATAACGTCATAAACCACATCCTTTTGCAGCCAGTCTCATACCCTGGCTATTTTGTGTTGCCGCCTGCAAGTTGCGGCAGCCCTATGGTGGTGTTGGGGCGATTTGGAAAATCATCTCACAAGAATAAAAAAATAAGGAGATAAAAAGATGGAAAAACGATTCACACACTGGGTATCACCCAAATTGGAAGCACGGCCCAACCCGGCCAAAGGATTTTGGGGCCTTTATGCCAACACGTTCATCCCTAAAGGCGAACTGGTTATTTGCTGGGGTGGTGATGTGGTTACCGGCGCGCAGTTAGCCCAACTTTCATACCGCGAACAGGAACACAGCATTCAGATTGAGGATGATTTGTATCAGGTTCCCGTTCGTGAGCCAGAACCGGGCGACTATGCCAACCATTCTTGTGAGCCAAATGCCGGCCTCAGCAGTTCCATCACCCTGGTGACGCTGCGCGACATCTGGCCCGGTGAAGAACTATGCTTCGATTATGCCATGAGTGACAGTACCCCGTATTGTGAATTTACCTGTGGCTGTGGCGCCCCCTCTTGCCGGGGACAGATCACCGGTAACGACTGGATGTTGCCGGAACTGCAAGCCCGCTACGATGGCTACTTCTCCCCCTACTTGCAGCGGCGTATTGACCGGATGCGCCTGGAGCGGATGAGCCAGATGGCCGAAGTGGAGGTAGCGGAAAGGCACACGGCCGTGCGCCGCTGATTAACACTACCAGACCCTAGGGGTTTTCCCAAACCCTTAGTAGCCGTTCGTTATTAAGATATTGAGATATTGGGGTATTGCACTCGACTAATACCCCAATATCTCAATATCCAAATCCATGAAGTTGTTTTTGAACGATTACTTAGGGTCTACACATACCCGACCAGCTCCCTCTTTCAAGCCCCATCTATTTCCCTCAGCAATTCTCAATTTACCAAGAGCCAGCGATTCAAATCGCGCCTACAGCGAGCAAAGCCCACCCTTCAACAGGTTCAGGGCAGGCTCTGCGTGGGCTGGGCGCCAGTCGGCGCAGGCCGACTTTGCCTTCTGTAGGTGCAGATTTATCTGCCGGAGCCGGCCAAATTGAGAATTGCTGTATTTCCCTAACACTTCTCGCCAGTAACAACAAAGTTTGTTAAACTCATCTCCTGATGGGTAAGCGTTCAGACTTGACAAGTTTTTTACCAGAGGCAGTTGCCGCAATTCAAGTGTAAAAACTTGTCAAGTCTCCAGAGGAACTGAACGGTTACCCTGATGGTGCGACAGTTTGATCTTCCCTTTATACTGGCTTTACCCCATTCAACGTTTAACCTATTGGCTATTCTCTTAAATGATCCATGATTTAAGATGTTTAGCTAAGGGTACATGTGCCATGCCACAAAAAAATCAGAACCACCATAAATCCATCGCTACCCCGCCTACCATTGGCTTATTCATCGAGAGTACCTCAGAGTTGGGGCTGGGGTATCACTCAGGCATATTGGCTGGAGTCCAGACGGCCGTAGAAGCACAAAATGCCAACTTGTTTTGTTTTATTGGGGGACCGTTAAATGGTGTACCTGGCGTGCCATTCGATAGCCAGCACAACATTCTCTACCAACTCCCCTCTGCCCATAGTTTGGATGGTCTGCTCATCATCAGCGCCATTGGTAACTTTGCGTCTGAGAAGGAATTGGAGCGCCTAACGGCCCGCTATCACCCGTTACCAACAGTCAGCATTGGTACACCTATCAAGGGAACGTTAAATGTCAATGTAGATCAGCATAAAGGGTTTTATGATCTGCTGGTTCACCTGATCGAGCAGCATCAATACCGGCGGCTCGCTTTTATTGCCGGGCCAGAAGAAAGCCGGGATGCCCAAATTCGCTATCAGGTCTATCAGGATGTATTGCGTCGGTATGACATTCCTTTTGATCCGGCGTTAGTGACGCCGGGTGATTTCCGGTTTTCTTCAGGGGAGAAAGCTCTCCAATTGCTCCTGGATGAACGTGGGGTAGATTTTGAAGTGGTAGTGGCCGCCAATGACCACATGGCCATAGGGGCGATAGAGGAATTGCAGGCCAGAGGGGTTGTTGTACCCTACGACGCAGCTATTGTTGGTTTTGATGATATTAAACAGACTAGGAGTGTTGTGCCGCCCGTAACAACGGTGCGTCAGCCGCTGCACCGGATGGGGGAGGTGGCTGTGCAGATGCTTTTGGCATGGTTGGCTGAGGGGGTCAGCCCGGAGCCGATGATATTGCCGACCGAACTGGTCGTGCGCCGTTCTTGCGGCTGCTTTAAGCTACCAGACCCACCGATCAATCCGCTGCCAATCCGCGAGCCGGGCGAATCATGGCCCCAATTTCTGTTGGCCCGGCATGAGGTTATTGTGTCTGATCTGGTTGATGTGGTGGACTTTTCGGCGCTGCAAGGACGGGAAGGGGCGGCGCAGCTTTTGGACAGTTTAGCTGATGAAGCGATTGAGGGAGAAGACGGCCGTTTTCTGGCGCTGGTTGATCGTTTTTTGCAAATAGTGGTCAGGGCCGGGGGGGATCTTACTTCGTGGCAGAGTTTGGTCACGGTCCTTCGCCGTCACCTGTTGCCGGGTATGGCGCCGGATGATGAACTGTGGCACATGGCAGAGCTTTTACACAAAACCCAACTATTTATCGCCAGGGAGTTAAGAATAGCCGATGCCCAACGAGCCTTACAATTAGAACGTCAAAACTGGGCGTTGCATGAAATTGGACAGCAGTTGATTACCATGTTTGATCTGGAAGGATTAATGGACACAATTGCCACGCATGTCCCCGGATTGGGTATACCTGCTTGTTATCTTGTTTTGTACGAAGACACATCGCCTTACATCTATCCCCCATCTCCTCCTGAATGGTCACGTTTAATGATGGCCTATAACACGGACGGCCGTCTCCCTCTCCCACCGGAAGGGCAACCTTTTCTGACCAGGCATCTATTACCGGCGGGTATTTTGCCAAGGGACAGGCAATATACCATGCTCATTGAGCCGCTTTATTTTCGGGAAGAGCAGTTTGGTTATGTGGTGTTAGAAAGCGGGCCAAAAGAAGGTAATGTGCATGAATTGCTGCGGCGGCAACTGGCCAGCGCCATCAAGGGCGCTTTTCTCTTGCAGGCCCACTGGCAGGCCGAAACAGCCTTGCGCCACCACCGCGATCGTTTAGACGAACTGGTGCAGGAGCGAACGGCTGAACTGGCAAAAACCAATGAATCTTTACGAAAAGAAGTCGTAGAACGCCAGCGCATGGAGGCCGCCTTACGTGAAAACGAGGAAAACCTTTCGGCCACGTTGCATTCCATCGGTGATGCCGTTATCGCTACGGATACCCAGAGCCGCATTACGCGCATGAACCCCGTCGCCGAACAATTAACCGGTTGGACATTTGCCGAAGCCAAAGGGCAGCCCTTAACAGAAGTATTTCAGATTGTGAACGCCCAAACGGGGGAAACGGCCGTAGACCCAGTGCAACGGGTGTTAACAGAAGGTGAAATCATTGGCCTGGCCAATCACACCATGCTCATTGCCAGAGACAACACCACCTATCAAATTGCCGATTCAGCTGCCCCCATCCGCGACAATAATCTGGCCATATCAGGCGTCGTTCTCGTCTTCCGTGATGTATCCGCAGAATATCGTGTGCAGAAAACATTACAGGCACGAGAAGCACAATTGCGTACAGTCATCGAAGCCATTCCCGATCTGGTCTGGCTAAAAGACCCTGATGGCGTTTTTCTGCTCTGCAATTCAAAAGTGGAACGTCTTTACGGTGCAAAAGAAGCCGAGATTGCTGGCAAAACGGATTATAATTTTGTCGAAAAGGACGTCGCCGATTATTTTCGGCAAATGGACCTGGCCGCCATCGCTGCCGGCCAATCCATCATATTTGAAGAAGAAGTAACCTATGCCGATGATGGGCATCGGGAACTAATCGAAACTATCAAGATGCCCATGTATGATCCTGCCGGCGAACTGATTGGCGTGTTAGGGATCGCCCGCGACATCTCAGAGCGCAAGCGAGCTGAAGCCGAGCTAAAAGAATCGAGGCAAATGTTACGCAAGGTACTGGATACCATTCCTGTCCGGGTGTTTTGGAAAGACCAAAACGGCCTCTTCTTAGGGTGTAACCAGCTATTTGCTCAGGATGTGGGCAAGGCCAACCCAGAAGATGTGATCGGCATAGATGATTACGCGCTTAGCTCGGCGGCTCAAGCAGATCTATATCGGGCTGATGACAGATTTGTCATGGAAAGCGGCCATCCCAAAATCAATTATGAAGAACCACAAACAACGGCCGACGGTAAGCTGGCCTGGCTCAACACCTCAAAAATCCCTCTGTACAATAGCCAGGGCGAGCTTATCGGCATTCTAGGTACTTATGAATACATTACCGAGCGAAAAGAAGCGGAGCGGCTGCTTAAGGAAAGTAATGAACGTTTGCAGTTAGCTTTGCAGGCAGCCAATATGGGTACTTGGGAATGGGATGTGACGCATGATCGCTTTGTCTGGTTCCCGGAAACGTTTGACCTTTTTGGCGTCCCGGCGACGGCATTTGCAGGCACATACCAGGCATATCTGGCCTTTGTTACCCCAGAAAGCCGGGCCAGGGTAGATGCACAGATCAAACGGTTCCTGGCGGATTCCTATCAGCAGACTGTCATCCGCTATGAGCATGAAATTGTGCGGGGTGATGGCGAAGTCGCCTGGATAGAAGTGAGAGGCACGCTGTTCCTGAATGAAACAGGTAAACCAGAGCGCATGATTGGGGTGTTTGCTGATGTGACGCCCCGCAAGATCGCCGATCGTCAATTGACAGTCTATATGGCCGAATTGGAACGGAGCAACCGGGAGTTGCAGGAGTTTGCCTATGTTGCCTCTCACGATTTGCAGGAGCCGCTGCGCAAAATTCAAACATTTGGTGATCGGCTGGAAAAACGGTATTACCCGCTTTTGGATGAACGGGGTAAGGATTATCTGAATCGGATGCAAAGCGCCGCCGCGCGTATGCAAACGTTGATTGTAGATTTGCTGGCTTTCTCCAGAGTGCGCACACATGGACAGCCATTTAGCCCGGTGAATTTGTCCCAGATTATCCGGCAAGTTCTTCAAGATTTGGAAATCATGATGACGGAAACGCAGGCGGAGATTGCCATGGCCGAACTGCCGGAGATTGAAGCGGATGCCATGCAAATAAAGCAACTTTTCCAAAATTTGTTGAGTAATGCCATTAAGTTTCGGCGTCCGGAGGTTCCGCCTAAAATTGTCATTCACGGCCGTATACACAACACCTGGTGCCAGATTACCGTCAGTGACAATGGTATTGGGTTTGACGAAAAATATAATGAGCGCATTTTCCTGGTGTTTGAACGGCTACACGGCCGTGACCAATATCCGGGTACGGGCATCGGTCTGGCTATTTGCCGGCGCATTGTCGAACGTCATGGCGGGTATATTCATGCCCACAGCAAACCCGGTGAAGGCAGCACATTCACCGTAGAGTTACCGCTCAACCAACCTGCTTCCCCGGTAAATCCAAAGAACTAAGCCGCAGGCGTATGCCCGGTCATCAAACTTCTGGGCAATCGCCTACTCAATTCCCGGCGGTTAAAATGCTGCTCAGGCGACACTTCGCTCTGCGGCTACAGAGGGCAAAGTCGGTCTTCGCCGACTGGGCCCCGGCCCACGCAGTGCCTGCCCTGAACCTTGTGAAGGGTGGGCTTCGCCTTCTGTTGGTGCAGATTTATCTGCCACATTGCGGAATAGGCGATTGCCCTCTCAAACTCGCCCATAGAGGCGAAGTTTGCTAAACTAGCTAGTTGATGGCGCAACGGCCGTCCGGTTCACACAACCACTTTCCCACCTGGGTTAAAAAGTAATATAACGTGGCTGGTTGCTGGCGGCTGGTATCAACGACCAGCCACCAGCTGCCAGCCACTTTGCAGGAGATTCAATGGACAAAACAACGTTACTTGAATGGTACCGCCAGATGGTGCTGATTCGCCGTTTTGAAGAACGCAGCGATGAACTGTACCAGCTTGAAGGCAAAATAAAGGGTTTCCTACACCTGTACATTGGTCAGGAAGCGGTGGCCGTAGGCACCATTGCCGCCCGTGACCCGGAACGCGACCACCTGATTACCGCTTACCGAGATCACGGCCATGCCCTGGCCGTCGGGCTGGAAGCCGGCGCGGTGATGGCCGAACTGATGGGCAAAGCCACCGGCGTCGTGGGTGGGCGTGGCGGCTCTATGCACCTGGCCAGCAAAGAGAAGAAATTCTGGGGCGGTTACGGCATTGTGGGGGCGCACCTGACATTGGGTACAGGTATGGCCCTGGCCGAACAGTATAAAGGTAGTGGTGGTGTGTGCCTTTGTTACTTTGGTGATGGCGCCACCAACATCGGCTACTTTCACGAATCATTAAACATGGCCGGCGTGTGGGGGCTGCCCATTGTGTTCATTTGTGAGAACAACAAGTATGGCATGGGCACGGCCGTAGACCGCGCCTCTGCCAACCCCAATCTGGCCGACAAAGCCAAAGCCTACAACATCCCCGCCAAAAAGATTGATGGCATGAACATCGTTGAGGTGTACAAAGCCACCCAAAAAGCAATTGACGCCTGCCGCAAAGGCAAAGGGCCGCAATTCCTGGAAATGGTCACCTACCGCTACGAAGGCCACTCCATTGGCGACCGCACCCGGTATCGTCCCGCCGGTGAGTTGGACAAATGGCGCGACGAAAAAGACCCCATTGCCACTCTGCAAAAAGTTCTGCTGGAAGAATACGAGGCCAGCGAGGCCGAACTGGTAGCCATAGACGATGTGGTGATGAAAGAGATAGACGACGCCGTCACCTTTGCCAACGAATCCCCCCTGCCCGCGCCCGAAACGCTTTTTGATCACATTTACCCTGCATAACCATTTGTTCGTAGTGGGCGATTCATCGCTATCTGACGGCGATGAATCGCCTACTACGAACCTTTAGGAATCAAACCATGGCACGACTAACATTACGAGAAGCAATTACCGAAGCACTGCGTGAAGAAATGCAGCGCGACGAAAACGTTTTTATCATGGGTGAAGAAGTGGGCGCCTGGGGGGGCACCTACGCTGTCACTAAAGGCTTTCTGGAAGAATTTGGTGAACGGCGCGTGCGCGATACGCCTATTTCGGAAATGGTCATCGCTGGGGCGGCGGTGGGTGCGGCTATGGCTGGCACACGCCCCGTCGCCGAGTTTATGACCATCAATTTTGCCTTTGTGGCCTTTGACGCCATCGTCAACCATGCGGCCAAAGTGAGCTACATGTTCAATGGGCAATTCGATTGCCCTGTGGTCTTCCGCGCCCCAGGCGGCGGCGGCAAACAACTGGGGGCCACGCACAGCCACACGCCGGACGTGATTTTTGCCCATTTCCCCGGCCTGAAAGTGGTTTGCCCGGCCACGCCGTATGACGCCAAAGGGCTGCTCAAGGCGGCCATCCGCGATAATGGCCCGGTGCTGTTCATCGAACCGGTGCCGCTCTATACCAGCCCCAAAGTGCGCGGCGATGTGCCCGACGAAGATTACATTGTGCCCATCGGCGAAGCCGACATCAAACGCGTAGGTAAAGATGTGACCATTATCACCTACGGCGAAGGGCTGCACGTTTCCCTGGATGCCGCCGAAACGCTGGCGAAAGAAGGGGTGCAGGCAGAAGTGGTGGATTTACGTACTTTGCAGCCGTTGGATATGTCGCTGGCGCTGGCTTCTTTCAAGAAGACGTTTAAGGCGGTGGTGGTAGAATTTGGGCACCAGACCTATGGCATTGGCGCGGAGGTTGTGGCCCAGTTGCAGGAGCAGGCGTTTGATTATCTGGATGCGCCCATTAAACGGGTGGCGCAGTACGATGTGCCTGCGCCGTACTCGGGCGAATTAGAAAAATCGGCCCTGCCTGACGCAAAGAAGGTGGTCACGGCCGTGAAAGAAATACTATAAAGTGTTATGTATCACATGATGCGTGATGCGTGACACAGGAGATTGTCCCATGGCGGAATTTATCCTCATGCCCACGTTGGGCTTTGATATGGAAGAAGGCACAATGGGTAGCTGGCTGAAAAATGTGGGCGACCCGGTGCATAAGGGCGATGTGCTGGCCGAAATCGAGTCAGACAAAGTGACGCAGGAATTACAGGCCCGCGCCGAAGGTGTGCTGTTGGCGATATTCCGAGAGACGGGCGACCAGGTGCCGGTGGGGGCTAAATTAGGCATTATTGGCGCCGCAGGCGAAGATATTAGCAGCATGACGGCGGAGGCGAGTGCTAAGACGGGTGGCAGAAATGGTGCGGCAGACAAACCGGCGCCTGCCAGTGAGGTAGCAGCACCCGCGCCGGAGTCGGAACCGGCGAAAACAGAGTCGGGCGCACCGGCTGCCAGCACGGCCGTCAGCAGTGAATTCCCCGGCGGCGTCAAGGCCACCCCGGTGGCACGCCGGGTGGCGGAAGAACATGGCGTAGATTTGACACGGGTAGGTGGCACAGGACCAGACGGCCGTATCCGCAAAGCAGACGTGGAAACGTTCATTGCCCAACCGCAGCCGACCGCCACACCTGCCACAGCGTCAACGCCCGCCCCCGCTCCGGTCGCCGCCGGCCCCGATTCTGAAGAAATCCCGCTTACCCGGATGCGCAGCGCCATCGCCCGGCGCATGACCGAAAGCAAAACCACAGTGCCCCACTTCTATGTCACCACCGAAATTGATATGGAACCGGCGCTGGCCTTGCGTAAACAAATCAACAACGCCCTCGATCCTGACAATAAAGTCACCGTCAATGATCTGATCGTGAAGGCAGCGGCGCTGGCCTTGCGCGAATTCCCCAACCTCAACGCCAGCTTTGGCGGCGACAAACTCATCCGCCACAACCGGGTGCATGTGGGTTCGGCCGTGGCCATCGAAGGTGGCCTGCTTACCGTCGTGCAAAAAGACACCGACATATCCAGCATCTCCAAAATCGCCCGTGATCACAAAGAGATGTTCGCCCGCGCCCGCGAAGGCAAGGTGCGCCCCGAAGATGTGGAAGGGGCCACCTTCACCGTCAGTAACCTGGGGCCGTGGGACGTGGAAAACTTTGTGGCCATTATCAACCCACCCCATGCCGGTATTTTGGCGGTGGGGTCGGCGCGGCAGGCGCCGGTGGTGGTGAATGGTGAATTGGCAATAGGCACACGCATGAAAGTAACCCTCTCCGCCGATCACCGCGTTACCGATGGCGCGGAAGCGGCCCAATTCATGCAAGCGTTCAAAGCGATCCTGGAAAACGCGCTGCGCCTGTTGCTGTAATTGGCTGCTCGTGATGCGTGATGCGTGATACTCTCACGCATCATGTATTACTTCTCCCTGAAAAATCACAAAGATCCATTTGCCCCTTTTCTGTTTTTGCGCGTACAATGCAGGTGAGGTATGAGCATGATCGAAGACGAGCCGGCTGTCCCCCCTCCAACCGAAATTTTGTGTAACCAATGTACGGCCGTGCTGCCCGTGGAACAGGGTGTGCTCACGGCCGTGTGTGAATTCTGCGGCGCCACCAATGCCGTAGACAAAAGTCAGGTCGTGCTGCATTACGTGGTGCGTGATACCCTGCGCGATATGGATGCCGCCGCCGCCCTGCGCCGCTGGATGGGCGGCAACGAAACGGTTAAAAACCTGGACAGCAAAGCCACCATTAAACCACCCGTATTTCAACTGTGGCCGCTGTGGCTGGTGCGCGCTGACGTAAAAGGCGCGGAAAGGGTGATCATCAAACCAGCGGCGGCCGTTTCCGTGTTAGATACCACCCGCATCACCATCCCTGCCTCTGACCTGGAACCATACCAGGGTAGCGCCTACGCCCTGGAACCAACCGTGCCCCTCAATGCGGTAAAAAAATGGCTGGCAGCCGACCAACAAATCGGTGAGGGCATGATTAAAGAGATGGCCCTGGTGCATTTGCCGGTGTATGTGTTTGAGTATAGTTTTGAGGGACGGCCGTATACGGCCGTAGTGGAAGCTGCCGCCGGTCGGGTCTTCGCCGACATTTTCCCCTCCAAGCAAGAAATGCCGTATCAAACGGTCGCCGCTGTTGGCTGCCTGCTCTACTTCTGCGCTGCCCTCATTCCCGCTGCTGGTTTCCTTACCGGCAATCTCACCGGGTTAGGTGCGGGTGTCATCATTTACCTGATTGCGGCGCTGGTGATGGCCGTGCCCCTGTTTGCCGTCGCCAGTTACATCTCCGCCAAAATCTAATAGATAAGCGAACTGAGCAATCCCCATGGCCGTTTCTTTAAAGAGACCTTCTCGCGGATTGGAAGACGAAGGAAACGAGATTATGCAAACTATGGTCGAACAATGGATTGCCGAGGGATTTGATAAAGGCATTAAACAAGCTGTAAAGCAGGGCATTGAGCAAGGTCGGGTGCAACTGCTGCCAGAGGATATTTTGGGCCTGTTATACGCCCGGTTTGGGTTAGCCTTTGAAGGGGTGGCGGCGCGCATCACGGCCGTGACCGATATACCCACATTACGCCAGTTGTTACGCCAGACAGACACCCTGGAAATGGCTGGCGCTTTTGTGGAACTCCGGGCAGATTGGCCCTGATACAATAACGAATCACAATACCTTTAATGCTTTGGCCGGTTTAGAACCGTGCCAATTCAGGCGGCACGGTCACAGACCGGCCGCAGCTCGCAAACTATGGATAAAACACAAGGTCTCACCTGCCCCGAATGTAGTGGTATTGTCCCCGTTAAAGAAGGCGAACGCCTGGTTGCCTGTCCCTACTGCGGCCTGCACTCCCTCATCCAGGGAGAGCAGGGTACTCGCCGCTGGCAGGTCAGCCGCCGCCTGGAGCGCGACAAGGCGCGCCAGCTAGTCGGTGGCTTTTTCTCCGGCATCAAAAAAGCGCGCGACCTTAAAAAGGAAGCGCAAATCGAGGATATGTTTCTAGTCTATCTGCCTTATTGGCGGGTGCGGGCCGATGTAGCCGGCTGGCTGTTTGGCCGAGTGCGCAAAGACAAGGACGAAACCAAACCGGTCGAAGTTGCCATATTTGAGGAGATGATCTGGACGGATGCTGCCCTGGACGTGTCTGAATATGGCGTGCATCAGGTGGGCATTGCCCAAAATCAGTTGGAGCCATATCAGAAACAAGAGTTACACGCCGAAGCCATTGTGTTTGATCCCACCGAATCGCACACCGACGCTTTAGACGAAGCCCATGACCATTTCATCTATCGCGGCCGTAACAAACAACGGCTACATAGTACCTATTTTGAAAAGTTCCACTTTTTGCATGAACAGTTAGCCATTGTCTATTATCCGCTGTGGGTGGCCCGTTACCGCTATCACCAGCGTCATTACCAGGTGGTGGTGGATGGGGTGAATAAAGAAGTACTTTATGGCAAAGCGCCGGGCAACATTTTTTACCGGGCAGGGGCGTTGGTGGCCGGGCTGGCTGCCGGTAATTTTGTGCTGGTGAATGGCACCATTTTGGCGGCGATGGCCATGAGTGATAGCAGCGACGATGATGGCCTGGCCTTGCTTTTGCTGCCCATTGTCCTGGGTATTGGCCTGATTATTGCCGGGTATCGCTCTTTCCGCTATGGCGAAGAGGTAGAGCAGGTTCATGGCAAAGTGAAAAAGGCAATTGGCAGCAAAGGCGGTTCCGGGGGCCTGATTGGCAATATGTTTGGCGGTGGCAATGTGGATTTGGGCGGCCTGATGAAAACGGGCATGAATTTGCTGGACGAAGTGTCTAAGAGCAGTAAGCGGTAATCCGTTATCTGTAATCCGTCGTTTTTTCACGGATTACGTATCATGGATTACGCATCACGGATAATATGAAACTACTCCCCTTACGATGTCCCCAATGCGGTCAAAAGTTGGAGCCACACCATAACGATGTGGTGGTGGTGGTGTGTACACAATGCTTCACGGCCGTAACCCTGCACCAGACCGGCTTGCAGCCTATAGACGTATATTATGCCGCCCCCGGTAATGACCAGGTGGATGCCTGGCTGCCGGTGTGGCTATTTCACGGCCGTGTCCACCTGCAACAGCGCCAATCCCAGGGCAGCAGCAAAGGGGCAGACAAGGAGGCGGCTGAATTGTGGCAGCGCGTCCAGCGCCTCTACGCCCCCGCCTGGCAGCAACCGGCGCGGCAGGCGCGCGAACTGGGCAGCAAACTGGTGCAGGCGCAGCCGCTCTTCCAGGCCATCCCCCGCCCGGATGGGGCGCTGCTCGGCGAAACCATCATCACCCCCGAAGATGGTCTGAAGCTGCTGGATTTCATCGTCCTGACCATTGAAGCCGAACGTAAAGATATGCTGCGCGACATCAAATTTAACATTGAAGCCGGCACACCGGCGCTGTGGGCTATCCCCGCCCAGAAGAAGGGGGATAGCTGGCAGTTGGCGGCGCGGGTGTAGCCCGTAATCCGTAATCCGTAATGGGTAATCCGTGATCCATCGGATTACCCATTACGAATGACGCAAGAGGAGTGAACATGGGCAAAACGATCATTTCTACAGACAAAGCACCCGCAGCGATAGGGCCATATTCGCAGGCGGTGCGCACCGGTAATTTGCTGTTCACAGCCGGGCAGGTAGGGCTGGACCCGACGACCGGTAATCTGGTAGAAGGGGGTGTGCAGGCGCAGACGGAGCGGGCGATGCAAAATTTGCAGGCCGTACTGGCTGCGGCGGGCGCTACTTTTGCTAACGTGGTGAAGACAACCGTCTTTCTGGCTGATATGGCTGATTTTGCGGTGATGAATGAGGTTTACGGCCGTTACGTTACCCCCAATCCCCCTGCTCGCTCTACCTTTCAAGTGGCTGCCCTGCCGCGTGGAGCGTTGGTGGAGATTGAGATGATCGCCGTGATTGAGGAGTAATTGAGTAATTGGGTAGTTATGTAATTACCCAATTACCCAATTACCCAATTACCCTCTTCTGTGCAAACCATCCTCGTTGTAGACGACGAAACCAATATCCGCGACCTGGCCCGGTTGTATCTGGAGAAGGATGGGTACCGGGTGATCACGGCCGTAGACGGACAGCAAGCCCTCGACCTCATTCAGCAAAACCCGCCAACCCTTATGGTGCTAGACTTGATGTTACCCGGTATTGACGGCTGGGAAGTATGTCGCCGGCTGCGCGCTGCCCACAACCCCCTGCCCATCCTCATGCTCACCGCTCGCACCGAAGATATTGACAAAATTGTCGGGTTGGAAATGGGCGCCGATGATTATCTCACCAAGCCGTTCAACCCCCGCGAGTTAGTGGCTCGTGTGCGCGCTATTTTGCGCCGCGCCGGGCCGAGTTCGTCCGGCGCTAAGGCTGACCAGGTGCGCCAGCTAGGCGGCGTTATGCTAGACCCCACCGCCCGCGAAGTCACCGTCAACGGCCATCGCACCCCCTTGCGCGCCAAAGAGTTTGACCTGCTCCTCACTCTGATGGATCACGCCAATATCGTCCTCTCCCGTGACCAACTGCTCGACCTGGTTTGGGGTTACGAATTTTACGGCCAGACCCGCACCGTGGATGTGCACATTGCCCATTTGCGTGAGCGCCTGGCCGACAGCAACCTGACTATCGAGACGGTGTGGGGGATGGGGTATAAACTGATAGAGTTACCTATGATGCAAGCCACACACGCACTGATGAAAACTGGTGGGCTAACGGATGTAGTGTGGAACTTTGAATACAGAACATTCTTAAGGGGGAAGCGGGGAAGGGGGAAACCCCCCACCCCAC
>JABFFZ010000068.1 GCA_013112725.1 Chloroflexota bacterium
GTGGGGTGGGGGGTTTCCCCCTTCCCCGCTTCCCCCTTAAGAATGTTCTGTATTCAAAGTTCCACACTACATCCGTTAGCCCACCAGTTTTCATCAGTGCGTGTGTGGCTTGCATCATAGGTAACTCAATTACCAGTTGCGGGCACATAAATCTTGAAAGCGGTCGTGCCGTCGGGGCTACGGCCGTGAATCAACCACACCGGTCGCGCTGTTTGTACGGCGGTTAAGGGGGGTGGCCCGGCAAATGGGGCATTTGCAGACACGGCCGTGTGGTCATACGCCGGTTCGTAGTAATACACCAGTTCCATCCGCTCCAGCACCATCTCTTGCGCCGCCGCCATCGGGTCGCTGTAGGGGTTGTAAGGGATGACCTGCGCTTTGGTTTCCAATGGAAATTCGGATACATCTTGGGCCTGGGCAATATAACTGTCATGGGATGAACTGCGCAGGATGAGGGATGGCAGCCCGGCTGTCGTTGCGCCGGGGTTGATAAGCCCGGTAATTAGAATTTGCGGGCTGGATACGATAGGGTCATTTTCACCGAAGTACACATTCCCCCAGGCGATGAGATAGCGTTGCTCGGTGGCGTGGTCCACAAAGACGGCCGTTTCCACCCCATCCATCGTCTCCAACTCAATGTGCCCCAGGAAGTTTTGCAGCCTGGCGTCAGGCCAGACGGCCGTGTAGCTCTGCACCGCCAGAGCGATGCCCGGCCATTCCTCAGACGTTTCCAATATGCCGTCTATCTGCACAAAACGGCCGTGATATTCAGCCAACGCCAGCAGCGCCTTATCCGCTGCTACCAGCGGCAGCCCCCCGGCAATCAACCCCTGTTCATTCAACAGTTGCAATTGTGCTTGGACGCGCTGGCTGCCATCCTGCTGTTCAAAAATGAGCGCCTGCATTGTGCCCGTCAGCGTCAGCGCTTCACCCACGCCATACTTTTCGGCCAGGGCTGCTTCCGGGCTGTTCGATGGGAGTTGGAAAGCACCACTCACTACCCCGCCACTGTTGCCGCCGCTGCCGCCGCCGCCAACGGAAATGACGCTGCGTTCCACCGTCACACTGCCATCGCTGCCGGTGGTTTCTACTATCTCTTCAACGACCATGGGGTCGGCAGCGGTGGGAACCGGAACGGCTTCAACGACGGTGGTCATCACGCTCACCCCACCTTCGGACATGGGCGCTTCGGAGGCGGGCGGGCGGGTGATATTCTGCCAGGCCAGCGCCTCGCCTGTTTCAGGGGGCGTTTCTGCGCAAACCTCAATCCGGTCGCCTTCGGTTAAGGCGTCGGGCGCATCGGGCAGCCGGTAACGGTCGCCCTCGTCTGTGGTTAACCAGCCGCCGTCAGTTTCCTGGCTGAACACGCCTTTGAGGCAGCTAAACGGGGCATATGAACTATAAGACGGGCGGCCTGCTTCCCAATCGGTCAGGGTGAGTTCCCATTCGCCGGGGGCGATAACGGCCGTGATCACACCGCGCACCACCACATCCCCCATCATCAACGCCGGGTCGGTCAACTCATTGACCTTGTTGCCAACCAGGTGGTAAACGCCGGGCGACAAATTCCCATACATGGTGGCACGTACCTCGCCTCCTTCGGCCGCTACCAACACATTCGGCCAGCCCCGCACTTCTACTTCGTCCCCTACCTGGTACACTGGCGGCGGTGGGCTAAAGCTTTCAAAAGACGTTGCCGCCGTGTTTGCCATTGATGTTTCCATGGCAAAGGACGTCACTTCCCCGGCCTGGTAGGCATCATAGGCCGCCTGGGCCGGCATGATGGAAACTGTTTCACCGGGTGTAAACTGGACGCGGGTGAAATTGCCATACCACACACGGCCGTCTGGCCCCACATGCAAGTTTATGCCCACGCCGCCCATCTGGCTGTTCAGTGCATAACCGGCAGCCAGTTCCGGCAAAATGAACAGGGAGCGCACCGGCCCTTGCCCTGCCGCACCTGCTTCCACAACCTGGTACTTGTCCGGCAGCAGGTTGCGGGCAGATAGAAAGTCAATGGCATTGTCGGTCGCCGTCGCAAACGACACAGGCTCCTCGTCCGCTGCTTCTTGCGCCATTTCCTGCCCGGAAGAGTAATAGATGCTGCCAGGGCCATATCCTTGAAAGGTCAGCGATTCGTCATTGCTACCGATCACCTGCAACATGCCCGGCTGGCGCGGGTCGGTGAAGGCTTTGGGGTCAGGAATACCAAAGTCGGCGGCCCAGGCGATGGCTTCGGCCGGGGTGGTGGGCAGTGGTTCAAATTCCAGTTGGTACAGGGGCAGTTCGGCCGGTACGTCGGGGAAGGGGTTGGCCGGCGGTGCGGCGCGGTCTGTTACGGGGATGGCGTCGCCGCTGTGAACCGGTTCGGCCTGGGGATTGGCCCACGCCTGCCACAGTTTGGGCGCGCCCCACAGCATCAGGGCAATGAGGCCGACAACGGCCGTTACCCCCACCAGTCGCGGCACAAAACGCAGCACCAGCCAATCGGCCAGTGATCGCGGCGATTTTGCCTGCCGCGCTTCCGCCTGCAGCCGGGACGATAGTTCATGGACAAACTGCGGGCGCGGCTCCACCTGTTCCGCCTGCTGCCGCAGGTGGTCTACCACCTGCCGCGTGGCCGCATCAGGCGCTTCATGGCGCTGCGGGTCATCAATGTAATTGTTTAGTTGGTCTTTCTCATTCATGGCTTAAACACTTCTCTTTCAATTCGGCAATGGCGCGGGAGACGAGCATTTTGACAGAGGCTTCGCTTTTGCGCATGGCGGCGGCCGTTTCGGCCACACTCAGCCCACCCCAAAAGCGCAGGTAAATTGCCTCGCGCCGGTCGGGGCTGCACACGCCCAATGTTTGTTGGATGCAATCCCACATGCCCTGGCGGTAAACCTGCTGTTCTAGCGGCAGGATGTGGGGGTCGGGCAGGGCAACGGCCGTGTCTAACTCCTCTTCCGGTTTACGATACCGCCCCCGGTGGAAGTCGGCGCATTTACGCCGGGCAATGCCAAACAGCCAGGCGGCAAATGATCCTCGGCCGTTATAACGGGGCAGCGCCGCCCAGGCCGCCAGGAAAATTTGCGCCGTCAGGTCTTCGGCTTCAGTGGGGCAGTTCGTCTGGGCAAAGCAGTAGCGGTACACGGCCGTGACATGCCGCCGGTACAACAGATCAAACAGTTGCGCGTCTGTGCGCGCCGCCCTTGCCAGTTGTGTGTCACTATCGTTATGTAGTTGTTCAACAATCATCAAACCTCCAGATTTAGAACGTTCCACCTTATTTGTCGCCCGAAGCGCAGAAAGGTAACATTTCTCCTTATAATGGGACTGGTACCAGCCCCATTATAAGGAGAAATGATATGAAAGATCACTGGTTAGAGGACACGGCCGTGCGCGCCGGTATGTCGTTGTTTTCCGCCTGGGTGGAAGCGCAGTTGGCGTATAAAGGTTTGCCCGGCCTGGCGGTGGGGGTGGTGGTGGGGCCGGAGTTGGTCTGGGCGCGGGGCTTTGGTTATGCAGACGTGGCCCGCAAAACCCCGGCCACGCCGGACACCATTTACCGCATTGCCAGCATCACCAAGCTGTTCACGGCCGTAGCCATTCTGCAACTGCGCGACCAGGGAAAATTGCAACTGGATGATCCGGTAGCCAGCCATCTGCCCTGGTTTAACATGCCAAACCCCTATGCCGACGCGCCGGTAATCACCATTCGCCACCTGCTGACGCACACCGCCGGGCTGCCCCGTGAAGCCGCCTTTCCTTACTGGACAGATGGGCAGTTCCCCAGCCTGGCGCAAATTCAGGCGAGCGTGGGGCAGCAAACAACGGCCGTGCCCACCGAAACGCGCTTCAAATACTCCAACCTGGGGCTGTCTCTGGCGGGCGCCATCGTCGCGCAGGTTTCCAACCTGCCCTATGAAAGCTATGTGCAGGAGCATATCCTACGGCCGTTGGGGATGAGCAGCACCTTTGTGGAAACAATTGACCCACACCATGAACGGCTGGCAGTGGGGTACGGCCGCCGGCTGCCCGGCCACCTGGAACGGGAAATCATGCCCTTTACCGACTGCCAGGGCATTACCCCTGCCGCTAATATGGCGACGACGGTGGCCGACCTGGCCCGTTTTGCCAGCTTCAATCTGGGTGATGGCGCGGTGGGAGGCCGCCGCCTGCTGCGCCAGAGTACGCTGCGGGAGATGCAGCGCATCCATTGGCTGAACCCAGACTGGCAAAGCGGTTATGGATTGGGTTTCAGCATTACCCGCCAAAACGGCAAGACCTACATCGGGCATGGCGGCGCGGTGCTGGGCTACCGCACGCTCCTGCGCCTGTGTCCGGCGGAGGGTACGGCCGTGATCGTCCTGAGCAATGCCGATGATGGCGATCCCCTGGCTTACGTGGACAAGCTGTTTCAATGGGTTGTGCCGCCCCTGTTGGCGGCGGCCCGGCCGGCGACCACACCCGCCCTGCCTGACCTGGCCTGGCAGCAGTACGTGGGCAAATATCGGGACGCCTGGGGTGACTTGCAAATTCTTATACAAAACGGTGAATTGGTGGCGATTGACCCCTCGCAGCCCGACCCGCTGCTGGCGACGATCCGGTTTATGCCCGTGGCCGAACACACCTTTCGCATGGAATCTGAAAATGGTTTCCTGTCGCCGGGTGAACTGGCAATTTTTGAGTTGGAGGGGGACGGCCGTGTCGCTCGCATTCGCCTGGGTAATACCTGCATTGAACGGGTGGAGGGGTGGTAGGGCAGAGCCAGGCACAGGGCACGAAGCTTTGATCTGTCCAGGATGTTATGCCCTGTGTCTGGCACTTCGACACATCGTGAGGGGCAAGGGTAAGAGTATGAAGGATGAATATGATTCCTCAAATGGCAAACGCGGGGCGATCTTCTCCAGCAAGGGAAAAACGCGCATAACGATTTATCTTGAGGACACTGTTCTAGAAGAGTTTCGTGCCAGAGCGGAGGATGCGGGAACGGGCTACCAGTTATTGATCAATGAGGCGCTCAAAGAGTATCTAAACCAGCTGGAGTCTGGCGAATTCTAGAGTTGTCAAATTTTTCTGACGAGTAACAAACAAGAAAACAACCTATGAAATTTGACAACTCTCTCTGGTGATATAAAAAACGCCAGTGTCCAGTAAACCAAAATTCCGACGGGCGGTAGAGTCTTCCTCTTTTTACAAACCGATGACCTCTGGCGTGATTACCACAATATGCTGGCAGCGGGCATTACGTTTGTCCGCCCGCCGAAAAGTGAGCCTTATGGCACGGTGGCAGTTTTTCTAGATTTGTACGGGAATTTGTGGGATTGGATTGGGCCGAATGGCTAAAACGCTTCTGCCGAATAAACGTCATCCATCGTTACCAAAATATCATTTAACTCGGTCACTTCGTCGGCAATTTCCTGGCGCAGCCGCCGCGCCCGCGCCCGGTCAATGTCTTTGGCTTCTACCAGCATGGTCTGGGAATAGATGGTGCCCAGGTGGGTGAGGGAATTTTCCAGTTGCAGCCGCGCCCGTTTGATGGTGTTGTCCAGCGTGTCCAGAGTGCGCAACTGGCTGTGCAAACCTTCTATTGTTTCTTCTAGTTGCTGTTTCACGGCCGTGTCCCGTGTCCCTTCTTTCTCCCGCTGCAACTGCTTCAGCCGTTCTTCGGCTCGTTTGCGGTCCCGCTCTAAAACGGCGGCGTCATTTTGGTAATTATCAATGCGCAGCGCCAGATCGTAGATGTTTTCCAGCCAATCATCAATCTGGCCCAGCGTCTCGGTCAGTTCATCACGCAAGACGGTATCGGTGCGTTTGTTAATTCCCTCTTGAATGCGCCCCCGATAATCCAACGCTTCGGCCATGCGCTGCTGCAAATACTTATCTTTGAGCCGCTCCGGTTTGTAGTCGCGGCGCAGCACTTTGGCGGCTACCTGGCGTTTGAATTCGGGGTCGGTCAGGCTGCTGGCGACTAAGGCGGCTTCTACGGCCGTGCCGCCCAACAGCCATACCAATGCCGGTATCTGCCCAATAATGGCAACGTCGTCAAGGAAGATAGAAGCAGCCGTCAGCAGCATGGTGGCGGCAATAACTACGGCGCTTTCTGTCCGAAAAATAGCCTCTTGAAACAGGGCGTTGCGGACTCGTTTTTCCAGGGATGCACGGGTGTCGTTTGTCATGAATAGTTGCGGATGAGAGATTGGCGATCAGCCAATCTTTCATCCCTTTGTTTGTTGTGCCTGTTGTTGCACGGTCTGTATGAGACGCGTGATTTCTGCCTGGGTGTCTGGATGGGACGCCAGGCGCTGTGCGGCTTGTAATACATCCAGGCTGCGGGCATAAAAACCCAGCCGGGCATAGGCTTCGCCTAACGCGCGTTGATAGGTGATGCGCGTTGGTTCCAGGGCTACGGTTCGCTGCCAGTCTAGCACGGCCGTCGCCCACAGCCCACCCTTTGCCATGCGCTGCGCCGCGCCGTGATATTCGCTGGCTTGGCGCAGCCCTTTGGTGACGGCGGCTTCCTGCCGGAAGCGCACTCGATCAAAATCCGGCACGGCGCGTAGGGCAAAGAGCAGCGCCAGGGCAGCCATTGCTACCTGCAATCCTTTAATAATTTTCCACGTACCCCGCGTTACCGGTTCGACGATTCCCTGGATGGCTACGTCCAAACGGTCAAAGGCAATGGCGCTGAGGTCAGGATCGATCAAGAGTTGGGCAATACCGGCTATCATAATGAGGATCAATACCATGATCGCCAGGATATTGGCCCAATACAGGCGGAAGTTGAGGCACACGGCCGTTACCAACAACAGCACCATCATCAAAGCACCGGTAATCACCGTCAGCGGGGTTTGCAGCGTCACGGCGCTGTAGCCAATTTGCGCGGCATAGGTGACGGCCACGGCCGTGACGGTAAACCAATACAAGACCAGACTGCTGCTGGGGTTGGCATAGCGGTAAAGCTGCACCACTAAATGGCGATGGCAGCCCGGGCAGCGCGTATCGTCAGGGGTGATTTGCGCTGCACAGTAGCCGCACAAGGGCACATTGCGCGACCAGACATCATCAAATTGCTCATGCTGTTGATAGACAATCTGGGGAGGGGCAACGGCCGTGACGGGGGCAACGGCCGTGCCGTCATTATCCAGGCTGATCAACAGACGCCGGGCGGCGGCATTTTCCGGGTTCAGCGCCAGCACATTTTCCAGGCAAGTGCGTTTGTCGGCATCCTCCTCTACCACCCGGCTCAACCAGAGCCAGCCGCTTTCATTGTCCTCAGCCGCGTCAACAACCTTCAGCAGCAGCAGACGCGCCTTTTCTGGCTGGCCCTCTTTAACGGCCGTAATCCCATCTTGCAGCCAACGCTCAACCTCAATTTTGGTCATGACCACTTGAGGAGATCAGAGATTGGAGAGTAGAGATTTGATAATCCCCAATCTCTGATCTCCAGTCTCTACATTCTAACTAAACTCACTCCCCTGCTGCTGCTGCCGATTCGTCTGCGGCGCGTTCTTCCTGTTTGTAAACGGACGGCTCGGCCAACCCTAAACGCCGCTTGCGCTCTTCCAATTGAATGTCTAACTCAGCCTTGCCCAGGGACGTGTCCATCTGGTTATCCAGGCGGCTGGCGTACATTTCACTGTGGGCAGAGGCTTTGTCCAGCCGGGAGCGAATGGATTCACCCAGCCGGGCAATGTCGGCATCACCTATCCCTTCCAGATCGTCCAGGCTTCTGATCGCTTTCACGGTAGCTTCTTTAGACTTGGCCAGCCGCAGCAGCGCTTCCAATTCTTGCTGCTCCTGGCGGATAGTCACCAGTTTGGCCTGTAATTTCAGCCGGGCATTGAGCAGCGCCTCATATTCGCGCTGCTGCCGCACCCACTGTTCGTGATATTGTTCTTCCAGGCGGCGGGTGGTGTTGAGTTCGTTTTGGGCGGCGCGGGCCAGATCGGGTTTGCCCTGCATCAGCAGCATATCAATGTTCCGGTCGAGTTGGTCGCCCTTCTTTTTGTACTCGTTGTATTTGCGCTCCATGGTTTTGACTTCACCGCCAACGGTGGCGGCAGCGTCTTCCAGATCATCCAGATTTTTTTCGGCGTCGCGGATATATTGTTTCATCACCGCGGGTGAATTGGCTTGCAGCGCCTGGTCTACCATCGCGTGTAAATTTGCCTGGATGAGGGTTTGTGTTTTTTCCAATAGTGAGGCCATGAATTGTTCTCCTTATAAGTTTTTAAAAGTTCAACTTTTGGGAAAAGTTGAACTTTTTGCACCAGCCGTGCCCATTGTAAAGCATGGTAACAGGTTGAACAAGTGAAGGCGATATGGTTTATTTGCTGTGGTGGTTGAGGTACCAGGCAACGAGAATGGGGATGAAGGCAGCTACGGCCGTGACCACCGCCACCACAAACAGCAGCCCCGCCATCGCCAGGGCCACTTCATAAACCAATCCCGCCAGGAGCAAGATGAAACTGACAATAAACAGGGCAGCCGCCACCGCGCCAATAGCCAACGACCCGCGGCGCGCCTTTTTCATGGAAGCCAGGCGGCGGCCCACCAACCGCCCCGTCTGCCCATGAATGGTGAGCGTATGGGTCTTGCCGTTGTCGTCCATGTAATAGGTGGTGTAGATGGGGTAAAGCAGTTGTGTCCAATGGGTGTTGGTAAAGTGGGGCTGCCAGTGGTATTGGCGAATGTGGTTGGCTGCCGCTGCCTGCCGGCACTCATCGCGGGCAGCCTGCATCAGAGCGATCTGGGCGTCGGGAAAGGCGTCGTCTGGCGGGCGGTTGGGCAGGCGGGCGAAGGCGCGGGTCAACACGTCGGGCTGGTACGGCCGTGCGCTCTGCCGATCAAACCGTCCCACCTGTTTTTCAATGGCTGCCTGCTCTTCTAAGGCCGGCGCCACCTGATTGTCATAGTGACGCTGCAATGTGCCCACCCGTGGCTCCCAGCGGATGCGCGTCTCTTTCACCTGGCGCGTGTGCCAGCGGTTATTTTGATACTCTTCCTGATGGCTGACCACCTGATAATCAAACCCCATCTCCGCCTGCCATTGGGCCTGCACGTCCGCGTCCACCAGCCAGAGAGGTAAATAGAGGGGTTGCAGACGGCCGTTTAACCGTTCCCCCCGCAAATCTGCTGGCGCAAACCAGGCGCTTTTGGCAAAAGCCAACAATTTTTGTTGCGCCTGCCGCGAATCCACTTGAAAGGGCAAAACCAGTTCCGGCGGGTGGGTATAGACAGGTTTATTCGCCGTTTCGTCCAGCGCTGCCAGCGCCGCCGCACCACAATGCGGGCAACATTCAGGCAGACGCGATGGCGGCAGCACATACAGCCAATCACACGACCCACACCCGGCCAGCGCCACGTCTGTTTGCCAATCAGATAGCCAGTTTTCCATCAAACATCATCCATTTTTTGTGCCTGTGACACGGTGATCCCGGTAAAAATCAAAGCGATGAGCGCCAGCCCAAAGGTGACAAAAAGCACCACATTGCCATTGGCATTTCCCGCCACCAGCAGCCAGGTAGCCAGCAGACCCAACAGCAGCGCCGGCAAAAAGGCCGCGCCAATCGCCAGCAGAATCTTCCGCCAATCCACCGGTCGCTGCCCGGTAATTTGCCCATTCTGCCCATTGGCCAGCAGTTGGTACGGTTGGTTGTTGTAATGGTAAACGGCTATGTAGAGTGGCAGCAGAATGTAACGCCAGCTTTCGTCACGAAAGTCCAGGTTCATGCTGAAGTTGCGCATATGCCGGGAGGTGGCCTGACGCTGGCACGCTTCTTTGGTTTGGGCGCGCATGGTTTGCCGGGCGCGTTCCCAGGCGGCGTCCAGGGATACGTCATAGGCTTGGGCCTGAATACCCGCCAGATAACGGGGTTCATAGGCCACCAGTTGAGCCAGATCAACGTGGCGTATCTGGTTAAGCAGCACCGGGCTGAGATTACTGGCGCCATTGATCAACAAATCATCAAAAGTGAGCGTGGCCCGGCCCGATTCCCAACGCCATTCGGTGTATGTTTGTGTGCGCCGGTTCTTGCCAATGCCAACGGTGCGGGTGCGGGTGTGGGCCACTTCGGCTTTCCAGTCGGCACTGGTTTGAGCATCAAACGTCCAGGCAGGCACATAAATGGGGGTGAATTGTGTGCCGTGCGCCAGCTGTTGCAGGTCTTTGGGCAGCAGCCAACTGTTGCCTAACCAGGCCGCAGTCCGTCGCCGCAGGGTATCTGCGTCTACCTGGAACGGCAGCAGAAAGCGAGGGCGCAGCACGTCTTGGGGCGCTTTTACCTGCACGACCTGGTTGGAGTGGCAGAAGGGGCAGCTATGGGTGAGCATGTCGGTGGCAATGGTGACATGGGCGTTGCAGCGGTTACAGGCCAGTTCTTTACGCTCGATGCCCCAACCTTGGGTTACCCGTGCCATTGTCTCTATGGTGAATTCAAACTGCTGCGCCCCCTTGCCCACCAGGTTGGCCTGGGGCGCTTCATAGTAGCCACAGTGGGTGCAGGTAAGGCTGCCGCTATCGGTGCTAAAGGCGGTGGTGGCGTCACATTGCGGGCAGTGGAATTGAACCACTTCCTGGTATTGTTCGTCTGGTGGTTTGGGCATCCAGACCTCTATGCCGGGCACGGCCGTTTCCGTGCGCATGTATCCTGGTGGGGGAAAGGTTGGCGTCATCAATCTTTACTCCGGGGCGTCCACTCAAACACGGGATGCGCAATCGGCGCTCTCAGGTGGGGACGTGGATGGGCAGGGTGATGGTGAAACAACTGCCGCTTTCAGGGGAGGAGTGGCCGCTGAGACGGCCGTGATGCAGCGCCACATACTGTTTGACAATATACAGGCTGGCGGCATAGTCGGGGGCTTCAATCAGGTTGATCTCATCGGACATGAGAACTTGCTGGAAGCAGGCCAATGCTGACGCCTGTAAGGGGGCGACGGCCGTAACCGATACCTGCACTTCTTCATCCTGCTGGCTGAGCGATATGTGGGCGGCAGGTGGTCGGGTTTCTGCCTGGGTGATGCTAAACTTTAACAGGCGTTCGATACAGTCAGACAACATGCGGGAATTGCCAAAGATGGTGGGGGCTTCGGGCAGGAAGGCGCAGGTGACCACTGTGTCAGGGTGGTACTGACGGCCGTATACCTGGCTTAACTCATACAGCAGCATGCCAAACGCGGCAATGGGCTGCGCTTCCCAGGTGTAGGAAACGGTAGCTTCGCCGGTTTGCAGCTCGGCCAGGGTAATCAAATCCTTCACCAGATCGTTCAGACGTTCACTCCCTCTTTTGATTTCAACCAGGGAAGCGGCCAGTTCTTCTGGCGACTCAACGCCGTCTAGTCCCTGGGCCAGTTTGAGGGTGTGAACATTGACGGCCGTCAGGGGCTGCATCATTTCCCGCGTGACCAGGTTCAAAATTCCCCGCTTCAGTTCCTCAAAATCAGCCTGTGCCAACTGCTGCGATTGGAAATGTTTGTCCAGACGTTTTTCCACCAGTTTTAGCACATCATCCGGTTCATAGGGCTTGATGATGTATTCTTCCACGCCCAGCCGCCGGCCTTTGTATTCGTCTTGTTTTTCGCCTTTGGCCGTTAGAAAGATAAAGGGAATATGCACCCAGTGCGGATTTTCGCGTACCGTTTGCAGGAATTGGTACCCGTCCATTTGGGGCATCATAATGTCAGAAATAATTAAATCTGGCTGATAGTTTTGTAAAATATCTAGCCCTTCACGGCCGTTTGTGGCTGTTAAGATGTGCAGGTCATACCGTCCCTCAAAAAGCATAAGCAAATCGGCCAGACCGTATAACAGGTTTTCTTCGTCTTCCACCAGCAGCAAAGTGGCCGGGATACGGTTATTGGCCGGTCGCGCTGGCGGTTCCCCCTCGGACGCATAAATAGGCAACAGTACGGTAAAAACGCTGCCTTTATTCTCTTCACTTTGCAACAGAATACGGCCGTGGTGCAGTTCCACCAGATCGCGGGCAATAGTCAGCCCTATGCCCGCCCCCTGCTGCTCCATCAACGACCGGTTATACTGCTCAAATAAATCAAAAATTCGCTCATGCATGGCCGCGGGAATACCCAACCCCGTGTCACTAAAGGCCACGCCCACCTCGCGCCCTTGTGTAAAAACCGTCACCTGCACCAGCCGCTCACGGTCTCTCACCGGTTCCGTAAACTTGATGGCATTGTTCAGCAGTGCGTCAAAAGCCGTTTGCAGCCCGGCCGCATCACCCCAAAAAGAGGGCGCCCGCGCCGCCGGTTCAAAGAGTAGGGCCACCTGTTCCTCATCGGCAAACGGCCGTTGCCCATCAATGACTGCCTGTACCAGGCCATTCAAGTCGTCAATCCGGTGGCGACGCTGCGCAAACTGTTGCGCCATCATGCCGCTGCGCAGTTCAATAACCTGAATCAGCGCGCTCACCAGATTCGTCAGCCGCACACAACCCGTTTGAATCCCATGCAAATACTCGCCATAATTCCGGTCAGCCTGGCGTGTTTCCAGACTACTCAGGTAACGATCCAGCATATCGTAATATGCCGTCACGTAAGTGAGCGGTGTTCTAAACTCATGGTTTAGAATCTGCATCATATTCTTTTTCAGCGACTCCAGGGTTTGCTCCCGACGTTTGCGCCGCTCAAAACTACGATCCAACTGCGTCTGGATCAATTCGGTCAATTCTCTCATCACAAAAGGTTTGGTCAGATACAAGTCGGCGTCGCTCAACCGCCCCTTGCGCACATCTGTTTCTTTCCCTCGCGCCGTCAGAAAAACAAAAGGAATGTGCGTCCAATCCGGGTTTTGGCGCACGTAGCGCAGGAATTCAAAACCATCCATGCCCGGCATCATAATATCGGACACAATTAAATCCACCGGCTGCTGCCTCATCATCTCCAGTGCGATCTGCCCATTCTCGGCTTTTACGGCGCGCAAATGGTAGCGAGAGGGGAACATCTCCAGGGCATCGGTTATGCCATTCAGCATATCCAGATCATCTTCTACAATGAGAATGGTCACCACACGACTTTTCATGTGTGCATTATAACACAAGCCAGAAGGCAAACTGAGAGGAACAAAGTACCCAAACGATGTGAGGCGTGGATAGTGGGGAGGAAATGCAAAAGACCTGACAGGTTCTTTGCTTGTGAGGTTTCGAGTTCTGGTAATAAACCTGTCAGGTCTGGATGATGAAATACCTTCCGCCTAATTGGTGCGCAACCGGTGGGCCGCAAACAGAACCACTACCAGAAGCAAGCCGATCAGGGCAATGCCCCATGTTTCCAGGCCGGTTTGCGGCAGCGCGCCGGTTTGGGAACCGGCGACTGTGGTTGGTGTGCTGCCGGCGACAATTACGCTGCCACTGCTGCCAGCGCCCGTCTCACCGCTACCACTGTCGGCAACGGCCGTGCCGCCACTGTCACTACCAGTACCACTGCCGGCAACGGCCGTGCCCAGGATAATGGTGCCGGGAACACCTTCACCCCCTGTGCCCGCTGCCGTATCCTCCCCACCATCCGTGCCCGCTTCTGCCCCATCACCTGTTCCGTCGCCTGTTTCCGCGCCATCCGTAGCCCCATCTTCGCCCTCACCCCCCACCGAACCCAATACGCTGGTTGGCGTGGCGGTGGCTGCTTCGGCCACCGCGGTTGGCGTGCTGGTATTGGTGGCCTGGGGTTCCGGCGTTTGCGTGGGCGCTGCCTGCGCCGTTTCTGTTTGGATAATGAACTGGGCGATGGCCGTGTTTGTTACCATTACAATTGCATTTTGTGTTTCGATGGCCGAAATCTCGGTTGAATTGGTTGTGCCGCGATTGCCCAGCATCATCAACACGACCACACAGGCGGCGGCTAACACAAACACGGTGATCAAGGCCCCTGCGGCCATCAAAAATGGCCGGTTACTTGATGCACTTCCTTCCTCTTCTACCAGATACTCATCATCCGCGAATTCATCTTCCATTGGTTGCCTCCATTTAACCCGGCAGTGGCGCGGTCAAAAAAAGACCGGTCACAGCGAGAATAATGACTCCTAAATAATAACGTCTACATTGGCAAAGGGCGTGAAGACCACCTGCCCATCGGCCAGACGAATGTTGGCGCCTGGCGCTTTAGCGCCGGTTGCCAACAATTGTGACAGCGTAAAAATTTCGGCTACTTCCCCGGTTTGCCCCACAAAAGGGGCACGCAGCAGGCGCACTTTTTGTCCAATTTGCAGCGGTTTGTTGGCCTGCACGGCTTCGCTGCTGGGGGTTGCTGGTTCGGGGATAATGATCTCCGGTCGTTGCCCCCGGCTGGCATCATAATTGGCAAAAAGGGAAGTTTCGCGCCCTTCTACTTGCTGCAGCAGGTTAAAAATAATAGGGGACATGCTTTGTTTGCCAACGCCATCGGTCAAAATAATAGGGTAGTTCAATTGGTAAGCAGCGTCGCATAAATCAGCGGTCATGCTGCCGGCAATGATTCCGGCTACGGCCATTTCTTGCGCCAGGTGCAGCACTTCTATATGTTCTAGCCTGCCCACTGCCAAAATGTGTTTGTTGACATCATCGGTTAGTTGATCTTTGGCTAAGAAGCCGTTATTGCTGCGAGATATGATCTTCAACTTGCCGTGGTTTTCTTTGCGTGATCCCCAAATTCCTTGAATGAAAGCGCCGTAGGTTTCAATGACAACACCTCTGTCGCCCACATGGCTGACCACTTTGCCAGAAACCAGGGCAGGTGTTTCTACCCACTCGGCGGTTTGTTGGATGAAGATACGGCCGTTAATAACATCATACAACTTACCGGCCACAGGTGATAAAACCTGCCGGGCGCGCAGCCCTTTTTTCTTTGCCAGAACGGTACCTTCATCTACCGCTGCATTATTTTCTACCTCCATAAGCGCGTTCACCTTTTCCGGAGACACGTCTAAGATCTGGCCGGCATCTACGATGGCAAAAACGGTTTGCAGCGGCGTGCGAGCAACGATCTGGCCGGGGCTGACTTCCGTGCCGATTTTTACAATCATTTCGCCACTTTGCGGCAAAACCCGTTCGCGGCGAATTTTCATATGCGGTTGAATAATGGTTGTGCGCGTATAATGTTCCATGATTGTTCGCAGACCTGATCTGTTTATATTCGTTCAATTTGAAACGCTACCGGTCAAAAACCTGTCAGGCCTTGTTTCTCATTCATCAACCACCCAAATCCCACTGCCATTTACGCATCAGACTGCACCGGTCATGGGGATCACGCGGCAGGGTCAACGGCCGTCCGCGGGCGTCAATGACCAGGCCACCCACCAAACCGCCTGTCAGCGTCAGCGTTTTTCCCTGGCCGGGGCCAAACCCAATATCAAAACGCCCTATTGGTTTCACCATCACCTGGGCTTCCTGCCCGGGTGCAATGGGAAACACTTCAATCTTGCCAAATTCAATTTCTCCTTCAAACCGGGCGGTTGGTGATTCAATGACAATGTCTAGCACCTTTTTGCCCGGCTGCCCTTTGCCTGCCGGGGCAATTACCCATCCTAATTCTGAAAGCACCCCGGCGGCCAACGTCTGCACCACAACCAGTGGTTGGTGGGCGGCCAACACCCCCAACGGCGGCAAAACGCCATATTGGTCCAAACCCACTGAAAATATGCCGGTTGGTTGCAGGGCATCGAGCAACAGCAGCATCACCTGGCCCGGACGGGGCGCTCTGGCAAAAACAGCGCCATGCACCAACAGCCGGTCAAAGGCAGGCGCATGCGGCGCCTGACCGTTTGACGTCCAATGCCATTCAACGGCCGTAGACTGCAAAGCGCAGTGCAACATGGCCCGCGCCGCTGCCTGTTCCAGATGCAAATCCGCTTCCGTTAGCGGAATTGTTTGGGGATGGAGCGATTTGTTAACCAGATAGTTGGCTACGTCCGGTTCATCCATCTCATCCGGTAGCCAGCGCATGATGTTGTCTACGGCCGTGTGCCGCAGCAAATGGGCCATCGGCTCACCCATGCCCAAATCCGTGCGCACAGAGAGATGCACCTGGCCCGCCTGGGCCATCACCAGGGTGGTGCTGTTACTGCCCAAATCAATACCTAATACCCGCTGTTCCTGCCCGGCATAATAGTGGCAAATATGGGCAAACGCCCGTGCGGTGGGCAGTGTGGGAAAACCGGCCCACTCACTTAACTCATGGATGCCCGGCAAATTTTGAATTTTAATATCCTCATACAACTCCTCCGCCAGCCGCATCACATCATCCAATTGCTCTGTTGCCAGATCGGGGCGGATGTTGTTCGCCATATGCAAATGGGCGTTCTCCTCCAGCAGCTCCCGTACCTGTTCCCGCAGTTTCAAATTGCCCGCGTACAGCACATGGGGCAGTTGGCTGTTGGACAGCACCATGGCCGCTATCACTACCACTTCCACCAGCCGCAGTAAACGCTCTTCAGCGCCACCATCCGTGCCACCGGCGATGGTAATGAGGTCAGGGCGGCTTTGGATGACGGCCGTAATCTGTTTCGCTTCCGGGCGGGTATCGGCCAGACTCACCACCTCCACCTCTTGCACATAAATCGTGCGCAGCGCCTTGCGCAGACTGGCCAGACTCATCTCGTCATACAACCCCACCAACACCGTTTTTAACGGTGAAGGCGCGCTGACAACCATAGCAAAATGGTCAACCCCAGAGCCATCCTTGCGTGGGGGGCGAATCAGATGCCCCCGTTCATTGAGCAATTTCCGGCCTGTTATCTCTGAGATGCGGCCTATCCCCTGCTGCACACTGGTCATCACATCCAGCCAGGGCAGCCGGGCGGTGGTGGGCACAGAAGCACAGGCTACCAACCGGTAACTGCCATCTACGGTATCAATCAAGATTACCGTCGTGTTGGTGGTTCCAATGTCGGCCAGGACAAATGATTTTTCCAGGTCATCTATTTCCTGGATGGGCTTTTCTTCCAATTCAGCCATGGCTAAGGGTTCAGTGCCTGCATATAGAAATAAATTCGGCCAGCCAGCAAAACGAAGCTGGTATTCAGCAGCGCCGCAAACAGCGCGCCAAAGGTTATCATCAATACGGTGTGGCCCAGCCACACAATGCCCTGCTGCCAACGCGCCCGTTCCCACAAGCCGCTGCCGCCGGCCTGGAATGCGGTGAATTGAAATGACAATAGTGTCAGCGCCGCCAACACGGCGATGAGAATACCGCGCAGAGGGTCACTGGTATTGGCATAGGTGCCGGTTAACTGCGGCCATAGCGTCCCGGTTAAAGCGCCCAGAAAGGCGATAGCTGCGCCCACGCCCACTAGCAGCGCCAATGGTATATTTCCTACCCAACTGGCTGCGCGCAGCCGGCGCAACAGCAAAAACAACGCCAGCAAAATGGGAACCAGCAGATAAATGGTGTCGGCCGGGCTGGGATTTTCGGTGATGGTGCGGTAGATAGGTTCAAATACTTGCTGCACCACAACCACCACAGCATAAGCGGCGCTGGCGCCAACCAGAATGTGTATGGCCAAGCGATAAGGAACCCTATCTCCAATAAAGAGATAGCTGTAAATACAGAGCGTCAGGATGAGTCCCACCAATAGGCCGATTAAATCTGCATTCAGGCTCATAATTATCTAGTACGACGCTGGGCGGTAATGCCGGTAATTAAATAAATGAGTACACCCAACAGGAGGACAATCACCGCTACCAGTTGGGCGGCAACCTGGGCATTGAATAAGGTGCGGGCATCCGTTAATGGGGCGTTACGGTAATATGTTTGCTGGTACACGGCCGTGCCCGGTATGCCATTTACCACACCGGCAAGCTGGGCTGTGTCAAAATAAGGCAGCGCCAATGGCGTTAACGCCTGGGTGACGCCGGCTATCATTGGCCGTTCCGCGGCCGCGCCCACCTGCTCTGCCCAATTGACCAGTGTTTGCCGGTCGGCCGTCAGTACAATGATCAGGGAGACGTCAGCCAGCGCCTGTCGTTGGCTGGCTGGTAGCGGCGCGCCAAACAGGGCATCACAGTTAGCAGACTGGTTCAGACATTCACCTAACCGGCGTAAACCAATAGCGCCACCTGGCAAGTAACCCAGGGATACGGCCGTGTCCATGCCGATCTGCCCGGTTACTTCCGCCGCCATCTGTACGCCAGGCGTGTATTGGCTCAGCGTCAGCACACGGGTTTGCGCGTCGGCCAACTGCATCAGCAGCGTCTCCGCTTCTGGCGTCAATTCACCGGCCATAGCCGGCGTATATTCAAAGGCAACCAATACCGTGCCACCAGCGGCCTGGCTCACGGCCGTGTTCACACCCGTTAATGCCGCTGACGGCTGTAGTTGGGCCGGGAGGACGGGGATTTCACCACGCAAACCTAAAATGACGACTAGCAGCAGCACCACCACCAATAACGGCCGTATCCAACCAGAAATATCACGCGCCGTTTGCCGGGTAGTTGTTGTTTCGGCTCCCTGTCCATCCTGCGCCAATTGGCGCAGCAAATTCGCCTGCTGCACCTGTTCTGGACTGACGCCAAACTGCTCTAACGGATCGGCCACCCGTGGCAGGGCGATCACCGGTTCCACTGCCACCACACCGCGCAGTCCACTCAAGGGGCCAAATGATTCCTCCGGCCCGGTCGCCTCCACTTTGGGGCTTTCGCCGGTCAGCTCTACCGGTTTTAGCTCCATCACCCAGGCCGGAATGTCTGCCTTGGGCAGCAGGTCTTGCAGCGGCACGGCCGGTGGTAAATCATCCAGAATAGCGTTCCACTCATCGCCGACTCCGGTCATGCCGGTTGTGCCCGCGTGTGGGTCAGCCAGAAAATCAGCGTCGGCTGCTTCCAGCGTTAAGCCGGGCTGAAGCCAATCAGGAATATCGGCAAGCTGCGTGTCGGATGGCATGGCAATGGATGGCGCATCACCGGCATCGTGGGAAATATCTTGCAGCCAGTCTGGTAAATCAGCGCCGGCCAATTCTTCGGGAACACCGGCCAATGTTTCTGGCGTTTTATCGCGCCAGACAGAGGCTAAAACGCTCTCTGTCATTGCCTGTCCGGGGCGCATATTGGCGATCCAATCCGGCAGCTCATCGCTGGGGATCAGTTCACCTTCTTCATCTACCATTTCCGGTAGTGATGTGGTGGCGTCAAGCTGGCTGATCCACGCCGGCAGTTCACCTTCTGGCTCCTCTATATCAAAAGAGCTTTCCGCCGCCCAATCTTCGTCTGTAAAACGGGCGACATCAGGAAGAACGGCCGTTTCGTCGGCAAACCCCTCCGCAAAATTCGCAATGGGGGGGGCGGGCATAGCCACTTCGTCTACGTCCGTTTCCGGCGTACCCATTTCCCCCATTTCCGGTAGCCGTAAATCATCTGGCCCCATAGCCGCCAGCGCCGCCAGCCAGTCAGGTTCATCAGACAGAATACCATCCGTGAAGAGATCATCTGTCTGCGAAACGTCTGACAGCAACTTTTCCATTGCCTCATCATCCAGATGCAGGCTGCCACTCTGGCGCAGAAAATTAATTTCTGTGGCCGCCGCCAGACTCTCTGTCTTGAAAATATCGTCTAGACTATCGCTTTCTAGCTCATCCTCGGCCGGCGCTATTAAATCTGCCGGTGTGGTCACACCGGCCAGCCAGTCGGGCAATTCTTCGGCAATGTCTGGTTGAGACTGGAAAATGGAGGCCAGCTCTTCTTCTGTTTCCTCCAGCCAGCCAAAGTCACTAGGAATTTCTGACGAGATGGCAGCTTTTTCCGGCGGCGCCGCTTCATCTAGCCAGCCGAATTGCTCAGTTTCCTCATCTGCCGGTGACGCTGTGTCGCTAAACCAGGCAGCCAGCCGGGCCGCCTCCTCTGGCAGTGGTTTGGCCTGAGGCGGCTCTTTGGTCTCTGGCGCTTCGGCAAACCAGTCCATGAGGTCCCGGCCAGCTGGGGAATCGGCAGGAGTACCGGCCGTTTCCTCTTCATCGGCCCAGTCGTCAAGCCAGTCGGTTGAACTCTCGTCCAATGGCGCACCGATCGTTGCCGCCGGTTCTACTGTTCGTTCGTCTGCCGGGGCCGTCACCGGTTCGGAAAACCAGGCTGCCAGCCTGCCTGTTTCCAATGAGGCGGTGCTGCTTTCGTCCCAGGTTTCATCCTCATCCGGGAAATCAGTGAGCCAATTTGTCAGATCTTCCTGAAACTGCCCGGCATCAACAGCTTCGGTCTCTGGTTCTGCGCTGGCCTCCACAAACCAGTCTGCCCGTCGTCCGGCTTCGCTTTTTGCTTCTTGTACCGACTTGGCCTCTTCCTCTTCGTCTCGAAAATCGGATAGCCAGTCGGTGAGGTTGTCTTGAAGCTCAGCCGCGGCCATGGGCGCCACGGAAGATGGCGTTCCTTGTGCGGCCAACCATTCCGTCAGGTCAGGGGCATCGGATTCGCTTGCTGACGCCCATTCGTCATCTGACTCAATCGGTGTATCTGCTAACCAACTGGTCAAACTCTCTTGCTCTTCATTGCCAGGCGTCACTGTGCTGTCCGCCTCCTGAGATAACCAAGAGGTGAGGCTGTCGGCGGGTTGTTGCGGTAGATGCCACTCATCCTCATCTTCTAACTGAGAGGATGACAGCCAGCTCGTCAGGCTTTTTTCGGTCTCCGGCGGTGGGGGGGACAACGGCCGTGCTGCTTTGGCTGGCTTCTCTGTCTCCATAGCCCCCTCATCATTTACACTTGCCGGCTTAGCCGGAGGTGGTTCCGTTTTGCCAGCCGATGACCCGGAATCCATTAGCCAATCGGGCAAATTGGCTTCATCTTCCGCGAAAAGATCATCCGGGAGGCGCGGTGTGGCTTCGGCTCGCCCCAACAAATCCTTGTAAAACTCCGTGGAAATAATGGTGGGGGCATGAATGATAGGGTCAGAATCCTCTTCATCTACCAACCAATCAGGCAAATCGTCTGTGTGCCTTTTCCGAGTCAACTCCTCAATGCGTGGCAGGTCCAACTCTGCCAGATCGTCGCTGTCGGGTTCCCGACCCATTTTGCCAGTCTTGAGCCAATCCGGCACCTTGCTGGGGTCCAGGTCACCGGTTTCTCCGGGGCGGCGGGCCGGTAAGGAAAAAGCCCCTTTGACGGGGGCGGCAGGTTCATCTTTGGCTTTGGCCTCAGGGCGTGGCTCTTCAGGAATTAAGCGGGTGCCACAATGATCACAAAAAACACGGTCTATCGGGTTCGATGTGCCGCAGTTGATACAGATGATGTGGGTGCCCAGGGGTAATTTTGCCCCGCAGTTGTTACAAAACTTGCTGCCGGCCGGGTTTGAAAAGGCACATTCTTTACAAACAATTTCCTGACTCATTTGTTATACGGCCGTTCTAATCCGATCAGCATACGCACCGACAGCAGAATGGAACCGAGCGCCACTCCGATGAGTAAACCACGTACACCGGCAATCACGATCACATTTTGGATGACGTCTTGAATACGGAAAACCCATACGCTCAACAGCGGCGGCGCCCAAGAAGTAACCAACAACACATCGGCCGTTAAAACAAGTACGGCCGTGACCAAAAACAAGATAGACCACACCGTGCGCTGCCGCTTCATCAATTGAAACCCGGCAAATAATAAGAAAAAGGCCAGCAACGAAGCCAGCGCCGCTTCTAAGGGCGCCTGAACCCAGTCAAAATAGTGGGTCATGCCATTTTCTGTTATCCCCATCCGATCCAAAACAGCAATTGTAAGTACCGCGGCCATGCTGAGAATGAGAACCAGACTATACAGATTCCCTTTTCTGAAAGTCCGGTTCAAATGCACCACGAACAGATTCAAGACACCCAAAACCAGAGCAAAGGATACCAACAGCCCGGCCCAACCTAGGGTCAGGTTTGTCACCACCGGCGGTAGGTTAAACACCAGCCCCAGCAGCGTCAGCCAGCCAAAAAACAGGGCGATGGCTATAGGTAATAGTTGGTTCGTGCGGCGCATACTCAGAAAAGACCTTCAACCAGGGCCAACAAAACGATCCCACCCGCTAAAATCCAGCGAATGATGTCCTGCAATTGTAATGTAGCCAGACGGCTGGGATCATCGCGCAGGTAAGCGCCGGCAGCCAGCATCTCTTCACCTACCAGCACATTCTGGCTAAACGCCGTGGCTACCGCCAGCGCCGAGGGGTCATCTGTGCCTAATAGTTGGTCCAGACGGCGGTTGTTGGCAGCTTCGGCAATCAGGGCCAGTTCGGGGCCAAAGCGGCCTACGGCAATGTTGCCGGTGACACGATCTTGCTGTAAGAGGCTGGCGGCGCCGCCGGCATAAATGAAAGGGGTTGTTTCGGGGGCAATGAAGCGCACCTGGTCGGGGGCAAACTCGCCGCTGCGCCCGGTTTCCTGGTAGGCATGGCGCAAACTGCCCTGAGCAATGGGCAGTAAGGTGCCTTCACCTACCGTAACCAATGGCGGGGTGCTGTTGGCGCAGCCATCTAAAGCCAGGTGATCCAACACATGGAGAGCAGCTATGGTGGTGGGCGCAGCCTGGTTTACCAGACCGGCCTGCCCCAGGGTGACGTGCAGCGGGCTGCCGCTCTCGATGGAGCGACCCAGCTGGCCTTTGATGCCGTCTAACGCAGGCAACGGCCGTAACGCCACCTGCCGCCCCACCTGAACGCTCCGTGTTAACAAGACCAGTAACACGGCTAATGCTCCTATAATGCCCAGGGTAATCAGTGGGGTCATGCCTGTTCTGCCTCTTCTGCGTTTAACCTGACGAGTAATGCGCGCACGGCCGTTGGCTCGGCCAAAACTTGTGCCAATTGTCTTACCAGATGCGAGGGGATAAAGAGGGAAAGCGCTGGCTGTGTTACCCACAACACCTGCTCCCCCAAAAAATGGAACGGGGGACCACCCGCCAATAAAATGGCTACAGGCGTTTGCCAGCCACGGCGGCGCACGGCCGTCGCTAGCTTTTCTATAAATTCACCCATTTCCTGTGCCCGTAACTCTTCCATTTTCCGGTTGTTTTGGCTGTGCCCGGCACTGCTGGCACAGCCACACTTCAACTTGACGTAACATAATGTTGTGAAGCGGAGTATAGCACGTTTACAAAAGGGTGTAAAGCGAGCAAAGGGTATCCTTGTAGTAATACTACAACATTAGGACTATGGTCATGGAGCCAGGGAAATCAAGTGTTGCGGCGTGTTAGATAAGGGTTTGGGGCGCAGCAGCGGCGGGTGGGTATGCGGCCCGCCCTGCCTGTTGCCCAGAAATCAACTGCCTGTTGCCCAGAAATCAATCGGGCAGGAACCAGCTTAACAGGGTGCTAACGATGGTCACGACGATGCTGGCTAAGAAGGCGGCGATGCTGTTTTGCACCATGCCGCTGCCGGTGAATTCCAGACCCACATTAAGCCAACTAACCAACAGGAGCATCAGGGTGTTGATGACCAATGTGAAGAGACCTAATGTAGTGATGGTAAGGGGTAAGGTGAGCAGTTTGACAAGTGGCCGTACAAACGCATTGACCAAGCCGAACACAATAGCCACGATGGCCAACTGCACCCATTGATCGGTTAAATAAATGTTGGGTACCAGGGAAGCTGCAACCAGCAAAGCGACCATGTTGATGCCAATTTTGATGAGTATTTTTATCACGGCTTTTCCCTATCGTAAATAGAACTTAGATAAAATCAGGCTGCCTGCAGGTTGTTTAATCTTCGTTCCTAACTGCTAGAAGTCTATTGCTTTTGTTCAGGATGAGCGAGGAAAGGTTTTTTGAATAAACCATACCAGCCAGACCAGCATCAGGCTGAACAGGACAAATACAGCTAAGAACGTAAATTGTATACCATTGGATTCTGTGGTGCGCACAGGATTGGGCGGATGCAGCACCAATGCGGCCTGCCCATTGAGCCACAAAATCAGCCCCCACAGGAGGATGGGGAGAAGCCCTAACGGGCGTGTGGGCGGTAGCCAGGCCAGAAGCACCTGCACAATCAGGGTTATGGCCAGACCATTGAGCGCGGCGGCCATGCGTGGTTCCTGCAACAACACGCCGCCCCAATTGATTTGTGAAGCTACCATACTCATGGCAATACCGGCGCCGTATACGGCCGTACTCACCCACCCCACTATCTGTAGCCAGCGTATCCAGGCAAGCCGCCCCGTCATAAAAATAGCCAGCCCCAACAGACCAGCCGCGCCTAAGCCCACCATCCCGGCCCAGGTAAGCCCCACATGCAAATAGACCGACTTAATGCCACTGCCTAACGTGCGTTCATCTGGCCCTAACCATACCACCAGACAAAGCAGCAGCATAGTGCCCGCAATGGTTGCCCAACCACGTTTACTCAAAGATCGTTCTCCCGTGACTTTTTATCGCCATCTTTCAGGGAAGCGTCGGGGGTGGGCGAGCCGCCGATCCAGGCGCCAAAGCGACGGCCGTACCGCTTCATCTTTGAGCGGCCCCGGGCATACACATAACGAGCGCGCCGCCATTCCCGGCGCGGCAGGGAAACATCGGGCGGCGTCACATTCCATTTGACCAACGAAGCAGCCCAGGTCAACCCCCCACCAAAACCCACAAAAATCACGTTGTCATCGGGTTGGAGACGGCCGTCTTTCACTGCGTCACATAGGGCAATGGGGATAGAGGCGGCGGATGTATTTCCCATCCACTGCACGTTGGTATAAAACATTTCTTCCGGCAGTTTGAGCCGTTTGGCGGCAGCTTCGATAATACGGGTGTTCGCCTGGTGGGGTACAATCAGGTCTACATCTTCCAGGGTCATATTGGCTTTGCGCAGCGTTTCATGTACTGAATCGGCAATGACCTGGGTGGCAAATCGGAAAACCTGACGGCCGTCCATGGCAATGGTATTGCGTTTATGCCCGTTGTGAAAATACTCCGGCCCCAGAGTAGGTACTGGGTTGTGGTAAACGGCAGGCAGACTAAGCAAATCACCGCCGGAGCCATCGGAGCGCAGCGTGGAAGCCAGCACGCCGCCGGGAATGTTGCTGCCTTTAAGTACTACGGCGCCCGCGCCATCGCCAAACAAGACACAGGTACCCCGGTCTTCCCAGTCCAACACCCGCGTCATCGTCTCCGCGCCAATCACAATGGCATTGCGCACGGAGCCGGTGGCGATAGCCTGGGCAGCCATATCCAGGCCATAGACAAAGCCGGAACAGGCGGCGCTGAGATCAAAAGCGCCTGCTTTAATGGCCCCCAGATAATCCTGCACGCGGCAGGCGGTGGAGGGGAAAATGTATTCAGGAGTGGAGGTAGCCACAATAATGAGTTCAACCTGGGAAGGATGTAGATCGGCGACGGCCAGGGCGCGGGCGGCGGCTTCAAAAGCCAGCGTGGCCGTGGTCTCCCGTTCCCCGGCAATGTGCCGTTCGTGGATGCCGGTACGCCGCGTAATCCATTCGTCGGTTGTGTCAATCATGCGTTCCAGATCGTGATTGGTGAGAACCCGGTCGGGCACATATTTGCCCCAACCGATGATGTGTGCATATTTCATCGTTTTCCTCATACAGATGGACTGTGGATGCTGTATTCTTTTGCGATTGGTTCCATCTTGAAGATTGAACCAATCCTCTATTTTGCGGAATACACGCTCCCCTGTCAAAACACAGGGTATCCAGTTCGGTTACGATAGAGCAAAGGGTTCACCTGGCAGCGACGCCAATTCAATGAGAAATATGAAAGCCAGTGGTTTTTCCTATGGACAGACGCCGTCACCTGGCTATGCTTATAGGGGATAAGGTGACCAACCATGAACGAAACGATTCGCGTGATTCCTCCCTCTGATCCGGAACCGGACAGGCCGCGCTGGCTGCCGTGGCTGGCTGCCGGTTGTTTGTTTATGCTGCTGTGCCTGGGCTGTGTGGGGGCCGTGGGTTTGGGTGGCGGCTATTATGCCTATGTCCAATTCCGTGAGGAGTCTGTGGCCAATGGCGCCGCCACCGAAGCGGCCCAGGCTGTATTGGGCGGCCCCGCGACTGTGCTTGAAGACACGGCTACTTCGGTGGCATCTGTCCCCGATGTGTTCACCCCTCAACCACCACCCACTGCCCCTATTGAAGATGCACCCACGGGCACCACCCAGCCGCCGGTAGAGACGCCAGCAGCAGAGGCAACGGCCTTATTCACCATTGATTTGCCCGTGCCCACCCAGGTCAACCAGATGCCTGTGCCTCCAAGAGCCGGGCAAGATCTGCAACAGCTTTACATAACGGAATACCCGGCGCATGATTATTATGATACGGCCGTGCGTCTGAACAACTACAGCGGCCCACGCACCATCACCGCCTCCACCTACCAGCCCGGCGACAGCCGTTCTTTTGCCGTTGATGGTGACAGAATTCAGGCTACGCTGGCCGCTGTAACCGAAAACACCTATTTCTGGGTGGCGGAGGGCGCCGATATCAACACCACCGATGTTGCCGCCGCCGCCAATCGCTTTGAGGCAATGTATTACGAAACGTTGGTCAACCTGTTTGGGCCGGTCTGGCAGCCTGGCGTAGACAACGATCCCCGCTTTTCTGTGCTGCATCTGAGCAGTTCAGCCGCTGATGAGTTAGGGTTTTTCCGCGGCGAAGATGAATACCCACGCACCATTGCCCCTGACTCTAATGAGCAAGAAATTATTTACCTGAATATGGGTGAACTGGAAATGGGTGAAGATTTGTATTATGCCACCCTGATACATGAAGTGCAGCATCTCATCCAATGGAATATGGACCCCGGTGAAGCAGCCTGGATGAATGAAGGGCTGTCGCAGTTAGCGGAGATAGCACTGGGTTTCACCGATACGGCCGAAACCATAGATTACCTGGAAAATCCGGCCACCCCCCTCAACAGTTGGAGCTATGATGATGAGGTGATTTACGCCCACTATGCCGGGGCGTATTTGTTTCTGGTTTATGTGTGGGAGCAGTTGGGGGAAACGGCCGTGCAAGAGTTAGCCCGCCACCCGGCCACCGGCATGGCCGGCGTTTATGCCATCTTGCAAGGGTTCGCCCCCGACATTTCCCTGGAACAGTTTACGGCCAATTGGGCCGCAGCCAATTATCTGGATAATGGCGTCACGGTGGCGGGGGTGGCAGACGGCCGTTACCATTACCAAAATCTGACGTTACGGCGACCTACCCTGCACCAAAAAGCCACAGCCAACCAGCCGTATGACGAAGTAGACAGTCTGGCCCAATTTGGCGTGCATTATATTGACCTGCGCGAGTGGCGCGGCCCGGTAACGATCTCTTTTGCCGGGGACACGGCCGTGCCACTCATAGAAGCCAATCTCAACCAGACCGCCGATAATCTCTTCTGGTATGCCCCCGCCGTTGATGAGATGAACGCCCGCCTCACCGGTCTCTATGATCTCAGCCACGTCAACCAGGCCACGCTCACCTATTCCACCTGGTATGACCTGGAAGAAGAGTATGATTTCGCCTACCTCTCCGTTTCCACTGATGGCGGCCAAACCTGGCAGACGCTCACCCCTGAACACAGCAGCCGGGGTGACAGAGGACGCGGGTATAACGGCCGTAGCGCCGCCAAACCCGGCGCCCAATATGGTTGGCTTAAGGAAAATATCTCCCTCAATGCCTTCACCGGGCAGCCCATCCAGCTGCGCATTGACGTCATCACCGATTCCGGCATTACCGGGCAGGGATTCGCCATAGACGATATTGCCGTCACCGGCCATCAGGCAGCCTCTTTCACCGACGGGCCGGAAAACTGGCAGGCCGAAGGTTTTGTCCTGACCGGTGGCTGGCTGCCCCAAAGATGGTCTGTACTCTTGATTGAAGAAAAAGTAGAAGGAGAAACCGGCCCGCGTGTTACCCCCCTGGCCCTGGATGACCTCAATCGCGGGCAATGGGTGGTGAATATGGGCAAAGGAGGCGGCGTGTTAATGATTATGCCGCAAACCCCCTTTGCCCATAATGATGCCAACTATTGGCTGAGCATCAGGTAAATTTTCGGGTCTTCAGGGTTTCGTGGGGTTCAACGTGAAACGTGAAACATGATGCATGATGCGTGATGCGTGACCGGAAAGCCCTCACGCATCACTCGTCACGCATCACGCATCACGGTCTGTCAACCCCATGAATTCCCAAAGAGCCCAGGCTTCCGGGAAAATTTGTGAACTAACCGCTGCAAAAATCAGCCGACGTGGTGGTATTCCAGAACCAGTTATAGCTGAAATACGGCGAACCCTGGGCGCGAATGGCAATCTGGTTGAACCCTTTCACGCCATCAGGAATGGGCATGCTAAAGCGGGCCGTGCCGCCGCTGCCGGAATTAAACGTACCCGTCGGGAAGCCCAACAACCCTTGTGTGCCCATAGCCCCCATCGTCACTGTGAAGTTCATATTAGCCGGGTAATTGGCTGTTTGGAACTGCACCGAGCTATCACGTACCACCTGGCAAATTTTGATGGTGGGAATGCCCGTTACCGGCGGCGTCACCGGGGGAATACCGCCAGTGCCGCCGGTATTGCCACCGGTTGTGTTATTCCAGAACCAGTTATAGGCATAAAACGGATTGGCGTGGCGCGTTTGGGCGCGAATGGCAATGCGGGCCTGCCCGCGCAGTTCGGCCGGGATGTTGAAGGTTTGCTGGATGGCCCCGCCGGCGCCGGAATTGATCTCGCCCACTTTGATGCCGCCAATGCCCTGCGTATACATCAGCCCCATGGTCACATCAAAAAGCTGGTTGGCCGGGAAATTGTTGGTCAAGATCGTCACGCTGGTATCGGTGGCGACGCTGACAATGCTAAAGGTGGGGATACCTACGTAGCCGGGCGAAACTGGTGGTTGACCGCCGGTGTTGCCAGAGCTGCTTATGGTATTGTTCCAGAACCAGTTGAAGCTGTAGTACCCCCGAGCGCTGTCTAGCCGGATGGCAACTTGCTGCTGCCCTTTCAGAAAATTGGGAATGGCATAGGTGGCTGTACCATCACCCCGGCTGGAATCAAAGGAACCCACTACTTCGCCGCCCAAACCGGCGGTGCCCATGTAATTCATGCGTACGGTGAAAATCTGGCCGAGCGGATAATTGTGGGTTTGAATGGTAACGGTCTGGTCCGTTACCACGCTGACAATGGAAATGGTAGGGATGGTCTGGCTGGCGGCGCTGGTGGTGCTGGCGCCCAGCAGCAGGAAGAGGGAAAGGGCAAACATGACCATTCCCAACAGTCGCCAGGGTAAACGGCCGTGCTGCCCTCCATTCGTTTTGCCCGTCGCCGGCAGACTCCCGTGATCAATTTGATTGGACATACAAACCTCCTTATACAGTTGTTCGATAAAATAGGGAGTACGGCCGTTGGTCTGCCCTGGCAGGCAAACGATTGAAAGCAGTTTAATCTGTCAGATTAAACTGCTCAGTTACCATACCCCTCATGCACCATGACCGCATTATATACCAACGAAGGGCATAATCTGACATTTTAGCCGGCGGTTAAAACCGCGCCTACACGTGCAAAGTCGGCCTTCGCCGACTGGGCCCCAGACCGCGCAGGCGGTCTTTGCACGTGTTGCCGCGAATTCCATTCGCCGGGCAAAATGACACTTTATGGCCTTTGACAGTATACAACAAGATTATGTCACGTTCTGTAGAACATTCATTCGTTATGTAAAAAAAAGCCCACCGGCTGGTCTGGCAACCGGTGGGCTTTGTCTGCAAAGTGAAAACGGGGAAACGTTACATGGGGTTCTTTTCAATCACAATGACGCCGACCTCATCCCCTTTGGCAATACAGTGGGTGGGTGTGACGTTATATCGTTTATCGGCATCGGCAAAATTTTCCAATGCCCCTTGCAAAACCCCAACTGCCAGATAACAGACAGGAGAATCAGATGTCCGGCCTGTACACATGGGGCACACATGGATATTCCAATACCAGGCCGTATCGTCCTCTTCCACACTGACGTGCTGATCACTCACCTGGTTAAAAAACTTGGCAAAAAATTGCAGACCCAACGATACACGCCGCTCAAAAGAACCAATTTTCATGGCGGCGCGGGCCGCTTTGGCAATCTGCCCAAAATGCTCAACGCCATCATTCAGCGTCTTTTTACCGGCGCGGGTGGCAAAGGCGCGCGCCCCTCTGGGGCCATACATATCCCAATAAGCCTGCTGCAACTTGCCCACCTGGTCAAAGGGGAATTCCTTTTTCATATTATCAGGAGGATAGTTGCCAATATACTCCGGGAGTCCAGCCAGATTCAATAGCGAATTGACGCCATTTTTGCCGATGATTTCCTCTGTCGAAATCAAGAGGATGCGCATCCACCTGTTTGGGTAGAAACAATTTTCATTTTGTGTGCCTGAACTCATTTTTACCTCCAACAACCGAGTGACTTGTGGATTGAGACCCTATGGGTTTGATAAAACCTTTAGGGCCTTGCCTGATTTTAGCAAGAGCGCGCTAATTATATACACCTGTACAAATCTTACATGATCAAAACAGGGTGGATTACCTGGGAAAATTATACTATGTCTACTTGATGCCTTCAATGATAGCGCATTTTTTCAAAAAGTGCCTACACATTATTGACAGGCAAACCAGCCTTTTGTTATAATGCCCGCCATGGGAGTAATGTTTAGCCAGATTTCCCTATAGTGTGTGCCATAAGCCAGATACCAACTGCCGGTAAGTTACCGGGAGATGGTCGTTTCTGGCAAAGGAGGAAAACAAGATGCCTGGTTTGTTGTTGATATTACGTAGATTTTGTCCTTTGTTGATCGTGGCTCTATTAGCGCCGTCTGTTACCCAGTCGGCCATTAGCCAGCCACCTGTGCTGCCTGGCCCTGCCGGGCCGCCGATGGCAACCACCGGAGTGGTTTTTGTGCAATTCCCCGAAGACGGGGGGGGGGGTAACAACTACGCTCTATCCGCTGGGCAGTGACGACGATATGCCCGTTCTGCCCCAGGCCATCCCCCTCTATAGCCAGCCAGACCCGCCCCGCTGCCGGACCGACGCCGTCCACGCCTCCCCCAATGGCGCTGCCCTCCTACTGCAATACAATTGTGAAGACACCCTCTTTGCCCGGTTGCTTGACCTGAATAATCCCGATGCCGTTACCCTGTTAAACCAGGGTTACTTTATGAACTGGTCGCCGGATGGCGCGTGGCTGCTCTTCCGCGACATCGAAACGGGCCAGGTATGGCTTATCCCTGTTAACGGCGGCGAGTGGCAGCCGCTTGATCTGCCCGCCGGTACCTATGACGCGGCCTTTGCCCCGGACGGCCAGCGCGTGTTATATGCAGCCTCAGTTGGCCTGGGTTTTGGCAGCGAGATGGGCGTTCTGAATCTGGCCGATGGCCGCCTGGCTCCCTGGCAAACGTTTCCCGACCAGCTAGTGGCTCACGCCGCCTGGTCGCCGGATGGTAATGTCCTGGCTTATGTGCTGCTGCCGGACACCAACATACCTTTTGTCATCGGTGAATTGTGGCTGGCTGAACCAACCAGCGGCCAGCAGCTAACCCTGTTGGCAGAAGTGGATGCCGGGCATGGTTATGCGCCGGCCTGGTCGCCAGACAGCGCCAGCCTGGTCTACGTCCACCGGGAAAACCCGGATGACATTCAGGCGGACCTTGAGCCGCTGGCCTTACGCAGCAATCTGTACCAGGTAGACGTGTATGCCGGTACGGTAACGCCCATTACCCAATTTGCGGACAGTCTGGTCTATGACGCTGTTTGGTCGCCGGATGGTTTGCTGGCCTTCACTGCTGATGATGCCATCTGGATGTGGACGCCTGGGGAAACGGCCGTACCGGTCAGCCCACCCGGTATTCACCGCCATCCTACCTGGTTATCAGCCCCTATCCCATAATCCGTTTGTAGTAGGCACTTCAGTGCCCTTTCATGGCGATGAATCGCCTACTACGAACCTGAGGAGGTCAGTATGAAATTACTACACCTGTTGCTCATCATGTGTTGCCTGGGTGGGTTGTTGATAAGTGGCTGCACGGCCGTGCCAGAGAGCGCAGCTACTGTACCCGCCACCCGCGTGGTGGGTGAGACTGCCACGCCTGCTACTGTCTTGCCTGCCAACACGCCTTTGTCTGCTGCCGTTACGGCCACACTACCACCCAACAGCACCTCTGCTCCCATAGAAGCGCCGATGCTGCCGGCTGCGGCCGTGCGGGAGACGCAGGCGGCGCTGGTTGCTGTTTACACTCCACTCCCATCCAAAACCCCCACACCTACCGCCACCCCTTTTACAGGCCCGGTCTGGCCCATTCTTTTTGCTGGTGTGCCATGCGTATCTGGACATTTCTATTGCACTGATCCCGAACGGCATGAGCCGATGCAATGGTATCAGGTTTACAGCGATGGTTCCGGCTTTAGATCTGTGGATCAATTGGAAAATCCCGACATGGTTATTCAACGCATCCGCTTTTCGCCTGATGGCTCTTTGATGGCTTATTGGGCGGCTTCATCCGAACACCGGCACCTTTTTTTGGCTGACTTGAACAACAAAAATCCAATAGAACTGGTTGTTGTTCCTGCTGAACAAGGCGCTTTAATGCAAGGGTTTGACTTTG